>JAZLAC010000038.1:0-139478 GCA_045612965.1 Bacteroidaceae bacterium | reverse complement strand
ATTCACGGCATCGGTGGGATGCTCACGGGTGCGCAGCAAGGTGAGCAGCGGCAACAAATAAGCCGCCGTCTTGCCGGTACCCGTCTGTGCGATACCGATGAGGTCGCGACCCTCCAACAAAGGCGGGATGCACTTTTCCTGCACCGGCGTACAGCGGTCGAAACGCATGTCGTAGAGCGCATCAAGCACATCGTCGTGCAAAGGAAGGTCATAAAAGGACGTAGGTTGCTGCACCCCCTCTTCCTGATTTTCGGGAAGCACAGCCGCCGCGCCCATATTGGTTTCTGAATTCATTGCTATGAGTTATTATATATAAAAAATAAGGGCGGCCCTTCACACAAAGGACTTCGCCCGATGAGAATCCCCCTACTGCGGAGTGCGCTTGTAGAGGAAGAATGCGATGATAGCAAACAAAATGTTGGGTATCCACACGGCAATCATGGCCGGCCATCCTGCATTGGTGGCGAATGAGGCCGATATGGTTTGGAAAAAGATGTATGAGAAGCTGAGTGCCAAGCCCAGGCCGATGGAAGCACCCATGCCGCCTTTGCGCTTCTCACACGAAAGCGAAACTCCGATGAGCGTCAGAATGAAAGCGGCAAACGGCATGGCAAAACGCTTGTGATATTCCACCTCAAAGGTGCTTATACCCGCTGCTCCTCTCAACTTTTGTTTCTCGATAAATTCGCTCAATTCAGGCAACGTGAGTGTCTCTTGTTGTCCTTTCACATAAAAGAAATCCTTGGGTTCCATCAAGATTACGGTATCAATAACAGCACCCTGTTTGATTTCTTCACGACCATCTTGAAGCGTTCTTATTTGATAGTTTCGCAAGGTCCATGAGAAGGGACGCTCTGCAAGTGTATCATATTGCAACGTTTGCGCCGTAAGGTGACTCACCAATTGTTTGTTCTCAAACTTATCGAGCGAGAATCCGTACCCACTCTTACGCACATTATCAAAGCGTGTAATATAAGCGACCACACCCGTATCAACTTGCATCTGAATGTTTTCGGCAACGGTGATATTTCTATTTTTAATATACATGTTATAGAAATCAACCTTTGCTACATTACCCTTGGGAATAACATACGCTCCTAAAAGAAACGTTGTTACTGCAATCAATGTCGCTGATATCATATACGGGCGCAAAAGTCGTTTGAAACTCATGCCCGTACTCTTCATGGCTATTATCTCTGAATTATCAGCCAACTTAGTCGTAAAGAAAATCACAGAGATAAACACGAACAAGGGGCTAAACAGATTGACGAAATAGGGGATAAAGTTCAAATAGTAATCAAAAATGATTTGCTCTGTCGTTGCACTGCTCTGTGTCAACTTATCGATATTCGTATTGAAGTCAAAGATAATCCCAATCGTAATAATGATAGTTATCAAGAAGAAGTAAGTAGTGAGAAACTTCTTGATTATGTAGAGGTCAATCTTATAGATTCCCAACTTTTTAAGGTCAAGCATAAGCAATGTTGATTAGTAGGAGAGATACAGCGTAAACCATCTTGCTGTGTTACATGAAGAACGCCATATATAGAAACTGAGACTCTGCACTCCGTGCGTTATTTTCCTTTTTATAGTCTTCTTCCTATCTTTTCCACCATCTCGCGTTTCCACACGGTGAAGGTGCCGTCAAGGATGTGCTTGCGCGCTTCCTTAACCAACCAAAGGTAGAAGGCAAGGTTGTGGATGGAACCAATTTGAAGCGCCAAAAGCTCCTTCGCCTTGTAGAGGTGGTGGAGGTAGGCCTTGGTGTAGTGTGTGTCTACAAAACTATGGCCCATGGGGTCGATGGGTGAGAAGTCGTCGGCCCACTTGGCGTTGCGCATGTTTAGGATGCCTTCAGAGGTGAAGAGGCAGGCGTTGCGTCCGTTGCGTGTGGGCATGACGCAGTCAAACATGTCTATGCCTCGTTCTATGCCTTCAAGCAGGTTTGCCGGTGTGCCCACTCCCATCAGATAGCGGGGCTTCTCCTTGGGCAGGATTTCGTTCACCACCTCTATCATCTCGTACATCACCTCGGCAGGTTCTCCTACGGCCAGGCCGCCTATGGCATTTCCATCGGCATTCTTTGCGGCAATGTATTCGGCACTTTCGCGTCTGAGCTCCTTGAAGGTGCATCCCTGCACTATGGGGAAGAGGCTCTGGCTGTATCCGTAGAGTGGTTCTGTTTCGTTGAAGCGCTTGAAGCAGCGGTCCAGCCATCGGTGTGTGAGCCCAAGGCTTTTCTTGGCATAGGCATAGTCGCTTGTGCCAGGGGGACATTCGTCCAGTGCCATGATTATGTCTGCCCCTATGCTACGTTCTATGTCCATCACGCGTTCGGGGGTGAACATGTGCTTGGAACCGTCCAGATGGCTGCGGAAGGTGCAGCCTTCTTCCGTAAGTTTGCGTATGCCGGTCAGCGAGAAGACCTGGAAGCCTCCGGAGTCGGTCAGTATGGGTCTATCCCATCCGTTGAATTTGTGCAGTCCTCCGGCCTTTTCTAGAATCTCGGTTCCGGGTCTCAGGTAGAGGTGGTATGTGTTGCCCAATATGATCTGTGCCTTCACCTCCTCTTTCAGGTCGCGCACGGTCAGGCCCTTCACGCTTCCCACGGTGCCTACGGGCATGAAGATGGGTGTCTCTATTTGTCCGTGGGCGGTGGTTAGCACGCCTGCACGGGCATTTGTCTTGGGGTCGGTATGTTGAAGTTCGAATGTCATCCTTCCTTTGGTCTTTTGTATCGTTCTTCTTTTTGTCTATGGTAGTCAGTTGGCAGAGTCCTTTGCCGTTTTGTTGTCCTCGAAACGGAACTCTACGGGGTTTTCCACCTTGTCCTTGAGCAGGGCATAGTCAAGTACATCCATTACGGTGCTTACATAGTGGAACTCAAGTCCGTTGAGGTATATGGCGGGTATTTCCTCTATGTCCTTCCTGTTGTCCTGGCACAGGATGATGTGCTTTATGCCGGCGCGCTTTGCGGCCAGTATCTTTTCGCGTATTCCGCCCACGGGCAGTACCTTGCCTCGCAGGGTTATCTCGCCTGTCATGGCCACCTCCTTGCGCACTTTCCTTTGTGTCAGTGCCGATGCGATGCTCGTTGCCATGGTGATGCCGGCCGAGGGACCATCCTTGGGCACTGCACCTTCGGGCACGTGGATGTGCAGGTTGTAGTTCTCGAAGATTCTGGGGTCTATACCCAGGTCTCGTGTGTGGCATCGGATGTACTCCAAGGCTATGGTTGCCGACTCCTTCATCACGTCGCCCAGATTGCCGGTCAGTGTGAGTCTTCCTCCCTTGCCTTCGGACACGCTTGTCTCTATGAAGAGTATTTCGCCTCCCACGCTTGTCCAGGCAAGTCCGGTTACCACTCCGGCAAAGCCGTTGCCCTGGTAGGTGTCGCGCGAGAAGAGCGGTTTGCCCAGCAGGCGTTCCACTTCCTTGTCGTCAATGTTCTTTTCTATGCATATGTCTGCTCCGTCCTCGGTTTGCTGGCGTGCAAACTCCAGTGCCACCTTGCGCAGCATCTTGTTAATCTGCTTCTCCAGCGAGCGCACTCCGCTTTCGCGGGTGTAGTTTTCTATGATCTTCTCTATGGCGCCCTTCTTTATCTTCAGGCCCTTCTGCTTGTCCAGGCCGTTGTTTTCCTTCTCCTTGGGGAACAGGTGGCGTTTGGCTATCTCTATCTTCTCCTCGGTGATGTATCCTCCCACCTCGATGAGTTCCATGCGGTCGAGCAGGGGACGGGGTATGGTGTGTATGTCGTTGGCGGTGGCTATGAACATTACGTGCGACAGGTCATAGTCGATGTCCAGGAAGTTGTCGTGGAAGGCTGTGTTCTGCTCGGGGTCGAGCACTTCGAGCAGGGCGCTGGAGGGGTCGCCGTGGACGGTGGCCTGTGTTACCTTGTCTATCTCGTCAAGCACAAAGACGGGGTTGGAACTGCCAGCCTTGATGATGCTCTTGACGATGCGTCCGGGCATGGCGCCTATGTAGGTGCGGCGGTGTCCGCGTATCTCGCTTTCGTCATGCATGCCGCCCAGGGATATTCTCACGTAGTTGCGCTTCAGTGCGTTGGCTATGCTTCGGCACAGGCTTGTCTTGCCCACGCCCGGAGGTCCGTACAGGCAGATGATAGGGCTTTTCTTGTCGGCCTTGAGCTTCAGTACCGCCAGGTGCTCCAGTATGCGCTCCTTGACCCTTTCCATGCCGTAGTGGTCTTCGTCCAGGAAGCGCTGTGCGCGTTTCAGGTCCAGGTTGTCCTGGGTGTACTCGCCCCAGGGCAGTTGCAGCATTGTCTGCAGGTAGTTCAGCTGCACGTTGTAGTCGGGGCTTTGTGCATTTATGCGCGAGAGTTTCGTAACCTCCTTCTCAAAGGTGTCTGCCACGGTGCTGCTCCATTTCTTCCCCTTGGCTTGTGTGCGCAGCTGGTTCAGGTCGTCAAACTTGCTTGAGAACTCGTCCGTATTGCCCAGTTCGGCCTGCAGGTTGCGTATCTCCTGGTTCACGAAGTATTCGCGCTGCTGGCGGTTCAGGTCGGCATGTGTCTTAGCTTCCACGTCCTGGCGCATCTTTGCCAGCTGTATCTCGAAGTTCAGGAACTTCAGCAATAGGGTGGCACGTCCCAGGTCGGTGTCCTCGCAGATGAGTTGCGCCTTCTTTTCCGTGGGGAAGGGGAAGCTTGTGCATATGAAGTTCACGAAGAAGACGCCCGTTGGCATTTTCTTGATGAACTCCATCACCTCCATGGGTATGTCCTCGGTTATGGAGGACAGGCGCTTGATGCGTTCTCTGACCATCTCCACGGTGATGTCCAGTTCTGCCTCCTTGTCGGGGCTCTTTATCTCTGGTATGGCGGTAACGTGGCCCTTCAATCCCTCGTGCGTGTCCTCCAGCGAGTCAAGGCCCACTCGGTTTATTGCCTGGAGCAGGGCATTGTGGTTTCCGTCGGGCAGTTTCATTAGATGCACTATCCGGCATACCGTGCCCACGTGGTACAGGTCGTCCATGGCGGGGTCGTCGGTTTCCGGTGTCTTCTGCACGAAGGCTGCCACGTACTTGCCGCTCTTTTCTGCCTTCTTCAGCACGGTCAGGCTCTTTTTCCTGCCTATGGTGACGGGTGTTACGGTGCCGGGGAACAGTATGTTGTCGCGCAATGCCAGGATACCCATATCGCCATCGTTGCACTGGCGGATGATTTTCTCTACATCTGCATCAATTTCCGTTACGAATGAAAAGGAGGAGTTCTTACGCATAAATCTGTATATGTATCTTTTCTAAGGTGTCGTATTGCTTACTTGCCGAATATATATATATTGGCGTGCAAAGTTACGAAAAAACGGGGTAAATACGAAATAAAGTTTGGTGTTTGTCTCTTTTTCTCTGGTAAAATGGCGCCTTGTTGGTCGAAAAGCAGTAAATTTGTCTCCCGATTATGGCAGGAGAAGCATTTAGGTTCAGGAAATTCCAGGTTAGCCACCATAGAAGTTCCATGCGTGTGGGCACCGATGCGGTGCTGCTTGGGGCATGGGCAGACGTTCAGGCTTTGAGTGCCTGTGGACAGGCTTTTGTGCTTGATGTCGGTTGCGGATGCGGTGTTATTTCTTTGATGGCGGCGCAGCGTTGTCCGCATGCCCAGGTGTTGGGTATTGATGTAGACAAGCCCAGTGTGGAGGAAGCCTCAGAGAATGCCCTTCAGAGTCCGTTTGCAGACAGGGTGCAATTTCGTCAGTTCGATGTCAGGATGCTGGCAAGGGAACCTGAGGCGGGGCGCTTCAATCTGATTCTGTGCAATCCGCCTTATTATGCCGAGGATACTTTGCCTCCAGATGAGCGCAGGAGCAGGGCACGCAATACATCCTCTCTTTCTTTTGCCGCGTTGCTTGAGTCCGTCTCTGCTTTGCTTGCGGCAGATGGTGTGTTTTCTGTTGTAGTTCCCATGCAGGCAAGGGATATGTTTGTGGGCGAGGCTATGCTGAATGGCCTTCATCTGCATAGGGAATGCCGCGTGGTTACTGTTTCAAGTAAGACTCCAAAGCGAGTGCTTCTTGAATTTGGTTTTAAGTCAGATATAGATGTTAGAGCGTCTTTCCTTGTCTTGCAGGATTCTCAAGGCGGTCGTAGTAGTGAGTATTCTGAGTTGTGCAAGGATTTCTACCTGTAGCGTATTGTATTTGTGCTTTGCTGCTCCTTTTTTTTCTTTATTCGTATCTTATTTGGAAAAACAATTACATTTTCGCTCTTTTAGGTGAGATTTTGCTATGGCGGTCGGGATGTTATGGCAGAGTCCTCCCGACGACCGGGCTTTGTTCTCCCGATGACCGAGGCTTGTTCTCCCGACGACCGACCTTTGTTCTCGGGAGGACTGGCCCCCCTTCTTCTGGAGACTTGATTCAACTCTTCTTCTTTTCTCGATTCTATGTAAGTGGAGATTAAAGTAAATACATAGAAATATGCTAGTTATGTGTTGATATACAATGACATATCCCTTGCTTTTAGTTTTGTGTCGTATTTTGGTAGGCTTTTGTGTTGGAGCGGTGGAGTTGCCATTTGTTTACCGTGTTTTTATTTAGAGAATTTCAATATGAAAAAATATTACATTATCAGTTACAGGTTCTGATGACGTATTGTTTGAATTGAGGTGCAGAAAGAATGCCTCTTAATGCTCTTTTCGTTCAATATTGATGTTATTGTGTACTTTTTTGCTACTATTTGACGGTAAAACCAATATTTTTATATAACTTTGGGGCCTAATTATGACGTTTTGCACGTAAATGCATAGATAAATGTATCAAAAAGCAACAACTTGAGAATGAAAATCAACCTTATACAAACGGACATCCAGTGGGCCGATGCCAAGGCCAACCGCCAGCATGCCGAGAGCATCATGCGCTCCATGGAGAGGGCCGACCTCTACATCCTGCCCGAGATGTTCTCCACCGGGTTTGCCACCCAGCCGGAGGGTATTGCCGAGGAATGGACACTGGGTACCTGCCCCTCGCTGGAATGGATGAAGGGCATGGCGCTGGAAATGGATGCCGCCGTGGCGGGAAGCATAGCCATCAGGGAGGAGGACGGACGGTATTACAACCGCTTCTGCTTCGTGCGCCCCGATGGGGAGTGCACCTTCTACGACAAGCATCACCTCTTCACCTACGGCGGAGAGCATCATCGCTATACGGCAGGACAGGAGCGTGTGGTGGCCGAGTTCCGTGGTGTGCGCTTCCTGTTGCAGATATGCTACGACCTGCGCTTCCCCGTCTTTGCACGAAACAGGGCAGCCGAACCGTACGATGCCATCATTTACGTGGCAAGTTGGCCCACTCCCCGTGTGGAGGCATGGCTTGCCCTGCAAAGGGCCAGAGCTATCGAGAACCAGTGCTACGTATGCGCTGTGAACCGTGTTGGCACCGACCCCTCATGCCAGTATTCGGGTGGAACGCTGATGACCGATCCCTACGGCAAGGTGGTGGCACAATGTCCCATGGGCGAGGAGAGTGCCGTTTCGGTGGAAATGGACATGGAGCAACTTGCCGCTTTCCGCCAGAAGTTCCCCGTGCTGGAGGACGCAGACGTGTGAAGCAATGGAAGGACCCGCCCCCAATCCCTCCCTATAGGGCGGGGAGTAGTTACAACTGACACTCATCAGACAAACAACGGAAAACTCAGATTACTCAGATTACTCCGACTACTCCGACTACTCCGACTACTCCGATTAATACAATAACACCAAGCCCCTCTGCAAAGAAGAGTAGGGCAGACAAAAATAGACAATCAACTATGAAGAAACTACTTCTTGGAGACGAGGCCATAGCACTGGGTGCAATACATGCCGGTTTGGGTGGCGTGTATGCCTACCCCGGCACTCCCTCTACCGAGATAACTGAATTCATCCAGGGCGATGCCATTGCCCGCGAGCGCGGTGTGCATAGCCGTTGGTGTACAAACGAAAAGACCGCCATGGAGGCTGCCCTGGGCATGTCCTATGCCGGTCGCCGTGCCTTGGTGTGCATGAAGCACGTGGGCATGAACGTGGCCGCCGATGCCTTTGTAAACTCCGCCATCACAGGTGTGCACGGAGGTCTGGTGGTGGTGGCCGCTGACGACCCCTCCATGCACTCCAGCCAGAACGAGCAGGACAGCCGTTTCTATGCCACATTTGCCATGGTGCCCACACTGGAGCCCAGCAACCAGCAGGAGGCATACGACATGATGCAGAGCGCCTTTGAACTCTCCGAGGCATTGCACGAACCCGTAGTGCTCCGCATAGTAACACGTCTGGCACATAGCCGTGCCGCCGTGGAGGTGCACGAACCCCTGGAGATGCAGAACCTGGGAATATGCCAGGAACGCTGGGTCCTCCTGCCCGGCATTGCACGCACACGCTATGCAGCCCTGGTGGAGAAGCAGGCAGAAATGCTTGCCGCAGCCCAGGCATCTATATATAATAAGGTGGAAAAGGGACAGGGTTCGCTTGGCATCATAGCATGCGGCATTGCCTACAACTATGTGAAGGAAGCCATGGGCGATGGTACAAATGTGCTCAAGGTAAGCCAGTACCCTCTGCCCGAGGACGCCATTCGCCAGTTGGCCAGGGAGAACTCGTCCATCATCGTCATGGAGGATGGCCAACCCGTGGTGGAACAGCAGGTGAAGGCTCTGCTTGGTGCTGATTACGATGTGAAGGGACGTCTGACGGGCGACCTTCCCCGCACCGGCGAGCTTACCCCCGACAATGTGGCCAAGGCGCTTGGAACCGGGCAAAAGGAGATAATGGCTCCATCCGAAGTGGTGGCGCCACGTCCCCCGCAGCTGTGCCAGGGATGCGGACACCGCGATGTATACACCGCACTGAACCAGGTGCTGGCAACATATCCCGACTATCGTGTCTTTGGCGACATTGGATGCTACACGCTGGGAGCCCTGCCTCCGTTCAAGGCTTTGGCCAGTTGTGTGGACATGGGTGCCTCTATCACTATGGCCAAGGGTGCTGCCGATGCAGGTTTCCATCCCTCGGTGGCTATTATTGGCGACTCTACCTTCACCCATAGCGGCATGACAGGCCTGCTGGATGCCGTGAACGACAAGAGCAATATCACCGTGGTGATTTCCGACAACTTCACAACCGGCATGACCGGCGGCCAGGACTCGGCCGGCACCAGCAAGTACGAGGCCATCTGTGTGGCCCTCGGCGTAGAGCCCGAGCACGTGCGAGTGGTTGTGCCCCTGCCCAAGAACATGGAGGAGATTACACGCATACTGAAGGAAGAGATTGACTATCCCGGCGTGTCCGTTATCATCCCCCGAAGAGAGTGCATACAGACGGCAGCACGAAAGGCGCGTGAGGCACGCAAGGCAAAGGAGAACGCCTAACCGCTAACAACCAACGCAACCGACACACATTATGAAGAAAGACATTATACTTTGCGGTGTGGGAGGCCAGGGTATCCTCTCCATCGCCACCATCATAGGCGAGGCTGCCACCAAGGCAGGACTCAACCTGAAGCAGGCCGAGGTGCATGGCATGAGCCAGCGCGGAGGTGATGTGCAGAGTCATCTGCGCCTTTCCACCGACACGATATATAGCGACCTTATAGCACAGGGCAGTGCCGATCTGATCATCAGCATGGAACCCATGGAGTCCCTGCGCTACCGCCCGTATCTGGCCAAGGAGGGCAAGGTGGTGACTGGCAGCAAGCCTTTTGTGAACATCCCCAATTATCCCGAGGAGGAAGCCCTGCAGGGTGCTCTCGCAGAATTGCCCTCCCTGTCCATGATGGACATAGATGCCGTGGCCAAGGATGCCGGCAATGCGCGTGGCGCCAACATGGTGCTGCTGGGCATGGCGGCAAGGCATTTGCAGATACTTGGCGCCGACGACCTCAGGGATGCCATACGCACCGTATTTGCCCGCAAGGGAGAGGCGGTGGTGGAGGCCAACCTGAAGGCTTTCCAGGCAGGATTGGGCGAGTAACCATAGATTCAAGAAGAAAAGCAAAAGTGATGAAGAAGATTCTTCCCAACGACAATAGTCCCTTCTTCGACGAGAAGATGGAGACCATGACGCGTGCCCAGATAGAGGCATTGCAACTGGAACGCCTGCAGGCCACCGTGCAGCATTGCATGAACTCGCCGTTCTACAAGAAGCGTTTCGAGGAGGCTGGCATCAAGCCGGAGGACATCAAGACCCTGGACGACATCAGGCGTATTCCCTTTACCACGAAGCAGGACTTGCGCGACACTTATCCCTTTGGCATGGCAAGCGTGCCATTGCGCGAGTGTACACGACTTCACTCATCAAGCGGCACCACTGGTACGCCAACCGTTATCCTTCATACACAGAAGGACCTGGAGGAGTGGGCGGCACAGGTGGCGCGCAACCTATGGATGGTGGGCCTGCGCCCCGACGACGTGTTCCAGAACTCCAGCGGATATGGCATGTTCACCGGAGGTCTTGGTTTCCAGTATGGTGCCGAGCGCCTTGGCATGCTCACCATACCTGCCGCCGCAGGCAATTCCATACGCCAGATAAAGTTCATTACCGACTTTGGCACCACCGCCCTGCATGCCGTGCCGTCGTACGTTACCCGTCTGTACGAGGTGATGCAGAGCATGGGTGTGGATCCTCGCCGCGATACCAAGCTGAAGGTGCTGGCTATCGGTGCCGAGCCTCACTCCGAGGAGCAGCGCCGACGCATAGAGGAGATGATGGGCGTGAAGGCCTACAACTCCTTTGGCATGTCGGAGATGTGCGGCCCTGGTGTGGGCTTCGAGTGTCAGGAGCAGAACGGCCTGCACTTCTGGGAGGACTACTACATCGTGGAGATTGTAGATCCCGAGACTCTGGAACCCGTGCCCGACGGAGAGGTGGGCGAACTGGTACTCACAAGCCTGTGCCGCGAGGCAATGCCTCTGTTGCGCTATCGTACACGCGACCTTACACGTGTGCTTGGCAGAACATGTCCTTGCGGACGCAACCATGTGCGTATAGACCGCATGCGCGGACGTAGCGACGACATGATGGTTCTGCGTGGCGTGAACATCTTCCCCATACAGATAGAGAAGATACTGATGACCTTCCCCGAACTGGCAAGCAACTATCTCATAACACTAACCACCGACGAGGACAACGACAACATGACCGTAGAGGTGGAACTGGAGGAACTCTTCACCGACGATTATCGTCGTCTGCAGAACCTGACCAACCGCATACAGCGCGCCCTGAAGGACGAGATACTTCTCACTCCGCATGTGAAACTCCTGCCCAAGGGCACTCTGCCCGTTTCCGAAGGCAAGGCTGTGCGTGTGGTAGACAAGCGTACCGTGTATCAATAACAAACACATAAACAGGTTTTTTTATGAAGAATACATTAAAGCAACTATCCATCTTCATCGAGAACAAGAGCGGCACACTGATAAAGGTGCTGGAACTGTTCAGTAAGGCTAAGATACAGATAATAGCATCCACCATAGCCGACACCCAGGACTACGGCATATACCGTGTGCTGTGCTCGGCTCCATGCGAGGCATACACCATACTGAAGGAGCACGGTATCAACGTGCAGCTGACCGATGTGCTGGCCATTGCCATCGAGGACGAACCTGGGCATGCCGCCCTGGCCATCAGTGCCTTGTCCCATGCCGAGGTGAACATCCTCTACATGTATTCCTTCCTGTGGAAGGGCAGGGGAGTGCTGGTGATGCGCACCGACGAGAGCGACAAGGCCCTGGAGGTGATAGCAGAGAAGGATATGGATCTGCTCAACGAGGATGACTTTATAATCTAAGATAACTATGATATTCAACCCTGAAATAGAATGCATGTCGCGCGAGAAGATGCGCGAATTGCAAAGCGAGCGTCTCATTGCTACGGTGAAGCGTTGCTATGAGAACGTGCCTTTCTACAGAAAGAAAATGGACCAGAAGGGTATCCGCCCAGAGGATATCAAGTCAATAGACGATATAACAAAACTTCCTTTTACTACCAAGCACGACTTGCGCGACGAATATCCCTATGGCCTTCAGGCAGTGCCCATGAGCGAGATAAAGCGCATACATGCCTCGTCCGGTACAACGGGTAAGCCCATAGTGGGAACCTACACGCAGAACGACCTGGACAACTGGGCGGAGTGTGTGGCACGTGTACTGGCCGTAGGCGACATTGGTCCTGGCGACGTGGTGCAGGTTTCCTATGGCTACGGCCTCTTCACCGGTGGTCTTGGTGCGCACGACGGTGCTGGCAAACTTGGTGCCATACAGTTGCCCACTTCTTCGGGCAATTCCGAGAAGCAGGTGATGCTTATGCAGGACTTCGGCACTACCGCCCTCTGCTGTACTCCCTCGTATGCCTTGCACCTGGCAGAGGTGATGGACAAGTGCGGCATAAAGAAGGAAGACCTGAAACTCCGTGTGGGCTTCTTCGGTGCAGAGCCCTGGACATGGGGCATACGCCGCGAACTGGAGGCAAAGTTCGGCATCAAGGCAATAGACATCTACGGACTTACGGAGATGAGCGGCCCTGGTGTGGGTGGCGAGTGCCAGTATCAGGACGGCACCCATGTGATGGAGGATATGTTCTATCCCGAAATCATCAATCCCGACACACTGGAACCCGTAGCACCCGGCGAGCGTGGCGAGCTCGTGTTCACATCGCTTTGCAAGGAGGCTATGCCCATCCTGCGCTATCGCACACGCGACCTCACGCACCTTATCTACGAGAAGTGCCGTTGCGGACGTACGTCGGTGCGCCTGGGCAAGATTCTGGGCCGTAGCGACGATATGCTCATCATCCGTGGCGTGAACGTGTTCCCCAGCCAGATAGAGGCAATCCTGACGGAGTTCCCTGCCTTCTCGCCCCAGTACTTCATCACCGTGGATCGCAAGCACAACGAGGACACATTCGACCTGGACGTGGAGTTGCGCCCCGACCTCTTCTCGCCAAATCCGGCAAAGCAGATGCCCTTCATCAAGTATCTCTACGACCGTCTGGTTTCCGTTACCGGCATCAAGCCCAATATCCACATTCAGCCCCCTGGCACCATCGAACGCTCACAGGGCAAGGCAAAGCATGTGCTTGACAAGCGTGATTTCTCTGACTGGGAGAAGGGTAAGTAAGAACACATATTGCACATAGGTTTTATAAATGAAGATATTCACAGACGAACTGGTACAGGAGGCGGCACGTGTGAATCACGTTGCCGACCTCTCCCATGCAACAATAGGCGAGACCCTGCTCGTGGCTCAGTACCTCGAGCAGAAGACAGGTATGCCGTTCATTCGTATGGATCAGGGCAGCCCAGGCTTGCCTTGCAATACATTTGGTATAGATGCCGAGAAGAAGGCCTTGGATGCAGGTGCCAACAACCAGTATCCTGCGGCGGCAGGTGTGCCCGAACTGAAGGAGGCGGCAAGCAAGTTCGTGAAGGCTTTCATGGATATAGACATTTCCGCTCGTGCCTGTATTCCCACCGTGGGTTCCGTGGCTGGCAGTTTCGGTGCGTTCATAGCATGTTGCCAGAGGGACGAGAAGAAGAACAAGGTGCTGTTCATCGACCCAGGGTTCCCCATTCAGAAGTCCCAGTTGCGCATACTAGGCATCGGGTGGAAGAGTTTTGACATCTATCCGTACCGTGGCGAGGCTCTGCGTGCCAAACTCCTGGAGGAGGTGAAGGATGGAGATGTGGCGGCCATTATCTACTCAAACCCCAACAATCCTGCATGGATATCTTTGGAGGAGGACGAACTTCGCATCATTGGCGAGATAGCCACGGAGCACGACATCATCGTGATGGAGGACCTGGCATACTTTGCCATGGACAGCCGTCGCGACCTGTCCTTGCCATACCAGCCTCCCTTCGTGAGAACCGTGGCACGCTATACCGACAACTATCTGCTCATGCTCTCGGCATCAAAGATATTCTCCTATGCCGGCGGACGCATAGCACTGGTGTGCATCAGCGACAAGCTCTTTGACCGCCAGTTCCCTGCCTTGGCAAAGCGTTATCAGGATAGCGGTGTCTTTGGCCCCACATTCATTGCCAGCATCCAGTACATGATCACTTCTGGCTGCACCGCCAGCACCCAGTATGCCTATGCCGAGATGCTCCGCCTCTCGTGCGAGGGAAAGATAAATTTCGTGCAGGACACCAAGGCCTATGCCGAGAGAGCACAGCGCATGAAGAGGATTTTCTGCGACAATGGCTTTACCATAACATATCCGCGCGATGTGACGGAAGAGATTGCTGACGGATTCTTCTTCTCGCTTTCATATCCAGGCATGACGGGTGGTGAACTTGTCCGCGAACTTATCTCCTATGGTGTGTCCAGTATCAACCTTGACACCACCGGTTCGCTTGAAGCCGGTGTGCGTGCATGCACCAGTCGTATGCGCGACGAACTATATCTAGTACTGGAGGAACGCATGCAGATGTTCCACCGCGACCATCCATATTGATAAATGACTTTGGTTATTGCTTTTTTGACAATTTTCAATGTTTATGATATGACATGCTACAATTATGGGCATGGTTCTATACGTATTTATCGGATTTTGTCTAAATTTGCACAGATTTAAGAATGATATGAACTATTACGCACGATATTTTGATTCAGAGGGCGTGTTCCCAACACCCCAGGCGCTGGTAAGTTTCATTGCCAGTATACCGCAGATACTGATGACGGAGGAACTTTCCGAAGCCATACTGAAATTCTGCGCAGACAAGACCAGTTTTCCCCGTCATTTCCGTCTGCCCAACAAAAGTACATTCATTGTGATAAAGACAAATGCTGTAACTTTGGACGAATTCAAGACGAGGGGAGCAAATGGCGGGGTAATCGCCGTTGAAAATAAAGAACTCAAGCAGGCACCTGTGGACGAGATCCGTCCTGGCAGATACGAGGTGCAAATGGTTTTCCGTCGCGCTATCGTAAATCCGGAAACACGCAAATGCAGTTTTGTGGAGGAAACGTTTGAGGTGGAAATGCTGGCCCAGAGTCAAAGACAATGTTTTGAAGTGGTAATGGAGCACCTGAAGAATCATCCTGATGTGGATTCACGTAGCCAGTACCCAAGTATACGTAGTGCTAATTTCAGTGCAAAACTCATATCTTGAGTAATGCCATAGCATAATGAGACTGTGTTGTAAAGAATTGCGATACAGTCTTTTTTATGCTCCTTGTGTTTGTCCTCTTCTAAGCACAAACATAGCGTTAGACTTGTGATGCCCCACCTAAATGCAGAGGTGCGACACTATAGCCTTAATAAACGACAGTTCCGTTATGGGAAACCACAACGGAACTGTCTATATACAGATTTTATATTAATGTAAATTTATATGGGAGAGGTAGAAAGGATTACTCCTCGCACAGCTCGGTAAGGATGCCGCAAGTGCTCTTGGGATGCAGGAAGGCAATCTTCAATCCATCTGCACCATTGCGTGGAGCCTTGTCGATGAGGCGGATACCGTTTGAATCGCACTGAGCCAATGCTTCACTAACCCCATCCTCTACCTTGAAAGCAACGTGGTGTATGCCGCGACCGCCATTGTCCAGGAACTTCTGGATGGTACTTTCGGGACATGTGGGTTCCAGCAACTCAATCTTGACCTCACCAACCTTTAGGAAAGCGGTCTTTACTTTCTGATCCTCAACAACCTCCTCCTTGTAGAACTCCAAACCGAGAACGTCTGTGTAGTAGGGGAGAACTTCAGCAATGTTCTGGACGGCAATGCCCAGGTGTTCAATTCTTGAAATCTTCATATTGCGATTATGGTTAAAAGTTATTTTCTGATTGTAATGCGGTTGTTTTCGGGGAAGACTACTTTGGGGGTGAATTCCATTGCCTCATCAGGGGTCATCCTGGCGTATGCCATGATAATTACTGTATCTCCAACCTGTACCTTACGTGCAGCGGCACCATTCAGGCAAATACATCCGCTGCCCCGCTCGCCGGAAATGGTGTATGTATCAAAACGTTCACCATTGTTGTTGTCAACGATGAATACTCTTTCACCGGGTATTATGCCAACTGCATCCATCAGGTCTCTGTCGATGGTGATGCTGCCCATGTAGTTTAGGTTGGCTTCAGTTACCTGCACACAGTGCAACTTGCTTTTGAGAACTTCTATGGTCATTTGTATCTTATATGGTCAATCAGTCTAATAGGTGTCTTTCCACAATATACTGTAATGCAACCGACAACGCTGGCTTTTTCTTCCCAGCATGTGATATCGGCAAGCGTGTCTCCGTCTACGATACTGTAGTATTCTACCTCCAACCCTGCAATGTTGTTGAGTTGGTCTATGACCCATTTTTTTGTTTCGGCCACGCCAAGTCCAAGTTTGGTGCTTTCTTTCAGTATGCGGTAGATGTTTGGCGCTATTTCGCTTTCTTCAGGAGCAAGCAATGTGTTTCTGCTACTCATGGCCAAACCGCTGGTCTCGCGTATAACAGGGCATGGTACGATGTTGACACGGAATTTGAGGTCCTCTACCATACGCTTGATTACCGCAATCTGCTGATAGTCCTTTTCTCCAAAATAAGCACGGTCGGGATCTGTGAAATAGAATAATTTGCTTACGATCTGACAAACTCCGTTGAAATGTCCCGGTCGGCGTTCGCCTTCCATGACAACGTCTGTGGGAGGGTAAGAGAAAATCCTTGTGTCTGGTTCCGGATAAACTTCCTTCACACTTGGAACAAAGGCAATTTGTGCTCCGCATTGCTCAAGCAAGGCACAATCACTTTCCAGGGTTACGGGGTAGCGCTCAAGGTCCTTGGGGTCGTTGAACTGCGTAGGATTCAAGAATATGCTTACCACCGTGATGTCGTTTTCTGCCACGCTATGGCGGACCAAGGAGGCATGTCCGTCATGCAGGGCTCCCATAGTGGGTACAAGTCCTATGGTCTTTCCGTTGGAGCGCTCAACTTCAATGGTCTCGCGTAATTTCGCTATAGTGTTTATTACTTGCATTGCACAGGTCGATTAGTCTTCGTTTGAATTAAAATCACGCAAAGTTAAAACAATTATACCTATATACGTAAGTTTTTCGTCCTAAAAAAGCAAAAAAGTGCTAAAAAGGACAAAGACTGAGGTGATTAGGACGCGAATGTCGCATTTTTTTTGTACATTTGCACAGAGATACTATAGTATATTGTCATCATGGAGAAAGCAAAGAAGATACTTTACCTTACTCAGGAGATAGAGCCTTACATCAATGCGACCCCTTTGGGTACTATAAGTCGCAAACTGATTCCGGCTGTCCAGGAGACCGGCCGTGAGGTTCGTACGTTTACGCCTAAGTGGGGGCATATCAATGAGCGTAGGAATCAGTTGCACGAAGTCATTCGTCTGTCTGGAATGAATCTGATAATAGATGATACGGACCATCAACTGATTATTAAGGTAGCCAGTATCGCTGCTGCACGTATACAGGTGTATTTCATAGACAACGACGACTTTATGAGAGGCCGACTCATGTTGGAGGACGAAAAGGGCCGCATGTATAAGGACAATGTTGAGCGTGCAATGTTTTTTGTGAGAGGTTCTCTTGAAACTGTTAAGAAATTGCGTTGGGTGCCCGAGGTAATTCATTGCCAGGGCCTGATGTCTTCGTTGGCGCCATATCTGCTGAAACTGGCTTATTACGATGAACCAAGTTTCCGTGAGAGCAGGATTGTATATACTCCTACTACAGATATTCCAGAGGCTCCGCTGCCCAAAAATTTTGATGGCATATTGTCATATCGCGAGGCAGATCGTTCTGCGCTGTCCACGTTGGGAGAACTGTCCACGTTGGAGGATCTTAACCGGATTGGCATGTTCATGAGCGACGGTGTAGTGCTGAATGAACCCAATGAGCGCTATGAACGCATGGCACGTGAAATGGGCAAACCTATTGTGGTCCTTGATCCAGACAATATAGCCACGGTTCCGGCTGCTCTGTATGACCGTCTCTGGGACGAGGTTGTAAGAAAGCGCCCCAAGGATGATAATGCCGATGATGGTTATTTGTTCTAAAGATTAAGAGCAGGAAAAAGGATTATTGTTAGATTAGGAGGGTAGTAAGGTAATAGGAATGATGATTCGATTTAATAAATTAGGTTATTTGTTGTTGCTTTTTATGTTGTCTTTTATGGCAGCATGTACTGAAAATACAGGAGGAATTGGTATTCCTCCAACAAACGAAGCGCTGGATACGGACATAAAGATATGTGACGTATATTCTGGTTCGGTAAAACTTGATAGCATTAGTTCACGTTCTTCTGCTTCATATCTCGGTGCTATATATGACCCCGAAACTAATGGAAAGCTTGTTGCTAATTTTGCAACGCAGTTTGCCATAATGGAGAATGTAAAGTATTTCCCCGCCAAGGAAATGGTAACCTCTGTGGATGCTCAGGGCAAGACTTGTTGTGATAGTGTGCTGTTGCAGTTGAACTTCGATTCTTATTACGGTGATGTCAGCACTCCATTGAAGATTGCCATATATCCTTTGGACGCTGCTAAGCCTTTGTGTGAGGACAGCACGTATTATACGACAACAGATTTGAAGAAATATATACGTCCGGGGTATGAAAACACTCCCATTGCCACAAAGGTGTTTACTGCATGGGACAGGATTCACGGTTCTGACCCATCCAATACATCGTCGGGAAGTTATCCGAGCATAAGAATCCCTCTTCCTTTGTCAGAAGGCAATTATATAATGGACAAGTACTGGGAGTACTTGGAAGACAACAAAGGTCTGTCGGCAGATGCGCATGTAAATCATAATTTTGATGACTCTTATCATTTCATCAGAAATGTTTTGCCGGGTTATTATGTTGAGATAATAAACGGAGAAGGTATTATGGTGCGTATCTTTGTCGATGCATTGTATATAATCTATAAGACCCGCTCTGAGACAAATCCTGAAGATGGCAATGTATCAACTTACACTATTTTCACAGGTACACCAGAGGTTGTTCAGAGCTGTCAATTCCAGCGTTCTGATGTCAATGACCTTTTGGAAGACGAGTCATGTACATGGCTCAAGACACCTACAGGAATTTGTACAGAGATAACGTTGCCGATTGACGATATCTTCTCTGGTTCTCACAAAGAAGACAGCATAAGTCGTATAAGATTGACACTTGAACGATATAATAAGGAGCAAACGGGTGATCAGTTTGCTGTCCCCCAGAATCTGCTTCTTGTACGCAAGAGCGATGTGAAGAAATTCTTTAAGGAGGGTAGGACCCCTGATGAAAAGACATCTTTCCTCGCTTCTTTTCAATCCGCTGAAAATACATATACGTTTCACAATATAGGTCAGGTGGCGACATATATATATATGGATAGAAGAAATGCCGTGGCTACCTATATTAAGGAAGAATTGAAGATTGACAATCCCACGGCAGAGCAGATAGCGGAGGAAACATTTGAATGGACCAAGCGGAATCCAGATTGGAACAAATGTTTCATCGTGCCTGTTGCTGTTACCTCAAATACTTCTGCAGGAACAATCACAGGTGTTTCCAATGACTTGTCCCTTTCCAGTGCAAGGTTGGTAAAGGGCACGCAAAAGGATCCTATTCGTATACAGGTCTACTATACACGTGTGGCACCAGGTCAGGTTAATGACTGAAGAATGGTATTCTGAAATAGGTAGGGCATATTCTTTTCTGCCTGATTATGATGCTGCATATGCTCTGTTAAGGCGGCTCTATCTAAGGATTATTGATGAGTCGGTTTGCGATTCAAAAGCCTTGTTGGCTGGTTCTTTTGCGAAGACAGACTACCTGTTGAAAGAGAAGTCTGCCTCTCCGGAACTAAGGCGTATGGTTAATGCCATGCGCGTGAGGCTGACAGGGAACAAGTCTACTTGGCGGCCCGAGGATTTTCTTCAGGATTTCAAGTCGCTTTGTCTGTTTGTGTCACTATTGTACGAGACTCCTGTACCGGATTACCTATTAGGAAAGTTCTCTTCCGAGTACAGTGTGGAACAAAAGCAATTGCTGATTGCTGATTGTGTCCGTGCAATTGTAGATTCGTGGGATGAAGAATTCGTTTACTGTATTGTAGAGCAGGACGGCGGACTTTTACCTGTTAGATATTCGGGGCAAGGACAGCTGTTTGGTCATGACCATTCGTATCTTGGAGAAATTTTTAAGGAGGGCATGATGCTGAACATTATCCGTCCTCGCAAAGATGAGGATGGTGTTTTACTGCCCGAATTCTTTATAGTAGAACCGGATTACCTTGTAGATGTGTCTGCAATTGCTTCATGCTTTGAGACCTACGCTGAATCTCCTCAAGTCTCAGTGCTTAACCGTTTTGCGCCGTCTGTAGTAACGGACCCAATCCTCATGGGTAATATGGCTGGAGAACTCCTGGATACAATTATACATGAACGGGAAGGTCGGGATTGGTCTTTGGCTAAACAGCGAGAATCTTATAGCAAGTCAGTCAAGAAATTCTTCAGGAGTAATGCTGTCGGTGTAATATCAGTAGCTCCGGGAACGGATTTCCATAAGCAGGCATGGCAGCAAATGCTCAATATACATACGGCCGTTAACGTTGCCTTGCCAAACCTTGTTGGAAGGTATGACCGTGATAAGATAGTAGTTGAGCCTACTTTCTTTTCTGAAATGCTTGGCTTGCAAGGACGTATGGATATGTTGCAGACGGATATGCGTGTGCTTGTGGAGCAGAAATCCGGTAAGGCGGCATTTATACCACATGATGCTGATTTGGACGTGCCAAAATACAAGGAGCAGCACTACATACAGATGCTCCTGTATATGGCCATTATCAAGTATAACTACAGGGACATATACGAAGAAAACAATCAAGAGTTGCATTCGTTTTTGCTTTATAGCCAATATTCTCGTTCTTTGGTTGGATTGGGCAGCGCTCCAAGGTTGCTCTTCAAAGCCTTAAAAATCCGTAACCTTTATGTCCTGCAGGAAAATTATTTGCGCAGTGGAGGAATAGAGGACTTTATGACGCAGACTCCAGAGGACTTCAACGAGAAGCACGTAGGTGGCATTCTATGGCAACGGTACCAACGTCCTCGCATAGAACTTATGCTGTCCTGTTATCAAGAGGCCAGCGAACTGGAACGTGCGTACTTCTTGCGTTTCTATCGCTTTGTGGCATTGGAGCATGCACTGTCAAAGGTCGGTTGCCAGGCCAAGGAATGTTCCGGTTTTGCAAGCGCCTGGCTTTCTTCATTGGAAGATAAGCAACAGTGCGGTAACATTATACTTAATATGGATTTGCATGTCTCGTCATTGGCGGATTCAGACGAGATAGAGCAACTCAGATTTATTTATGATGGAGAAAGCGGAAATTTCAGACAAGGTGATGCCGTGGTCCTTTACCCCTATGTGGTTGGAAATGCACCTGATTTGCGCATGACCATTGTATATAGGTCATTGATTAGCAAGATAGAACCCGATGAAATAACTCTCCGGTTGAAACATCCGCAGAAGAATGTTACTGCATTCTGTACTTCTGGCAATGTTAAGTGGTGCATAGAGCATGATTTTATGGAGAGTTCGTATAATGGCTTGTATAAGGGACTGCATTCATTCCTTTCTGCTCCTAAGGAAAGGAGGGATCTGGTTCTTGTGCAACGCAAACCAGAAGTAGTTGAAAACGTCCCTTTGTCAGGAGATTACGGATGTTTCAATGAATTACAGCAAAAAATAAAGAATGCGAAGGAACTCTTCCTTGTTATAGGTCCGCCGGGTACAGGAAAGACGTCTTTTGGAATGCTGAATACCCTGCAAGAGGAATTGCATGAGGAAGGGTCTAAGATTTTGACAGTTTCTTACACCAACAGGGCGGTGGACGAGATTTGTAGCAAACTGTACCCTTCCATAGATTTCATCCGTCTTGGCAGTGCGGCATGCGCTTCTGAAATGTACCAGGACCGCTATTTGGCAAATATAGTTGCGGAATGTGCCTCCTCTGCCGATCTGGCAGGTAAAATAGCAAATGCAAGAGTTCTTGTCGGGACAATATCTTCCATTACCTCGCATTTGCCGTTGGTGGCGATGAGTCGTTTTTCGCTTTGTATAGTTGATGAGGCCAGTCAGATACTTGAACCTCATCTTTTGCCGTTGCTTTCCCTGTGTTGTAGCGATGGGCTGCCTTGCGTGTCCAAATTTGTTATGATAGGTGACCACAAGCAGTTGCCAGCCGTAGTACAGCAACGAACAATGGAGTCCCGTGTAGATGAACAGGCACTGATAGACGTTTTCTTAACAAATTGTCGAAACTCTATGTTCGAGAGGTTTTTGGCCAGATATGCTACGGATACCAAGCTTTGTCATATGCTTACTTGCCAAGGGCGTATGCATCGAGATATAGCGAATTTTCCAAACGTCGCGTTTTATGACGGCAAACTGTGCGAGGTGCCTTTGGCGCACCAGCATTCTCCGTCGTTGTCTGCCCGTGTGCGTTTTGTGGACGTGCCTTCTCCATCCGAATCCGTTTCAGATAAAGTCAATTTGGCCGAGGCTTCCGTGATTGCGGATGAACTGCTTCGTATATGGAAAGAAGAGCAGACGGCATTCAATCCGCTTGAAACCGTAGGCGTCATCGTGCCATATCGTAGTCAGATATCTGCCATTCGTACGATATTGTCTGATAGATTGCATCAGCCGCTACATCCCCTCATGCAGATTACGATAGATACCGTAGAGAGATTTCAGGGAAGCCAAAGAAAGCACATAATTTACGGATTGACGCTACAGAAGCACTACCAATTGCGTTTTCTTACCGAAACTACATTTGAGGAGCATGGGAAGCAGATCGACCGCAAATTGAATGTTGCCATGACGCGTGCACAGGAATACCTGATTATAGTGGGCAATGCCTCCTTGTTGTCGCGTGTTCCTGTATATGAAAGCCTTATACGATACGTCGGTATCAAGAGAAACTGAGTGTATACATTATATTTTTAGATTTATTATAAAAACATTTTTTGGATATTGCTCAAGTTTTCTTATCTTTGTACTTCAAAATAAACGAGCATGATAAAATTCATATCCTTGGGCAGTAGCAGCAGCGGTAATTGCTATTATCTGGCAACGGATAATGCGCAAATACTTGTAGATGCCGGTATTGCCGTGAAATCCTTGAGGCACGACCTTAAGGAGAGGGGTGTGATGCTTACGGAGATAGATGCCGTGTTCATTACCCATGACCATGCCGACCATATCAAGGCTGTGGGGCATCTGGCTCATGATTATCAGTTGCCTATATATGCGACAGAGGAAGTGCATCGTGGTATAAACAGGAACTATTGTGTTACTACCAAGCTGACTCCGGAATACGTTAGGATTATACAGAAGTCTCAGACCATAGAGGTCGGAGATATGAGGGTTACGGCTTTCAGTGTACCGCATGATAGCAGTGATTGTGTGGGTTACAGGATTGAGACAGACGAAGAGATATTCCTGATCATTACAGATATCGGTCATGCAACGGAGATTGTTCAAAAGGAGGTTGCCGAGGCCAACTTCATTGTCTTGGAGTCGAACCACGACGTTGACATGCTTATGATGGGCCCATATCCGGCATACCTGAAAGGCCGTATCCGTAGTGGCAGAGGGCATATATCCAATGCTGACAGTGCCAGACTTATTGCCGAACATGCTTCTCCGGCATTGAAGAGAGTGTGGTTGTGCCACTTGAGCGAGGAAAATAATCATCCCGAACTGGCCCGTAAGACACATGAAACGGTGCTAAGGGAGTATGGCTTGATTGCTGGCGTTGACTTCCAGTTGGACGTATTGAGAAGAAAACAGGCTAGCGAACTGATGATTTTGACGGTTTAGTTAAGATATATTCAAGAAACATTAGAAAAAAGTTGCGAAAACATTTGGTCATTCCGAATAAAGTCCGTACCTTTGCAGTCGGAAAAACAAAGGTAATGCGTCCTTAGCTCAGTTGGTAGAGCAATTGACTCTTAATCAATGGGTCCAGGGTTCGAGCCCCTGAGGGCGTACTTTTCAAGGGATGACTTCTAAGGAGGTCATCCCTTGCTGTTTGTGCCGAGTCTGCTATTCGTATATGTAGCGCGTGTAGTTTGAAATTAGTAAACAATAATATATAAAGATGTATAGAACAAGAAACTGTGGCGAGCTTCGTCTTGCCAATGTCGGCGAGGAAATTACCCTTGCAGGTTGGGTACAGAGTGTTCATAATCTGGGTGCCCTGACCTTTGTTGACCTTCGTGACCGTTATGGCATAACTCAGCTCGCTTTCAATGAGGATTGTAGTGAAGAACTCAAGAGCAAGGCTGGCAAGTTGGGACGTGAGTTTGTCATTCAGGCAAAGGGCGTTGTTGCCGAGCGTTATTCCAAGAACAGGAATCTGCCTACTGGTGATATTGAAGTCATGGTAACGGAACTGACTGTTGTCAATGAATCGCTGACCCCTCCTTTCACTATAGAGGAACATAGTGATGGCGGTGATGATATCCGTATGAAGTATCGTTATCTGGATCTGCGTCGTCCTAATGTCCGCAAGAATTTGGAACTGCGCCATAAGTTTGCCTTTGAGGTACGCCGTTATCTTGACCAGCAAGGATTCCTGGAGATAGAGACTCCAGTTCTGGTAAACTCCACTCCTGAGGGAGCGCGCGACTTTGTTGTGCCCTCACGCATGAATCCAGGCCAGTTCTATGCTCTTCCTCAAAGTCCGCAGACCCTGAAGCAGCTGCTCATGGTTGCAGGTATGGACCGTTATTTCCAGATTGTGAAGTGTTTCCGTGACGAGGATCTTCGTGCTGACCGTCAGCCGGAGTTTACACAGATAGATTGCGAGATGTCATTTGTAGAGCAGGAGGATGTGTTGCAGGTGTTTGAGGGCATGAGCCGCCATCTGTTCAAGGAACTGAAGGGTATTGATATTCCCGCCCTTCCTCGCATGACATGGGCAGACGCCATGAAGTATTACGGCAGTGATAAGCCCGATACGCGTTTTGAGATGAAGTTTGTGGAGTTGAAGAACCTCCAGCAGGACAATGCCTCTAATGAAATAGTAGAGAGTATCTTCCCAGAGGGATTTGGCGTATTTGACTCTGCTCAGTACATAGGTGCCATTTGTTGCGAGGGCCAGGCGGTGCTTACAAGAAAGCAGCTTGACCAGCTCACGGATTTCGTGAAACGTCCCCAGATTGGCGCTAAAGGTTTGGTTTATGCCCGTGTGGAGGCTGATGGCAGCGTGAAGAGCAGTGTTGACAAATTTTATGCTCAGGATACCCTTCATGTGTTGAAGGATAAGGTGAATGCTCAGCCAGGAGACCTTATACTTATCCTTTCTGGCGATGATGCCATGAGGGTGAGGAAGCAATTGTGTGAACTTCGCCTGGAGATGGGTCAGCGTATGGGACTCCGTCCCAAGGACAAGTACTCATGTCTTTGGATTGTGGACTTCCCCATGTACGAGTGGAGTGATGAGGAGCAGCGCCTGATGGCCATGCATCATCCCTTTACCTCTCCCAAGCCTGAGGATGTGCCCTTGTTGGATACTGATCCGGCCCGTGTGCGTGCCAATGCCTATGACATGGTTATCAATGGCGTGGAAGTAGGCGGTGGCAGTATTCGCATCCATGATGCCAAGTTGCAGCAGAAGATATTCGAGATACTTGGCTTTACTCCAGAGCAGGCACAGGAGAAGTTCGGTTTCCTCATGAATGCCTTCAAGTATGGTGCACCTCCCCATGGTGGTTTGGCATACGGCTTGGACCGTTTTGTCAGCCTCTTTGCCGAATTGGATAGTATCCGTGACGTTATTGCTTTCCCGAAGAATAATAGCGGTCGTGATGTTATGCTTGATGCTCCTGGTGTTATTGACCAGAAGCAATTGGACGAGTTGTGTTTGGCTATCAACATTACGGAATAGCGTGCTCTTTTGGCAACATACATTGGGTTGCTTTAAAGACAGTAATTGTACTATATGGAAAATGGAGACCGGACCTATGGGTTCGGTCTCTTGTATTATACTGGTGATTACTTGGCAAGGGTAAAGAATTTTCACTATACAGGCATGTGTGACGACTATTCGTTGTGTGAATGTTGTCCGTGATTTTATGGTTTTGCACATCTGTATTATGGTAGACTTGTGTTGTGGGGTGCTAAGTAGTTGTGTTGTAGTATTTTGTGTGTCTGTCCAAGTGCCACGTTGACCGTCCTTAGGGACGTGGCTGTGTTTTCTCGGGACGTCGAGGGTGGGGCCTCCCGACGACGAGGCCTTGACAACCCGAGGGCAAGGCTTCGTTCTCCCGAGGACAAGACTCCGTTATCGAGAGTGTACTTTGGCAGGTCAGGAGGGAGCGACTTGCAAGTAGATGTCTGTTGCTGCATGATGTAAGATTTTTTGTTACTGTAACTAAGCCAAAAATGTTATAGTCTGCGGAACAATGCTGGTGCTCGTCATTCGTTGGCGTCATTACACCTAAAACTTGATAATGTTCGTTATTGCGTATATTAATGTCAAAAGTTCACAAATATGCAATGTTTTTTTGCTGGATTCTTCAAAAATTCGTAACTTTGTGCCAAAATATTGTGTAAGCAATTGGGCATAAATTCAGCATGTCATGGGAAAGGTTTGTGTGAGAAAAGTTACGACCAAGAAGGATTTGAACTCGTTTGTGAAGTTCCCTCTTGAAATATATTCGGGAACCGAGCAATTTGTCCCTGAAATGGCAAGCGACGTGCGCAGCAGTTTTGATCCGGAAAAGAATCATGGTTTGTCTTTTACGGAAGTACAGGCTTTCATTGCAGAGATTGACGGCAAGACGGTGGGTCGCATTGCAGGCATCATCAATAAAAGGGCTAACCAGAAGTGGCAGTCAAATGTTGTCCGTTTCGGATACGTGGATTTTATTGACGACATAGAAGTGAGCAAAGCCCTGCTGGACACAGTGGTGGAGTGGGGCAAGGAGCGTGGCATGGATGAGATTCAAGGACCGCTGGGTATTACGGATTTTGACAAAGAAGGAATGCTCTTGGAGGATTTTGATCGCATGGGCTCGATGATAGACATATATAACCATCCCTACTACCCCAAGCACATGGAACTCCATGGCTACGAAAAGGTTGTCGATTGGGTCCAGATCCGTGTAGAGATTCCCAAAGAGGTCCCGGCCAAATATGCCCGAGTGGCTCGTTTGAGCAAGGAGATGTATGGGTTGAAGGTCAAGAAGGTTACCAAACAGGAAGTGTACGACGGAGAGGGCAGAAGATTGTTTGAACTGATGAATGCAGCATATGCTCCTCTGTTTGGATACAGCTCGTTTACCCCAAGGCAGATAGACTTTTTCCTGAAGATGTATTTGCCCCTTGCAGATATGGACTTGATTCCCATCGTTGAGAACGATAAAGGCGAGATGGTGGCCGCAGCCGTAACAATGGCAAGCATGTCGCATGCTTTGCGCAAGTCGAAGGGACGACTTTTCCCCCTGGGCTGGTGGCATTTGCTCAAGGCATTGAAGATAAAGCACGAGGATACGGTAAACCTCATGCTGATAGCCGTGCGCCCTGATATGCAGGGATTGGGAGTGAACGCCCTGATATTTGACGATCTTATCCCCATCTACAACAAGAAGGGTTATAAATATGCGGAGACAGGTCCGCAGTTGGAATACAATGTAAAGGAACTGAGCCAATGGAACCCCCTCAACCCGGAAATATTAAAGCGCAGGCGTTGTTTTGGAAAGAAGATAATGTAAGGGTTTGAGAATCAGTTAGCAAAAGAAGTTAAAAGGTAAACAGAATATTAAAACGTATTTATGGAAAACAGAGTAGTTATCACAGGTATGGGCATTTGGTCTTGTCTGGGTCAGACCCTTGACGAGGTGCGCCAGAGCTTGTACGATGGCAAAAGTGGCATCATCTTTTCTCAAGAGAGAAAGGATATGGGTTTCCGAAGCGGTCTTTGTGCAGATGTGCCCAAGCCAGATCTCAAGAAGCTGGTCAGTCGCACAATGCGCCAGTTCATGCCTGAAGAGGCACAATACGCCTATATGGCAACCAAGGATGCATTGGAAAATGCGCGCTTGGATCAGGACTATATAGACTCACATGAAGTAGGCATTATCTATGGTAACGACAGTGTTGCCGAGGCAACAATGGTGGCCTTGGATCGTTTTCGTGAGTTCAAAGAGACCAGTGCATGTGGCAGCGGTGCCATTTTCCAGAGCATGAACAGTACCGTGACCATGAATTTGGCATGCCTGTTCCGTTTGCGTGGCATTAACCTGACCAGCAGCGCAGCATGCGCAAGTTCTTCTTTGGCTATAGGAAATGCTTATCTGCTCATCAAGAATGGTCTTTCCGATTGCATCATCACTGGTGGTGCACAGGAGGCAAACATGTTCTGTGTGGCCAGTTTTGATGGAATACAGGCATTCTCCACCCGTGAGGACGAGCCGGCAAAGGCTTGCCGTCCTTTCGACAAGAATCGTGACGGACTTGTTCCTGGCGGAGGTGCCGCAACGATCATACTGGAGAGTTACGAGCATGCCGTAAAGCGTGGCGCTCCAATATTGGCAGAAATCGTAGGATGGGGCTTCAGCGGCAATGGCGATCATATCTCTACACCAAACGTGGCAGGTCCCGCCCGCTCTCTGGAACTCGCTTTGCGCAATGGAGGGGTTACTCCCACGGAAATCGGCTATCTGAATGCACACGCTACCAGCACACATGCTGGTGATGGACGTGAGGCAATGGCTATCAAGCAGATTTTCGGCGACTATGCAATACCTGTTACATCTACAAAGTCGCAGACAGGTCACGAAATGTGGGCTGCTGGAGCGGCAGAGTGCATATACAGTATGCTCATGATGAAGAACGACTTTATAGCAGGCAATATCAATTTTGAGGAACCTGACGAGGAGACTGCATGTGTGAATGTAATCCCCGAGACCACCGAGAAGCATTTCGATATGTTCTTAAGCAACAGTTTCGGTTTCGGTGGAACTAACAGTACCCTTATAGTCAAGAACCTGTAAGAAAACAACAAAAACACTATAATTATTAACCCCAAAAACAATTTGATTGACTATGACAAGAGAAGAAATCATCGAGAAAGTGGCATCCACTCTTTCTGAGGAGTTCGAGGTAGAGCAGGAGTTGATTACTCCCGACGCTATTATCTATGACACATTGCAGTTGGATAGCCTGAGCCTTGTTGATTTGGTTGCTGTTGTACAGTACACCTTCAAGGTTAAGATTCCCGTAGCAGATCTGCCCACGGTTAAGACATTCAACGACCTGTATGACTACATCGAGAAGCATCAGTAAGATTGAGAAACTCATTCCGCAGCGCTCGCCCATCATGATGGTGGACGAGTTGCTGAGGGTTGTGGGTGATGAGTGCGTCTGTCAGTTGGAGGTGCGTGCCGACAACTACTTTCTTGAGGAAGACGGACAGATGGCAGAACCAGGTGTTATAGAGCATATTGCGCAAAGTGCGTCAGCCTTTGCCGGATATCTTGCTGTTGCAAACGGGGCTACAGAACCACCTGTCGGGTATATCGGTGAGGTAAAGAACTTTAGGCTTTATTCTCGTCCCAAGTTAGGGGATGTGCTGCAAACCACCATTACCATGGGGGCTACAGTGGGAGGTGTTACCATAATAAATGGAACAACCGTGGTTGCCGAAGAGACAATCGCAGAAACGCAGATGAAAATCTTCGTGCGCAAGTCTTGATAACTTAATGTGCCCCCTGCGGATTATTCAATACTATCCGCATGAAGTGAAACTACGCCACAATACATTATATATTATATAATAATGCTGTTAGAAAACAAATTCTACAGAGTGTTGTCTGAAGAACGTAGAGAAGGCCTGAGTGCTACGTATCATGTGGCAATACTGCCTGAGTGTGACGTCTATGACGGACATTTCCCTGGAGATCCCGTGTGTCCAGGTGTTTGTAACATTGAAATGATAAAGGAGTGCAGCATGTTGCTGTGCGGGGAAACGTTGCGCTATTCTTTTATTAAACAGTGCCGCTTGACTGCCCTGGCAACCCCAACCGCCAGTTTCAATGTAGATGTAGTAGTATCTCTTGTGCCAAATGCCGACGGATACACCCTTCAGGCAAGCATTGCGGATGAAAGGCAGACCTATATGATTATCAAAGGACAACTGGATAAAGCATGACAAGACTTTTTATAAGAATATATCATTACTTGAGAAATCATCGGGTCTTTATGTGGTGCTCGATGCTTCTTCTCTTTTTGTTTTTCGGTTGGTTTGCCACCCGCATACACTTGGAGGAAGACTTGAACAAATTGATGCCATCGTCTAAAAATGAGGATGGTACAGTTAAGTTGGAGTTCTCCAATTTAAGGATAATAGATAAGACATTCTTGTTGTTTGAGGCAAAGAATGGAGTCTCTGCAGAGGAAATGATCCAGTGTTGCGACGAGTTCATTGATTCGCTTGTCGCGCAGAACGAGTCGTTGGATAGCAACGGCGTGTTCTCGGATATTTTCTACAAACTGGAAGATGAACTAATGCCTGAGGCTATAGACTTTTTAAGTCAGAATTTCCCAGCCTATATTGACACGTCAGTTTATTCTGCCTTTGATACGCTGCTCACCGAAGAGCACATGGCAAGGCAGATGCAGCAGAATGCTGAGGATTTTGATACTGACTTCGGCAGCACGTTCCCAGAACTCATAGAGATGGATCCCATTGGCATGCGCAATGTGCTTGCAAGTACCATGTCGGACATGCTCGGAAATAGTGTCGGTGGAGTAGTGATGGTGGATAATCACTTCTTTGTGCCCGACTCTTCAGTGTGTATGGCATTTATCTCGCCCAGGTTTTCTGCTACAAATACGGGACAGGGCAACAGGATGTTCGATATCATAAACGGACAGATATCCGCCTTCACCGAAAAATATCCGGATGTCCATATCTGTTATTATGGCATACCGGCATATGGATACTATAACTCAACGACAATTAAGGATGACCTGATAGGTACAGTGGCTTGGAGCGAAGTACTTGTCTTGCTTCTCCTGTTCTTTTGTATGCGCAACTGGAATACCATTCCGTTGTTGTTCCTTCCCGTTGCTTTTGGCGCTTTGTTCGGCTTGGCCACGATGTATTTTATAAAGGGGCAGTTCTCATTGATGGCATTGGGTATAGGTGCCATAGTGCTCGGTGTGGCCATGAGTTATGTTCTTCACATATTGGTCCAATACAAATATGTTGCCGATGCAGAACAGGTGCTTAAGGATGAGACCAAGTCTGTACTCCTTGGATGCGTAACTACTATAGGTTCGTTCATAGGCTTGCTGTTTGTAAAGACAGAGTTGCTGCAGGACTTCGGCCTGTTCGCTGCCCTGGCCATATTTGGCACTACGGTATTCTCTTTGATTTACTTGCCGCATTTGATGGAAATGGAGAAGAACAAGGTTAACCGTAAGGCCTTCGCTTTGATTGACAAAGTAAATGCATATGGGTTCCATAAGAATAAATTCCTTTTGGGTACTATAGCAGTTCTGGCCATAGGTTTTACAGCTGCCTATTTGTATAAGGGAACTATGTTCGATTCCAATATGGACAACCTTGGTTATGTGGACAAGGAGGTGGATTATGCCAATAAGCTTCATCATGAGAAGACAACTACAGGATACGGTTCCACATACTTTGCTTCCCAGGGAAAGACGATGGAGGAAGCCCTAAGCAATTTTGCATTACTTGATTACAAATTGGACTCTTTGCAGAAGGAGGGGCTGGTAAAGGGATATACCCAAACAACTCGTTTTTTTGTGCCAATGCAGGTGCAGCAGGAGAGAATAGATGCCTGGTATAAATATTGGACAGAGGAACGTTTGGACAAGGTTCGCTCGTTGATTGCATCTACGGCACCTAAGGCAGGACTGAATCCTAGTGGTTTTGAGACCTTCTTTGATGTGGTTGGGGCAGATTATAGTCCGACTCCTTTATATGAGGCAGGAATTATTCCAAAAGGCTATCTTTCAACCATGTTGGAGGAAACATGGGATGGCAGCTTCCTGTGTTTCACCAATGTTCAGTACGAAGGTGGTAATAACTTAAAGGAAGGTAATCATTTCCTGGAAATATGCAATACCATTGCCAAGGAACCCAATCTCATGGTTCTGCACACTTCATATTACACTCAGGACACGCTGAGCGCATTAAATAATGATTTCAATGTCCTTCAGTGGATGAGCATGGGATTTGTGTTCATAGTCCTACTTGTCAGTTTCCATTTTAACCTGAGATACACTCTCCTTGGTTTTGCTCCTATTCTTTTGAGTTGGGTTATTGTTTTGGGTGCAATGGCTGTTTTTGATGTTCAGTTTAACCTGATAAACATCATAATATCCACGTTTATATTTGGCATAGGAGTGGATTACAGCATCTTTGTCATGAACGGTTTGATTGCCGACAAGGATGACTGGTCAGCCAACAGCGTGATGCTGAGATATCACAAGACAGCCATTGTGTTTAGTGCCGTGATACTGATTGTGACGGTTGCAAGTATGCTATTTGCCAAGCATCCGGCAATACAGAGCGTGGGATTTGCCACCTTGGTTGGCATGATCAGCGCAGTGGTGCTCAGTTATGTGTGCCAGCCTGCCATATTCCACTGGATGAGAAAGAAGAGACACGCAGCTAAGTAAGGCATGCCAAAAGCAGATATAATCATAATAGGTAGTGGCTTGGGCGGTTTGGAGGTTGCCTTGACAATGTCCAAGACGGGTAAGAAGGTGCTGGTGCTGGAGCGACAGCATCAGCCTGGAGGTTGCATGCAGAGTTTCCGACGCGGCAAACTCAATCTTGATACAGGTTTCCACTATGTGGGAGGTCTGGAACCAGGGGGGCAGTTGTATGACGCTTTCACCAACATGGGACTGATGAGCCTTCCTTGGGTGCAGATGGATTCCGTATGCTTTGAAAAGATATTGTTTGGCCAGCGCTCTTTCTCTTGGCCACAGGGAATCCTTGAGTTTATCTGTGCGATGAAGACATACTTCCCCCATGAGGAGAAAGGGCTTGATCTCTATAAGGAGTTGCTTGAATGCAAGGACGAGATATGGCTGCAGAAGACAAATGCATGGAAGTATCTGAATTCCATTATTTCCGATTCATTGCTTATTCAGGTTCTTTCTGCTCCTGCTACCTGCAAGATGGAACTTAGGAAAGAATCCTTGTCTTTGTTCACATTCGTGCATGGTACGACTCCATTCATACAAAGCAGTTGGCGTTTGCGTGGCGACGGCAACCAATTGGTTCAGTGCTTGGAAGAGCAGATTCGTGCCCTTGGAGGAGAAATCTTTACTGCCAAGGATGTCGTCTCTCTGAGAGAAGAGAACGGGCGTATTACAAAGGCTATATGTGCCGATGGTTCGGAGTATGAAGCTGACATCTTTGTCAGCAACGCCCATCCTTCGCAGACTTGTTCGCTTGTGCAGGAAAGTTCTCTTATGAAGAAGGTATTCCGCCGTCGTATGGAATCGCAACCAAATACTACGGGAATGTTTACTCTTCACCTGCAACTCCGTTGTGCCTCTTTACCGTATTTCAACCATAACAAGTTGGTATTTGCCGAGGATAACTGTTGGGACATTGCGGTTGGCAAGGATCTGAAGGTCAGGGGGATCATGATTAGTGCCCGTTACCCGGAGAGGGGGGGGCATACAATTAATGTAGACATCCTGACTCCTATGCAATGGGAAGTGGTGTCCGTCTTTGAGGGAACAAAAGTGTTCCATCGTCCTCAGGCATACAAGGAAATAAAGGCAGAGGTTTCACGTCAGTGTATAGAGTTGGCCGAGAGAGCCATACCAGGTATTGCCGCCATGGTGTTGAAAAGTTGGAGTAGTACACCGTTGACTTATCGGGACTACAACCTTACCCCCGAGGGTAGTGCATTTGGTTTCCGCAAGGATTACGCAAATCCCATGATGACGATAGTATCTCCAAGGACACAAATCCCGAACCTTTTCATGACGGGCCAGAGCCTAATGCTCCATGGCCTTCATGGTGTTACCATGACTTCGGCCTACACTTGTCAGGAAATAGACAAGAATGCCAATGATAATTGACTAAGACAACATGTATAATATAATACAGATATGAATAAACGCATTTTTATATTCATACTTTCATTCGTTGTACAGATACCTCTTTATGCCCAGTATATTACGGGTAAGGTTGTAGCAGATGACGATGGCATGCCGCTTGTAGGCGCAACAGTATGGTATAAAGAGAATCCAGCAGCAAAAGCACGTGTAGGGGAGGACGGTAACTATAAAATACGTTTTCGTAAGGGAACTCTGGTATTCCATTGTTTTGCTTTCAAGGATTATGTTACCGAGGTAACTCGTGTCCGAAAGGTAGACGTCAGGTTAAAACCCTCGTCATTGGATATGACGGAAGTGGTTGTGTCTGCAGAAAAGAAAAAGTATAGTCGCAAGAACAATCCTGCTGTGGAACTCATGCTCAAGGTAATTGATGCCAAGAAGTCCCGCGACATGCGTACGAATGACTATGTTACCTATAATAAGTATGCTCGTACAATGCTTGCCTTGAACGAATTTTCTGCAGAATCGCTGGAGGCGGACGAGACGCTGAAGACCAAGGCATTCCTGAAGAACTATGCTGAAATTTGCCCCGAGACAGGCAAGACCATTGTCCCCATTTCCATAGAGGAAAAAAAGTCGACAGAGTTCTATCGCAAGAAGGACGCTACAAGTAAGAGTATTGTTCAGGGGCATCATGCCGAAACTTTATTGGATGTATTGGCGGCCGGTGAGTTCATTGAGACCAAGTTCAAGGACAATCTTACTGACGTGGACATTTATAAGGATGAAATGGTTCTTCTGGAGCATAACTTCATAAGTCCTATTGGAGGCAATGCAGCCATACGTTTTTACCATTACGCATTGGGGGATACTGTTGACTTGGATGGCGATAAGTGTATAAAGGTTGCTTTCTCTCCAGGTACCCCCCAAGACTTCGGTTTCAGTGGTTACTTGTACATTATGGCAGACGGCACCTATCGTGTGCGCCGTGCCAAATTCGGTGTTCCAGTGGCTAGCGGTATTAATTTTGTGGAAACTATGGATGTTGACCAGGAGTACGTTTCCTTGCCTAGCGGAGAACAGATTTGTAGCAAGAATAGGATGATGATGCAGTTAAAGCTGACATCATACCTCAACAAGATATTTGTGGACTACAACGTGAACTATAGCGACTGGTCGTTTGAACCTTTCCCTGATTCCAAGTTGGATTTTCTTGGTGACGAACAGTATGAAAAGAACGCCAGGTCACGCAATAATGAATACTGGGCACAGAGTCGCCCCGACACGCTTAGTTATGCTCAGGCCAATGTGGCGGAGATGAAACGTAAATTCGTGGAGTATCCTGTTGTTAAGGCGGCCGTCTATGCTATGCGTGTTATCTTGGACAACTATTTGGAAACGAGAACCAATCCCAATAAACCCAGTAAGTTTGTCATAGGTCCTTTCTTCTCCATGATTGGCGTAAATAATGCTGAGGGTTTCCATGTTCGTTTAGGTGCCCAGACCACAGGAGCATTCCATAAGCATTGGTTCCTCTCCGGTTGGGTCAAGTATGGTTTCAAGGACCAACGGCCTAAGGGTTTCTTGGAAGTTACATACTCATTTAATGAAAAAGAAAAGGAAGTCATTGCCTATCCGATTCGTACGCTCTCTATTTCTTATGCCAATGATATTCAAAGCCCCGCCGACAAGTATTTGCAGTTTGACAAGGACAATGCTTTCATGTCCTTGACATGGAGTGCAAATCGCTTCCAATCTTACTGCGAACGCTACAAATTGAAGTATGATTGGGAGTTCAACAATGGTTTGAGATTGAATGCAGCGTTTGTCAGAGAAAGTAATTTTGGTACAGGTGATCTTTACTTCAATACGATTCGAGAATGGGATGAGGCGAAGGATATTCAGAATCGTGTAAATGCTAATATGCAAACTAAAGTCTCCTTGGAGCAAGTATTCCGTTCTAATAATATAACTTACACTGAGTTTCAGGTAGGTGCTGAGTTCCAACCAGGTGTGAAGTACCTGAATACAAAGACCAAGCGTTATTTGGCTAACCGTGAGGCTCCCATCTACGGAATACAGCATACCGTGGGTATAAAGGATTTCCTTGGCGGTGACTATAACTACAATTACACGGAATTAACCCTAAAGAAACGTTTCTGGCTAAAGTCTTGGGGTAATATTGATGCTTTCCATTGTGCGGCCTTCCAGTGGAATACAGTTCCTTTTCAGTTGTTATGTTTACCTCGTGTCAACATGAGTTATATCCGTAATGAGAATACATTCTCTCTGATGCGTAATATGGAGTTCCTGCATGACCGTACCTTTACGATGATGTATCGTTGGAATTTGAATGGCAAACTTCTCAACCGAATTCCTCTTATCAAGAAACTTAAGTGGAGAGAGAATATCGGTTTCAACGTGATGTGGGGATACTTGACTGATAAGAATAATCCCAATCGCTTCAATGATACGAATCGCTATCCTGATATGCAAAGTAAAATGTCTGATCCGGGTTACGACTATCTTTACCCCTTCCCAGGAGAATGGGTCCCCAACAATGAAGGTATAAGAGAATATCAACCTATTACTCAGGTAATGAATAGTTGGGTTCCTTATGTAGAGTTAAACGTGGGTCTAAGCAACATATGGAAGTTCTTTAGTATAGATTATTATCATCGTCTGACCTACAACCGAGCAGACACACAGACATGGGGTCTGCGTATTGCATTTGAAGCTTCTTTTTAAAACTATTATATAATTGAAAAAAATGAAATATGCACTTGTAACAGGTGGCAGTCGAGGTATCGGTCGTGCCGTATGTGTGAAATTGGCCCAGATGGGTTATAACGTACTCATCAATTTTGCAGGCAATGCCGTTGCAGCCGAGGAGACCCTGCGCCTTGTCCGCGAGGCAGGTACCGACGGAGAACTGATGAAGTTTGATGTGAGTAATGCGGAGGAGACCCGCTTGGCCATAGAGACTTGGCAGAGGGCTCATGAGGATGAGGACGAATACATTGAAATTTTAGTGAACAATGCTGGTATACGCAAGGACAACATCATGGGCTTGATGCCACAGGAGGATTGGATCAGTGTTTTGGGAGTAAGTCTAAACGGATTCTACAATGTCACTCAACCTCTGCTTATGCCCATGCAGTTCCACAAGTTTGGACGTATCATTAACATGGCCAGCGTTAGCGGTATCATGGGTATGCAAGGACAAACCAACTACTCTGCGGCAAAGGGTGGCTTGATAGCGGCGACCAAGGCACTAGCCAAGGAGGTAGCCAAGAAAAATGTTACATGCAATGCTATAGCCCCTGGATTCATCAAAACCGACATGGTCGAGGGCTTGGACGAGGCAACATTGAAGAAGACCATACCTGCCAATCGCTTTGGTACGCCAGAGGAAGTGGCAGAGTGTGTGGCATTCTTGTGCAGTCCTCAGGCTGGATACGTCACTGGTAATGTTATTTCAATCAACGGAGGTTTGTATACATAATCCTCACATCCCATAATTTGTATAACGATGATTAGAAAAATATACGTATTCTTGCTCCTTTGCCTCTTCTCCCAGGTTACTTTTGCACAGGACGCAGATTTCAAGAAGGCCGTGTCACGTTTTAAAGGTGTTACTTTGGTTACTGCCAAGGCTACACGCATAGACCACAAGGCTGCCGTGGCCAACGACGACCAGTTCTCCGGTTCCATGGTTATTCAAAGACCAGACAGAATGAATATTAGCGTGGCTGATGGCAAGGAGCAGTTGGATATGAACGGTGACGATTTCACCATGGTAACTCGAGGGCGTGAACACAAGACTAGTAGCAAAAAGGATAATCAATTCGTGGCATTTCAAGCAGTTCTCACCTCCATTATCAATGCTGACATTAACCGCTTGTTCAATGTGCCTGGAGTGTCTATTAGCAAGAGTGGCGACATCCTTACCATTAGCATGGATCCTTCTGTGGGTCAGGAGAAGAAGAAACGTATGATGTTTTCATCTTTTGTTGTTACATTGGATATAAAGAAGGGTGAACTGCGAACTCTGCGTATGAACGGTCGTGGCAAGAATTATACCGAGTACACCTTCAGTGATTTTGTGTTCAAGAAATAGCATACAATGTCAAAGGGATTGACCGACGTTTGCCGAATACCGGTAAAGTTTAGCGAGATTGATTCCATGCGTATAGTGTGGCATGGTAACTACATCCTGTATTTCGAGGATGGTCGTGAATCTTTTGGCCGACATTATCCAGGCATAGGTTACGACGTAATGCAGAAAACGGGTATTTATGCTCCAATATATGATGTCCATACCCGCCACTATGCTTCCTTGCAGATGGGAGATGTAGCTGTTATCCACACTACGTTTCTTCCCAAACGTGGTGCTCGCCTTGACTATCACTATAAGATTTTTCGCGAGAGCGATGGCGTCCTCTGTTGCGAGGGCGAAACAACCCAACTCTTCATTGAGCCTAATGGCGATTTAATGTTGCAAATGCCCGACTTCGTGTTGGCATGGAAGGAACAGTGGTTGAAGGAGCAGTGAGGACTGGCAATAGATTTTGCGCCCTCTGCTTTGCATGAGAATAAAGATGTGATTTCTATATGGAGTGGGTGGGGTTACAGCATCTCCATTACCATGCGCACTTTTTCATCATGGGGTAGGGTGGCATCTATCCAGTGTATTGGAATGCCACGGCGTTCTTCCATTCCTCTAAACCAGGTCATTTGTCGTTTGGCGAATTGGTGTATGGCTATTTCCAGTTGGCGGAACATCTCTTCGTAAGACAATTGGCCAATGCAGTAGAGTGTAACGTACTTGTATTCCAATCCATAGCGTATTAGACGCTCAGCAGAAACGGTCTTCAGCAGGTTTTGAACTTCCTCAATCATACCCTCCTCCAGGCGTGCTTTCAGACGGAGGGTTATCTTCTCGCGTCTAAGCTCGCGTTCTATCTTTAGTCCGATAGTCAGACTTTCTCGTTCGGGAAAACGTACCTGTCCCAGTTCGTAGGACTTGAGCACACTCTCTATATATAGGCCAGTTCCTCCGCACATAATGGGCATATTACCACGAGCGGTGATATCCATATAGGCGTTTTGAAATGCACACTGGAACTCATATACGTTGAACCTATAACCAGCCTCGCAGATGTCGATGAGGTGGTATGGTATCTTGTGCCCTTCCACTATGTAATCGTCCAGATCTTTGCCACTACCAATGGTCATGCCACGATATACCATGCGGGAGTCCGCTGATATTATTTCGGTTTGCCCCAACTCATATGCCAGGCGTGCGGCAAATGGTGTCTTGCCAGAAGCTGTGGGACCAAGTATTGTGATGATGTCTACAGGATATTTTGCCATTTGTGGGTTCCGTCTGGTAAATAATAAAATCTGGTGTGTAGCGGTTCTATCCTATTTTTGAGATCTTTTCCAGTTCCGCAAGGTTCATAAACTTTATCTTTCTGCCGTCTATGGCTACTAATTTCTCGCTTGCAAAGGCCGAGAGAGTTCGTATAGCATTTGCGGTGGTCATGTTGGACAGATTAGCGAGGTCTTCGCGCGCAAGATATATTGATAAGGTAGAACCATCTTCCTCCAATCCATAGGTCTCCTTGAGGAAGAGCAGACTTTCTGCCAATCGTCCACGGATATGTTTCTGGGTAAGGTTTACTGTACGTTCATCGCTCTGCCCTAGGTCGTGTGCCAGTCTTTGTATGAAGAACCATCCCAATTTGGCGTTCTCCCGTATCATGCGTGTTATGATACCCAGTGGTACTTTGAGTACTACACATGACTCAAATGCGGCGGCTGCAGTAATAAAAGGTTCGTTGGCCAGGTAGGCACGATAGGCAAAGTATTCGGCCTCACCCAACATTCGCATAATCTGGGGTCTGCCACCCACCCCCTCCTTGTATATTTTCACCTTTCCGCTAACGAGGCAGAGCAGATTGGTGGGCAGATCGCCCTCCTTGTAGATGACATCATTCTTCTTGAATTTAACGATAGAAACGTGATTTAGCAATTCTTCACGCTGAATATCTGTTAAAGTATCCAGCATATCGCTGATTTTGTCCAGATATTCTACCCAAGAGACCTTCTTTTTAGACATTTATTGTGCGCTGTATATGTTCTTTGGCACAAAAATACGATAATTATGTGTATTTGCAAAGGTATCTTGGATAAAATTACTAACTTTGAGGTGCTAAAAGACTAACCCAGATATAAAATACCTATGAGTTATTTACGTTTTGACAAGACTCTGATGACGAATCTTGAGGACAGCCTGCCCAAGGAAGTCCTGCGTTCGAATCGCTCTGGAGCCTATTCTTGCTCAACTATTGTTGATTGCAACACTCGTAAGTACCACGGCCTGTTGGTAGTCCCAGTGCCAGAACTGGATCAGGAGAATCATGTCCTCCTTTCCAGTCTTGACGCCACGGTCATCCAGCACGGAGCAGAGTTTAATCTCGGTCTGCACAAGTATTCCGGCGACAACTTCTCTCCACGTGGACACAAGTACATCCGTGAGTTTGACTCACTGAAAGTTCCTACTACAATCTATCGTGTTGGTGGTGTGATTTTGAAGAAGGAGCAAATGTTCCAGCACTTCGAGGATCGCATCATTATCCGTTACACCTTGCTGGATGCACATAGTGAGACAACTCTGCGCCTGCAACCTTTCTTGGCATTCCGCAGCGTTCGTGAATACACACACGAAAACAATCTCGCTTCCCGCGAGTACCATGAGGTTCAAGGTGGTATCCGTACATGCATGTATGAAGGTTATCCTGAATTGTTCATGCAATTGGACAAGGAGAATAATTTCGTGTATAACCCCAACTGGTATAAGGGTGTTGAATACCCCAAGGAACAGGAACGCGGTTATGCAAGTAACGAGGATCTCTATGTGCCTGGTTATTTCGAATTTAATATAAAGAAGGGCGAAAGCGTGGTGTTCAGCGCAGGTCTTAGTGAGATTGACACCAAGACATTGGCAGAACTTGCCGAGTTCGAGGTGAATATTCGCACACCCCGTGACAATTTTTACAATACACTTGTAAACAGCGCACACCAATTTATTGTACATCGCGAGCACGAGGACTATGTGTTGGCAGGTTACCCTTGGTTCAAATGTCGTGCACGTGACCAGTTTATAGCACTGCCTGGTCTTACTCTGACCAATAACGAACTCACCAAATACGATGATGTAATGGAAACTGCCGAAAAGGCCATCCGCGCATTTATGAATGGTGAGAAAATAGAAGTTAGCATTCAGGAAATAGATCAGCCTGATGTACTCCTTTGGGCAGTATGGTGTATCCAACAGTACGGTAAGTTCGTGAACATGGGTACTTGCGTGGAGAAATACTACGCGCTTGTATGCGACATCATGACTTGGATCCTGGAGGGCGGTCATCCCAACCTCAAAGTTATGGAGAACAAACTTCTGCATAGCGAGGGTCGCGATAAGGCTATTACGTGGATGAACTCTACTGCCAACGGACGCCCCATTGTTCCACGTACAGGCTATATCGTTGAGTTTAATGCACTTTGGTACAATGCCATCAAGTTCGCTATTGATCTGTGTACGCATAATGGTGATGCCAAGAACGTGAAGATGTTCTCAGAATTGGCAGAGCAGGTAAGCAAGAGTTTTGTTGAGATGTTCTGGAATGAGCATGGCTATCTTTGCGATTATTGCGTGGATGGTTACCGTGACTACCTTGTTCGTCCCAATATGATATTTGCCGTGGCATTCGACTACAGTCCCTTGGATAAGAAACAGCAGAAGTCTGTGTTGGATTTCTGTACCAAGGAGCTCCTCACTCCCAAGGGCTTGCGCAGTCTCTCGCCAAAGAGTTCTGGTTACAACCCTATGTATGTAGGTCCTCAGGTGCAACGTGACTACGCTTACCACCAGGGAACAGCATGGCCTTGGTTGGCAGGTTTCTATATGGAAGCATGTTTGAAGGTGCACAAGATGTCCCGTGCCAGTTTCGTAGATCGACTGCTCGTAGGTTACGAGGAGGAACTTTTCTATCACTGCATTGGTACAATACCTGAACTCTTCGATGGTAATCCACCATTCCACGGACGTGGTGCAATATCCTTTGCAATGAACGTGGCAGAAATCATGCGCGTTGTGAAACTTTTGGATCAGTATAACGAATATTAAATAAGGAGGACACATACATGAAAGTACTAATGTTCGGTTGGGAGTTTCCTCCTAAGATTTACGGAGGTCTCGCAGTTGCCAGTTACGGTATAGCAAGAGGATTGGACCTTCAGGGCGATGTAGAAACAACCTTCTGTTTGCCTAAGCCGACAGGCGAGGAGGAGAAGTTCCTGAAGATTATTAACATGAGTCAGGTGCCCGTTGTGTGGCGTGATGTCAACTACGATTGGATTAAGGATCGTTTTGTCGGACACACTGCCGAGGACTACTATCGTTTCCGTGACCACCTTTATGCAGACTTCAATTATCTTCAGGGTCTGGATGACTTGGGATGCATTGGTTTTGCCGGAGGTTATCCCAGCAACTTGCACGATGAGATTAATAATTTCAGCATCATCTCTGGTGTACTTGCAAGAAGTGAGGATTTTGATTTGATTCATGCACACGATTGGCTCACTTATCCCGCAGGCGTTCATGCCAAGATGGTTAGCGGTAAGCCACTCTGTATTCATGTTCATGCGACCGATTTTGACCGCTCTCGCGGTAAGGTTAATCCCACGGTATATAGCATTGAGAAGAACGGTATGGATCATGCTGATTGCATCATGTGCGTATCAGAACATACACGTCAGACTGTAATACACCAGTATCATCAGGATCCCCGTAAGTGTGTTGCTATGCATAACGCAGTGTACCCTCTCAGTCAGGATTTGTTGGATATCGTTCCCAACAAGACTCCAGGCGAGAAGGTGGTTACATATTTGGGCCGCATAACTATGCAAAAGGGACCTGAATACTTTGTGGAGGCAGCTGCTAAGGTTCTTCAGCGTACACGTAACATTCGTTTCTGTATGGCAGGTAGTGGCGACATGATGAATGCAATGATTCATCTGGCTGCCGAGCGTGGTATTGCGGATCGTTTCCACTTCCCTGGTTTCCAGAAGGGCAAGCAGGTTTATGAATCATACAAGAACTCCGATGTTTTTGTAATGCCTTCAGTATCTGAACCTTTCGGTATCGCTCCTCTCGAGGCAATGCAGTGCGGATGTCCTTCCATCATTTCCAAGCAGTCTGGATGTGGTGAGATTCTGGACAACGTAATAAAAGTTGACTACTGGGATATTGATGCCATGGCCGATGCCATGTATAGCGTCTGTACCAATGATGCCCTTTACAACTATTTGTCCGAGGAGGGTATTAAGGAGGTCGATCGTATAACATGGGAGAAGGTGGGCTTGCGCATACGTGAGTGTTACAATCAGCTCTGTGGTCGCGGTTACTTCAATAATGACGACTATCTTAATGCCGTGAAGAATATAAAGTAATAAAAGAAGCGATTACGCTAAACATATTAGAAATCAAAGATTAATAATTCAAGTTATGAAACAGATTTGTTTATATTTCGAGATACATCAGCCTGTTCATCTGAAGCGCTATCGTTTCTTTGAAATCGGCAAGGATCACTACTATTACGATGACTATGAGAATGAGCGCGCTATTCGTGATACAGCAGACAATAGTTACGTTCCCGCACTGACCACACTGTTGGAGATGTGCAAGCAGAATGATAACTTCAAGTGCAGTTTCTCTCTCTCAGGTGTCGCAATAGAGATGCTTGAACAGTATGCGCCAGAGGTTATTGACCTTCTGCAGCAAATAGCAGAGACCGGTAAGGCTGATTTCTTAGCAGAACCCTATAGTCATGGTTTGTCTTCATTGGGCAACGAGGAAAACTTCAAGAATGAAGTAAGTCGTTTGGCACATCGTGTTCACGAACTCTTCGGCGTAGAACCAAAGGTTATGCGCAACTCAAACCTTATTTATAGTGACGAAATCGGTAGCATGGCTGCTGATATGGGTTACAAGGGTATTATTGTTGAAGGTGCCAAGCATATTCTAGGTTGGAAGAGTCCTCACTATGTATATTCATGCGCAGTGGATAACCGTATATCTGTGCTCATGCGCGACTACAAGTTGAGCGATGATATCTGTCTGCGCTTTTCTGATAGCAGTTGGAATGAATACCCCCTCATGGCAGACAAGTATATTGACTGGATTGCAAATCTTCCCCAGAACGAGAAGGTTATTACCATCGGCATGGAACTCTGTGCCATCGGTATGTTCCAGCCTCTTTCAAGCAACATCCTGGACTTCATCAAGGCTCTGCCCGTATGTGCAGCTCAGCGTGGCATAGGTTTTGCTACCCCAACAGAGTTGGTTGAGAACCGCAAGGCAGTTGACACGATTGATGTTCCATATCCCATGTCTTGGAATGATGAGGAACGCGATATTTCAGGTTGGTTGGGTAACACCATGCAGCGTGAGGCCTTCGCCAAGTTGTATGAGGAGAAGCTTGTAGGACGTATTCTTGCATGTAAGGATCGTCGTATCAAGCAGGATTGGGACCGCTTGCAGGCTACCAATAACTTCCAGTACATGACCACCAAGCCTCAGGCAGTGCCCATGTTGCGTAGTTTTTATGATAGCGCTTTCGATGCGTTTACCAACTACATGAACATCCTGGGTGACTTCCTCAAGAGAGTAAACGACCTCTTCTCTGAGAATGTTGAGAATGATGAGCTTAATGCTCTTTACACACAGATTGCTAATTTGGGTGATGAACTCACCGTTAAGGAGAACGAAATTAGCGTTCTGCGTGCACGTTTGGAGAAATTCGAGGCTAAGGTTGAGAAGGTGGAAGAACCTTCACTGGTAAAGACGACTCCCGCCAAGAAGGCCCCCGTCAAGAAGGCTCCTGCGAAGAAAGTTACCGTAAAGGAAGAGGCTCCTGTGAAGGAGGAAGTTCCCGCCAAGAAGGTTTCTGCTAAGAAAACTTCTGCAAAGAAGGCCTCAGAGAAGAAGTAAGATTGGATAATAACTTATATATTTAATAAGGTGTGGATGTGACGATAGTCGCATCCACATTATTTTAGCGAATAAAGTATGGCTATAAGAGTAAAGTTACATACCACCATGGGCGACATTACGCTACGCCTCTATGATGAGACACCACTGCATCGCGACAACTTCATCATACTCGTGAAGGAAGGATTCTATGACCGCACGCTGTTCCATCGCGTAATCAAGGAATTCATGATTCAGGGTGGAGATCCAGATAGCATCGGTGCACCTGCCGGTAAGATGCTTGGTACTGGAGGACCTGATTATACAATACCGGCAGAGTTCGTATATCCTCGTTATTTTCATAAAAGAGGAGCACTTAGTGCAGCCCGTTTAGGCGACGAGATGAATCCGAAGCGCGAGAGTAGCGGTAGTCAGTTTTATATTGTCTGGGGGAAGAAGTATAATACAGGACAATTGCGTCAGATGGAACGTCAGATGCAGATGCAACAGGAACAGTCCGTGTTTGACCGTCTTGTTGCAGAGCACAGGGCGGAGATAATGCAAATGCGTAAGAATCGTGATAAAGCTGGTCTTCAAGAACTTCAGGATCGACTGAATGCCGAAACGCATGCCATTTGTCAAGAGATCGAAAAACCTCGTTTTACAGAAGAGCAGATAGAAGCTTACACGACATTTGGAGGTACTCCGCATCTGGATGCTCAATATACAGTGTTTGGAGAGGTTGAGGAAGGACTTGATGTAGTGGAACGTATACAGTCATGCGAAACGATGCGTGGTGATCGTCCTAAGGTGGATATCAGCATGACTATGACCTTACTTTCGGAGTAACTTCGTGTAATCATGAAAGTGCAGAAGATAATGATTGATGGAGGTTTCACCTGTCCTAATAGAGACGGACGGGTGGGGCATGCAGGTTGTACCTTCTGCCTTTGTGAGTCGTTTAATCCAGAGTATTGCAGAAGGCACTCTTCTATTACGGAGCAGATTGAAGCTGGCAAGCGTTTCTTTCATGGGAAGTATCCTAAAATGAAGTATTTGGCTTATTTTCAAGCATACAGCTCTACTTATGCTCCTTTGGAAGTGTTACGTCAGCGTTATGAGGAGGCATTAGCTGTGGATGATGTTGTTGGTCTTGTAGTGGCAACACGTCCAGATTGCATTAACGAGGATGTGCTTAACCTTCTGGATTCTATAAGTGAACGTGGTTTTACTGTGGTCCTTGAATTGGGATGTGAATCGATGTACAATCGCACCTTGAAGCGTGTGAATCGGGGCCATACCGTCGCTCATTCCATAGAGGCTATACGCTTATGCCATACTCACGCTATACCTGTGACTGTGCACTTGATGTTTGGCCTGCCAGGTGAGAGCAGGGAGGAAATACTTGCAGAGGCTGAAATCTTGAATAGTCTGCCAGTTACGTCTCTGAAACTACATCAATTACAGATACTTCGTGGCACCAGGATGGCAAAGGAATGGGTAGAGAATAGAACAGATTTCCTGGATTTAACTTTGGACAGTTATGTTGCTCTTGTTGCCGATTTTGTGAAAAGGCTCAGGAATGACATAAACATAGAACGATATGCCTCTTCTGCACCACGGGAAATGCTGTTAGCACCGCGTTTTGGTGTTAAACCATACGTAGTCGAGGATCGTATCAAGGCTCTTTTGGACCATCGATGATGAATTGTTCATAGAATAGTTGTCACTATCGTGAATATTTGTTATCTTTACACAAGGAAACTTTGAATTTACTTAGAATATGAAAGGTATAGTATTGGCCGGAGGTTCGGGCACACGCCTTTATCCTATCACCAAGGGCATATCCAAGCAGTTGATGCCCATTTATGACAAACCTATGGTGTATTATCCCATCAGTGTATTGATGCTTGCTGGTATACGTCAGATCTTGATTATTTCTACTCCGTATGATTTGCCGGGTTTTAAGCGTCTGTTGGGAGACGGTTCCGATTATGGCGTTGAATTTACATATGCCGAGCAACCTTCGCCCGATGGACTGGCACAAGCCTTTACAATAGGCGCGGATTTCATAGGAAACGATAGTGTATGTCTTGTGTTAGGAGATAATATATTTCACGGAGCAGGTTTTACTGATATGCTTCGCGAGGCAGTGCGTACCGTTGAGCAAGAGAAGAAGGCTACGGTATTTGGATACTGGGTAAACGATCCGGAACGCTATGGTGTTGCTGAGTTTGACCATGAAGGCAACTGCCTCTCCATTGAAGAAAAACCAGCTAATCCCAAGAGCAACTATGCCGTGGTGGGTCTATACTTCTATCCCAATAGTGTAGTGGATGTTGCACGAAATATTAAACCATCTGCCCGGGGAGAGTACGAGATAACCACTGTGAATCAGCATTTCCTTGAGATGGGCGAACTTAAAGTGCAGACACTTGGTCGTGGTTTTGCCTGGTTAGATACCGGGACCCATGATTCTTTGAGCGAGGCATCCACCTATATTGAGGTTTTGGAGAAACGTCAAGGATTAAAGATCGCATGTCTGGAAGGTATTGCATATCGTCAGGGTTGGATTCCCGAAGAGCGTATGCGTGAACTGGCTCAGCCTATGATAAAGAACCAATATGGTCTGTATTTGCTGAAGGTGATAGAAGAACTAAAAGAAACTGGTGTCGCAAACCTGTAATGAGTTTGCTATTAGGTATATGAAGGATTTGCAGGATCTTAAGATTGCAGTTGCTGGTACTGGATATGTAGGACTTAGCATCGCTACTCTTTTGGCTCAGCATCATCAGGTTGTGGCAGTAGATGTGGTGGCTGATAAGGTTAACAAGATAAACAGCCACATATCCCCTCTCCAAGATGAGTACATCGAGAAATACTTTGCCGAGAAGAATTTGAATCTTACAGCCACCCTTGATGGGCCATCTGCTTATTCCGAGGCTGACTTTGTTGTAATTGCGGCTCCCACAAATTACGATCCTGTTAAAAACTTCTTCGATACACATCATATAGAGGATGTAATAGACCTTGTGCTGAGTGTAAATCCGAATGCAACAATTGTCATCAAGTCAACTATCCCTGTAGGGTATTGTTGTAGCTTGTATGCAAAGTATGCCAAGGAATTTCTTGATAGAGGGTGGGGCGACCGCAAGTTACGTCTGCTATTCTCTCCTGAATTCCTCCGCGAGAGCAAGGCTCTTTACGACAATCTTTATCCCTCACGTATCATTGTTGGATACCCTAAGACTCAGGAAACAGACTCTTCAATAGTACCTGATGACTTGGAACAGGACGCACACACCTTTGCAAAACTCCTCCAGGAAGGAGCGCTCAAGCAGGATGTTCCATGCCTCTTTATGGGCATGACCGAGGCCGAGGCGGTAAAACTGTTCGCCAATACATACCTGGCTCTTCGTGTCAGTTATTTTAATGAACTGGATACCTATGCCGAGATGAAAGGTCTTGACTCTTCTGCAATTATAAGTGGAATCGGCCTTGATCCGCGTATAGGCATGCACTACAATAATCCCAGTTTTGGCTATGGCGGATATTGCTTGCCCAAGGACACCAAGCAACTTCTTGCCAACTATCAGGATGTACCCCAGCAGATGATGAGTGCTATCGTGGAAAGCAACCGTACACGAAAAGACTATATTGCTGATGCCGTGCTCCGCAAGGCAGGATGGTATGGATACAGCGTCAATAACCAGTTTGTTGGTGCTGTTCAGGATGAAGCTAACGGTGTTCCTGTAATAGGCATTTATCGGTTGACCATGAAATCAAACTCCGATAATTTCCGTCAAAGTGCCATACAGGGTATTATGAAGCGAATCAAGGGAAAGGGGGCACAGGTCATTATATACGAACCGACACTTGAGGATGGCAGCACTTTCTTCGGATCTCTTGTGGTAAACGATCTTTCATGTTTCAAACAGATGAGTCGTGCTATTATTGCCAACCGTTACGATACGGTATTGGATGATGTGCAGGAAAAGGTCTATACTCGAGACATTTTCCGTAGGGATTGACATCTAAATTGTTTCCTTTTTCTCGGTGTATGGGGAAGATTCCGTTAGCTGCTTTTTGTCCTCAGACGTAGAATGTGCTGTGAGTCAGAGGAAATGCGATAACGGTTGTCTATTTCTCTTCCTACTACCCATACAATGCTGTCTGTGGCGGAATCTACGACTACGAGTTGTTTCTGCTTTTCGCATAGAGGAACTTTTCTGTCTGTAAGAAAGTCGCTCAGCAGTTTGGTGCCTTGCTTCATACCGTAAGGACGGAAGCGGTCGCCTTGTTTGGCTGTGCGTAGTAAAAGTATCCCTTCAAGTCGGTCTCTGTCTATGAAGGCCTGTTTCCTGTTGCAGAAATCTTCTTGCGCCGGTGTATGGCCTATGGGAAGAGTCTTTGTTTCAAGGAGTACTGTGTCAGGATTTGTTTGCTTGCTCGTTTCCTGCAAAATCCATTCACCACGGTTCAGCAGAAGTGAGTGTGTTGGACTGTACCACATACGCCCTGTATTGGTATGCAGCACCTGGTTCTCCTGTTCCCGATGGGCATATATATCCAGAATCTGGCTGCGTGTAAATCCCAATGGTGCAAGCCACTTATGGTAGTGGCTTTCTTCTGACTTCGTATCCAGTTCCATTCGCACATTATGGGCAGTTCGTGCCAGACATTCTGTTATATTGGGATTTAGTGTCTGGAGCATCGGGATTACATCCAGACGGATTCGGTTTCGTAGTGCATCACGTTCAAGGTTGGTGCTGTCCGTTACAAATGTCTGTTCCTTGGCTGCAAGGTATTGTTGTATTTGCTTTTTTGTAAGGTCAAGTAATGGGCGCAAGATGCGCAGTCCATTGATAGTACGGTCAGGCTGCATTGCAGCAAGTCCTTGCAATCCCGTGCCTCTTATGAGGTTTAGGAGAAGTGTTTCTGCCTGGTCATCCTTGTGATGTGCGACACAGATGCCTTCGGCTCCAAGTTCGGATGCACGTTCGGCAAACCATGTGTATCGCAGTTCCCGTGCCTCCATCTCTATGCTTCTGCAGTTTTCTTTGGCCGAGGCGCGTGTATCGAAGTGTTTTACCTCAAGTGTTATACCGTGATGTTGGCAGAATTGTCGTACAAAGTTTTCGTCGCGGTCTGATTCTTCTCCACGAAGATGGAAGTTACAGTGCAGCGCATGGATGTTTAAACCTTGCTCTTTCATAATGAGGGCAAGGGCTACGGAATCGGCTCCGCCGCTAAGAGCAACGAGGTACAATTTCCGTGTGGACAGGTTCTTAAGGGTAATTTTCATAATCCCAGAAGTGCCCGTGCATTGCTGATAGCCTCTGGAGATACATTGCTTCCTGAAAGCATATTTGCAATTTCAGCAATACGTTCTTCCTGTTTTAGATATGTGATGTGGCTCAGTGTTGCTGTGGCAGTATCTTCTTTCCATACTTTGTAATGATGCTCGCCCAAGGCTGCAATCTGTGGCAAGTGTGTGATGCTTATGACTTGTCGTCCCTGTTTTCCCATATCGTGCATGATATGTGCCATGGCTTCGGCAATGTGCCCAGATACACCTGTGTCAATCTCATCAAAGATGATTGTTGGTAGGGAGACGGCTCCCGAAAGCATTGCCTTAAGCGAAAGCATCACACGGGCGGTCTCACCGCCACTGGCTACTTGGGATATGTTCTGAAGGGCAGAACCAAGGTTGGCGGAGAAAAGGAAAGCAACCTTGTCAATTCCTTGTGGGGTGGGGGATTCGGTAGGTGTGATGCTTACTTGAAAGCGTACGTTGGGCATACCAAGTGCCTTAAGGCTGGCGACGATGTCTTTTTCCACAATTTTCGAAGCCTTAGTGCGTGATTGTGTCAATTTCTTGCCAAGGTCGTCCACCTGCTTGCGTGCTTCGATTTCCTGTTTTTCCAGTTTCTGGATGTATTCGTCGCTGTTATCCATCACGTCCAATTGTTCCTGCAACTGATGCATAATGGATATCAGTTCTTCACTTGAGGAAACATGGTGCTTTTGCTCAAGGGTGTATAGCGTGTTGAGTCGTGCCTGGAGTTCTTCCAGTCGCTCGGGGTCATAGTCAATGCTTTCGCCTTCAGACTCCAGGGTGTCGGCAATGTCCTGCAATTCTATTCTGCAACTCTCAAGACGTTCGGCAAGTTCCTCGGCCAAGGGGAAGTGCTTTTGTATGCTGTTTACAAGATTGCGTGCCTGTCGGAGCATATCTGTGGCAGGTGTTTCTCCTTCGGAGAGGAGACCATAGCCTTGCATCAGGGCCACTTTGATGTCCTGTGCATGTTCCAGCATGTCGCACTGTTGCTGAAGGGTGTCGTCTTCACCAGGTTGTGGACGGAAATTTGTAAGTTCTGTAAGTAGGAAGCGCAGATAATCCTCGTCTTTCTTTCCATCTTCCATAGCAGCACGTGCTTTTGAAAGGGATTTTACGGTATTTGTCCAATGGCAATACGCATCGTAATACGATTTGACGAGTGTTGGATTTGCTGCTACCGTATCCAGTACCGAGAGTTGGAAATCCTCCTGCCCGAGCAGGAGATTCTGGTGCTGGGAGTGTATGTCTATCAGTTTGTTTCCCAGACGCTTCAGCGCGGCTATGGTAGTGGGTGTGTCATTGATGAAAGCACGGCTCTTGCCGTTGGAGGTGAGTTCGCGCCTTATGATGCATTCTGCTGGATCATAATCCAAATCTTCCTCGTTGAAGAAATCCTCCAGACCGTATCCCTCAGGAACGAAGGTAGCCTCCAGTATGCAGCGTTGCTTGCCGCTTTGTATGGAGGAAAGATCTGCACGCCCTCCTGTCAGTAAACCAATGGCTCCCAACAGTATGCTTTTGCCAGCGCCAGTTTCGCCGGTAATTACAGAGAATCCCTCATTGAGGTCTATGTCAAGACTTTCTATGAGGGCATAGTTTTCAATATGTAGGTGTTTAAGCATGCTTATTTCATTATCTTTTCCCAACTTGGATTTTGGCTTGGGTTTATGGAAAAGAGGATATCGTGTACACGCTTGCGCTTTTCTTCATCCATGTAATGGCTGAAAATGTTTACGAGTTCCTCTTTTTTGTACTCAGTAAAGAGTTGCGGCACGTTGCTCATGGAGCGTGCTTGACGTGCCTGGTCAAGCAGTTCCATGCTTTCGGCCAGTGCCGTATAGGCTTGCTCTGTGCTGTCGCAGAGTTGGTCAAGTCCCTGCCGGTGATACACATAATTCAGTTGGCGCATAGTTTCCATGCTGCCGTCTATGTAGTCATTGAGCAGAGCAAATCGGTTGTTGCTTTCGTTGAAGGCGCTCCATCCGCTATAGCCCAGATTCTGTGCCTTGTTCACTATGTCCTCGGCCGTCTGTAGCACGGCAGTGCCACCTAAAGGTGCAAAGGTGTCCATGTCCATCCCGATGAGTATGTGTGCATAGTAGGCAAGTAGTGCGATAAGCTGGTTGTCCAGATTGTCGGGATTGTATTCCAATTGGTCGGCAGGGTCAAACTTGAAGTTGAAGTTCTGGTCGCGTGTGTTGTACAGTGCTGTGGTATAGGCACTGCCCCAAACGGGGCGTGTGCTGTTTAGGAGCAGGGTACACTCGAATGCGCCATCCTGTGAGGTGTACTTGTTTACCGTTATGTTGAATGTGCATTCGATGCGCTCTGTTTCCTCGTACTTGACGGCGGTCCATTGTTTCGTGTTCATGAATTCCTCCATCTTAACCCTCAGGGCTTCGCATGCCTCGGTGTTGCTGTTCTCTAATTTTGATGTGTTTATAGAGACCTTGGCATTCAGTTCCTGTGCCATGGCAAGGGAGGGGAGGAGCGACATGGTCAGTATGGCGAGGAGATGCTTCATGGCATGAATCTGTTGATTATTTCCCTTGCCACGTCTTTCTTGCTCTGCAGGGGGAGTGATTCTTGTTGGCCTTTTGTAATGACCGTTACCTTGTTTGTGTCCACCTGAAAACCGGCACCGGGGTCCTGGAGGCTGTTCATGATTATCATGTCCAGGTTCTTGCGCTGTAGTTTCTCCTGTGCATGTGCAAGTGCATTGTGGGTTTCCAGGGCAAAGCCGCACAGCTTTTGACCGTTGGTCTTCATTTGTCCTATGGCAGCAGCAATGTCGCGTGTTGGAGTAAGGTGTAGCAGCAGCTGTTCTCCTTCACGTTTTATTTTCTCTTCGGCACAGGTATCTGGCGTGAAGTCGGCAACGGCAGCACACATTATGCCTGCCGTACATTTGGGGTACAGCTCAGTGGACGCGTCGTACATGTCCGATGCGCTTTCCACTCGTGTTACATGAAGCAGGGTGGAGTGGGGAAGGGATTCCGAACAAGGGCCCAGGACAAGTTCCACGTCTGCTCCTTGGTTGATGCATTCCTTGGCCAACGCTATGCCCATCTTGCCGCTTGAGTAGTTGCCTATGAATCGCACGGGGTCCAGCTTTTCGTATGTAGGACCTGCGGTTATGAGTATGCGTTGTCCACGCAGGCGTCCTTCGCGACGGGCAAAGAACTCTTCCAATTCCTCCACGATGCGTTCGGGCTCCTGCATTCGTCCCTTGCCCTCCAGGGTAGAGGCAAGGAAACCGCTTCCCGGTTCCACTATGGTAACACCACGTTCCTGCAGAAGGCGAAGGTTTTCCTGTGTGGAAACGTGGGCATACATGTCCAGGTCCATGGCAGGGGCGATGAGTACTGGCGCCTTCATGCTAAGGTATGTTGTGATGAGCATGTTGTCGGCAATGCCGTGTGCCATCTTGCCTATGGTGCTGGCTGTACAGGGTGCAATGAGCATGGCATCTGCCCATAGGCCCAGGTCTACGTGACTATGCCATGAACCGTCCCTTTGGTTGAAGAATTCGGAAATCACGGGCTTGTGCGTCAGTGCGCTAAGCGTGATGGGGGTGATGAATTCCTTGCCGGCAGGGGTGATTACTACCTGCACTTCGGCTCCGCTTTTTATGAGTAGACGGATAAGCATGCATGCCTTGTAGGCTGCTATGCTGCCGGTGATGCCCAAAACGATCTTTTTGCCTTTCAACATCTATATCTATATTTTATAGGAACTTCCCTACAGGGAATACTTGTATTTCAAACGTGTGAGCACTTGTTTGGTGTTCATTGTGAAATCGCTCTGCATCATCCAGTTATAGTAGCTTGGCTCAACTCTGAGCACGTCCTTGACAAGACGTCCCTTGTGTTTGCCGAAGTTGATGGCCTCCTCGCCCTTTTCGTTGTACACAAAGCGTCCGGCAAAGTCCACAAAATTGTCCCTGCTGCTGTATGTTGCCAGGAAATCTATGTCGTTCTGCAGCTCGTCTGGATAGTGGTCAAGCTGTGCTTCAAGTACCTCCAGCGTGGCTTCTGTATCGGCCAGTGCTGAGTGTGCGTTCTCCAGGTCCTTGTTGCAATAGAACTTGTATGCGGCCACCAGGGTACGGCGTTCCAGTTTGTGGTAGATGTTCTGCACGTCCACACGGCGCGGTGTGTTGAGGTCTATGACCACTCCGGCGCGTATGAACTCTTCTGCCAGCAGGGGAATGTCGAATCGGTTGCTATTGAAGCCGCCAAGGTCGCATCCGTCAAAGATGCTCTTCAGTTCTGCTGCCTTCTCACGGAAGGTGGGGCAGTCTTTCACATCCGCATCGTATATGCCGTGAACGGAACTTGCCTCCTCTGGGATATGTCTTTCGGGGTTCAGGCGCAATGTCATGGATTGGCGGTTGCCGTTGGGTTCCAGACGTATCAGGCAAATCTCCACGATACGGTCAGTGGCAACATCTACGCCTGTGGTTTCCAGGTCGAAGAAGACTATGGGTTTGGTAAGATTCAGTTTCATTGTCTATCAATCCTCTACGCGCATGGGCATGAGCAGCATAATCAGTTCTTCGTTTTCTTTCTCCTGTGCAGGGCGGACAAGACCGGGACGGCTGGGGTCGGCCAGTTCCAGGATGATATTCTCGCTATCCAGTATGTTGCAGATTTCGATAAGGAACTGGCATGAGAATCCTATGCTGATGGGTGTGTTGTCGTATTCGCAAGCGAGGAACTCCTCGGCACTGGTGGAGTATTCGTTGTCCTGGCCGGTGAGCTGTATGTTGTTGCTGGACAATTCCAGTTTTACAAGGCCGCTGCTCTGGTTGCAGCATACGCTTACACGCTTCAGCGCGCTGGCAAAGGCCTGGCGGTCGATTACGGCGTGGTAGGGGTTGCTTGTTGGGATTACGGCGTTGTAGTTGGGGTAGTTGCCTTCAATCAGTCGGAAGTGCATGGTCATGTCCTCGGTGGAGATGGTCGCACGGTCGTTGGTATAAACTATGCGGATGTCATTCTCGTCCTTGCCCACTACGTTCTTCAGGATTGTTGCCACTTTCTTGGGCAGGATGAAACTGCCGGTGAAGCCGGGAGTTACGTCGCGCACGATGTTCTTAACCAGTTTTCGTCCGTCTGTGCCGGCAAAGATGATGTGGTCGGGCTTGATGTCGAAGAAGATGCCGTTCATGACCAGGCGTACTTCGTCGTTTGCCGTGGCAAAGAGCGAACGGTTAATGCCGGAGAGGAGCACTTCGGCAGAGATGTTCAATGTGTTGCCCTCTGTAACGGGTCGTGGAGCGGGGTAGGAGTCGGCATTCTGTGCCATGATGGAGAATTGGCCGCTGCCATGCTTGCCACGCAGTTCAAAGGTGTTGGGGTTCAGCTCGAAGGTGATGGGCTGCTCGGGAATTTCGCGCAGGCTCTCCAACAGGGTCTTGGCAGGAACACAGAAACGTCCTGTGCCATCCTGTTCCAGAATGGGCAGGTTGGCTATGTAGCATTTCTCTGAATCGCTTGCGGTAATTGTGATTTGCCCGTTGTCGCTCACCTCCAGCAGGAAGCAATCAAGAATGGGCATTGAGTTTTTGCTTGCCAGAACCTTGCTGGCGCATGTTAGGCGGCTATTGAAGGCCGAACAGGAAACTTTGAAATTCATATTGTAATAGTACTTGTTTGTTTAACGTATTTCCTTGCAAATTTACTCGTTTTTATTCATAATGCCAAAAAATGCAATCTGTTTTTTGTCTATGTAGGCAATTTGTCTTAACTTTGTGCGGAATTAAAAAGTTATATCTATGGAATTGATAGGAAAAATCATTCAGGTTTTGGAGGAACGTAGTGGTGTTTCTGCCCGTACAGGCAGTGAATGGCGTATGGGTTCTTATGTTTTGGAAACCACAAACGACCGTTTCCCCCGCAAGATGGTATTCGAGGTTTTCGGTGCCGACAAGTTGCAGCAGTTCAATATTCAGGTTGGCGAGATGGTGCGTGTTAGTTTTGACATTGACGCACGCGAGTATCAGGGCCGTTGGTACAACAGTATCCGTGCATGGAATGTTGACCGCAACCTTTCTGATCCCATGATGCAGGCTCCGGTTGCTGCACCCGACACTACACCTTTCGGTGTTTCTTCTGCACCAATGCCTACTGCAGCTCCATTGGAGTCGGCTCCCTTTGCTGCTACTGGTGGCGAGGATTTGCCCTTCTGATCACCGCAGGGGGGCTGTGCCTTGTGGTATAGCGCAACAATAAATTGAGTTTTATATATATAATGTCAGGGGGCTATGGCGGAAATCTGCATAGCCCCCTGCATTGTAGCTGTAAGATATATGGCATTTGGCATCTGTTGTGTCGTTTGTCAGTATTTTTCGCCGCCTAAATATTGCCTTGCTTTTGGTATTAGTCGCTTTTGGGATGTAACGGCGTGCTTTTTTATGCCGATAGAATTGCCTATTGGCCGCTTGTAGTCTTAAGTTGCTATAGACTAATAAGTTGGGTGGTGTACTTGCAGCATTGCTCTACCTCTCTTTCTGTATGTATAATGCTCCTCGGGAGAAAGGGCCTTCCTCCTCCCGAGGACAAGGGCGAGACGTCCCGATGGCAAAGCTTTGTTCTCCCGAGGACTGGATGCCATTCTCGGGAGGAGTGTCTGCATATAACCTGAAGGATGTATTTTGGCCATTATGTGAGGATGCGTTGATGTAAGTATTTTTTGTCGTGCTGTATTTGTGGTGCTATAGGTTTGCGGCTACGGGAATTTGTTTTCATCGTTGCATTCTTTGTTTTCTTGCTTCTTGTCAGTATCCGAATTCTTTCCTTTGTGGTGAATGTCCTGTTCACGTTGCTTCTCGCTCGCTATATAATATATATATAATGTGTGCTCTCCAAAGATACCGCAAATACACCTCACGATTGGCGAGTGAGGTGCAAAAATATTGCCAAAAATACACAAAAGCTAAAGAAATGTGTTATCTTTGCACCCGAATTACGTAATAGTTAAAACTACGGACGAAAACATTGCAGCATTGCTGATAGTTGTACTGGCCGCTTCAATCGCTATTGGCGGTGGCTTTCTGGCAATACTAATCAGAAGATATACAGCAACCGGTACTACTTCTCTCAGTATGCAGACATCAGCCTTGCCAGTTCCTGCCAGACATAGTGTTCTTTTAGAATAATGTACGTATCAATATATATATTAGAAAGTAACCGTTCTGCTTTTGAGCGACAATGCCATTTTGTGAAAAACGGGTGGCTTTGTCGCTCAATCTGATGTTTTTTTCTGCTGTATAGAGCGATATCTGCCGATTTTATGGCATTTCTGGTCCTTAATTAGTGAATAACTCTCTCAAAGCATAATCTTTAGGAAATAATTCAGTAACTTTGTATAGGCATGGGGAATGTTCTCGCCTCCATTATGGAACCTGCACAAATTACAAATAAACACGCAATAAGAACATGTTTTACGAAAACAAGATCAAGGTCATTGACCGTGTGGCCATAGTAACTCCCACCGAGGAGATATCCTATGCCGAAATGCTGGCAAACATCCGTCGTTTTGCTCAATACACGCCCGCGCAGAAAGAGAGCAAGACCATCGTCTTTGCCGAGAACTCGGTAGAATGGATATATAGTTTCTTCTCCATTTGGCAGAATCGTGGCATTGCCATCCCCGTGGATGCAAGCAGCACCGTGGACGACGTTGCATATATCATGAACGATGCCCAGCCCGAGGCCATTTGGGTAAGCGAGCAGACGGAGCAGGTGGTTCGTCAGGCAATAGAGAAGGCAGGTGTGAAGACCGCCGTTCTCCGCATGGACGACCTTTCCTCCCTCACCGCTCATGCCGAGACAAAGGAAACGGGTATCAGTTTCGAGGATAGCGACGTGTGCGTAATCCTCTACACCTCTGGTACCACAGGATTCCCCAAGGGTGTTATGCTCACTTTCTACAACCTGTTGGTAAACATCAATGCCATCTCGTCCAAGGAGGTGCCTATCTTCAACAAAAACAGCAGTACCCTCATTCTCCTGCCTCTGCATCACGTGATGCCTTTGGTTGGTACACTGATAGCGCCCATATTCACCGAGTCCCAGGTGGTTCTTTGCCCCACAATGTCAGGTCCCGACATCATGGCGGCTCTGCAAAGAGGCAAGGTAACCGTAATGGTTGGCGTTCCCCGTCTGTGGCAGACACTCTATTATGGCATCAAGAAGAAGATTGATGCAAAGGGTGCTGTGGTTCGCGCACTCTACAGTTTGTGCGAGAAGGTAGGCAGTTATGCTTTCTCCAAGAAGATATTTGCCAGTGTGCATGAGAATATGGGCGGCAACCTCCAGTATTGCGTCAGTGGTGGAGCGGCACTGGACACGGAGATTGGCATGGGCATGAAGACTCTGGGCATTACTGTGCTCGAGGGCTATGGCATGACCGAGACCTCGCCCATGATCAGTTTCACCCGTCCTGGCGACATCATACCCGGCTGCTCTGGTCTTCCCTTGCCCTGTTGCGAGTGCAAGATTATAGACGGCGAACTGTGTGTAAAGGGAGACAACGTAATGAAGGGATACTACAACCGTCCCGAGGAGACGGCAGCCCTCTTTGACGAGGACGGCTATCTGCACACCGGCGACCTGGCACGCTTCGACGAGAAGGGTAGGGTATACATCACCGGACGCAAGAAGGAAATCATCGTCCTGTCCAACGGCAAGAACGTGCAACCCGTGGAGATAGAGTTCAAGTTGGAGAAGTACGACCAATACGTGAAGGAATGTGCCGTCTCTTACTATAACGACAAGCTCGTGGCCGTAATCGTGCCCCAGGACGACATTGCCCAGGGCAAGACCGATGCCGAGATTGAGGCCCTGCTCAAGCACGAGGTGCTGGAACCCTATAACAACGAGGCAATGAACTACAAGAAGGTGATGTCCATCCTCGTTCTTCATGGTGCTCTGCCTCGCACACGTTTGTCCAAGATACAGCGCTTCAAAGTGCTTGACATCCTGAAGAATGGCGTCTCCGACTCTAACACACAGGCAGATGAAATAGTGGAGCCTGATATGGTAGAGTACGACATCATCCGTGACTATATCAAGAAGGAAAAGCGCCTGGACGTGATACGTCCTACCGACCATCTGGAAACAGACCTTGGTCTTGACTCCCTTGACCGAGTAAGCATGCAGGAGTTCATAGAGCACACATTCGGTGTGGAAGTAAATGCCGACAATATCCTGTCGTTCGTAACATTGGAGCGTCTTGCCGAGCATATCGCCAAGCAGAAGACACGTACCGATGTTGCGGAAGATGTGGATTGGCATCAGTTGCTTACCAGCACACCTGCCGTGGTACCCTCTACTCCCACTGCCCTGTTGCCCATCAATGCTGGCATTGCTAAGGTAGTCAGCCGTCTCTACTTCCGCCTTTCCGTAAAGGGCAAGGAGAACATTCCTGCCAATGGACCTTTCATAATTGCCCCCAATCATGAGAGTTTCATAGACGGCCCCGTAGTTATCAGCGGCCTTTCATTGAGCACTTTGAAGAACAGTTACTTCTATGCGACAGAGGAGCATGTCAAGTCCAGTGTAAGCAAGTCCATTGCTCGCCAGTGCAATGTAATCCTCATGCAGCGTGCCAACCTGAAGAACTCCATTCAGAATATGGCACAGGTACTTCGTGCCGGCAAGAACCTGATTATCTTCCCGGAGGGACGTCGTACAAATACAGGCGAGATAGGTCAGTTCAAGAAGACCTTTGCCATCCTGGCCAAGGAACTTAACGTGCCTATCATTCCTGTACGCATAAAAGGTGCCTTCGAGGCTCTTCCCCGACACAAGAGTTTCCCTCGTCCCAGCAAGGTAACCGTGGAGTACCTGCCTGCAATTGCACCTGATGCCAACAAGTCATACGACGAGATAGCCGAGCAGGTGAAGCAGTCCATAGCGCAGGAATAGAATTGTCAGATTGGTACATAAATAAGCAGAGGCATCGTGATTGTTCACGGTGCCTCTGTTGCATATGTCTGTGAAGGTATAGGATTACATTATTATGGTATCACGCATCAGGCTGATGTCGTCACTGCTGAGTCCTAAGCTCATCAGCGTATCATGGTCGTTGTCAAAAGCAATGAGGTTGTCCTGATGTATGGAAAGGTACTTGCCGTATAGGCTTGAGGCCTCCACCGGATTGCCGTTGAGCCAGGCGCAATGGCCTGCATTGAGCAAGTCTTCCCAGCTGGGTCCCCCCTCCCAGTCCATGAGTTTCTGGTAATAGCGTTTTGCACGCTTCAGGTTGCCAGTCATCATGGAACACCATGCAATGGCACGTGCAGAACCTCGCAGGTGCTTTTCCATTACCTCAAGGTGGAAGAAGCGTTGTAGGGCTTCTTCGTAGCGTTTCTCCTGAATCATGCATAATCCGGTTTCCTGTATCAGGCGTATGTCTTCAGGATGCCTCTTCTCCAGTTCAATTAGACATTGCAGACGTTCCTGTGCTTCTCCGAGATGCTTGTCGCAATGTGCGAGAAGTTCCAGTGCCTCGTCTGTTTGTCCGTTGTGTTGCATCCAGGAGCGCAGATACGTTACCGGATGGCTGAAGAACGAGTTGCGCATGAAGAGTTTGCTGCTTTCCCAAAGGAAACTGTCCGATATCATGGGACTAAGGATGCTGTAGTCCGACAGGAATGGCCCAAGGCGGAAGGGATTGACCGTTTGGTCTCTCCACGGCGAGAATTGGAAGAATCGGAATAGGGTCTGGAATGTATAGCGGTATGCGTTGCGGCGGCGTTCTTCCAGAATTATCTCCTGCATATCCTTGTTGGCTATTTCTTCCAGGAGTTTCTCCGGTATCTGCTGGTTCATGGTGTCGGCGTCAGATACCTTGTCTATCACAGAGGCAAGAGCGTACTTGTCTATATCGCATAGCTCGGCATGTCCAAACAGTGCTTTTGCAAGAGTCTTTTTTTCGCCAAGGCTTTGGAGTTGTGGATGGTTAATGTCAAAGTCTACGAACCAGTTCTCAAGTTCTTGGAAGAAGTCAAGTCTGCACAGCGAGGCAAATGTTCCTATATTCATGTCAATGCCATCCTGTGCCATGTTGTTCAGTTTCTGCACGAACGACATCATTCGCTTGTTCCCTTCCTCGGCAATTTCCAGTCGTGCTTCCTCGTCTTCCTCCATTCCCAGTTTTTCGCGTATTATTTGCTGCTCTTTCTGCATCTTGCTAAAAAACTCGTCATGCAGTTTCTTTTGCATTTTCAATCCTGTAATGGAGGTAAGGAAAAAGCGTTGTATCTCTATTAGTTCTTCTTTCAGCAAGTCGTCTTCTGCCCATTGGCAGTACATGTCTACAATAGACTTTGGTAGTTTGTCGCCATATCTCACTGCCATCAACACCATACCGCTTAGGGCAACAGCTCTTATCTGCCGGTCTTCGTGCTTCGCCCATTGCACAAGTTTGTCTGTTTGTGACTTTGGAAAGCATGCCATATCCTTGCCGTCCCACATCCATATGTTCATGAAGGTGAGAAGGGCTGCATATCTGGAAGGCTTGCCGTTATGGCAGAACCAAGACAGGTACAGGTGTGAAAGTTGTAGGGATAGTGGCATGGGCGCTATTTTGTATGTCTTTCTACTCTGTTGCTTGCTTTAGGGCTTCCAGGTAGAGTTTCTTCAGTTGCTGTAACTGTATTTGCTTTATTGTGTCGTTTTGGGCGCTGGGACTAACGAAAAGTCCCATTCCCGAAAGTATGGTTTCCTTGAGTACATAATGCCCAGTGCTCTTAAGGGTGTCTGCCCAAGGATATGGTATCACGGCAGCATCTATAAGTCCTTGTCTGGTCATGCTGGTCCTCAATGGAATGCTGTTTATCTGTGCATGGTAGACGTCCATCTCTCCCAAACCGGCAGATTCTGTCGTCTCGCTTGCGAATTTCTCTAATTGGCTCCATCGTGTCAGTCCCACCATATTTGTCCTCAGGGCCTTGACCGAGGTTATGTTCTTGTCCTTATTGGCAATAAGGGAAAATTTGACGTCTATGGGCAGAAGCATGCTCGGACGAATGGAGTCGTCTTGAATGCGGCATATACGCAGGGAGTCTTCAAAATAGACGTCTGCTGCATGGGACAGTATTGCCGTGTCCATGTCCATCAGTGCGTCGTATGTTATCAAATCAATATTCAATCCCATGTCGTCCGCCATTCCGCTTTCCTTTGCATGGCGGAGGATGTCGCACTCCCAAATCGGGAGAACGGCAATTCGCAGAGCCTGGCTGTTCGAAGGAATGTTTGTTGAATCCTTGTCGTTGCCCTTGTTGCAGGAGGTTGATACAAGCGTGCCAATGCAGAGTAGGGCAGTGAGTGCGTGTTTAGTGAGACGGAACATGTCTGGGACGATGATGAAATGGATAATGATGCTTGCGTATATGTTCTTGGTGGAAAAACGAGGGACGCACAACGTTGCACGTCCCTCGCTTGGTATAAGTTTTAGGGTCTGCGTTTTTTATCCCTTGATAGCAGCTACGCCGGGAAGAACCTTACCCTCGATAGCCTCCAGAAGAGCACCGCCACCGGTTGAGATGTAAGATACCTTGTCGGCCAGACCGAACTTGTTTACACAAGCTACAGAGTCACCACCGCCGATCAGAGAGAATGCACCCTCTGCGGTAGCCTCGGCAATAGCGTTGCCGATAGCGCGTGAACCGCCAGTGAAGGTCTCCATCTCAAATACACCGGCAGGACCGTTCCAAAGGATGGTCTTGCAGCCCTTGATAGCCTCGGCAAACAGCTTCTGTGCCTCGGGACCTGCGTCCAGACCTTCCCAACCCTCGGGAATGTTGTCAGAGGGACATACCTGAGTGTTACAATCGTTCTTGAAGTCATCGCCACAGAGAGCGTCGGGAGCCATAACCAGCTCTACGCCGTTCTTCTTTGCCAACTCCTCGACGCCGAGAGCCACGTCCAGCTTGTCCATCTCGCAGATAGACTGGCCTACGTTGCCACCGTGAGCCTTAGAGAAGGTGTAGGTCATGCCACCGCAGAGGATGAGCTTGTCCACCTTGCCCAGGAGATTCTCGATGATACCGATCTTTGAAGAAACCTTGGAACCGCCCATGATAGCGATGAAGGGGCGCTTGATGTTTGACAGAACGTTGTCAACAGCCTCTACTTCCTTCTCCATCAGGTAGCCCAGCATCTTGTTGTCTGCATCGAAGTAGTCAGCGATAACAGCGGTAGAAGCGTGCTTGCGGTGAGCGGTACCGAATGCGTCCATTACATAGCAGTCAGCATAGCTTGCCAAGGTCTTGGCGAACTCAGCCTGACGGCCCTTCATCTCCTTCTTGGCCTCGTCGAACTCGGGAGTACCCTTCTCAACACCTACGGGCTTGCCTTCCTCCTCGGGATAGTAGCGCAGGTTCTCCAGCAGGAGAGCCTCGCCCATCTTCAGGGCAGCAGCAGCGTCGGCTGCCTTAGCGCAATCCTCGGCAAATGCAACGGGACAGCCCAGAGCAGCCTCAACAGCGGCACGGATCTGACCCAAAGAGAGCTTGGGGTTAACCTTGCCCTTGGGCTTGCCCATATGGCTCATGATGATGGCAGCACCGCCATCGGCGATAACCTTCTTCAGTGTGGGGAGAGCACCCTTGATACGGGTATCGTCGGTGATGTTACCATTCTCGTCCAGGGGTACATTGAAGTCCACACGGACGATTGCCTTCTTACCGGCAAAGTTGTACTGATTGATTGTCATAACTTGAATGTTTTATTTATTTGGGTTAAACTAAACTGCTGTACAAAGTTACCTAAAAGGATTTATATCTGCAAACCTTTTGAGAAGAAATGTTTGCAAATCCCCGTCAAACCACACTTTTCGCAATGTGGAGTCCTTGATTGACACACGTAACGGCCATGCAGAAGCAGCCAATGATGTGCCAAAGGTATGATGTCTTCGGGAAGATGCTTCATTAGTTGCTTTTCCACAGAAAGCGGTGTTGTGCATCTTTCGCTTGCCAGTCCCAGGCGGTGGCTTACGCGAAATACATGTGTGTCTACGGCCATGCGTGCCTTTTGAAAAATGACGGCTTGGATTACGTTTGCTGTCTTGCGGCCAACGCCTGGCAGTTTCTCCAGTTCTTCGCCAGTGGATGGTACTTCTCCCCCAAAGTCGCTTACCAGCATGCGTGCCATGCCTACCAGATGCTTGGCCTTATTGTTGGGATAGGACACGCTCTTGATATATTCATATATTATATCCGGCGTCGATTGTGCCATGTTCTGCGGAGTGGGGTAGTCTCTGAAAAGAGGAGGGGTAATCTGGTTTATGCGCTTGTCCGTGCATTGTGCACTGAGGATGACGGCCACGAGGAGTTCGAATGGGGTGCTGTAGTTCAGTTCCGATTCTGCCACGGGCATCGTCTTTTGGAAATATCGTATAAGAAAGTTGTATCTGTCTTTAGTCTTCATTGCTCAGGTAATTTACAAGACGCAGGATTGCCCTTTGGCATACGGGGCAGAAGTCGGGAGCCTTGTTCGTGTGCATACGGCAATCCTGAACAGGGCGGTAAACTCCTTTGGATTGATATCCGCCACCTTCGTACACGCCCAATTTTGTGTGGATGTCCTTGCTGTCCGCTTTGGTGGGAATCTCTGTGCCTGGGGGGAGCATGTCCTTCCATTTGCTTTCAAAGTTGGTCAGGTTGGTCAGGTTCTGTTCCCAAGGTTCAATGCCTGCAGGATAGTAGGTTTCGTACTGGTCGTCATAGAAATATTCGTCGCCTAACCCTGCGAATGAATGGCCAAACTCGTGAACTATGACCGATTTGTAGTCTCTGCCCCTGGCAGCGCTTAGCATGTAGTTGTTGTAGATGCCTCCGCCGCCATACTCGTCGGTGTTGGCAAGGATGATAATGCTCTCGCAGGGCACGCCGTCAAGGATGTCGTACAGTCTGCTGATGTTTGATGTGGTCAGATAGCGTTCGCTATAAAAGGTGTCGAAGTTGCTGCCCACGGCAGTGTTTTTCCATTCGCCATGTTTGGGGATGCTTACGCCTGAATGTTCGGAAGGAACCTCTGTAATGATAAAGTTGAAGCGGTCTTTTAATTGGCTAAAAGGTTTGTGTCGGAAGATGGATTCCATGCTCTCCATGCAGTCTTTGCGAAACTGCTTCATCTCCTTCGTGGTGTAGCCTTCGGGAATGAATACAACGTCTATCTTTTCTTTGCTGTCTCCGGCTTTGTGCAGATACCTGTATGGCAATGTTTCTTTGCTGTTGTGCTTTGCGATAAGTCTGTCTTGAGGGTCAACGATGTGCTTTAAGTAAGACTTTGTGTTATTGTGTATATTCCTCAGTTCTACAGTGACTTGCACCTTCTCTCTTGGCATTGGAATCAGGAATGAGTTCTCGAAGCTCCTGGCCACCTGTGTTGCTTCTTCTGTGCTTTGCCATTCCTGGAAAAGAGTGGAGAAGCTGTGGCGGTAGAGCGTGTCCGTACCTGCAAGGTTGGTTACGGTGATGTTGCCATTGCCTTGCAGGTGCAGAGAATCCATGTGGCAACGTTTTCCGTACCATCCTTCAAAGGTCTTGAGCCTGTTCAGGAACACCGCTTGTGTTTCATTCGTGCCGGCCAGGATGTAATCCAGTCTCAGCGTGGCGTCTGTATACCATGGTTCGGAAATTGTCGACGAGGTCTCCTGTGGACGTGAGTCAAGCGTCCCGAGGACAAGGTGTGTGTGTCCCGATGACCAAGTCTTGTTCTCGGTAGGGATGGAAGCCTGCCCTCCCGATGCCCCAAATGCCATGGCTATGGCAAGTATTTGTAGATGTTTTGTCATTCTGATTGCTTTTGTATGGCAAATGTACGAAAATATTCCTTTCTGCCTCCAAAAGAGGGCGTAATTTGTGTCGTTTTAAGACTCTAAACTCCATAAATGTTCCAAATATTTATATATTTGGTTTATTTGCGCCTTGAATTATTTTGTCCAGTGGGGCAAAAAGTGTATCTTTGTTGTCAGAGATTCAATGATTGTTTAACAAATCTTTTATATTTATGAAGAAACTTCTGTTTTTATTGATGTGCGTGGCTGTTTCTATTGGGGCCAATGCGCAGTTGAAGGGACTAAAGATTAGTTCTTGCAATGCTTCCAGTGAGGAGACTGCCAAAGAGAAAAGTCCGGCTGCCAATGCCATTGATGGCGATATCAGCACCTATTGGCATAGTAACTGGAGTAGTGGTACGACATTCCCTGTAAGATTCCAAATCAATTTTTTAGAGGATACCCAGGTGGATGTTGTTCGCTATATCCCCCGTCAAGACCAGCCAAATGGTGCTTGGGGTACAGTAAGAGTTGAGTATCGTAGCAGTGAGACTGGTAGCACTTATGTCCCTCTTGCTACTTTCAACCTTGGTCAAAAGCATTCTTCTTATGATTTTGAAATCGGCAAGGTCTGCAGGTTTATACGTTTCTATATTGAGAACGGTCATGGTAATTTCGCAACTGCGGCCGAGGTAGAGGCTTATGCTTTTGACAATACCAAAAAGGAAGCGTTTGAGTCATGCTTTGAGGACAACCTCTATACCGTGCTGAAGCCAGGCGTTACTTCCAGCGAAGGCATTGAGGATCCTGATGTTAAGGCCCTGGTGGACAACATCCTGGCAGATGCCGAAGGATACAAGAAGTTCCGTGTGGCAGAGTATGAACCCTATCGCACCCTGAGTTCTTTGCAAAACGAGCTGAAGACCAAGAACCAGTACAACCAATGGGAGAATCCCACAGGTATCTACCTCAAGAAAGGAGAATCTTGCTATGTGGTATTTGACGGTGCCGATAGCGAATCTGTTGGCCTGAAGATAAAGAACTGGGTTCAGAACGAAGATGGTAGCTCATATGGTTTGGTCAGGGGTCTTAACAAGATTACCGCTACAACAGAGGGCAACGTATTTGTGGACTACTATACGGACAACTACAAGACTGCCGCCAATGCAAAACTGCACTTTATCAATGCTCCTGTCCGTGGTTATTGGGACCAGCAGACAATGACAAACGAGGATTGGAAGCAGATGCTGAGCAAGTTGCCTAACGACAACAGCATTATCATTGTGCGTAGCGAGCATGCACAGGTGGCATATCCTTTATCTGCATGGAAGACATACTGCCCCACAAATGTGGACTCCCTGATGACCATGTATCAGCAGGTGCAGTGGGCTGAACGTGACATTATGGGTTTGAACAAGTTTGGTCGCCAGTGCAAGAACCGTATGTTGTTCTACGCTACCAATTACGGTTTCATGGCGGCTGGAGCCTTGGGTTCTTATTGTAATGTATCTAGTCTTGGCGGCATTATGAAGCCAGATTCTAAGAGCTTTGATTTCTGGGGCGTAGGTCACGAGTGGGGACACAATAACCAGATAGAGCCTGGCTTCCATTGGAGCGGATTGGGCGAGACCAGCAACAACGTATATGCGTCTTGGGCACAATTGCACTTTACCGGTACTCGCAATAGTCTACGATTGGAGGATGAATATAGTGGTATCGATGAATACTCTGGTATGCGTGGCGGTCGTATGCAGACATATTTTGAAGAAGGCTTACGCAAGGGCGTACAGTGGCAGTTGCAGGATGGTCCTGACTACCATGGCGCAACTCCTGACACAAAAACTGTTGCTGGATATGACTACGATGGTAAATTTACTGGTAACGTGACAACCACTTCCCGTAACTATGACCATTTCGTCAAGCTCGTTCCCTTCTGGCAGTTGAACATATGGGGAACTCTGGCAGGCAAGTGTCCTGACATCATCCCCATGGTGATTGAGGGCATTCGCACCACTCCCGACTACAAGTCAACATACAATACCAATGGCAAGCAGCAGATTAACTGGATGAAGTTGGCATGTGATAGCGCAAAGATAAATCTTCTTCCCTTCTTTGAGAAGGCTGGTATGCTGAAGCCCATTAATGCATACATTGAAGACTATGGTGCAGGTTGGATCAAGATTAACCAGACCATGATAGACAACCTGAAGAAACATGTCGCCTCCAAAGGCTATCCCGACTATACCGAGGAAATAAACTACATCAACGCACATAACTTCCATATCTATCGCGATAACCTTAAACTGCAGGTACCTGCTTCTCTGGGAACAGGTTGCACTGCCAGTGGAAACTTTGTCAAGGTATCACACTCTTCTGTGAAGAACGCTGTTGCTTTTGAGACCTACAATGCCAACGATGAAATCGTCCGCATCACCATGTATGGTTTGGGCAGCAATGACGCTCACGACTTTACTATGGTGCTCTATCCCGCAGCCGAGGACGAGGGTGAGGCCGCAGCCTATATCATGGCAGTAGGTTACGATGGTACACGCAAGAAGATTTATGCAAAGAACAACATCACCGTGGGCCTTGCTGCCAATAAGTATTACACACTGACTAGCGTTGGTCAGGGTAGTGCACTCAGTTGTGGAACAAATACCTCTATTGACCAGAAGGGTAAAATCACATGGGATCTCAAACGTGCATCACTCTCAGTTTCTCCCAATTTTCTTTGGTATGTAGAGAAGAGGGATGGCAAGACTTATCTCTATAACCCCCAAAGTGGCTCTTATTTCACAGGAACCTCCTCTGCTAAGACCACAGAACTCTGTGACAAGGCTTCTGCTCCTCATTTCGAGATTGCTTGCGTGGACGAGAACAACAGCACATATACCTTCAAGATGGGCGGTTCCGACCAGTATATTAACGCCTATAATTCTACTGAAACAGGCATGTGGTCTGGCGGTTCTGGCGACAAAAACAATATATGGACCGTAGCCGAGGTTACTACTGCAAGTATTAGCATCACCTCTTCTGGCTACTACATGGGATGCTATCCCTTTGCCGTGGAATTGCCCGAGGGGTTGGAAGCCTGTGTCGTAGGCGAATCAGTGAAACTGAACTATCAGGGCACCGATTATCAATATATCATCCTTGACAAACTGGAAGGTAATGTCGTTCCTGCCCGTTTGCCAGTTGTATTGGTTGGTGCCCCCGGCACAAAGTACACGGTAAAACTTCTTCCGAGCGACAATACCAGCATTACTCAGCCCAATATACTTAAGGGTACTACACTTAAACTTACTGGTATAACCTCTGGAACATCATTATATACGGTTAATAAAACAGAAGATGCCGGTTCAAATGGAACAGTGAAGTTTTCTACCAATAACTATATCCCCGCGAACCGTGCATACCTGTTGACTTCCGATGTAAATGGTGCTACCCAGATTTATCTGCAGACTCGTGACTTCATGACTGGTATTGACGAGGTAACAAAGGATAGCGACAAGGCCGACGTGTTCTACGAAGTCAATGGCGTTCGTGCTGCTAAATTGCAGAAGGGCCACATATATGTTACTTCTGACGGCAAGAGAATTCTTGTTCAGTAATTAGGACAATAGATGCTCCCTCCCCCTTGCCCCTCCATTTCGGGAGAGGTGTGGGGGAGGGATTTTTTTATATATATAATATAATAAGGTATTGTATCATGAAACATTATTATGTAGAAGCCGCCATTCTGGCGCTTGGAATTGTCGTATGTGGAATATTCGTGCAAAAATCCTTGTATCGGTTTGTCGACAAGGAGCGGGTCGTTACCGTGAAGGGTCTTTCCGAGCGTGAGGTTCCTGCCGACAAGGTAACCTGGCCCCTTGTTTACAAGGAACTTGGTAATAACCCGGCAGAGATATATCAGCGTATGGAGAATAAGAATGCCATCGTACTGGAATTCCTGAAGCAGCACGGCATTGGTGACGAGGACATTACCGTAGGTGCTCCTAAGGTGATAGACCGCTTTGCCAACAGTTGGTCGCAGGAAAATATTCAGGACCGCTATGTGGCAACCTCCGTGATAACCGTGAGCAGTGGCAATGTGGACCTTGTACGCTCCATTATACAGAAGCAGACGCATTTGATGAAGATGGGTGTGGCTATCATATCTGAAGAGTATGGCAATAATGCTGTCATATACGAGTTCACTGCTCTCAACGGCATAAAACCAGAAATGATAGAAGAGTCTACTCGCAATGCCCGTGCTACGGCCGAAAAGTTTGCAAAGGATTCGGATAGCCAGTTGGGTAAAATACGCCGTGCTACTCAAGGGCAGTTTAGCATTGTGGATCGTGACAGCAACACACCGCACATCAAGAACGTGCGTGTAGTATCTACCATAGAGTACTACATCCGCGATTAGTTTCTGTAGCGACATTCACCAACTAACTTCCCACCACGTATCCCCTCCACAAAAAGATAGGAGACTGTGCCCAGACGGACACAGTCTCCTGTTTTTCATGCGAGTTCAGGACTCGTTTGCTTGTACCTTAGTACACCTTCTTCTGTCCCTTTACGATGTAGATGCCATTGGCGGGAACGCTGACGCGTCGGCCGCTCAGGTCGTAGATGGGCTGGGAGGTAGTTCCCTCAGTCTCCACTATGTCGGTAATAGAGGTGGGCACTTCTATGTTACTTTCAACAAATTCCCATGTGCATGCTCCCCAGAAGGGTTTCATTAGTATGTAATTCCAAGAGTTGGGGTTGGTGTACCAACTGAAGTTACTGCTTCCATCTATGATGCATACGCCGGCCTTGCCATCCAGGGTGCGCTCTTCCAGAGTCCATGCATAATCCTTGCCCACCAGCACCTTGGCATCGCCAGTGTTAGAGGTGAGGTATGCTGCGGTCTGTGTCTTCTTGCTATAGATGTAGACGGTGCCGTCTGTGTTCTTTTTAATGCGCCACAGGTAGGTGTCGTCGGTGCTCTTTCCACTGGCAGGTGTAATGCTCTTGTCTGCGGTATTGTACTTGGCATATTTGTCGAACCACACGTTTCTGATATAGTAATAGTAGTCCTCGCTAAGACTCTGCGAGATAGACACCTTGGGCATCTGTATGAACTGGTTGTAGAGCGCCAGGAACTCGTTGTACTTCTCCTCGGAGATGATACCCTCTTCCAGAGCCTTCTGGGCAGGGAGGATGATGCTCTGCTCGGCAAAGTCCAGAGCCTCCTGGGTGTAGTTGCCCATCTCGCCAGGCTTGGCGGTGATGAGGATGAGCTCGCACTTGTTTACGATACCCTTCAACTGGGCGCTGAAGTCGGTTATCTCTACTACCTTCCAGGTACCGTTGTAGCAAAGGGCAGCCTCGTCCTTGGCATAAACCTCGCCAGATAGTTCTGCACTGAAACGCTTGACGCTACCGGTCATTTCGCTCTTATATCCACTTACGGCAGACAGAGTAACCACGCCGGGGATGTATGTGAAGTTCTTCGTTGCGATGGTGGCCTTGTCCATGCGGATGGGAGTGCCGCTGTTCTCCACCATTTCCAAAGCGGTGTTGTAGTTGCCCATCTTCACGAACTTGCCGGTGCAGAGGTTCTTGAGCATGTATCCGCCATCGGTGGCAACGAACTGCCACAACTCCTCGGGCTCTGTCTGGGGAGTGAAGTGGAAACGCACGCCACCAGCCTTTTGGTACATGGTAGAACCCTCGTACTGGCGCTTGTAGTAGGTAGAGGCAGATACTATCTGGTATGTTTTGCCCTCCTGAGGCTGGACAACCTCGGCTTGCTTGTATTCGTTGATTGCTTGTGCAAGGGCGCTAACGTCCTCGCCGTCGGTGCTTTCCAGGGCGCTCTTCAGGGCATCGTACACCTCGGCAGAGGGATAGCCAACACCGCCGCGTACGCTCTTGGCAAGAATATCCTCTGCTTCCATGATGGTGCTTTCCTGCTCGGTGTACTCCTTGGGTTCGATGAAGTGCTTGGCATACTGATAGTCGAGGAGGTCGAGGATTTCGTCATGTGTCTGCAGGCGGCGGTAGAACGAAGACCAGTCCTTCTTGTTAGTGGGCAACCAGCCAATCTCGGATACCGCCAGCATGCGGGGCAGAAGGCAGTATTCCACCTCGTCAATGTTGTTACATGTCTCTGTCCACATGTTGCACTGTACGCCCAGGGCATATTCTTCCTTGCCGCTCAGTGCGTTCAGGGGATTGAGGCCATAGATCTCGTCCACGGTGTTCACACCCCAACCGCCATGATAAATCTCATCTACAAAGCATTCGTTCTCTTCAGCCTGCATGAAGTCAATGTAGAGATACTGATAAGGTACGATGATAGACTTCATGCCACGGTTGGCAGCCTGGGTGCTGTATCCCATGCCGTTCCATGCCATGATGACGGGCTTGGTCTTGTTGTTGTCGTTCCAGTTTTTCAGGAGTTCGTCCCATACGATAATGTCCTTGCCCTTTTCCTTGAGGAAAATACCGAGTTCCTCAACGAGCCAGGATTGCAGCTGATGTACGCCGTCAAGACCAAGTTTCTTCACGAGGTCAAGACACTGCTGGTTTGTTGCCCACTGCTCAGTGGGACATTCGTCACCACCCAGATGTATATAGTCGTAGGGGAATACATCTGCCAAATGGCCAAGCACACACTTCAGGAAGTCGATAACACGTTCGTCGCCAATGTTCAGGACATCGTGAGAGATGCCGCCATCAATGCGCACCTCATACTTCTTGCTGGGGTCGCAACTGAACTCGGGATATGACGCTACGGCGGCTACCATGTGACCGGGAAGGTCCAACTCGGGGATAATCTCTATGTTGCGAGCCTTGGCATAGGCTACTATCTCGCCCAAGTCCTCAAGAGTGTAGAACATGCCACGACCGTATTCTGTGTCGTCGAAGAACTTCTGACCGTCGCCGTTGTTGGCAAACGAACCCTTACGTATTGCACCCACCTCAGTGAGCTTGGGATACTCGGGGATGTGCACACGCCAGCCCTGGTCGTCGGTCAAGTGCCAGTGGAAGCGGTTCATCTTGTACAGGGCCATGATGTCCAGCACTTTCTTCACCTCGTCCTTGTTGAAGAAGTGGCGTGCAATGTCCAGCATATAGCCACGATGTCCCAGGTGAGGACGGTCTTCTATGTCCACGCAAGGAATGCTCCAGGCCTCGGCACCGCTCTGCTTCTCGCTGGCGAAGTATTGGCGGGGAAGAAGTTGCTTTAGGGTCTGCAAGGCATAGAACCAGCCACCAAACTCTGATGCCTTGATGCTGATGCCCTCAGTGGTGATGCTCATGGTGTATGCGTCCTTGGCAAGAGTCTCGTCGGTACCGAACCAGATTTCACCCTCGGAGGCAGCGTCGGCTGCTTCCTTGACGTTAAGGCTGATGCCGGTGGAGATGTTCATTTGCTTGGCAAAAGCCTCGGCATGCTCCTTCATCTCAGCACCGGTATATGCGATGGCGGAGAGTGAGGAGAGGGCGAGGGAACCTTCCTTCTCCCTCAATTTGTTGGGATAGGGGATAATGTTGTATTTGCTTGCCTGCATGAAACTGCTTGCATCAACAAACTCAACGGGATTGTTCTGGTCGCTCTTGTTCCAAAGACCTACACCACGGTTTTCTGCAGGTCCGCCAAAGAGGTTCATGGAGATGCTGGTGTTTGACGTAGGCTGAATCTCGTAGGCACCGGAATAGTCAGTGTTAGATGTGGAGTTGATAGCAAACTTATATACGCCTGTAGCAGATTCGCTTGCCCTTACCATCTGGTTTTTCTCGACAGAAGCAACATTCAGCGTATAACCGAGTTTGTTGGTGAAGACATAACCGTCTTCCTTGCTTCCGGTAATTTTCCACAACTGGGCGGCATTGCCTATGGCTACGCTTGTGGTGATGTTCGAACCTGGAGTCTTTGCCGTAAAGGCGTTGCCTCCGTTTTTGAACTTGATCAGATACCAGGTGGTTTCATCCTCGGTGCTGATCTTGGGGAACCCTTGTGCCATGGCATAGGCCGAAGCCAATAGTATGCACAGGATGGAAAATAAGTGTTTTCTCATAATGTGTTTATTTTGGTTGATAACAGTATGTTCCTTTACTTTGTGGCGGGCAATACCATTTTCTTGCCGTTAACGATATACACGCCTCCCTTGGTTGGAGAGGTTATTCTGCGTCCGCTCAGGTCGTAGATTTCGGTTTTCACTTTGCCGTCTGCTGACTGCACCTGTTCAATGCCATCGGTGATGATGCCAAACACCTTGTACATGAACTGACCGTAGGCCTGGATAAGGGTCTTCATGTCCTCTTCCGTAGCCTCGGAGGCCAGGGGCAGCATGGCTGCCATCAGGGCATCAGCCTCGGCCTGTGCATTCTTGATAATGTAGTATCGCTTGGTGCCGTAGAGCTGCATCTCTCCTATGTGGAAGAATCCAGCACTGCCGCCGTTCATGCTGCCGCTTGTCTGAATCTCCAGCAGACGGATGGAGGGATATGCTTTGTCCAGGGTGAAGGTACGCTTGATGGTCTCCGTCTGGCTCTTGTAGGGCATGTCCAACTGGCATACAACCTCTGTTTGTGCGGAGGTTCCGCTACCGCTCACAACACCCAGGATGTTTGCTTTGATGAGGTGGTGTCCGTCTGTGTCGCTACGGCGTCCATAGTGCATCACTACGTCGCCAATGGTGCCTTCGGGGAGTTTTATCTCAAGATAGTGCACGCCATCGTTCACACTGCCCGTACTCCAGGCCGAGTGCCAGAAGGTGTTCTGCTTGCCGTCCAGGAGGTTATTGAGCGAACCTTCATTGGGTTCTGTGTATGGAGAAGAAAACTGGCTGTTCTGGGTAATCAGTTTGTCGCCTTGTCCGCAAGAGTCCAGTGCATGCTGTGCCAATGCCTTGAGGTTGGCAAATGCCTTGGCAAGGTCGCTTTCCTCATTGGGCAGTGATGATGATTCGGTGTCGTATTCTGCTATCATCTCGCAGATGCTGGGATTCTTCTCGCCACTCCATTCCAGGCGTAGGGCAAGAGCCTTGGGGTATGCCTGAAGGTCAATCTTCTGGCAGGGCTCGGTCAGTGTGCCGATGCCCTTCCACTCTGTGCCGTCTGTTGTGATGCTTACAGAGGGTGTAACGCCTTGCAGGAGAGAATATATTGTCAGGTTCTTGATGTCGTATTGTCTGTTGAATGAATATACGACGGGACTTGTGGCACCTGCGGGTAGACCTGTTGAGGCATTGAGGTCGGTAAGTTCCTTGATGCTATTGCCATTGCCGTCCTTGCATTCGGGCAGGGAACTGTTGGCGGCATGCTGGCGGTTCACCTCTATCTCGTGAAGACGCAACCATTTGCTGGTATTGGCCGTAGTGATGCTGAGGCGTATGTATCGTGCCGATGCGCCAGCGCCGTCAAAGTCGCAATACACCATCTCGTTGCTGTATCTTACGTTCTCTTTCAGGTCTATGGACCAGTCAATATTGTCTGTGCCGCTGACATTAAGGTTTTTCCATGAAGTGCCGTTGGCCGAGTATTGTATGCGTGCCTTGGTGGGGTGGTCTCCGTTCACTGTACCCATGCACAGACGGACATCGTGCAGGGTAACCTCTGACCCCAGGTCCAGCATGTACTTGTCCGTGCTCTGCTGGTTGCGGTTTAGGCAGGCCCATGTGTCGTAGTTGCCGTCAATTATCAGGTTTGCACCATGGTTCTGATATATTGCACCCTCGGGCATAGTAACTGAAACGGCTTTTGCCTGCGATGCCTGGGTGATGCAGAAGAGTTCCTCAGAGAGAGTGAAGTTCCTCACACCCTTGCCTGTCTCGTTCAGGAATATGAAGTATGCCACATGCTCGGCGGGCACCTCTGTTGCCGAGGTTAGTGTCTTCCATTCCTTGCCGTTGGTGCTGTATCTTGCATAGGGCAGGAGGCTCTCGTCCAGGGTGATTTTGTCTAGCAGCACGGGAGTTGTCAGCGCCACACCTACATACTTGTTCACGTCCAGGTCGCTGGGTTGCATGCTGAGGCATACCTTGGCACCCTGTGCCACAACCTTTGCCTGCAGCAGGGGAGAGTTGCTTATGGTCATGGGGGCAGAGATGGCGGTGGGGTCGCTGAAGTATGTGTCGATGGCTTTTTCCTTCAGGTATGAGATGAAGGGGTAGAGGTAAAGTCTTGAGAGTTGTGCCTGACGGTAGCTCACGCTGATGCCGTTACCCATTCCCTCCAGTGCATAGGCGGTATAGAGCGTGCTATTCTCCAGTGCATTGAGGCTGTCGCAAACCTCCTTCACCAGGGTCCAGTTCTGTGCGTGTGCCTCTCCCTGCTGGTTGTCCAGGATGGTGAGCATGTTCTTGGTAACAAGGGCATAGGTGTGCAGGGTCTGCAGCCATGGGTTGATGTCGGTGTAGAGCATGCGGTCGCTCGGTATGTCAGAGTCTTTCAGTTTCATCACCGTTTTGCAATCCTGCTCTATCTTCTGTATGGTGGCCATGAGGTTGGCAGAATTGGGTTTGCCGCCGGCCAGCGAGGACTTGTAGGTGTTGATGAGGTTCTTCATCGTCTCAGGCTCGTTCCAGCGCAGGTAATATGTGATGTCGTGATATGCCTGGCGCATTTCCTCGTCCTTGATGAGGCTCTTGAAACTTGCCTCCCAGCTCTCTTCGTTCTTGAAACCGGCATTGTTCCATGCATAGTCGGCAATGGAGAAGAGGGCAGTTCTGGCCATAGAGCCCTGCTGCATGGGGTTGGCTATGAGGCCCTGGCAATTGCTCAGTGTAGAGGGCAGACGCTCGCCGGCGCCCACCGAAGGCATATCCACGAAGTTGCTGTACATGTCCATGGGGTAGAGTTGGCCGTCGGCATTATCGTTGCAGGGATAGTTCCACCACCATGCCATGGCACGTCCGAACTCGTTCACCACCGTCTGTGTGTGGTCATTATTAGGTACAGACCATACGCCTTGTCCCGTAGAATATACGGTGATGTAGGAAGGCACCTTGCTCAGTGCCGCCATGAAGCGTTTGCGCTGGTCTACACTGCTTGCAAAGCTGTTACAATATATCTGTGGCACGAAGTGTAGGGGTCGCACGGTGTCCTCTGCGGCGGCACCCTCGTAGTTCCACTTGGTTTCGATTTCTTTTTGTAATTGTGTCAGGCGGTCGGCATTCTTCTTCATGTCTGCATCCGAGGAGGGAATGCCTACGTCGTCCACGAAGACACCGAAGTGACGTATGCCCAAATCGTGCATCTTCTCGAACTTGCTCATGATGTCGCTGATTACGGTGCTGCTGCCCAGGAACTCGTTGCCCGGGTGTATGGCCCAGATGAAGTTCACCTTCGTGTCCTCGCTCACCTGTGCCAGGTCACGGAGCATGTCCTGTGTCAGCCATCCGTTTTTCTCCTGCTCGGCAGAAATAGTGGTGGGATAGGGGTCTCGCCACATCTGTGAGTGGTAGGGGTCGCTCTTGGCACCGAACATGTAGGTGTTCATCTTGTAGCGCATCATGTAGCGCATCAGTTCCTTCTTTACCTCCACGCTGTAGGGGTAACCGTAATATCCCTCGACCAGGCCGCGGTTCTGCTGGTCGGCACGGTCATAGATGGTGGCATGTTCCAGGCCGCCGTCGGTCCTCTGCTCCAGCATCTGTTCCAACGATGCAATGCCATAGAACACGGCATTGGTGTTCTCTCCGATAATGGTGATGCCATGTTCCGATACGCTGATGGCATGTCGGTCGAATTTCTTGTTCACCATGATTCTTGACTTCTCCAGACCCAGGGTCTCGAAGGCGTGCGTCTCCACCTGCTCTCCGCTGCTCACAGTGCCTAGTCGCAGAGTCACGTTTGCGGCATCCGTGCCATTCTCTATGGCCTCCATGCCGTGCGTTGCCAGAAGGTCTGTCAGACGCTTTTTCGTGGTGGGGTCAATCGTAGTCTCGAATACCACGTTCACCCTCTCCGTCATGGTCAGACTGCCACTGTTCATGGTAACCGAACGTGGAATGGGGTATATGACGTATTTCTCCGCCATTATCTGCATGTATGGCATGAAAGACATCAGTGCCAGCATGCTTGTCTTGATTAAGGTTTTCTTCATGATTTGGTTTTGTTTATTATTTAGTTCTTGGTTTTTCCTTGCAAATATAGCAAAAACAATGCGTATCGGCTCCGATTTTAGTAACTTTTATATAAATAAGGTATATTTGTGTGAAAAAGTCATGCAACTTCTTTGAATAATTAGTATATTTGTGTTGATACTGCGCATTATGTGCGCCAATCCAAGCAATCCGCCCCATAGGAAAACCATGAAAGAATACATCCGACTGATATTGATTTTGCTGATACCGCTGCTGCTGGTTTCGGCATACTCCGTCAGCGGTTACCGCCTTTCCTTCAATGGCTGGAGTGTGGGCAAGATCAGGTTTTGGCATAATATCATGGAACAGGCTGGTTTGCCTGTTTGGGACATCCAAGAGTCAAATGCCGGTTCCCCGGACACCACGGCAGGTGCCTTGGATGTGCGGGAGGAAGATCAGGATGCACCCTCTGTCCTGGATACTGTTTTTGCCATGTGCGACTCCTTGTCGCGCGAGTCGGTGCCCGTAGATACATGCTCCAAGCGCATACTCTTTTTGGGCGACTCCATGGTGGAGGGATTGGCCATGCGCTTCTCCGACTATGCTCAGGAAAACGGTCACCAGCTCTACTCTGTCTGCTGGTACGGTTCCTCTACTACGGGGTGGGCGGCCAACCTGGATACACTGGCAAGTTTCCTCCGGTGGGCAGAGCCGGATTATGTGGTCGTGTCCTTGGGAGGGAATGAACTAAAGGTAAAGGACTTGGAGTTTAGATCTATCAATATCAAGAAGATACATAATGCCATGCGTGGATTGCCTACGGTGTGGATAGCACCACCCAGTTGGGTCAAGAACCCCACCATCACCGAGGTAATACGCACCACCGTAGGGGACAGGAGATACTTCGATAGTACACGTCTTACCTACACCAGAGGTTCCGACAACATGCACCCAACCTTTGGCTCTTCGTCCCGATGGATGGACAGCATAGCGGTGTGGATGTCCTCGCCCCAGACGGAACATCCCATCAGGATGAATCCCCCCTCACGGAAGTATCCGCGCAAGTGGCACAAGCGGTTCATATATCCGGATTGACCAGCCATGCAGTAATTAGTCCCTCCTCCCTCCACACGCACACAATTGGTACACGACATGCTATTCAATACCATATCATTCTATGCCGTCTTCATCGTCTTCCTGACGATCTATGCCGTGCTCCACAGGACAAGCAGGACCCTGATGATGCTTTATGTGGTTCTTTTCTCGCTGTTCTTCTTTGCACGGATAAATCCAGGTGTGTCCATGCTGCTCCCGCTCACGGCCCTGCTCAGCTGGAGTATGACCCGGCGCATGAACGAATGCAAGGGACCTCTGCGCCGCAGGTGGCTGTGGTTCATCGTCCTCGTGGACCTGTTGCCGTTGCTGTATTTCAAGTATGCCAACTTCGGTATAGACATGCTCAACAGTCTCCTGCGCGAGAACCTTCCCCTGCAGGATATAGTCCTGCCCGTGGGCATATCCTTCTATACCTTCCAGGCTATAAGTCACACCGTGGACGTTTATCGCCGCCGCTTGCGCCTGAAGATGGACTTCCTAGAGTACATCTTCTACCTTAGTTTCTTCCCGCTGCTCCTTGCGGGTCCCATCACCAGGGCAGGCAATATGCTTCGCCAGATGCGTGAGCAGGATCCCGTCGATCCGCGCCTCCTGTACACTGGCCTTTGGCTTGTGATGATGGGCATACTGAAGAAATGTGTCGTGGCCGACTATATAGCGCAGTTCAACAACTGGGCCTTTGACGAACCCGTCCTCTACAACGGTTTTGAGCTGCTCATGGCCGCAATGGGTTTCAGCGTGCAGATATATTGCGACTTCTCCGGCTACAGCGATATGAGCATAGGCATAGCAGCCATGATGGGTTTCCGTTTGCGCGAAAACTTCAATCTGCCCTACCAGTCGCTGAACATTTCCGAGTTCTGGCGCCGTTGGCATATCTCGCTCTCAACGTGGTTCAGGGACTATGTCTACATACCTATGGGCGGCAACAGAGCGGGTCGCATGCGCACCTATATCAATAATTTCCTGACCATGCTGGTTGCCGGGTTGTGGCATGGCAGTACCATGATGTTTGTCTTCTGGGGAGCCCTGCACGGCGTAGCCCTCGTGTTGCACAAGTGGTGCCATCATCTTTTCCTGCACCGCATCCCATCGGGGCGCTGGTGGGTGGTGTTGCCCAGTTGGCTGCTGTTTCAGGTTTTCCTTCTGTTCACGTGGATAATCTTCCGTGCTCCAGATGTTCCCACGGCCGTAGAGTTCGTGCAAAGGATTTTTACGCAGTTCGATACGGACTGCATCTCGGCATTTTTCTCCCAGCGCCCCATGTGGACAATCCTTGTGGTTCTGGCAATGCTGGTGCATGGCATACGCGAGAGGTGGTTCTATCGCCTGCAGGAGGGCTTCATTTCACTGCCCTGGCCGGTAAAGACTGTGCTTTTCCTCCTTGTCCTGCAGATGGCCATAGAGTTCAGCAATAGCGAGGTGCAGCCGTTCCTGTACTACAAGTTCTAATCCCACCGTCCCACTGAGAAAGAGAAATCTCCTATGCCCCAAAGCAGGGGTATAGGAGATTATTGTTTATTGTTGCTTTTGTTTAACCCTGTGGGGTTAAAACGGTGGGCATCAATTACTTCTTGTTCAGGTACAAGTCAGCCTGTACGGCGCATGCTACTGAGCAGCCTACCATGGGGTTGTTGCCAATACCCAGGAAACCCATCATCTCCACGTGAGCGGGAACTGATGAAGAACCTGCGAACTGAGCGTCAGAGTGCATGCGGCCCAGGGTGTCGGTCATACCGTAAGAAGCGGGACCTGCAGCCATGTTATCGGGGTGCAAGGTACGGCCAGTACCACCACCAGAAGCTACGCTGAAGTATGCCTTGCCAGCACGTACGCGCTCCTTCTTGTAAGTACCTGCTGTGGGATGCTGGAAGCGGGTGGGGTTGGTAGAGTTACCGGTGATGGAAACGTCTACGTCCTCGTGCCACATGATAGCAACACCCTCGCGAACGTCGTCGGCACCGTAGCAGTTAACAGCAGCACGGGGACCGTTGCTGTATGCCTTCTTGCTGACAATCTTCAGCTCGCCAGTGAAGTAGTCGAACTGTGTCTGCACATAGGTGAAACCGTTGATACGGCTGATAATCATGGCAGCGTCCTTGCCCAGACCGTTCAGGATGCAGCGCAGGGGCTTGTCGGCTGGTCTTGACTTGTTGGCCATCTGTGCAATCTTGATAGCACCCTCGGCAGCAGCGAATGACTCGTGACCTGCCAGGAATGCGAAGCACTTGGTCTCGGGAGAGAGCAGACGTGCAGCCAGTTCACCGTGACCGATACCTACCTTGCGGTCGTCGGCTACTGAACCGGGGATACAGAAGCTCTGCAGACCCTCGCCGATATAGTTGGCAGCCTCTACGGCGTCCTTTGCCTTCTCCTTCAGAGCGATAGCGGTACCTACTACGTAAGCCCACTTTGCGTTCTCGAAGCAGATCATCTGTGTTTCCTCACAGGTCTTGTAAGGATCGATGCCGGCTGCATCACAAATCTCGTTTGCCTCTTCGATGGAGGCGATACCGTGGCTGTTCAGACAAGCAAGAATCTGCTTGATACGACGGTCCTGTGACTCGAATTTTACTTCTCTAATCATAGTCTTGTTCCTCCAAAATATTAGTCCTTGCGGGGGTCAATACTCTTAACAGCACCATCCTCGGCCTTTGTGCGGCCATAGGTACCTGTAACACTCTTCAGAGCCTCGTTGGCATCCATACCCTTCTTGATGGCGTCCATCAGCTTGCCCATGTGTACGAACTCGTAACCGCAAACCTGGTCGTCCTCGTCCAGGAACATCTTGGTGATGTAGCCCTCGGTGAGCTGCAGGTAACGTGTGCCCTTGAGCTTGGTGCCGTACAGGGTACCTGTCTGGGAAATCAGGCCCTTGCCCAGGTCTTCCATGCCAGCGCCGATGGTCAGGCCGCCCTCAGAGAATGCAGACTGGGTACGACCGTAAACGATCTGCAGGAACAACTCGCGCATAGCGGTGTTGATAGCGTCGCATACCAAGTCGGTGTTCAAAGCCTCCAGAATGGTCTTGCCGGGCAGAATCTCACTGGCCATAGCGGCAGAGTGGGTCATGCCAGAGCAACCGATGGTCTCAACGAGACACTCCTCGATGATACCTTCCTTCACGTTCAAGGTCAGCTTGCAAGCGCCCTGCTGGGGTGCACACCAACCCACACCGTGGGTCAGACCGCTGATGTCCTTGATTTCCTTTGCCTGCACCCACTTGCCCTCTTCAGGGATGGGAGCGGGACCATGGTTGGGGCCTTTAGCCACACAACACATGTTCTGTACTTCGTGTGTGTACTGCATAATTTTGTTGTTTGGTTGTTTGTTATTTAGTGGTTCAACACTTTTGCGTTTACAAAAATAGTCATTTTTAGGTAGCATGCAAAGCATTTGCCCATATTTTTGCGTGCTGTGGGGCGATTTCCGATGTCATTTTTCATGTATCGTTGATTTTTTCGTATCTTTGACACCAATTATGGCAAAGAAGGAAAACAAATCAAAGACAATAAACATCAAGAACAAGCGTGCCTCGTTTGACTTTGCTCTGTTCGATGACTACACGGCAGGCATTGTGCTTACCGGCACTGAGATAAAGAGCATCCGCCAGGGAAAGGCCTCGCTGGTGGATACGTTTTGCTATGTGCACAACGGCGAGGTGTGGGTGAAGAACATGTACGTGGCCCATTACGAGCAGGGGTCGTACAATAACCATGTGGAGCGTCGTGAGCGCAAACTGCTCCTGAACCGCCGTGAGATACGCAAGATTCAGCAGACGGTGAAGCAGCCAGGCTTCAGCATTGTGCCCACATTATTATATATAGATGAAAAGGGCCTGGCGAAACTGGACATCAGCATAGCCCGAGGCAAGAAGGAGTTCGACAAGCGTGAGACAATGAAGGAGAAGGAGGACAGACGACAGATGGACCGTGCCTTCAAGAAAGGGTATTAAAAAACAAACATCATGCTTAAAATAAAAGAACAACAAGTCATAGAAGCGGCTCAGCAGGGCATGGATGCCTTTATGGAACTGTTTTACAACGAGATAATGAATAGCATCGGGGGAGAGTTGGATGCCGAGAGCATGCAAAGCCTCACCCCAGAGCAGATAACTCTGCTGGCCTACTGCATTTACCGCGAGGAGGTCATGGACGGAGGCCATGTGCAGTTGATACACAACGGATACGGCCCCTTCATCTTCCTGAACCCCTTTGCCAAGGCCATGCGCCTGTGGGGAGCAAAGGAGTTCTCTAAACTCGTCTACAGAGGACGCAAGTTCTACGAGGAGAACCAGAGGGCACTCACAAAGGACTGCTCCGACGAGGAATTCATGGCCATATACGAGAACTATCCCGAGGCGGATGATCTGGACGATGAATTCATCATCATGGAGGAGGAGGTTACCGAGATCGTGGCACGCTACATAGACGAACACCTTCAGGACTTTGCCGAGATAGAAGCATGAACATAAGACAGGCTTTAAAGGAAAAGGTACGCCCCTTGGTGCTGGACGGCGGGTTCGGCACCATGGTGCAGCGCTATGCCCTGAAGGAAGAGGATTTCCGAAGCTACCGCTATCGTGATATCCCGGGTATGCTGCTGGGAAACAACGAGATGCTGAACCTGACCCGTCCCGATGTGGTGCAGGAAATCTACGGAGCCTATGTCGGTGCCGGCGCAGACATACTGACGGCAAACACCTTCTCGGCCAATTCCATTTCACAGGCAGACTACAATTGCCAGCACCTGGTGGAGGACATGAACCGCGAGGCCGTCTGTCTGGCACGCCATGCTTTTGCAGAAAGCGGACGCCAGGGCTATGTTATTGCCACCGTGGGACCCACCAACAAGTCGCTGAGCATTTCTCCCGACATCAACGACCCGGCATGCCGTGCCATCACCTTCGACCAGTTGGCCCAGGCATACATGGAGCAGATACAGGTCCTTGCCGACGAGGGAGTGGATGCCATCCTTCTGGAAACCATCTTCGACACCCTCAATGCCAAGGCAGGCATATATGCCATGCAGGAGGTGATGCACAGGACGGGCAAGGACATACCGCTGATGCTTTCCGTCACGGTGAACGATGCCTCGGGGCGCCTGCTTTCCGGACAGACACTGGAAGCCTTCCTCATTTCCGTTGCCCATGCCCCCTTGCTCAGTGTAGGGCTGAACTGCTCCTTTGGAGCCGATGAGATGCTGCCCGTACTGCGCAACCTGCACCGCATGCTTACAGAAAGGGCAGGGGAGAACGGGAAGCGCCTCTTCATTTCCTGTCATCCTAATGCCGGTTTGCCTAACTCCATGGGTCAGTACGACGTTACTCCCCATCAGTTTGCCCAAACCGTAAGGCCTATGATAGAGGAAGGACTGGCAGATATAATAGGAGGTTGTTGCGGAACAACCCCCGAACACATAAAGGCGGTAGTGGAACTATGCAGATAGACATTTGCGGTCTTGAACCGCTGGACAGAAACGTCTCCTTCGTGGGAGTGGGAGAGAGGTGCAACGTGGCCGGAAGCCGCAAGTTTCTGCGCCTCATATCCGAGGGCAACTATGACGAGGCGCTGGAGATAGCACGGCGCCAGGTACAGGACGGCGCCCTGGTGCTGGACATAAACATGGACGACGGCCTGCTGGATGCTGAAAGGGAGATGGTGCATTTCCTGCACCTGGTCGCTTCGGAACCCGACATATGCCGCGTGCCCCTGATGATAGACTCCAGCAACTGGGCGGTTATACGTGCCGCACTGAAGTGCGTTCAGGGCAAGAGCATCGTGAACAGCATTTCGCTGAAGGAGGGCCAGGAAGTCTTCCTATCCCATGCCCGTGAAATCAGGCGCATGGGCGCAGCAGTGGTGGTGATGGCATTTGACGAGCAGGGCCAGGCAACCACCTTTGAAAGGCGCATAGAGATATGCTCACGTGCCTACAGGATGCTCGTGGAACAGGTGGGCATGCCGCCCGAGGATATAATCTTTGACCCCAACGTCCTCTCCGTTGCCACAGGCATTGCCGAGCACGATTCCTATGCATGGGATTTCCTGCGCACCGTGGAGTGGATACACGCAAACCTGCCAGGGGCACACGTTTCGGGTGGCATCAGCAACCTGTCCTTCTCTTTCCGCGGCAACAACTACATACGCGAAGCCATGCATGCCGTCTTCCTCTACGAGGCCATGAAGCGCGGCATGGACTTTGCCATAGTCAATCCATCTGCCAAGGTAGCCTATGCCGACATACCTCAGGAGCATCTCGCCATAATAGAGGACGTGCTCCTTCGCCCCTCGGCCCAGGCAAGCGAGGCGCTGATAGAACTTGCCACCTCGCTGAACTCCTCTGAACAGAAAAGGCAGGGACCAGGCCTTGCCGCACCTCTGGCAGAACCCCTCCTCTCTGTGGAAGAGCGTCTGATGCAGAAGTTGCAGAGGGGAACGGCAGAGGGTCTTGAGGACGACCTCGCCCAGGCACTGGCCCAGTATCCGCGTGCTGTGGACGTGATAGAAGGACCGCTCATGGAGGGCATGAACAGGGTGGGAGTGCTCTTTGGCCAGGGCAAGATGTTCCTGCCACAGGTGGTGAAGACCGCCCGTACCATGAAGCGTGCCGTGCAGATTCTGCAACCCCACATAGAAGCCCAGAAACAGGAAGGAAAAAGCACTCAGGGCAAGGTATTGCTTGCCACCGTAAAGGGCGATGTGCACGATATAGGCAAGAACATCGTTTCCGTGGTCATGGCATGCAACGGCTATGAGGTCATTGACCTTGGCGTGATGGTACCCCCAGAGGAGATTGTACGTGCCGTACTGGAGCACCAGCCGGATGCCATAGGGCTTTCGGGACTTATAACCCCCTCGCTTCATGAGATGGCAGAGGTGGTCAGCCAGCTTGCCCAGGCAGGTGTCCGTGTACCCGTGATGATAGGCGGAGCAACTACCAGCGCCCTGCATACGGCACTGAAGATAGCACCTGCGTATGAAGGTCCCGTCGTCTGGGTAAAGGACGCCTCGCAGAACTGTCCGCTGCTTTCAGGCTTCCTCAACGAACATACGGCAGACGAGGCAATGGAAAGCCTGCGCAGGGAACAGGAGGAACTCAGAGGCTCTTTCCAGCCTCAGCCGATAGTGCCCATAGATGAGGCAAGAGAGAGGAAACCGCACTTTTTCTGACACACTCAACCCCAATTCCATGATTAAGAAGATTATCGCGTCGCTTTGCATCCTGCTGCTGCTCACGGCAGGTATCGTGACATACTATGTATGGCCTGTATACGACTCCTTGAACGATACGGACACGCCCATAGGAATATACATCGATGCCGACGACACCCAGGATTCCGTCTGCATGAAGGTGGGCAGCCCCAAGCGCTGGGACCTGCTCTGCCGCATCATGAAGGCAAGGCCCAGGACAGGGTACTACACCATCAGGACGGGGGAAACCGTACTGGATGTCTACCGCAAATTGCGCAACGGCGCACAGACACCCATAAACCTGACCATACCGCAGGTGCGCACCATGGACATGCTTGCCGGATACCTTTCCAGGAAACTCATGCTGGACAGCACCATGCTGTCCAACTCATTCCGCGACACGGCATTCTGCTCAAGCATAGGTTACACGCCACAGACACTTCCATCCCTCTTCATACCCAACACCTACCAGATGTGGTGGAACACCACCTTTGACAAGTTCATACAGCGCATGCAGAAGGAGAACTCCGCCTTCTGGAACGGGGAACGCACCGACCTGGCACGCAAGGCCAGCCTGACTCCCGTGGAAGTGGTTACCCTGGCCAGCATAGTGGCAGAGGAAACGGCATACGTGCCCGAAATGCCCAAGGTGGCTGGCATGTATCTGCGCCGCCTGCAGATAGGCATGCCCCTGCAGGCCGACCCCACGGTCAAGTTTGCCCTGGGCGACTTTGCCATGCGACGAATCTATTTCAAGCACCTCGAGGTACAAAGCCCCTATAATACATACATAAACAAGGGACTGCCGCCCGGTCCCATACGTATCCCTTCCGTCAAGGCAATTGATGCCGTACTGCACCACGAACAGCACGGCTATCTGTATATGTGTGCCAAGGAGGACTTCTCCGGTTCGCACAACTTTGCACGCACTTATTCCGAGCACCTTGCCAATGCCCGCCGCTACTCGCATGCGCTGAATAAAAGAGGCATAAAATGAGCCGACCTGTCTCCGGACGCTGATTCAGTCTGTCTCTGGCCAATGGGTCAGGGTATCTCTGTCCAATCTCCCTCCCTGTCTATTTTCCAGAACGGAACATTGTGCATGTCCGTAAAAATCTTCATGCGCCATGCCGAGGCATAGCCGCTGGCAACAAAGTGCATGGGCACGAACAGTCCCACCTGGAAGCGTTCCAGAAACTGCCTGGCTCCACGTGTGTATCCGTTGCCTATCCTGCCGTCCAGGGGAAACATGACTATGTCAAAGGAGCTCCTTACCCGGGCAATCTCTTCCAGTTCGCTGAGGTATCGCCTCTCCTCGTACTCGGGGGCCACCTCCTTGCCAAGGCCCAGTATGCCCCTTTGGTATCTGTGCCCCTTTTCCGACAGCAGGCGTGCATACCAGTTGTTCAGGTCGCCGGCATGGAATATGGTCTTGCCCTCCACTTCCACTATCCAGGATACACCGTAGTCGTTGCTTCCCGTTGCCCTTACGCGCAAGTTATCGTCGCTCCACACATCGCCAGTCTCCATCCACACGTCGGCCTCGTTTGCCTCGGCACGTCCATGCTGCAGGATGTCCTTGGACAGGATGCAGGTGTAGCGGTGGTAAGGCCATTGCCAGCGCCATTTCAGTACCTGCCTGTTGAAATGGTCGCGATGGAAGTGGCTGCACAGCACATAGATGTGCTTGTTTCCCGACATCAGTCCGGGAAGCACACCTGCGGGGTCCAGCCAATAGTCAAAGACTATCACCGTACGCTCCGTTTCCAGCACAAAGCCGCTATGGAAGATGTATGTCAGTTTCATGGCCTTGTTTCAAAAGGTATCTTGCCTTCTTGCCAAAGTTCTTCATTCCCAGCACCCCGTGAGCCATAGTACAGGACGGACCATATTTTCCGTGGGTCTGGAGGAGAATGTTATGGGTATTATCCTTTGCCTACGATGCAAATATAGTGATTTTTGCAGATAAATGCCTCATGCTTTACAAAGAAACTTTGGGTTTGCCATCCCCGTGAATCCTATTTCTCCCCGTATAGAGGCAAAATGCCCCTCGGCACGCCTCGCCCTTGCCCTCGGGAGGACCGGCTCGAAAGAACCGGGAACTTATGCCCTTGCCCTCGGGAGGACCGTTTCCTGCCTGCGCTACGTCATGTCCTGGCATCCTGCGGTGTGGGGGCAGTCTTGTGTTAAATATGCTGAAATAACGAGGTCGGCTGATAGGTATACATAGGAATATGTGTATCTTTGTGCGTTATTCACGTAATAATAAAGGTAAGGCACATGTTTTTCTATTATCTTATGCCCGTTGTGTTTCTGCTCGGAATCATGGGTATAGCCCTTGAGGATGTGTTGAAGGTGAACAAGGCAGCAACTGCCGTGGGAATGTCAATCCTGTTGTGGATAATCTTCCTGATAAATGCAGAGCATTTCTTCCTGATAAATCCGCCCAAGCACATCAACGAGTTCATGCTGGGCTTCCCCCAGCTTGCCGAGATGCCGTTGCACGAGGTTGCATTCGATTTCCTGGAAAAGAAGCTTGTGATGGGATTGGGCGACGTGGCAACCACCCTGTTCTTCGTTCTGGGGTCCATGGCCATAATAGACATTGTAGACTCGCATGGCGGCTTCAGTATCATTTCGCATTCCATTAGGGCCAGGAGCCAGCGAGGGTTGTTGTGCGTGCTGTCCGCAATCACCTTCTTCATGTCCATATTGCTGGGCAATCTGCCCACGGTCATTGTCATGATAGCCATTGCCCGCAAGCTGGTGCCCGAGCGCAGCAACCGCCTGATATTCAGTTGCATGACCATTGTTGCCTCCAATGCCGGAGGTTCGTGCTCACCGATAGGAGACGTTACCACGCTGCTTCTGTGGACGGGTGGCAATATCTCTGCCCTGCATCAGATAACATCCCTTTTCCTGCCGGCTATGGCCATGCTTGCCGTCCCTTTGCTCATTGCATTGTTCATGCTCCCTAAGGGTGCCGTGGTTTCCCCCTTGGCCGAGAATCCGGCGGAACACTCAAGCGTGCCTGTAGGCATGCGCAAGGCTGTCCTGCTGATTGGCCTTGGCTCCCTGGCACTGGTTCCTGTGCTTCAGACCCTCATACAGTTGCCCCCGTTCATGGGCGTGCTGCTGGGTCTTGTGCTTCTGTGGATTGTTACGGACCGCAAGTATGCAGATTCGCCAGACGAGGCACTTCAGAACCTGCGTGTCCAGCGTGTTTTCTCCCGTGTGGACATCAGCACTATATTCTTCTTCCTGGGCATCCTCATGTCTGTCCAGGTGCTGATTGTTACGGGCCAGCTTGCCATCATGGCGAATTTTCTGAGCAGCACCTTTGCCGACAAGGACAGCATAGCCGTGGTCCTTGGCGTCCTGTCTTCGTTTCTGGACAACGTGGCGCTGGTTTCCGCTACCATGGGCATGTTCCCCCTGCAGGAGAGTGGTATCTTTGCCGCCGACAGTTCTTTCTGGACCCTGCTGGCCTACTGTGCCGTTACCGGTGGCAGCATATTGATTATCGGTTCGGCCTCGGGCGTTACCGTCATGGGCATGGAGAAGATTTCCTTCGGCTACTATCTGAAGCGCTTTACTCCGCTGGCACTGCTCGGTTTCTTTGCCGGAATATTTGTGTATATGCTACTGTTCTGAATTCCAACCATATAAGTCTCCGTTTCCCCGATTATGATTGTAGATGTAAGGAAAATCCGTTTGCTGATGGCCGATGCCGATTCGTTGCTTTCCTATCTGGAGGGCCTGAGCAATTCGCAGTTCAGGCACGTGAGCCGTCTCCTGGGCGACAGCCTCCTGGTGCAGGCCGATGCGGAAACGTTCTGGACCCTGTTCGGAGTTCTGTTTATCCGTGACAGGAAGGCATACCTGGGTACTCTGCTGAAGGCTCTGGTTTTGCGCATAGAAATGTGCAAGTCCGTGTGCGACGGTACGCAAGTGCTTGAAACCTCGGGCATATGGGACGAGCGCTTTGTGGGTGTGTGCCAGAACCTGACCGATACCGACCGCAAGAAGGTGCTTCTGGCCTTGCTGCCCCTCGTTTCCGTTCCTGCCGATGCCGAGCGTCTTTTCCGGCAATGCGGGCTGAAGGAGAGTTCCGAATGGGTTCCTTTCCTGCTGCTGGTCCCCACCATGCCATGCTACTTCCTGTTGCTCAAGGCCATGCGCTATGTGGAGCACGACAGGGCGCTTCTCATTCGCACGTGCCATTTCCTTATGAAAAGGGGCGACGGGCAAAGTTTCAATCTTGCCAGCCTTCTTCGCCTTTCCTTCGGCCTGGAGGAGGTGCGCGGAACTTTCTCCCTGTCCCTTGAGCCATACCAGCTCTCGCGCATAGAGCAGAACTATGACGCCTTCCTTCAGGTCATGGGATTTTAGGGGTGGGGCAGCATTCCGCCTTGTGTCCAGCATAGAGCGTGCTGCCAGTTCCCGTGGCGAAGGAAAAGAAAAATGGGCCTATACCAGAGTATAGACCCACCGATATGAATGGTTTGATTGTTTCAGGACGGAAACATCAGAGATTCAATGAATTCTTGATTTCCTCCACCTTGGCCATAGCCTTTTCCACCAGTTCGTTGTACTGGCAGGCGCATGTCATGGTGTCCTTGATTTCACAGTAGAACTTAATCTTGGGTTCTGTGCCTGAGGGACGTACGCTCACCTTGGTGCCATCCTCGCAGAAGAACTGCAGAACGTTGCTTGTTGCGGGGAAGTCCAGCTTGCTTTCCTTGCCTTCGTTGTCCTTGGCAACCAGGGTCTGGTAGTCCTTGGTCAGCACCACGGGGCTGCCTGCAATGGTCTTGGGCGCTTTCTCGCCACGGAAATCAACCATCATCTGCTTGATTTCATCAGCACCGGACTTGCCGGGTTTGGTAACGTTGATGGTGTACTCGAAACTGAAGCCGTACTCCTTGTAGATGTCCATGAGCAGGTCGTACAGGGTCTTGCCCTGGTCCTTGGCCCATGCTGCAATCTCGCAGATAAGGCAGATGCTGGCAGGAGCGTCCTTGTCGCGAACCTTGTCGTAGGGCAGGAAGCCGAAACTCTCCTCGCCGCCGCCGATGTACTTCTGCTTGCCCTCGGAGATGGCTATCTCGCGTGCAATCCACTTGAAGCCGGTGTAGCAGTCGCGCAGTTCCACGTTGTTCTTCTTTGCCATCTCGGCGATAACCTCGGTGGTAACGATGGTCTTCACCAGGAAGTCGCTGCTCTTGAGCTGGCCCAGGGCAATCTTGTTCTTGATGATGTAGTAGACGAACATCATTGCGGTCTGGTTGCCGTTGATTATCTGCCATTCGCCCTCGGGGTTGCGGCAAACGATGGCCAGACGGTCAGCGTCGGGGTCGGTGGCTACAACGAGGTCGGCATTCAGCTTGGTGCCCAGTTTCATGCCCAGGGTCATTGCCTCGGCATTCTCGGGGTTGGGGCTGACAACGGTGGGGAAGTCACCGTCCACAATCATCTGCTCGGGAACCACGTTGATGTTCTGGAAGCCCCATGAGCGCAGGCACAGGGGTACGATTACGCGGCCTGTTCCGTGCATGGCGCTGTAAACGATGTTCAGGTCCTTCTGGCGCAGGATAACGTCCTGGTCTACCATTGCCTCCTTCACGGCGGTCATGTAGTCATAGTCCATTTCGCCACCGATAACCTGAATGAGGTCCCAGTTGGGCTCGAACTTCACGTCGTCTATCTGTACCTTGTTCACCTCGTCGATGATGCCCTTGTCGTGTGGAGCCAGTACCTGTGCGCCGTCTGCCCAGTATGCCTTGTAGCCGTTGTACTCCTTGGGGTTGTGCGATGCTGTTACGTTAACACCGGCAACAGCGCCCAGCTGGCGGATGGCAAAACTGATTTCGGGTGTGGGGCGGAGACTCTCAAAGAGGTATGCCTTGATGCCGTTGGCGCTGAAGATGGCTGCTACGCTCTCGGCAAACATGCGTCCGTTGTTGCGGCAGTCGTGGCCCACGACAACGCTCTGTCCGCCCTGGGGGAAGGCCTTGTTGATGTAGTTGGCAAAGCCCTGTGTGGCCATGCCTACGATGTACTTGTTCATGCGGTTTGTGCCCACGCCCATGATGCCGCGCAGACCACCGGTGCCGAATTCCAGGCTCTGGTAGAAGGCGTCAATCAGAGGGGTCTTGTCCTCGTTGTCCAGCAGGGCCTTCACCTCTGCCTTGGTCTGGGCATCGTACTTGTCACTATCAAGCCACTTCTGTGCTTCGGCCTGACAACGCAAAATCAATTCTTGTTCCATGGTTATATTTGTTTTTGTTTGTATGTTATTTTGCTGTATACGCACACAAATATAGGCAAAATATTTGACATATCGTGCCTATATGCGAAAAGTTTCTTGTTTTTTTTGTGTGTTGGGGTGCTTTCGCCCCTCTCTCCATATTGCGGACGTGGTCAGCGCAGCCAGATGGTGTCGCCCACCTTTATCTCGTATTCGCGTGGCGAGAGTGCGTTCAGCCTGTACAGGTTTTTCAGGCGTATGCCGTACATCTGTGATATGTCGTACATGCTTTGTCCGGGCTGTACTATGTGCGGCCTGGTGCTGTATTCCTTGGCTGCCTTGGTGCGTTTCTTCCTGAGGAAGAGAATGTCGCCTATTGTCAGCGTGTAGTTCAGGTCCAGGTCGTTGTACTCCAGCAGGTCGCTGATGCTGATGCCCGTGGACTGGCTTATGGTGGCCAGATCGTCGTTCTCCTGAACTACGATAAAATAGTTGCTGTTGTTGTAATACACGGCATGCGTGCGGAAGAAGGGGGGGATCTTGGATTCCTTTATCTTGTTCTGTGCCAGGCGTTTCAGGTATGCCTTGGAGATGGCTCCCTTTTCGCCTCTTGCGTTGTATTCCGATGTGGCGGGTACGGCTTGCTGCCTGATTGGCTTGCGTGTGTCAAACTGGTGCAGCGAGTACATCTCTATGATGCGTATCAGGCTCTGCGCATATGTCGGGCTGGTGGCATATCCGCATGCCTTCAGTCCATGGGCCCATGCCTTGTAGTCGGTAATCCTGTAGGTGAAGAGCCTTTTGTATCGTGGCTTGAGCAGGAAGAGCGAGTGGTCTTCGTAGCTCTCTGCCGCCGAGTGGTATTTGCGGAACTTTTCCTTGGGGCGGTCGTCGTCGGCCAGGATGTAGGGTCCTGTCCATCCGCCTGGTGTCTTTATTCCGAAGTGGTTGTTGGCTTCGGTGGCCAGTCGGCTGCGTCCTGCTCCGCTTTCCAGCAGTCCCTGTGCCAGGGTGATGCTGGCCGGTATCTTGTATTTCTTCTGCTGCTCCATGGCCATGTCCTTGTATTTGTCTATGTATGCCCAATAAGCACGATTGGTACTGCCCTGTGACCATGCGGCCGCAGAGAGTACCAGTGCTATGATGGTGGCAATATACCGTTTCATTTGTGGACAGTGTTCCATTGGAGTGCTGGCGGTGGCGGTGGCGGCGGTGGTGGTAGTCCACCCCAGGCTTACTTCTTCAGGGGGATGTCGGCTATGCGTGCCATGTGGCGTCCGCCCTCGAAGGGTGTCTTGAAGAACTCGTCCATGATGGCGCGTGCCGTGTCGTTGTCAATGAAGCGTCCGGGCATTACGAGCACGTTGGCATCGTTGTGCTGGCGTGTGAGATGTGCTATTTCTGCTGTCCAGCAGAGGCCGGCGCGTATGCCCTGGTGCTTGTTCAGGGTCATGGATATGCCTTCGCCCGAGCCGCACATGGCTATGCCGGGATACACTTCGCCGCTTTCCACGCCCTCGGCCAGCAGGTGTCCGAAGGTGGCATAGTTGCAGCTTTCCTCGCTATGTGTGCCATAGTCCTTATAGGGGATGCCCTTTTCGTCAAGATACTGCTTTACGAATTCCTTCAGTGGGAATGCTGCGTGGTCGGATGCGAGTCCTACAATCTTTGTTTCCATAAGAATATCTGTGTGTGTTGTTATACCTTATATATATTATAGAGTGGAGTGGGGGATATTTCCGTGTGTGTGCACATATTAACGAAAAGAGGCTACCGCACCATGTGTGGCATGCGATAGCCTTCTTTTCCTGTATCTGTTATTCTGCCAGCAGGATGCTCTTGGCCTGGTTGTAGACGTTTTCTGCCGTGTAGCCCAGTTTCTCGTCCAGTACCTTGTAGGGGGCTGAGAATCCGAAGCTTTCCAGTCCGAAGACCTTGCTTACGGGGTGTGCTCCCACGAGGAAGCCTTCCAGGTTTACGGGCAGGCCTGCGCTGAGGCCGAACACCTTGCTGCCTATGGGGAAAAGTTCGCGCTGGTACTCTATGGGCTGTTCGCGGAAGAGACCCTCAGAGGGTGCGCTGATTACGCGTACCTTGTAGCCCTCCTGTCTGAGCAGTCGTGCTCCTGCTATGAGTGTGCTTACCTCGGAGCCGTTGCCCACGAAGATGATGTCGGGGTTCTCGTCGCTCTCGGCGCTGATGTATGCGCCCTTGCGGCAGAGTTCGTATGGTGTGCCTGCGGGCAGGGGTTCTATGTTCTGGCGTGAGAGGATGAGTGCCGTGGGTGTGTTCATGTTCTCCATGGCCATTGCCCAGCATACGGTGGTTGCGTTGCAGTCGGCGGGGCGCAGCACGAGCATGGAGTTGCGTCCGGCATGGTTCTTCATCTTCTCCATCAGTCGGATTTGTGCTTCCTGCTCTACGGGCTCGTGTGTGGGTCCGTCTTCGCCTACGCGGAATGCGTCGTGGCTCCAGATGAACTTGACGGGCAGCTGCATCAGTGCTGCCATGCGGATGGCGGGTTTCATGTAGTCAGAGAACACGAAGAATGTTCCGCATGCTGCCAGCATGCCGCCGTGCAGGGTTATGCCTATGCATACGCATGCCATGGTCAGTTCGGCTACGCCGGCCTGGAGGAATCCGCCAGCGAAGTTGTCGCGTGAGATTACGGTTGCTCCTCCCTTGATGAATCCGTCTGTCTTGTCAGAGTTGCACAGGTCTGCGCTGGATACAATCATGTTGGGCACGGTCTGTGCCAGCAGTGAGAGGCATGCGCTGGATGCGTTTCGTGTGGGTTCGCCCTGCTTCTGCTGTATGCTGTCCCAGGGTATCTGTGGCAGACGGCCTGCAAACCAGTCGGCCTGCTGCTGTGCCTTCTCGGGGTTGGTCTGTGCCCATGCCTGTTCCTCGGCGTGGCGCTCGGCGCAGATGGCCTGGAGTTCCTGGCGGCGTGTGTTGAAGATTTCCTGCACTTCGTCCCAGATGAAGAATGCGTTGTCTGGGTCTGCTCCGAGGTTTTTGATAGTGTTGCGGTATGCGTCGCCTCCCAGGGGTGCGCCGTGTGTTCCGCAATTGCGCTCGTAGCTGGTGCCGTCAGCCTTCAGGGCTCCCTTGCCCATGATGCAGTGGCCTATAATCAGTGTGGGCTTGCCGCATACCTTCTTGGCCTGGTCCAGTGCCTGGCGTATTTCGGTTACGCTGTTGCCGTCTATGCTGAATACTTCCCATCCCAGTGCACGGTACTTGGCGGCGGTGTCCTCGTTGGTTACCACGCTGGTCTCGGTGGAGAGCTGTATGTCGTTAGCGTCATAGAACATTACCAGGTTGTCCAGTCCCAGTGTGCCTGCTATGCGTGCTGCGCCCTGTGAGATTTCCTCCTGTATGCCGCCGTCGGAGATGTAGGCATAGATGGTTTCCTTCTGGAAAGTGGGGTTGCCGGTGCGTGCATAGAGGCACTTGGCTGCTATGGCTGCGCCTACGGCATAGGTGTGTCCCTGTCCCAGGGGGCCTGAACTGTTTTCAATGCCGCGTGCATAGTTCAGTTCGGGGTGTCCGGGTGTGGGCGAGCCCCACTGGCGCAGCTGCTTGAGCTCGTCCAGTGTGAAGTGTCCGGTCATCGTGAGTTGTGCGTAGAGCATTGGCGACATGTGTCCGGGGTCCAGGAAGAAGCGGTCTCGGCCTTCCCACAGTGGGTTCTCGGGGTCGTAGTTCAGGTACTCGCTGTAGAGCACGGATATGAAGTCCGCGCCACCCATGGCACCTCCGGGGTGTCCGCTCTTGGCCTTCTCTACCATTGCTGCAGACAGTATGCGAATGTTGTCTGCTGCCTTGTTAAGGGTTTCGATGGAATGCATAGTATGTTTTATGATAAATTATTTCTGCTGCTCTATGTCTGTGTGGTGTGTGGGGGGAGGGGGTTACATGTGATAGTCCTTGTACTTCTGGTATTCGTCGTAGTCAAAGGTGTAGACGGCTGCTCCGCGCTTGCTGCCGCTCTTGTCTATCTTGCCGTTTTTCACGAAGTATGGCATGTCTCCCACCTTCTTGCGGAAGTTGCGCTTATCCAGCGGCTCGTTCAGTATTGCCTCGTACAGTTTCTGCATCTGGCTCAATGTGAACTCTGGGGGCAGTAGTTTCAGCGCCACGGGTGTGTACGATATCTTGTCCTGCAGCCTCAGTATGGCTTTCTTCATCATCTTCATGTGGTCGAAGTGCAGGGTGGGCAGCTCGTTCACGTTCACCCACTGGCAGTTGAACTTTTCCAGCAGTTCCGTGTCGTAGTGCGCCTTGTCCAGCAGTGCGTAGTATGCTATGCTGATGACTCGTGCTCCGGGGTCGCGGTCTATGTCGCCAAATGCCTGCAGCTGTTCCAGGAACAGTTCCTTTATTCCGGTTCTTTCCGTCAGGACCCTGTATGCTGCCTGGTCCAGTGTCTCGTCCTCACGCACAAAGCCGCCCAGGGGCGTCAGTTCTCCGTTGAAGGGTTCTATGTTGCGGTGCTGGAACAGTACTTCGAGATTGCCGTTTTCGAATCCGAAGATGATGCAGTCCACTGCTACGTTGTATCGGGGCACTCCTTCGTAGTACTTCTTTGCCATAGTATGCGTGGGTTGGTGTCCTGTTTCTGTTTTGCTGTGTGTGTGTGGCATTGTTTTCTCTCGTGCAAAGATACTAATTATATTTGTATTTAATCGTATGTTTTACACTTTTTGTTCGCTTATTGTTGCATATTGTGCTGGCGGCGCGGTGGTGCGGTGTGTTCAGAGTTTGGGTATGGCGAAGTTTTCAGGGTGGCGACCCTGGTATCCTTCGTAGTAGGAGTATATTTCCCTGAGGTCCGCTTTCCTGTCGCCCGAGGGCATGATGTACTTTTCCATGTGCACTTCCTTCTTCCTGTAGTCAATGGCTGTGAGCACTATGGGCAGGTTTGCCTTTGATGCCAGGACGTAGAATCCCAGGTGCCATTTCGGGTTTGCCTTTCTGGTTCCCTCGGGTGTGAGTGCCAGTCGGAAGTGCTGGCTGCTGTTGGCTATGTCTATGAGTTCGCTTATCAGTGCCGTGCCGTTTCCGCGGTTCACGGGTATTCCTCCCATCCAGTGCCGGAAGATGTAGTCCAGCGGTCCCACGAACCATTCCTTTTTCATTACGAAGCCGCCCTTTCTGCCTGCTGCCGTGATGAAGAGCTTCCCGATGAACAGGTCCAGGTTGCTGGTGTGCGGCGCCACGCAGTAGATGCACTTGTCAAAGTACGGTACGCTGACGTACGATTTCCACCCCATGAGCTTGTGGAAGATGAAATTGCAGATGTTCTTTGTCATATTGCTTTGCGCTTTGTGTCTGTGTTTGTGTCGTTTTGTGTGCTATTCGTGCACAAAGGTAAGGAAATTTTGCAAAACCCATGCGCTGTGCGCTTGCTTTTTGTTATATCGGGAAAATGTATTGCCTTTGTCCATAGAATTTGCCGCCATATGTGGCGGTGCAGGGAAGTAAAACTTGCTGTAAAAAGGTGTTATTGAGGCTGTCATCCAGGGGGGGTAGCCGTTGCAATAGGTTCCCACACCTTTATTTTATACCCGTTAGGATGCCGAACGGAGGGAGCAGGGAGGCAAAAAGAATATACCTAAATGAAGATTTTCAGACTGTTTATGATGCTGATGTTAGGCATCATGCTGAATGTGAACCTTACATCGTGCAGCAAGGGGGATATTGTTCCTGATATTGAGCAGGGGGGGACAATGGGGAAGGCGAGGTAGTGCATCCCAATGGCATCCCCAATGACATCCCCAACAATATTATCTATTATATCACCAATGATGATGCTATTGTCAGTTTTGAAAACGAGGATGTATTCGGAGGTGCAAAGATCGTGTCAAACACATATTCATCTACATTCCCCTATTATAATAAGGAAGCACAATCCGCAGCACTCCGACACTGAGGTACTGCGGATTTCTGTTGAGTGCGTGGAGGGATGGTTATTCACTAAAGGTCATCAAGCGCAAGGCAATGCTATTCGATTATATTTATTTCGTAGATTTAGGGTTGGAGGTTTGAAGGAAAAATAGTATCTTTGCAGAGAAATGCTTGGAAATAACTACTTGGTTAAGAGTTAAAGAACCTAATTAAACCCCGTGCTATAATCGTTAAATAATGAATATGATACACCATGCAACAACCTTCTAAACGTATAGAGTCGCTGGACATACTCCGTGGGCTTGACCTGTTTCTGCTTGTCTTCTTCCAACCGGTACTGATGCAGATATGCGCCCGTGTGGATGCGCCCTGGCTGAAGACCGTGGGGCAGTGGTTCTCGCATGCCGACTGGGAGGGGTTGCACCTTTGGGATATGGTCATGCCCCTGTTCCGTTCTACTGGCTTGTGGATGTGAAGGGATGGAGCAGGGGACTGAAGTGGCTGAAGATATACGGCACAAACTCCATTGTGGCATATATGCTGGGCGAGGTGGTTAGTTTCCGTAGCGTGGTGCAATCCCTGAGTTATGGTTTGCAACCCCATTTGGGCGACTGGTACAGCGTGTGGCTTGCCTTTGGCAATTACCTAATTATATTCCTTATTCTTAGGGCAATGTACAATGCCCGTGTATTTGTAAAAATCTGATTACTATGAAGAAGATACTGATTTTCTGTTTGGCGGGCATTGCGCTGATAGTTGCGCTGCTGACGGGTGCCTCGTTCTATATGCTGGATTATGCCCTGGCACGCAGGCACACCAAGTGGACGGAGGAGAAGGCCTGGCAGAGGGTGGAGGAATACTATCCCTGGACAAGGGAGTGGATGGACTCCATCCGTGCCGAGGGGGTGCTTAGGGACACCTTCATCCTGGCCGAGGATGGCCGCAGGCTGCATGGCTGGTATATGCCTCGTCATCCCAAGCATGACACGCTGGGCGTGGCACGCACCGCAGTATTGATACACGGCTATCGCAATTGTGCCGTGGACATGATGCACCTGGGCTATATGTATCACCATTCCATGGGGTACAACATCCTGTTGCCCGACCTCCATGCACACGGACAGAGCGATGGCGAGAGCATACAGATGGGGTGGAAGGACAGGCTGGATGCCCTGCGATGGTGCCAGGTGGCAGAGTCCGTTTTCCACACTCCCATTGTGGTGCACGGAATATCCATGGGTGCTGCCACCACGATGATGCTTTCGGGCGAGGAGAACCTGCCCACGGGCATAACTCACTTCATAGAGGATTGCGGCTACACCAGTGCCTGGGACGAGTTCCAGGGCGAATTGGCCAACCAGTTCTCGCTCCCTGCCTTCCCGTTGCTGCACCTCACATCGGTGCTATGCGACGCAATGTATGGATGGAACTTTACCGAGGCAAGTGCTCTACGGCAGGTGGCAAAGTGCTCCAAGCCCATGCTCTTCATCCATGGCGATGCCGATGATTTCGTACCCACATGGATGGTGCACCCTCTGCACGAGGCACACCAGGGGCAGAAGCAGATATGGCTCACCGAGGGAGTGGATCATGCCCTGTCTTATAGCAGGTATCCGCAGGAATATACCCTTTTGGTGCGCAGTTTCCTGAGTCGTTGAGTTAAATAGATATTGCCTGGATGTTCTCCAGTATGGATGTGGCCATTTGCACATTCTTCACGCGGGCGATGTTCAGGAACTTGTGGCCGTTGCGCTCGGAGAGTTGGCAATTGGCGGCATTCACGCTATAGTATGCCACGATTTGTCCGAACTCCTTGCTTTGGTAGTAGGGGCTCTGCTCGGATTGCACGAAGTAGAGGCGCATCTGTCCGTTCTTCAGCACCAGGCGCTCGGCACCTAATTGCTTGCCCAGGCGGCGCAGGCGCACAAGGTTGCACAGGTCTTCTGCCTCCTTTGGCATAGGTCCGAAGCGGTCTTTCAGGCGTGTGCAGAAGGCCTCTATCTGGTGGTCCTGCTCCATCTGGTCAAGTTCGCGGTACAGGAGCATGCGCTCGCTGCTCGTGGGCACGTAGGTTTCTGGCAGGTGTGCTGGCAGGTCGGTCTCCAGCTGGCACTCGTCCACAAAGTCCGTGGCCTTTGCCTCGCTTGCCACATTGTTGGCATCCTGGGCATAGAGGTCCTGGAACTCCTCGTTCCTGAGTTCCTTCACCGCCTCGGACAGTATCTTCTGGTATGTCTCATAACCCAGGTCGGCAATGAAGCCGCTCTGCTCCGCGCCCAGCAGGTTACCGGCACCACGTATGTCCAGGTCCTGCATGGCTATGTGTATGCCGCTTCCCAGGTCGGAGAATGTCTCTATGGCCTGTAGGCGACGGCGTGCCTCGGGATTAAGTCCGGAAAGCGGAGGTGCAAGCAGATAGCAGAAGGCCTTGCGGTTGCTGCGTCCCACACGTCCGCGCATCTGGTGCAGGTCGGAAAGACCGAAGTTCTGTGCCGAGCACACCACTATGGTGTTGGCGTTGGGTATGTCTATTCCGCTCTCTATGATGGTGGTGGAGATGAGCACGTCGAAGTCGTGGTTCACGAAGCCCAGGATTATCTCCTCCAGTTTCTCCGGCGACATCTGTCCGTGTCCTATTGCTACCCTGGCATCGGGCACATACTTGCGCACTATGCCCTCCAGTTCAGGCAGGGAGGATATGCGGTTCGACACGATGTAGGTCTGTCCGTTTCGGCTCATCTCGAAGCCCACGGCCTCGGCAATCACATCGCTCGAGAAGGTGCACACCTGTGTCTGTATGGGGTAACGGTTAGGTGGGGGAGTCTGTATCACGCTCAGGTCCCTGGCACCCATCAAGGAGAATTGCAGGGTGCGCGGTATGGGCGTGGCGGTCAGTGTCAGCGTGTCCACGTTGGTCTTCATCTGGCGCAGTTTCTCCTTGGTGGAGACGCCGAACTTCTGCTCCTCGTCTATTATCAGCAAGCCCAGGTCCTGGAACTTTACCGACTTGCCAATGAGGCGGTGTGTGCCTATGATGATGTTTATCTTGCCATCCTTCAGGTCGGCCAGCAGTTCTCTGGTATCCTTTGCCGAGCGGGCACGGGAGAGGTAGTCCACCCTTACGGGCATGTCCTTCAACCTGGATGTGAACGTGCGATAGTGCTGGTATGCCAGTACCGTAGTGGGCACGAGCACCGCCACTTGCTTGCCATCCGTTGCGGCCTTGAAGGCGGCACGTATTGCCACTTCCGTCTTTCCGAAACCCACATCGCCGCACACCAGGCGGTCCATGGGCCTCTGGCGCTCCATGTCGGCCTTCACGTCCTGGGTGGCCTTCAGCTGGTCGGGCGTATCCTCGTAGAGGAACGAAGCCTCCAGTTCCGTCTGCATGTATGTGTCGGGCGAGAACTGGAAACCCTTCTCCTGTCGGCGGAGGCTATAGAGGCGTATCAGGTCGCGTGCTATGTCCTTTATCTTCTTCTTGGTGCGCTCCTTCAGGTTCTCCCAGGCATGTCCGCCCAGTTTGTTCACCTTTGGCGGAGTGCCCTCCTGACCCTTATACTTCGACACCTTGTGCAGGGCATGTATGGACACGTAGATTACGCCACCGCCATCATAGTTGATGCGTATCTTCTCCACCATGCGCTCGCCCTCGGGTATGGTAATAAGGCCTCCGAAGCGTCCCACGCCATGATCTATGTGCACTACGTAGTCGCCCAGCTGGAACTGCTGTATCTCCTTCAGCGTCAGAGCCATCTTGCCCCTTCTGGCATGCTCCGAGCGAAGGTTGTACTTGTGGAAGCGGTCGAATATCTGATGGTCGGTGAAGAGCACCAGTTTCCTGTCGTTGTCCACGAAACCCTCGTGCAGGGTCTTTTCCACGGGCTTGAAGCATATGCCCAGCTGCATGTCGTGGAAGATGCTCTCCAGGCGGTCCGTCTGCTTGGTGCTGTCGGCCAGAATGTATATGTCGTATTCCTCGTGCTGGTAGCGCAGGAGTTCGCGCGTGAGCAGATTGAAGTTCTTGTGGAAGATGGGCTGGGGGCTGATGCCGAACGACAGGTTTGCCTGTCCCTCCCTCGAGGAGCCCAGCAGTACGGTGCGGAAGTCCAGCAGGCGGTGGCGGAAGCGGTCGGGCTCCACAAGCAGCTGCTCGCGCACCAGCTTTTCCGAGTCGTCCCTGTCGGCAGTTCCCTCCTCCATTTCCACTATGCGTGCCGACAGGGAGAAGCCCTCCTGCCAGATGCGCTCCACCTCGTCGCACAGGAAGGCACGGTCGCGCATCACCAGCCGTGTCCTCTCGGGCAGGAACTCCAGCAGACTTATGCGCTCGCCCTGGTTCTGTGCCAGTTCGGGCACTATGCGTACCTCCTGCAGGCGCTCCACCGAGAGTTGGCTCTGCACGTCGAACGTGCGTATGCTGTCTATCTCGTCTCCGAAGAAGTCTATGCGGAAGGGATGCTCGTGCGAGAAGCTGTACACGTCCACCAGCGAACCGCGTACGGCAAACTGCCCTGGTTCGTAGACATAATCCGTGCGTCGGAAACCCTGCTCCATCAGCCTCTTCTGCAAAGCCCTGATGTCCTGCATGTCGCCCACCGCCAGAGCAATGGTATGGTCCTGCAACTCGCGCTTGCTCACCACCAGTTCCGTCAAAGCCTCGGGGTAGGTGACCACGAAGAGGTGGGCGTTGAGCGGATGAGCGGGGAGCGTTGAACGTTGAACGTTGAACGTTGAACGAACAAGTTCTCCGTTTTCCGTTTTCCTTTGTCCCCCTGAGACAGGCGGGACGAGCGAAGCGGAGGGGGTGGATAGTTCTCCGTTTTCCGTTTTAATCCCGCCTCGCGGTCTTGAATCTGCTTTCGTTCGGCAATTCAAACAAGTTTGATTGCTCTCGCTTCCTGCATCGCGCTGACCGTTCGTCAACGCCGATAGTGCATCCGTGCGCAGGATCTCGTTGCCAGCATCGCGCTGGCCGTACTTCACCGCACGGCGGAAACTGCTTGGCAGGAAGAACACCTGGCTGGTGCCCAGTATCTGTGTCAGGTCGTGATAGAAGTATCCCGCCTTCTCCTCATCGTCCATGATGAAGAGGTAGGGAGCGGTGAGCACCTCGGGGCACTTCTCCGTTAGAGCCGAGAAGAAGACCGGTGCCGAACTTGCCACCAGTCCCTCCAGCCTTATTTCCCTCAATCCCTCGTCCGCCAGCAATCGTCCCAGGGCTTTCACCTTGGCCGAGCGTCCTATCAACGTTTGGAGTTTCTGTATTTCCATGTATGGTTAGGGTTCTGTCAACGTTAAACTTTCCACCTTCTACATTAATCAGTCTTGATTCCACCACACCTTATCGGGCAGCACTGACGTATATGATATGGTGATAGGTGTTCATATTCTTCCGAGGGCCGCCATCTATGATTATGATCTTTTTCATTGCCAATTCTTGTAAAGAGGTTTAGTGAAACACCCGCTTCTCCGTAATATTCCGTACAAAGGTAAGGGTATAAATCCAATTATAGAAAATAATTGTGCACAAAGTGCAGTGTGAAGAGAGAATTTATTAAAGGTATATTACCGGTAAAACGATATAAATATGCGGGAAGATGCTATATTTGGAGAATTTATTGCTATCTTTGCCAAGAAAGTCAAATAGTCTTGTATGAAACCTAATGAAATTAAGACGGTTTTAGTAGAAAAAGAGATGCCTGTATAGCTTATGGATAAGAATCTAAAAGACATAACATATTTTATCTCATTCTGTATTGAACAATACATGAATGAAAAGGGTATCAACGAGGATGAAGTTGTCTTGTTATTTTCAGAGTATGGTGTTTTCGATTATCTGAAAGATTATTTTGATGTTCTCCATACTCAAAGCAGGCAATGGCTTGTTGCAGATATTGAGGAATTTATAAACGACAGAAAATAATAGGTATATGATTCTTTATCATGGAAGCATAGATATTGTTGAGAGTCCCGAGATTCGTATCCCAAGCAGAACCTTGGATTATGGTTCAGGGTTTTATACAACCACGTCTTTCAGGCAAGCAGAAGACTGGGTTATGCGTAAGTTAAATGCCAACACTCTGGTTGGTTATGTCAACGTTTACGAATTTGACGAGACCTTGATGAATAGTCTTAATGCTATGCTATTTGAATCCCCAACAGAAGAATGGGTTGACTTTGTGATGAATAATCGCACCAACAAAGATTTCTATCACGATTTTGATATTGTTTATGGTCCGGTTGCCAATGATAAGGTATATGCCGCATTTGCACTTTATGAAGGTGGTATTATTGATAAGCAAAATCTCATCTCTGAATTAAAAGCATATAAATTGGTAGACCAATATCTATTTCATACAGACAAGGCTGTAAAGACCCTGAAATTTATCGAGGCTAAGGAGGTCACATTATGATAGGAGAAATAAACCAAGCCAATCTGCATCTGCTATTACCTTCAAAGGTTAGTTGGTTGGCAAGCATGCTTGTTGAGTATAAGGGATTGAGTATTGTTGATGCCATTAAAAAGGTTTATGCCTCTAATTTGTACAAAAAACTTAAGACCGAGAGTACAAAGACATGGCATTTAGGTCCCGTTGCATTGTATCAAGAATTAGAGGAAGAACTCCGTTGATCATAAACCTCAACCAGCGACTAATGTCGCTATTCACCGCACCGCAGGTGCATTAAACCTTGGCCCTGCAATCGTTACTTTCTCACGCAAAGGACGCAAAGGACGCAGAACCTCAAAGCAAAACTACGCTCTCGCTGGAGTTGTCGCCGGCTACGCGCGACAGAGAACGCAGAGAGCCAGAGAAACGGAAACTATTCGTTAAACGTTAAACCTTCATCGTTAAACGCTCACCTCTCACCCCTCACCGTTCATTCCTGTACTCCGAACTCTCCTCCGCCACCTTTGGTGTCGCGCCACCTTTGGTGTCGTTTCCTGCACAGGTATATCATATCCCTTTGCTCCATGGTTCAGCAGGAAGATCTTGTTCAGCGTGTAAGCCAGGGATTCCAGAGTCATGTCCCTGCTGGAAGGCTTCAACTGGCATTCCCATATCGTAATGCTATGCCACCCCATGCTTGCCAGTTCCTGCTTCACCCTCTTGTCCCGTTCCTGGTTGCGTATTATCTTTGCATGCCAATAATCGGTTCTCGACTTCGGCATCACGAACACCCCGCACCCCTCGTGCCTATGCCAGAAGCACCCGTTCACAAAGATGCACGTCCTGTATTTCCTCAGCACTATGTCCGGTTTCCCCGGCAATCTCGGATGGTTGAGCCTATATCTAAAGCCACGTCTCCACAGGAATTTCCGCACCAGCATTTCCGGCTTCGTATCCTTTCCCTTTATCGAAGCCATGCACCTGTGCCGTTGTTCTGGAGTCAGTTTGTCCATAGTGGAAAGGGAGGGTGTTGTTATTTGAGGCCTTTAATATTTTCGTTTTTCTGAGATAATACTTGTTGGGGTAGAGCCATCAAGTAACTCTTTTGCCTTAGCATAGAGATGGCGATTCATCGACTTGTTATTCTCATTCAATCAGTGTCCATTCATATCTAACTAGGCCAAGAAGCAGTAATACGTGCAAAAGACGATTTGCAACATTTTTGTCAAATGACTCTGGTGGTAGGATACCATGGCATAATGAATTTCTGATGTTTAAAGCACGCTGATCTGTTAAAACTAAACGAAGATAGTATGCACCATCCTCTTTAAAAGCATATATCACAGAATCATCCCTTAATAAATCATCTAATGTTTTTAACTGAAATCCACCTCCGCTTCGTTGAGGTTTTAGAACCGACGAACCTGATAATGAAACTATATTACATATTGCATTTTCTATTTGTGGAACTATTAAATGACAAAACACCATATAATCTCCATAAAAGTATAAATCCAATGCTTTCCGTATAGTTGTGTGTCTTTCTTTTTCAAATATAGGCGAAAGTTCAATAAGTTCATTCATTATTATATCAGTAGTCAATCCGCCACAGTCTTGCATTTTCTGTATTGCCATATCAAGAAAGAAAGCACTTATATGGATACCTTGAGTAATATGAAGCAAAAGATTTCCCTCCTGGTCCTTTTTATAAGGTTCTACTACAAACATTGGTCTTCCTTTAGAATCTAAAAACTTATTTGGCATCATAAATGTTAAAGGAAACTTTTTTACTTCTTCTTCTAATGTAACTTTTTCTGACGCTTTGTTTGGTATAAAATATACAGCAAAATTGCAAAAACGAGTTTTGCTGTCTTTTACTCCAGAGCCAAACATTTTTTCTGCCTGTTGGTGTATTTCGATTGGTATTGTAAGTTCTATCGTATGGGATTGCATTTCAGTCTTAGCCTCACGTCCTAATTCTATTAGTTTGATAGATAGTTTTTGGGCTTCCTCTTCTAATGAATAATGTCTATACTTCGCATGTAAATTTTCTAAATTACCTAGTAACTGAAGCTTATTCATGTTCTCTGACGCAGATATGAATGCTTGTTCCACACATTTAAGTACTCTTTTTATTTCCTGTCTTTTTTGTTGTGAATTATAGTAATCAGCTAATAAAATAGCTTGTTGTTCTATATTCCAAGGATTTAAAACTTCATCACTTGAATTACACATGCAAGTTAATCTCTGTTCATGTTCTTGAACAATATTTTTTATTTCATCTTGTGTAAATAACTTTTTATTATTTAGCATTAATAAGAATCGTGATGCCCAACATCTCACAGAATTATTCGTAGCATATTTTTTTTCGAAATCAATGTATGCAGTTTTCACTAAACAGAGATCTGTATTTTGTCCCCTTGTTATATAAAATAATCTTTCCAGTACTTTTGTGGTAATAAGAGAATGGTCAGCATAATCTTCTCTGCATACTTTTAGCATGCTATCAACATATTTTCGATAGAGATCTGAATCTTTTTTTTCGTGGCAAACTTTCAATTTAAAATCCCAAACAAGACCTGCGTATGTCATTGTCAACAAAGGATTATTAGTTGCCTTATATCTTTGTTCCCAATACAGTACGGCATCAATTGTTATATCATCTAAAGCCGGTTCTTCAATAATATTCTCGTTTTGGTCTTTAAATGTTATTTGTGGACCATAGTAGGTCCCCCAATTATTGTTACCAGAAGGAACAAGTGAAAAAGCTAAGTACTCAAAAACAAAATCGGATTTATTCTTCTCTTGCTCATCCACGGTAGAAAGTGCGCTAATAATAGCATGTGCATCAAAACCCTTTCTATCAACAACATCAAATTTAGCCAAGACTTCTGATATAGACATAAAACTAAAAATATTTTATTGATTAATTCTTGCTTTATCCCATCTGCTTCAGGGACTTTGGACATTGTGTTGTGTTCTCTACAAACTTCATCAAATCTCCACTTCTACCAACTTGTTTTTAACATTCGTAATATTATTTATCAGTTCTCATCCTTTCCTCTTCGTTGTTTTTTTACATTCTTAGCTGTAATCTTAATGGTATCCAAATATGCTTGTTCTACAGGAGAAAGCATGTTGTTTTGATACTTTCGGTACTCGGCAGTAGCTTTCTCCAAGGCTTGTGTATGGCTAATTAATCCAGCACCCGAAAGCAATGGACGGTTACCTGAGGTAAGCATAGCATCCAGTTGTTGAATATAGTCGCTCATGTACATAGGCTTATGCTCGATGGCATTGATTTCCGCAAAGTCAAAGTAACCGGATACGAGGTTGTTCAGAATCTTCAATTCGTTTTCGTTCAAATAGTTCTTGGCTATACCAATATCCTTCAATGCAGGAAATTCGCCAGAGAAAGAGGTTAAACCCATAAACGGCTTCTCTGCATCGGCACGTTCGTAAATAACTTCGGCAGCAGTATGTCCGTGTGCGGCAAAATGCAGTTTGTTTTGCACCATTTTGAAGAACAATAAAGACTCATCGCTTCGTGGATTATAATCTACACTGGTGGCATAGAGATCAAGCACTTGTCGGTAGAGAACCTTTTCGGATGAACGAATGTCGCGGATGCGGTCAAGCAATTCTTTCCAATAGTTGCCACCACCATTGCCTTTCAGACGCTCGTCATCCATTGTGAAGCCTTTGATGAGATACTCTTTCAAACGTTGGGTAGCCCAAATGCGGAATTGGGTTCCTCGTACAGATTTTACTCTGTATCCTACAGATATGATTACATCCAGATTGTAACAATCTACCCAATGCGTTTGTTGTTTCCCTTCAATGGCACCATGCTGAGTGGTTGTTGCATATTTTACAACTACCACTTCTCTGTTCAGTTCACCTTCTTCAAAAATATTCTTTATATGTCTTGAAATCGTAGATTTGTTGCGTTGGAACAATTCTGCCATTTGGTCAAGAGAGAGCCAAACGGTGTCATTTTCTACCTTCACATCAATCTTTGTCAAACCATCTGCGGTCTGGTAGATAATTATATTCCCATTGTTATTTAATTCTTCATTCATGGCTTAGTCTTTAGGTATTTGTGTCATGGCATTGTGGGGGGAGAGGTTTTGTTTAGTTCCCATTCGGTTCATCATCAAAGTGCTCTATAGAGTAGATTTAATTGATGAAATTTCGCTTCTATGGTTGCCCGAAATAATATCTAGTATAGTCTTAAGAGTTTTCAACTCACCTTTTAGGTCATTTTTTTTAGGTCACTTTTTATAAACCATTCTATCCATTCCCAAACGAACCATTCATTAGACTTGAATGCAGGAGGGTGGGGGGCGAGAGGGTGGAAGGTTGTTATAATTCTTTAATCCCAATCTCTTTTAGGTAGTTGTAAATGCCATCATACCATTCTGGTTTTCTGGTTTCATCTGGTGGCACTCCATTATCGCCATTTGGTACAACAATAACCATGCCTTGACGGGCTCTGGTTAGCAATACCCTATAGGCATTGATTTGATACTGCTGGTTGATTTCTTTGTTTATATTCTGCCATTTCGTGCCAGAACGCAACTGGTGGTGTTGCCATGCAGTTTGTTCTTTGTTTAGGCGTAGATCTGCATCCCATGCTACACATGCCCAATCTATTTCTAGACCTTGAACCTTGAACTCTGTTAAGGTATCTTCGAGTGCGTTAGATGAACGTATATCTGTGTCATCCTCAAGGAACCAGTGAACAAAATCAGGTTGGTAACGAACATTAATACTGATTGCCTTTAGGCGTTCTGCCTTACTGCTAGCCAATAATCCAAAACGTTCGCTACCTCTGGCATGTTCACGTAACCATTGCTTTGCTTTATCCAGTGAGCGAGTGAGAACAATCGGATAATTTTCAAGTTCCTTCAAAGTTTCGGTTGCTTCCTCTTTTTGCAATGCAAGCAGTTGATTTACAAAAATACTAACCTTCTCTGAACGGAATGAACGCATAGACATCTTCAGGTGAAGGTCTTCTCTTGGTTTTAGTTGCTGCTTTATCAATGCAAGTTCTCTTTTGCTAACATCTCCTGATTGAAGCATGTATTCTGACATGTAAACATCCCAATCTTTGTAACTTCGACTAATTGACTCAATCCATTCAGTTAATCCTGCTTCTCCCTTGTTTATGGCCTGCCCGTTACCAACAAGACAAACTACTACGCCCCAATCCAATTGTCTATTCATACATGAGATTAGGTACTCAGGTTCGCTATAAGGAAAATCTCGTATTCCCTTTTTCTCCCTCATGAAACGTTTTAGCTCTTCACCTGTCCATGCTCTCTGTGCTTCATCAAAGATAGCAACGTGTTCCGAAGGGATATATGCCTTGTCTGTATGGCTCTGGAAATAGCCTTCAATAGGTTTAATCTCTTTGCCAACTACCTCTGTTCCTTCAAGGTAAAGGTCACGATAGTGGTGAATCATTTGGATAAAGGCTTTTACTTTGCTTTTCGCCTCTTCTTTTGTACATGCTTTTCTGCCTTCACTTTTAGCCTTAATTTTTTCTCTTCTTATAAAGTCACGGGTCAGAGCCTCTTGCAATACTTCTACAAGTGGAAAGTTTCCCGAAAGATATACTGCTTTTTCACCTCTGTTGAATTGGTCAATAGCCGTATTTAATCCAATAAGTGTTTTACCAGCTCCAGGAACACCAGTGATAAAACATATAGCTTTCCGTTTGTTATCTCTACAGTAGTCGATAATTCTAGACAGCTCTGCTGAAGCTTTGTCGATGTCTCCACCATGTTTAGTAATATCTTCTACGGTATTCTCTTCATAAAGAGCAATAGCCGCTTCTATAATTGTAGGAGTAGGTTCGTATCCGCTTTTTGCCCATTGTTTGTCTCTATCGTCAGAATGTTCTGTTGCTTCATGAGGTATTTGGGTCAATGAAGTAGAAAAAACTTCACTTAGTCGCTTCGCATTTGTTCGTAATGGTTCGTAAACATTATCTTCAAAATGATTAAGAGTAAAGCTACAATTCTTATCCTTTTCACATGGAGCAACTAAAATTGGCACAATAATACGATTCAGACTTCCTTCTTGAAAATTTTTTAGGTCAAGAGCATAGTCCCATACCTGTGTAATTGCATCATGAGTAAATTTACTACCTGCGGTTTTAAATTCAAGAATGAATATAAGCTCGTCAATAACAAGTATAACGTCGGCACGTCTTCCCATACGAGGGATATTATATTCGAAATACACACTTCCTCTTTCTTTATAGGGTGCTAAAGTATGTTTTAATATTTCGATTTCTTCCACCCATGAGTTAGATGTGTCGTCATTTATGTCATGCTGACTGGCCAGTGTCAGCTTGCCAATAATTTCTTCAGTATTCTTTGTCAAGAATTTCGAAATGCTGTCTGAATAATAATATCTTTGTGCAGGCATACAATCAGTTATTATGGCATAATATATCCTTTGTCTTCAGCATTGTTTACAATCTTCAATAGTCGCTTGCATTGCGCCGGCGTAGGAAGTTTCATCCTAGAAATAATACGAGTGGCTATTGAGTTGATGAAATCTAAGTCACCATAGGAGAGAATATTTTCTCTTGAAAGATCGTTGTGTACTTTCATCCAATAGTCTGCTCCTAAATTGAAGATCTCAACGCTTACATCAATATTTGAATTGAACTTGTGTACTCGTCTTGCAGCGTTTTCTGTTTCTATTGTATCTTCTTTAGAAATTAGTGTTGCAATAAACGTATTGGAAAGTTCATACGGAACTTTTTTATAAGTTTCCCAAACGGCATGTGTCCTAGAAATGGTTCTGACTAGACCACCACCAGCTTGCTCCTTTAAAAAGCATTGCGTTTCTAAAGCTAAATGTATCAGTTCTTTTGCAAGAGCAGGATACATTGTCTGTTTGTTCCAAATTGTCTTCCAGTCAAGGTCTGTATTCTTGGGCAGAAGTGACATTAACTTGGCGATTGTGTAGGGTATAATCTGCGCTTTGTCGCCACCTTTGGGATACCATTCGGATTTGTTAACCATTACGTCAAGTTCATCGAACATGATTACCGAACAAATACCCTTCTTGAAGAACTCTTCGTTTATGCTTTCCTTGGATTTATCGTAAAGTTCTTCGACATAGTCAGCAAAGCGATTAAAGTTGATAGCAGAACTCTGACAAACCTGATGAGGGTTCATCCTGATAGTATTTAAGCATTTTGCCAATTTTTCCTTCTTTATAACCTGATTCTTTGGACTTTTCTCACAGAAAGTCTTGCGTTGTGCTTGTGTCAATTTCATCTGTTCCTGTTCCCACTTACCACGCGAACGTTCATAGAACCAACGAGTTTGATAAGGTTTGCCGGCAACAGGTGGAGCGAGCACTTTTTGTGACAATTTTTCCATTATCACATGGAATGGATGATTAGAGAAGAAATCGGCATCTGATACAGGATTCTGGCAGTTGGCACATTTCGAAATAGTCTTAGTTATGTCGTTGTATTTCTCTATATCTTCTTCCGACATATCATTGTCCACATTCAGCACAGTCAGCTTCATTGGGACAAACAGATTCCCCATTCCCTTTCTATCTTCTTTACGGATAATCGCATTTGCCAATGATGCCGTTGTCTGACCTCCGTTTATAATTTGTAAATCCTTGAAATGAGTAATTCTCTTTCTATCTGTAGAGAAACCTATCGAACGTGCTACAATGGCAATACCATTATTATATGTAAAGAAGTTTTCGGGATTATTTATTATAGTATTTCGGATTCCCTTATTAACCTTTCCTCTAACGCTAAGGAATGCGCGCACATTGCCTTGTAGTAACTTGCTTCCATACTTTAGATATATATCAGCCAAGAACTTCCCAGGAACAATTCCAAGATAAGCATCATAGTCGCTATCGTTGCCTAAGTCAGCTTTCAAGTATTGGATTCCTTCACAATCAAAATCCTTAGTGTCAAATTCTACAATTTCACTTGTGTCTGAAGTGAATGTCTGGAACATTCGCTCTAATGTCCATATATTTAATTCAACAGGTCGTTCAAGGAAGTCTTCTTGAGCTATGTTTTTAACTTGCTTGCTGAGAACGGAATTAGAAAGTATATAAAACTTAAAACGAAGAATTTCTGTGTCCAACATCCCCTTGCCAACTTTTTTGCGGAATTCTTTTGCTAAAATTATAGCAGGATCAGAATCATCGCAATAATCACTAATTTTACCATTGATAGCTTCATCAAGGAAATTGCGCATGTGAGTATATAAATCAGTGATGCGAGTATTGGTCAAGGTATTAACAGTATCACGTTCATTAGTGAAATCGCTGGCAATTAGAATAAGAGCACTGTCAGCTTCATCGTAAGCATAAGCATCGAATGCCATTATACGTCCACGTCTACCACGTATCTCAATAGACATTGGCATTGGATCATTCAGTTCTCCTATTGTTTCGAGTTCTTCTAATGTTTTTAGAATAAACTGAGTTTCGGGTTCCGTACCTTCGTGATCTGCATCAAACCTTAGTTGATCTATGAATTGCGCTCTGTATTCTTCGATTTCCATATTAAAATAGATTTAAAGTTTATATTCTTCTAATTCAGAAAGGAATATTTCATATTGAATTTTTGTAATTGCATTTGGCGTGTTTCTCCTACTAAGACGGGGGAAATCATTACTTATGCTATACATTGAGAATCCAACGTTTGTAAAAACATAATTATCATATTCTGGGGAGAAGTCATAGTCATATAGGCTCAATTTTGATAAGAAGAGTTCTCTATTCTGGGCCGTTCCCATCTTCATCATCAGAGTTTGAACCAAAGCATTCAATTTAATTCCGCTAAAAGTCGGGCTCATTTTTTCTAAACAATATACGGCGAGGAATCCTTTGTCATCGCCATCCAATTGCTCTAGTGAGGAAATCTTTACGGAATCTTTGCCTGCACTTATGGCCTTTATTTCGTACCAGAAACTCTCTGTTGAATAATCTTTGTGAGTTTTCTCTGGCCCCATCCAACTATTCAAAGCAATTTCGATGCCATAGTGTGGAATCATATAATCCAGCATAAAGAGAAGTTCGCCAATCAATCCCATTATCTCATTGTCATTCATTCCTCCCTTATTAGGTCGGAATAATTTCTTCCAAGAGAAATATCTTGAACAAAGAGTTTTATAGGCGTCCTCGTCGTTTTTGATAGACTCAGTGGAATCTATCAGGTCTTGGCAAAAGGTGCTAAAATACTCTAACAAATCATTGTTACATAACGAGAAGCGAAGGATATAGTTCTCGCCACTCTTGCCTTGTTGCACAGTTATCACATCCGACTGGGCTATTTTAACAGGGGCATATACCCCCCTAAAATCAAAGGCATAGTTTCCCTTTTCGTCCTTCCCGACGAATAGGCTTATGTCACGATTTTCACCAACGCGTATAAATGCTCCGCTCTGAAAACCTTGAGCAAAAGTTGCAGACAGTTTATTCTTCATCGTCTTCTGTTTCATCTGAATCATCAAGCATGTTGAGCTGATAATATGCTTTGTTAACCTTATATTTCTTTGTCTTTCCAGTTTCTTTTATCCCAGGGAATCCGATGGCAAATGCAATCATCTTTTTTCCGTTTAGATTTTCTATGTATTCAATAGCTTTTTTATTTGCTTCTTTGTTTTCTGGTTCAATAGGTTCGATAAGCATTATAATCAATATAGGCTTTCTGTGTGGAAGATGTTCAAAATATGCCTTCAATGGAACACTTCTTCCTTGCACATTTGAACCTTCTTTCTCCCAAACTTCTCGGCATCGATTCTCGGCCAGTTCTATATCTTCTTGCTTCAAACAGAATTTACCTTCGCGTAAGCCCAGAATCCTTCTACGGCTTGAAATCTGAATGACGTGGTCATGCTCTTCTACTTGGCGTTTTGGACAACGAATCATTTCCAATCCAGGTATGTCATAGAAGCTTTGTCCATCACCACCTTCAAACACAATGTCCCATTTGTCTACACCTTCTGTTTCTTCGTCGCTAATGAAATCAATTAGGTTTTGTCTATTGAACCTCATATTGACCAATGAACATTTAATATTAGATAAGAAATCAATGACTAGTGCTTTAGGTACATCAGCGAAATATCTGGATTTATCTATGTTCGAATTAGTATCTTTACCCTTATATTTGTCGACGTTTGCAAATCCAAATTTATAGCCTTCTTCAAACAGATGTTTGGCAAAACTAAATACCTGTTCCCAATTATCCTTATTGTGTTCAGCCTTTACGCTAAGATAGGGAGTATCGCAAATGTTGCCATAGTAGGATTCCATCATCAACAATTCATACGCAGTTCGCATCTTATTATTTGCTGTTATCTGTAATTCATCGCAATAGTCACGAACCTTGATTCCGAAGTCTTTTGGGGTTAGGTGCTGCTCAAACATTTTCTTTATATCAGCCTTCAGTTCTGTAGATGCTGTTGTAATTTCCCGATACCATGTTGCACTTGCTTGGCTAGTCCAAATTTGGAATAGATCATCATAATGTGGTCTATATCCGAACCAGCGTCCCATCTGCATCAATACATCAAACGTAGCGGTATTACGATAGAAATAACTGACAAGCAGACCTTCTAATGTTAGACCTCGAGAGAGAGCAAGTCCACCGATAGCGATAACTCTAAGTGATGGATTAGATTTATAATCCAGTTTGCTTGCGCTACTACCATTGACAACGATAATCTTCATTTTTGGAATATCGGTTTCAATATCGTATACCGCTCCTAACAAATTCTTTTTCTTTATTACATTTTCAAAGCAAACATCAGTAATGTAATAAAAGTGCTTGCTCCATAGATGTTTTAATTCTTTATACAACGAAAATTGAACGTTTTGGGAACTATCCTCGTCAAAATTGTATTTAATTATACGAATAAAGTTGTCCTGTATCTCATCAACTTTTTCCTTAATTACGCTTTGCACCTTTACGAAACGTGACATGTTAATCAACATGCTTCTTGGTTTAGCTACATGCCCTCTAAGATCTCGAACAACGTTAGCTAGGTAGTAGCAATAAATGGATTCTTTCAGAGAGTCTGGTAAAATGCCATTCCATTCTTTTTGGTGACGATAGTAAAATGTCCCTGCATTCAGTTTATCAATATTCTCTTTTGTATTCTCCCTGTACTCATCAGAGCTGTAGTCAGGTTCTTCTATGTCTGTTATAAATCGCAAGTTGCGATAGTACTCCCTATCTTCATAAAAAATCTTATCAGCTCCTATGTATGAAGAAGGTGTTGGTAGTGTGTAAATAAAATGTTCTGGGAATAAATCAGCATTTTTCATGCTATCAACAGAGTCCGGATCTATAAAAACGTTTGCAAATGGAGTCGCGGTAAAGCCTACATAGTTTGCGGTTTGGAAAAGATTGCAAATTTTACGAATAATTGCATTTGTCTTTGTAGGGTCAGTGTTGTCTTTCTTTGTATTTATCGATGCATTGTCAGCTTCGTCATCGATTAGAAGCATTGGATGGTTTATGCTATTTGTGCGGACATCAATGTTTTGGTTCTTAAGCCAATCATGCAATTTTGTCAACACAGATACATTTTTTTTAACGACAAACAGAACCAGAGAGTTGTGCTCGGATAGTGTTGTAGAAATCAAATTACTACCCTTAACAAAGTCTTTGACGCATGTCGTAAATGAGCTTGCTCTACGTTGTTTGTTGTCTTTACCGACCCCAACTCTTCCTTCTCGAATTTGTTTGTCAATCTTGCGAATTGTGTAACCGACAATACCTTCGTCAATACGTTCTTGTGTTTGTTGACGTAGACTTTCAGTTATACCAGCCAAAAGGATAACAACTTTGTATCCAGCATCAGCAGCCTTGCAGATCAAACCTGAATATGTCGCTGTTTTGCCAGATTGTACATCACCAATTATCAGCCCTCTCTTTAAACGTTTGCCATCAAACTCTTCATTAGGATTGTACAGACAGTTCATAATGTCTGGCAATGTTTTCTCATGTAGAAGGCAGATACTTTTATCGTCTATTGAGCCGAGTTCCTTTAAGTATTGGTAATATCGTCCCCAAAAATAGTTGTCTTCAATAGCCTCATTGAAGTACCATTTTCTTAATTCATAGTCATCATATATTATATCACCCAATACGTGTGTGATTTTTTCTCTGTACTCTACTTCTTCCAGTAATTTTTTTTTGTCATCTTCATCCCACTCAATTCCAGAGAAACTAATAATGCTTTCAATCAATGGCACGATGTTTTCCAACGTTGGGACAAAACCAGAGTTTTCTTTCATGAGTCCCAACTTAGCAGAAATCATGAGTAATATGTTGTTATATTGTTCATTATTTAATTTCATCTTTGTAGTTCTCCAAGAGTTTATTTTCGATGTCTTTATATTTACAGAAAGGTTCTGTCTTCATCAGGTCAGACACAATTTCTGGTATTGACCTTTTCCCAAAAGATTTCGCCATGTTTACCATATACACTCCAAGTTGATAGACCTCATCTAAACGATTGTCTGGTTCTTCTTGGTATATCGCATCATTAGATTTATCAATGTATATTTGTTGGGTTGGAACATTTTGCTCAATCTCTTTTAGGAGTATATCAAGTAGAATATAATCATCTTCTGACATTCGATTCTTGACCATTTGAAACACTTTATTCTCGCGATTGATTTGGTAATAGAATGTTTGGCCACGACCTTCCATTCTATCCCAGATATAATCAATATCGTCAACGTTTTCCCTTCTACCGCGATGTGTTTGCTTCCTGACAGAAATATCCATTGCGTCTATTACCGTTTGTCTCAACTGACGTTGGATTTGTTTAGGAATAGATGCTGTTTGCTTTTTTATGTCGATGCTCCAAATGTCATCAAGGGAATTCGGAATATCAACTCTGACTCTTGCATTCTTTGTCAGTTCGCCACGTGGTTTCATTCCAAACCACGTTCCCCAAATAATTAGTCGTTTGTTTCTGTAAACATAGAAGCCTTGTTTTAATCTCAATGTTTCTATTCCACCGATTAGCCTACGGTGCTCTTCGTTCAAATCTGTTGCAAATGGTAGAATATATGGCTTTATCCATATTTGACGTTCTTTACCTTTGCTATCTCGTATAGCTATGGAACGTTCTGGCTTTGTTGTTATTTTAGGATGTGATTCAAGGAATGGATCCATTGGTTTTACCTTGCCTTTATTCACATATATTTTAATGTTTTCTTTACCTTTTGCTGATAAAAAATTATGAAAAATAAGGGCGAGATTTTTGGCAACAAGATCTTTTAGTTCAACGAGTGTGTCATATACAAGCCCACCGCTTGACTTATCCAGTACATCAAAATCCTGCCATAGCACTAATGTTCCATGAGGGAATTCAAGAAGTGAGTCTATATGTGGAAGTGCCTTTATTTCTGCTTGTGATAGTTTCTGAACAACCCATTCTTTTTTCTCTTTTATATAGTTAAAATCCCAAGAATAACTACTAAGTTTTCCTGCGTGCAAACTTACAACTGTTAGGATTCGGCACTGAGATAGAGAAGCAGATTTCATGCCTAATCCAAATCGTCCTAAATCGTTTGCAGATCTTTCTTTCTCAGAGTCAGTGCTTCCATATCGCATAGCCTCAAAAAGAACATCAGCAGACATTCCAACTCCATCATCTAGAATCCCTACGACAAGATCATCTGTTGGCTCTGAAGGGAAAAATAGTTTTACTACTTTGCAATTTGCACTAATGCTATTGTCTATAACGTCAGCAATTGCAGATTCAAAGGAATAACCCATTGAACGCATAGAGCCCATCAGAGTGTCTGCTTGTGGAATGCTTTGTTTATATGTGCCCATGCATTATATTTCGTAAGTTAGAATTTGTTGTATAACAGCTTTGGATAATAAAGGAGGGACAGCATTTCCAATTTGTTGCTGAATATGTGACAAGCATCCTTCAAATGTAAAGTTATCGGGGAAACTTTGAAGTCGAGCAGCTTCTCTAACCGAAATGCCTCTATGTTCAAAGGGATGTATTAACATGCTTTTACGATAATTCGAGATAACTACAGATGGGGCATCTGCAATTAAGCGTTTGTAGATTCCACTATGACATCTTCTTTTGTCTGCATAATTTTGCATCAAATGTTCAGGAATAGAACTCCAATTCTCTCCCTGTTTAATATGTTTGTATCTTTCTATAACCAGATTGTTATTTTTTGAGACATAATTTTGTGTCGCAGAAATAGAATCTTTTCTCATAAGTTTTATATACTCACTTACTTCTGATATGGACTTTGTGTATGGAGCGTCCTCTAATATTTCTCCATTAGTTAATGATGGTAAATCGGAAATAGCATCAATAACAGAAATTTTTTCCTTAGCTTCTTTGGGAAAATCAAAGTCGATATTTAGACGATTTCCTACCATAAAAAAACGATGTCGATTCTGAGGAACACCATAATCAGATGCACATAATACTTTTGATTTTACTGTATATCCAAGTTCTCTAAAACAATCTTCAATAAGATGCTGAGTATTTCCTTGATTCATACTAGTAAGACCTTTAACATTTTCCAGAACAAACCATATTGGCTTTATTTCCTTGACAAATCTTACAAACTCCTTAAACAAGAAATTTTTTGGATTATCCATATTTCTAGAAATGGTGTTAGACATAGAAAATCCTTGGCATGGAGGGCCTCCCATAATTATAAAAACGGGGTTATTTACATCAATAAGATCTGTTGGATTTATTTTTCTAATATCCTCGCAGATTACTTTTGCGTCTGGATGATTTTTTTTAAATGTCTTAGCTGCGTCAGGATCTATTTCAATAGCGTATCGTACAGATATACCAGCCATCTCTGCTCCAAGACTAAGCCCTCCAGCACCTGAAAAAATATCGATTCCTATTTTAGTCATATAATGATACTTTTATTAGTACACCATTTCGATACGGTGCCTTTGTTTTGTATAATTGTTTGGCAAACAGCTTATTAGCCTTATCTCTTTGCCATAATAACTTTATTTCTTTGGGCAATTGCTGATAATATCAGAATGTTTTGCCACTGATCCGGTCGATTTATGGCACAAAAAAAATGCCCTCTTGGAAAAAGAGGGCGCGGGGGAAGTGTCACACCTTGGCTTAGGACGGCCATCATCAGTCAACAACTTACCTGTCCGCGCCCCAAATCGACGCGAACATCCGTTGCCAAACCTGACTGATGACTATCTCTAAGGTCCTAATTTAGGTGTACCAGTATGGATTGGATGTTTCTTTCTGTGTGTATGTTATTCTATATCTGTTGTTTTAGTGTTTAGGTTAGGTTTTCCTCTACAAAGATATAAAAAATATCTTAAATTGAGAAGTTTTGTTTACATAAAATGTAAAATATGCTCTGTGTTGGACATTACACCTGTGCCGGCGTGTGCAATGAGCGGTTGTTTTTACGGTGAGAGCGGGTAGCGATGAGCGGATGAGCGAAGTCGTTAAACGTTAAACTTTAAACTTTTGATACTGCAAAGATACGATTAAGCGAGTGGAGACTAAAACTTGTTTTAAGTATCCCGAGCGTGAGTATCTTAGCGTTTCTGATGCAAAGATACGGCACAAAAATGGCAGAAAGTGACTTATTGTGACTTGGAGTGACTTATGGCGATTTGGAGTGAAATAAAGTGAAGGATTTGCTTTTGGCCACGAATTACCTCCGCTCCCTTAACGAGATGGAGAGATATAATGCATCATCAGTGTAAATCTGTCCAATCTGTGTCATCTGTGGGCAATGAACCGTCCGCCTCTTATGAAAATACTTTACATCTCTGTGTGCCCGGTGCAGGGCGGGGAAATCCTCGTATCGTCAAGGCTCGGTCCTCGCATGGAATCAGCCGTGAACATGAATGAGCAGGCGCATGACAATATGTCAGCATCTCACGGGCGATGTGAGAACGGAAAAGAGAACTGAAACCTAAAGGTGCAGGGGGTGGTATGTTAAAAATAACGCCTTGACTATCAATGTAATATGCGCTCGCACTTTTGCGTTTGTGTTCAGCAACATTGCGGCTATCCTTAAAGTACCACCCCATTTGGCAAGGTTGAATTATCTTTACATTGCTATGTGTTACAGCGTTACAGCGTTACAGTTAAAATCATCGCTATGCCAGAACCCTAAAAGAAAATTTATTATAATAAAACTATTTTTTATGCTTTTCAGTCTTCAGTAGATAATAGTACATTTTCTTACTGTAACGCTGTAACGCTGTAACGCCGTGTTAATAAACCGCTGATAATAAGAAACTTAGTTTGTTACACTGATAAACTGTCTAAGGGAAACATCCGCGTTTACAAGACTTTTCCATACTGAAAGGTTGACTTCCTGCCCATGTTTCGTTGACTTTTGCGGGAAAAGGGGAGGGATTAACGTTTAACAGTGAGCGGTGAGCGGATGAGCGATTTTATCCACATCGGTTACCATAAATGAGTGCGTTCCTGTTCTACCAGGGTGGCAAGAATATTTGTGGCATCATCAATGAAATTGAGTCCATGGAACCCATCGGTGTGGAGGCACGAAGCAACCACGGCATTTCCATAAACTCTATTTCTGCGGCAAAATACTGAAAATGTAACAATCTCCTATGACAATAGTAAATTTACCTTGCAAGAATCTAAGAATGCAATGTCGGGAGAGCAAAAACTGGCGCATAAAATGCTTGTGTATTTCAAATGTTTTTCGTATCTTTGTATCGTGTTAATGAGGGGGCGTTTAACGGTGAGCGGTGAGCGGTGAGCGATGAACGTTTAACGTTTAACGTTTAACGAAGAGAGGTTAGGGTGAAGAGGGCGCAGGCCATCTCTGGACATGTGGTAGAGGATGATGGGACGAAACATACCTTCAGCCATTCTCTCGGTAGAGGGCCGTATCAAGTCCAGGCAAAGCAGAACGTGGCCATGAGGAGGGGAGTTCTAAAACGGAACACCCCTGATACGAGATTTTGAATATTGTCAACTGATTCGACAGATTGAACAGATAAATCAGTGAAATTCTGTGTTTTCTGTGGGATCTGTGTACGATAGAAAACGTGAGAATCGGTGAGTAATGTTGATGAAATAAAAAGACAAGATTATATGCAAGAAGATACATTCAAGGATAAGGTTGTCGTAGTAACAGGCGGTGCCAAGGGTATTGGCCGATGCATTGCCGAGGAGTTCCGAGGACAGGGGGCCATCGTCTATGTGATAGACAAGCAGGAGGGAGAGCACTTCGTTGGGGATATCTCCAAGCAGGAGGTTCTGGAGGCTTTTGCCGCCGAGGTGCTGGGCAGGCACGACAAGGTGGATGTCATCATTAACAATGCCCTGCCTCTGATGAAGGGCATAGACGAATGTACATACGAGGAGTTTCAGTATGCCCTGAGTGTGGGAGTTGCTGCACCCTTCTATCTGGTAAAGCTCTTCATGCCGCATCTGGCGGAGGGTGCTTCCATCGTAAACATCTCCTCCTCGCGCGACCGCATGAGCCAGCCTCAAACCGAGAGTTACACCGCCGCCAAGGGTGGCATTGCCGCACTCACACATGCTTTGGCGGTAAGTCTGGCAGGCAGGGCCAGGGTGAACTCCATCTCGCCCGGCTGGATAGACACGGCATACACCGCTTACGAGGGTCCCGATGCCACTCAGCAACCGGCCGCCAGGGTGGGCACCCCCATGGACATTGCCCACATGGTGCTGGTCCTCTGTAGCGACAAGGCGGGTTTCATCACGGGCGAGAACATCTGCATAGACGGTGGCATGACCCGCCAGATGATTTACCACGGCGACCACGGCTGGAGGTTGGAGAAATAGACCGCATCGCCATATTTTCTGCCGAAGGCGGTTAGTTCTGTGGCTCCAGTAGTGAAGATTTCTGTCGCCAGTTTATAGTCCAAACTGGTTGTAGAAGGAGGCTTGCCGTTTTCGGCCGAGGGAATAGAGAATATTATGAATAAGGTTTATACTTTATCTTTTCCAGAAGCCCGAAATGCTGTTGTCTCAGGGGATATCCATGGAGACTTCAATCTCTTGGTGTATAAACTTTGTGTGCAGTATCAAATGAAGGACACCGTGCTAATAGTGGCTGGTGATTGTGGGTTTGGATTTGAAAAGAAGGAGTATTACGAGCAAATGGCAAGGCGTAATGCTAAAAGAATGAACGAGGCCAATAATTGGATTGTATTCGTGCGTGGCAATCATGATAATCCTCTTTATTTTGATGGCAGGCAATTCAAACACAAACGATTTATTGCTATTCCCGACTATTCTATTCTTATGGCCTGCAAACATACAATACTTTGCGTTGGTGGTGGAATCACAATTGACCGTCGATATCGTATGGAAGAATGGAAGAATTATTGCGTAAAGCATAGAATATACTCCAATACAGAAGATAAATTTAGTAAGAACTTTTATTGGTCCGATGAAGCTCCGGTATATAATGATGAAAAGCTCACTCTGATAAACCAGAAGTTTGCCATTGATACAGTAGTTACACATACTGCTCCAGACTTCTGCGAGCTGATAAACAAGAACGGATTGTATTCTTTTGCTGCTTCAGATGAAAACTTATTGAAAGACGTAGAGGATGAACGAGAAACAATGACAAGACTATATGACCGTCTTGTTTATGATGCCCATCCTATTACACATTGGTATTATGGCCATTTTCATCAGTCATGGCATTCCTCTATTGAAGGAGTTTTGTTCAAGATGCTTGATATAATGGAATTTACCCCTATTAATTATTAGAGATTATGTTAGCATACACATACATAGAAAAGGGAAAGTTCGCTTGGGTGGAGAAACCTAAGCCTGTATTGATTGAACCCACCGACGCCATTGTCCGAGTGACGATGAGCAGCATCTGCACCAGCGACCTGCATATCAAGCACGGGAGCGTGCCTCGTGCGGTGCCGGGCATCACCGTTGGGCACGAAATGGTGGGAGTGGTAGAGGAGGTTGGCGCGGAGGTAACCCACGTAAAGCCCGGTGACCGGGTGACGGTGAATGTGGAGACCTTCTGCGGAGAGTGCTTCTTCTGCCGGAATGGCTATGTGAACAATTGTACCGACCCGAATGGCGGTTGGGCGTTGGGATGCCGCATAGATGGCGGACAGACGGAATACGTGCGTGTACCGCTTGCCAATCAAGGGTTGAACCGCATCCCCGATAGCGTGACCGATGAACAGGCTTTGCTCGTGGGCGATGTCCTTGCCACAGGCTTCTGGGCGGCTCGCATATCGGAGATTACCAGGGAGGACACCGTACTGATCATAGGAGCAGGACCTACGGGAATCTGCACCCTGCTTTGCGTGATGCTTCATAAGCCAAAGCGCATCATCGTTTGTGAGAAGTCGGAAGAAAGACGTCGATTTGTGCAAAAACATTATCCCGATGTATTGCTTACCACTTCCGAAGAATGCAAGGACTTTGTCTTGAAGCATAGCGACCACGGAGGTGCGGATAGGGTGCTCGAAGTGGCCGGTGCCGATGACACCTTCCGCCTGGCATGGGAGTGTGCCCGACCGAATGCCATCGTTACCGTGGTAGCCCTCTACGACCAGCCTCAGGTGCTTCCTTTGCCCGATATGTATGGCAAGAACCTCACCTTCAAGACAGGAGGGGTGGACGGTTGCGATTGCGAGGAGGTTCTTCGCCTGATAGAAGAGGGTAGGATAGACACCACTCCGCTCATCACGCACCGCTTCCCTTTGAGCGAGATAGAGGAGGCCTACCGCATCTTCGAGAACAAGCTGGACGGTGTGATAAAGGTGGCGATCGTTTAACGCAAATCCGATTTGGTTTTAATTTGTAGATCTTATGCAACCTCCGAAGATTGACAACTCCACCCGTGAAGAAAGGCGAGCCTATGTCCAGGAAGCCTGGAAATGCCTGCATAATTGTGAATTATGCGGCAAGTGCCATATTCTCAAAGGCCGTGACCCCGAGACCCTCTATGCCGCCTACATCGAAGGCAAACGTAGCTATATGGACGTTACCCTCGAGATAAGGAATAGAACTATAGGGTAGGAATGCCGGATTGCCCGAATTGATATGAAAGCCCCCTTTCTCTATGATACCCGCACGCAGGTATTCAGTATTCAATTAGTTTTTAGAACAGGGAACTGATGATGTACTTTCAAAGTACCCCATCGCAGGTAGTTTTGGTTGCTTGTAGTATATTCGTCCGTTCCTGAAATATTTCAATGATTTGGTCGCTACCGAGGTATACAATGACGTCTTGTTTGTAAGCGAGAAAAATGAAAATGTGTGGTGGTACGATGGCGAGCGAATAGCATTTCGCACACCAAATTACACGAAGATACTAAATGCTATGCGCACCGAGCCAACACTCACTTTGGCAGATATGCGCGAGATTACAGGAATCAGCATTACTGCCATTCAGAAACTACTCGACCAATTGATTCAGAAGAAGTATGTTGAGCGCGGTGAAAAAGATGGCAGCTGGAGAGTATTTGTGGTGCAGTGAAATGTTTCGTGATATAAATTGTCTAAAACGAATTGTGTCGAAACTTTGCGTAAGTTAATTATAAAAAATGGGATATTTAATACTCTAAATAGTTACTGTTGCTTACAACAAATCATTTCCCGATGCAACATATTTACTTACAACTTATGATATTATGTATATTGTTTAATGTCAGCGTGTTATAAGGCTCATGTCGCATTGTGTAAATTCCTGGGGGACAGTCTGGGGGCTGCATTTTTACAAAGAAACCTATAAAATCTGCAAAAACGCACTTTTTTTAGATTTTTTAGCATATTTGCAGTAAACGGCGAATATTTGCTTCACTCGCTGTGAAATAACAAAGAAATCTTTGTTTATCTCGCTCGTTTGCTCAATATTTGCATTTCGTTGCATGGTTAAATGGCCTTTAATTTGAGGTAAAAATTGTGCCTGTTATAGCTATTAAATTTAGTGGTTTAGTTTAGTCCAATGTATATATAGAATAGAAGTAAACTAAACTGCCTTTATCGCCAAATCTAAGAGGTCTGTTATAGCATTGGCTTTACACTCCTTTCAAATGCGCTTTGTCCCTCTCATTTGCAGATGTTATACTTTTCTTTATATTCGTCTTCCTTTTAGTAGGATTTTCTGAGAAGTGCCAAATCACAGTCTTTTTGCTTCTCAAAAGAAGAGAAGTTTTTGAATTTTTCTTTTGCCCAGCAAGGATTAAATTCGGGGAAAATGTGATTTTTACAACTATAACAATATGGGATAATGTGAAAATATTGATATGTTTTGTTATAAAAACGTGAAATAATTACCCATTTATAGTGCGGATTATGTGAAAAGCACTATATTTGCATGTGTAATCAATAAATTGAGATATGGATAAACTGCTTAGAAGAAAGGTTGATAGCTATTTGATGGATTGGAAGAGCAATCCTGACAGGAAGCCACTTATTATCAAAGGTGCTCGTCAGATTGGAAAAACACGCTCAATAGAGTGGTTTGCCAGTCAAAACTATAAAACTGTTATACAGATTAATTTTGTAGAGCAACCTAAATATAAGAATATCTTTGAGGATGGTTTTGAGGTGGATACTATTCTCAAAAACATATCGTTGCTAAATCCTGAGCTTAAGTTTATCCCAGGAGAAACTCTTTTCTTTTTTGATGAGCTACAAGCTTGCCCCAACAGTGCTACTTCACTGAAGTTTTTTAAGCTTGATGGACGCTTCGATGTTATCTGTTCCGGTTCATTGATGGGAATCAATTATCGGGAAATTGAATCCAACAGTGTAGGCTATAAGGAAGATTATGAAATGCATTCTATGGATTTCGAGGAGTTCCTTTGGGCCAAGGGATACTCTGAGGATTTTATTAATGAGCTATATCAACACATGTTGGACATTAAACCTCTTGCAACATTGCAAATGGATGTTCTATTCGGCTTGTTCCGTGATTACGCTACTATTGGTGGTATGCCTGAGGTGGTGAATACGTATATCAAAAATAAGAACTTCAGCGGTACATTGGGTATACAGAAACAGCTACTCAAAGACTATGAAGAGGATATCACCAAATATGTAGAGGGCCTAGATAAAGCTAAGGTCAAAGCAGTATACAATCATATTTCTACATTCCTGGCTAAAGAAAATAAACGTTTCCAGATAACCAAGATAGGTAAAAACGCACGTAACAGAGATTATGTTGGTTGTGTAGAATGGCTTGCAGATGCCGGTGTCATAAATGTCTGCTATTGTCTGAATCTGCCAGAACTTCCACTTAAGGGCAACTATGATCCTAAACTATATAAGATTTACTATAAAGACACAGGACTTTTGATTGCTTCACTCGATGAGGAAGCTCAGGAAGATTTGAGAGCTAATAAGAATCTGGGCACATACAAAGGAGCTATATACGAGAATATAGTCGGAGATATGCTTGTCAAGCAAGGCTACAATCTTTATTATTATAGCAGCGACAGGCCTTCTCTTGAAATGGATTTCTTTGTGCGAGATGCTGATTCTCTCATTCCTGTAGAAGTAAAAGCCAATGATGGAGCAACAGCATCGCTGAACAAGTTGCTTAAAGAAGATAAATATCCAGATGTAAAATACGGTATCAAGTTGGGATATAAGAATATCGGATTCAATGGCAAGTTCTATACCTTCCCATACTTCCTAACTTTTTTGTTAAAGAGGTTTGTTGCTGAGAGAAAATAATGTGATTCATTAATAGAATCATTTCATTGTTATAAAAGTAATAAACAATAAATGTAAATTATATAAACAATGGATTCATTAATTTTGGAACCTATTTCACAACCTACAGCAAACACCCCTAATATGTTAAGTAATGAAGAAAGGGTTCTTTGCAATATACCTCCTCTACAAAGACTTTATTCAATTGATGAAGACACTTATGAGGAGTTAGTATGTGTGTGGGCTTTTTCTTGCTTAAATAATAAAGAATACACAGAGGTGTATCGAGTTGGTCAAGCAGGAGATAAAGGTCGTGATATTTTGGCATATTATGATAGAGCAAAAGGTAAATATGACCTATATCAGTGTAAACATTATCAATCAGCACTGACTTATAGTGATTTATGTGGAGAAATGGGAAAGTTGATAATATATACTTTCAATAATACTTATCCATTGCCGCAAGGTTATTTTATTCTATGTCCAAATGATGTGAGTCAATCTTTTATTGATTTGCTTAATAACAAAGGCAAGGAACTTAAAATAAAATTAAAAAATGATTGGGACACTGTAATCAAAAGAAAAGTGGGCAATAATTGGAATCTATTAGATGACAAATTGTCTACTTATATTGATGAATTTGATTTTGATATAGTAAAAAAATAGAACCAATGAGGTTTATTGAAGGGATTCGCCAAAGTCCATATTATTTTTATTATTTTGGAGGAGGTTTTAACATGATAAAACGAACTAGTCTTGAAATTCCTAATATACCCAATAATATAGAACGTAATTATATTCAGAATCTCAATGATGCTTATTCAGAACATGCAGGATATTCTGTAAATGCAATGGATAAACATAATTCAAAGTTCAATAAATATATTAGGCATTTAAATAGAGCTCGAACATCATTTTATGAATCGGAAGAAGTAAAAATCGCAAGTAGAAAATCAACAGCACCTGATTCGGATGAATTTAGTATCCTGTCAAAATCTATAGAACGTCATATTGGGAATGAATTTGATGATGATTACCCTGATGGGTTTACAAAAGTAAAATCAATAGAGAATAAGGCAGGAACTTATAATGCTCCAAGTTCAATGTTAATATCTCATTTAATAGACAGTAATGTGTGTGTAGGTATTTGTCACCAACTTTCAAATGAAAATAAGATAAAATGGATTGTAAACGATTAAAAATACTAGACGGAATTTTGGATATTTCTTTAAGAGTCCTATTCATATTATTTGTATATAAAAATATGATGGAAAAGGAGCGTATTGTTGTATATGATTATATGTCTCGTGATAGTATTTGCTCTTTAAATAATCAACTTACGTATATTGGATTAGAAAGAACCATTAATAATTCATTGTATTTATTACTGTCTAAACAATTGATAATTTGTAGAATAAGTAATAATGAAAATTTGTACCTATTAAGTGAAATAGGTTTTGCATTAGTTACAGAATTGTTAAGCGAAGATTATGCAAAAAAAATATGTAGTGCAATAGAGAAAACAGATAGCATTCTACATGATATCAATAGAGAAGAATTAACCTCATACATTAATAGTCAAATCTGAGATTAAAAATGAGTAATAGTGGATTATATATAAAAGAATTTGAAGCTAGAGGAAAAAATGTTCCTATTTCGAGCTTAACTTTTTATAAAGGGTGCAATGTGGTTTTAGGAAAATCAGATACAGGAAAAACAACTTTATATTCTATAATTGATTTTGTTTTTGGTAAAGGAAATGCAGATTTAACATTACCTCCAGAAGGTGATGGTTATACAGACTTCTTTCTTGAAATTCATACATACGATGAGAGGATATATACATTAAGAAGAAGTATAAGTTCTATGTCTGTATTTGTTTACCAATGCTCATTGAGTGAATATAATGAACAACAAAAGCCAACTGAATATAGTTGTCAAGGGGCATCAAATATAAATATATCTGATTTCCTATTGTCTGTATCTAATGTACCAACAATATATTCTAAATCATCAGAAACCAAGAATCCCACAAAAATCTCTTATTCTATTATTCGCCATTTATATATGGTCGATGAAACAAGAGTTGCTGCAAAAGACAGATCACCATTAATTTTTAATATACTTCCAAATCAGCAGTGGGTTGAAAAGAACCTAATAGCATATTTAATGACTGGTATTGACGATAGTGAGTTTAGACCAAATGATAATCCATCTGATAAAAAATCACGTATTAATGGGAAAATAGAATATTTATCCCAAACCATCAAAGAAGAGGAATTAAAGTTACAATCATTAGGAGATGTAGGATATATTTCATTAACAGATGATTGTTTCATTGAAACTTATAGGAATAAATTGGCTGAAGTTGCTTCAGCAGAAGAAACATTGTATAATAATCGTGAGCTGATTTTAGGAAATATAAGGGAATATGAAAAAGAGAGAAAGAAATTGGATCATCTTATAGCACGATTAGATAGTTTAAAAGTTGACTACGAAGAGGAAATGAGTAGACTTCAATTTATCAATTCTGGTAACTCTTTAATACATCAATTAAAGGATGTTGATTGTCCATTATGTGGCTCAACTATTGCACATCATATGATAGCAGATATTTCAACATCCGAATACGCAAATGCAATAAAGAACGAATATAATGAAATATATTATAAGTGTCAAGATTTAAATGCATTAATAAAAGAGAAGAAAAATGAATTAGATCATATTACGGCAAGCATAGAAGAATTTCTAAAACAAAAGAAGAATATTGATGTGGAAATATCTATTCTTCATCCAGATCTGACAGAATTAAAAGAAATCTTAACGAGAGCTGAAAGTAATTTAAATAAAAAGTTTATACATGATGAATTAGAGGAAGACATTAAAACAAAAAAAATATTAATTAAAAAACTTCAAGAGGAACTAAAATCTATCAAGAATAATAATAAAGGACAGAGACAAGATATTTCAACAGAATTTCTTAATCTAGTAAAAGAAAATCTTGTATTATGGAATTTTATAAATGAAAATGTTGAAGTTAATTTTAATTATCAAAAATATGACATTTTAATAGGAGGTAGACATCGTTCAAGTTATGGAAAAGGAAATCGCTCTATTACTTTTACTGCTGTAATGATAGCATTATTAGATTATTGCTATAATAATGAACGAGCATTTTCTCGTCTCTTAATAATTGATTCACCTCTTTGTACAAAATATGGCGATAAAAATGTATCAGAAGAAGAACAAGTTACATTTGGAACTATAGATGCATTTGCTAGGTATTGTAATATGAAAGAATGGAATTTCCAATTTATTGTTATTGATAATAAATTTACGGAGAATATAAGTATTGAAGAGTTAGCTAATATTAATTTCATAGATCTGGAGACACGAGGAGGACTATTTAGACAGCATATTAAACAATAATGACACTTTACATAAGGCACTATACATAATTTTGTGTAAATAGAGAATATGGGATTCAGAAATGAGTCCCATATTCTTTGTGTAGCTAGGTATTCAATAATAGCTAAAGCACACTCTTACCTATCTATTATTTTGGAGGGAGTGAAATCTGCCACTTGCCTAATTTCTCTCTGTCGGAAATAATAAGCCTCTGAAAGATTTGAGAGCTGCTTGAATGATAGGTTATCAAGTTAGAGCCTATTATTTATGATGTTCTATAGTGATACTATTTCGTCATTCGTTTATCTCCGTTGCCTGATGAATATTCGTATCAAGCCAATGAAAATCATAGATAATATAACCAAGTAAAATCTACGTTAACACACCAATGGCGATTGCTCGATTGAGTTGTCGCCATTGGTGTGTTTGATATTTGTGAAGTTGTTATCTAATATCCTTAACCTCTTTGAAACTCTGTGAACCGTTTTCTACGGCATTGACATTTACACTCTTACCTCCTGAGAATCTCCACACGAGTGAAATTCCGATGTTTTGTACAGGTGTAGTATAGTTATAAGTAATTTTATTGCCATTTGATGGAAAAGGAAATCGGTGTTATAATGGTGGAATCACCCACCAAAATATAACTGCAAAATAACTTTTGGATGGTGGGCGTTGGTGAGATAAAGTGCTAATTTTCGCAAAATGTGGAAGATGTGATGATAAAATTAGGTGCTAAAATGTGCTGTATGAGAAGTTTTAAGTAATTTTGTACATTGTTAGTTATGTATTATTATAAATACTAAGTATGAGTTTTAGATTATTAAAATTAGATCTATCCAAACATCCTGTTTTGAGATCTTTATCATTGGATTTTTGCAATGATGAGATTTTAGGTTTTCAGGATGATATTTACAATACGGTTATAATTGGTGCAAATGGAATAGGTAAAAGCCATATATTAAAATCTGTAATTGAGATCTTTACTTATATACATTCATTAATATCACAAGCAGCGCAACCTAACAATTTACCATATAGATTCAGAATTCAATATTCGATAGATAATGATATCTATACGATCTCCTCTATGCCTAAAGGTTTAGAACCTGTTGGGAGAGGAGCGCGATATAATATCTATTGCGATGTTAATGAGAAAGAAATTCATCCGTCAGAATGCAAGTTACCTAATAATGTTATTGCGAGTTCAATGACAATAAGTGATAAGTTCAGAGCAAATAGTGATGATTTTTATAAATATAATGGAGTTCGTAATGAAAAAAGCCCAAATACAACTGGTACAAGAACATTAATTAGGAAGACGGTTAATAATATTATTGCAAGTATCTCATCCAAAAATGGATTTCGTGACGAGCTCAAGGATCTGCTTATAAAACTCGGGTTACAAGATAAATTAACGATTAGTTATGGAATGCGTCATAAAGAAGTATTCTTGAGCAAAGATATGTCACCAGAGTTGTTATACGACATATTTGATAATCGTAAAAAATATTTTCAATCACGAGAAACAGACCTATGGGGAAAAACGTTTTTCTTAAAAGTTAGAGAACAGCATAATAAGATTAAAGTTATAACGGATTTTTTACGCAAAATCGCTATTAATAACTTTAAAAGAAAAAGATATACGCTTGAATATGATATTATAAATAGTGATGAAATTATATATGATGCTGAAGCAATTGATTTGTTATCTAAGTTAGATATATTAACTTTCCCAAGTATCAGAGTCCATAAGAATTCTGAAAATTATAATTTTATGGATAGTAGTTCTGGCGAAACTAATTTGTTGTGTCAGTTCATCGGAATACTATCGACTATTCAAGATAATAGTTTGATCATTATTGATGAACCAGAAAACAGTTCGCACCCTAATTGGCAAATCAATTATATAGGATGGTTAAAAGATATTTTTAAGGAATATCATAGTTGCCATTTTGTGATAGCCACACATTCACATTTTATTCTTACTGATTTACAAGAAAATAATTCAACAATAATAGCATTTGAGAAATCTAATGGGAAGTTGGAAAATATTGCAGAAAATCTAAATACTTTCTGCTGGTCTGTTGATGATATTTTATATAATGTATTTCATGTAAGAAATACAAGAAATTATGCTTTCGAAACAGATATTTATAAATTGTTAAATCTAGTGTCACAAGGGCTAATTAATACTCCTTTGGCAAAAGACTTAGTTGTAAAACTTTCTCGATATACACTTCCCGGAAATGACCCATTAAAAGTAATACTTGAAAAGATTCAAAAGTCATGTTAAAAGTCAAACCAGTTTCATTTACTGAAGAGGAGCTAAATCTCATAAACAATATTTATGAGACGGGAAAATCTGGTCCAGACATGTGGAAAGAATCTTCGTTAAAAGCTATTAGAAATAAAATTAGCAGGGTAACACTTACTAATCAACAATGTTATTGTGCCTTTTGTGAAGGCAGATTAGAAAAAGGAACAACAGCAATAGAACATATTGTACCTAAAGGTAGGCATCGAGAATTTACATATGAACCAGAGAATCTTGTGTCTGCATGTGGCAGATGTAATTCGAAAGCAGTTAAAGGAGAAAAAGAAACACTTATAGAGCCTCTGAATCCAATATACTCACTTAATAGGTTCAAAATTGTTCATCCTGTTTTAGATGAACCAGACGAACATATTGTATTTAAAGATGAAGATAGAATATTTTTTGATGTAAATAATTGTTCTCAACTTGGAAAGGATACAATTAAATTCTTCAAATGGGAAGAGATTAATGCTACAGAGAAAAGAGCTATATCAGCATTTATACGGAAGCAACCATCGTCTGCTTGGTATAGTCAAGAACTCGATCCAATTTCGCCTGCGATGCACGCTCTTGCTCGGCAATGGCATTGGCACGCAAAACCTCATATTCCGTTGGCTGTGGGGTAGTCTCGGTAATAACAACCTCCTCGGTTGGCTCGGCTACGATAGCGGTAGCCTCGGCAACAACTGCCACCTCCTCCAACTTTTGAAAGGCAGGGAAACGCATCAGAAACTTCTCCATTCGGGGCAGCAGCAACTCATTGAGCGTCATTTGAAGACTAATATATAGTGCCGACAACACAACCACCGTTGAGAAGAATCCAACCGCCGCACTGAACTCATCATACCCCTTGACAAGCACGAACTTTCGCGCTAATACACCAAAGAGCAATATCGCTCCAAACACGAACAAATAGAGTGCAATATATTCCGTATGTCTCTTATTCATAGTCATCTTTGTTAATCGTTAGAGAGCAAAGATATATGAATAATTAACACGAAAAATGGCTCTTTTGCCTTTTGACCGCACGTGTCGTAGATTGTCCTATCGTGTCATAATAACTCTATTTTTACACCATATTCTGCATTTGAGGAAATTTTGATTATCTTTGGAGTAAATAATATACTACATGTAAATGCAATTATAATTTGTGTATGAAATTATATCATTATACAAAATACAACACATTAGTCAAATATATATTACCAACAATGAAATTGAAATTATCTTCATTGTTCAACACTAATGATCCGACTGAGGGACGACCTACATTTGTATATGGCGAAGCGGACCCAAATCACCATAATATTGAACAAGATAGTTTGGCTCCAAAGACTATGTATTTCAATGAATACAAGAAATATAAATTCGTGAGTTTCTGCGGTAATAAAAATAATATAGAGGGTTGGAGAATATCAAGTATGTGGGCACATTATGCACAAAATCATAAGGGAGTATGCATTGAAATAGATACAGACAAATTAATAGTCCCAGATACAATCAAAGGATGTTGGATTGATTATAATGGTAAGTTTCCTCCTCCTTTTACACGAGAACAAAACATTGAACAGTATTTTCAAGACAACGATAAATTTATATTATATACTAAGTCACCAGAGTGGGAATATGAGCAAGAATATAGATTTATTTCTTCGAGTGAGGAATATTTAGATATTACAGGTGCAATAACTCATATATATTGTGGCTGTCGAATGTGTAGTCTAACTCAAAAGCGTATAAATTCTATTGGATATAAAACATCAAAGATTATACCATCTTTAATATCTAGGAAATTATCACTCAACGGAATACTATAAATCTTTAAACAATATATTATGGGGTACAGAGGGTTTGGGGTAGACTTAAATCGTAGTTTCAGAGCTGGGTCTAAAATTGCTGATGATATTACAAAGGGAGTGCTTCTAGGTGGATTGCTAGGAGCCGACTACATATATAGAAAAACAAAACAGCCGAGAGGTATTTATACGCCGCTTTCTGCATATGAACAACAAGAATTAGACAAATGGGAATTGCGATTTGTAAAACCATTTAATTTTACTAAAACAATAATACTATATTCAATATTTAGTGTATTGGTTTTTGCAGCCCCATTACTTGGAATTCTTCTATACAGTTATGATTGGTGGATGTTTTTTTGTGTGCTAACTTCTGGGTTCTTAGAATTTGTACTTGATTGGCCGGCCATTCTTCTACCAGACAATATAAGAAGTGATTGGAAGTTTAATAAAAATAATGAGCAAAAACAAAAAAAACAAATTAAAACACTTTTGTGGTTATCGATATCTATTAACATAATTCTTATTATACTTAATAGCTATCCATTCATTTTAATGAGTTCAAAGATCACTCCTAATCCATATGAGGGAGGACTATTAGTATCTCTAATGACAATGTTTCTATATTTTATGAATGGTAGTTTGATATATGAAAATGCTAAGATTCTGCGAAATTTAGATAAATACTTTGAGCAAAACGTTAACAAATTCAGTAGATTACATAATACTAAAGATGTTCACAATGAGACAGAACATCCTATAGTACAATCTAACGATAGTTTAGCGATACCAAACAATGGCATAGAGCAAATACAAACATACATTGATAGATGTAATAGTGAACAGATTTCACTGGAAGTTATTAAGGCTAACATACGAATATTGAATGCTATGACTGATAGCTATAAAAAAGGCTACTCGGAGCTAACAAATAGTATTTTAGAACGACGATTAGAAGAGAAAATAAATTCTGCAAAGCGTGATTTTGTTAAAAGAGAATGTAGATTAGCTCTAGAAATAATTAACATTCTGAAAACACAAAGTGTTGATGATGTAATTACATCATTGAAACAGGAATATCCACATTAAGTATTGTAATTTATTGATACAATTTTACGAAAGGTAGGAAGAAATACTTATTCATTCTCCCTACCTTTTCGGAGTTTCACCCTACCTTTTGACGGCTTTCTCCCTACTTTAACGAAATCTTGTTGGCAGTTTCGCGTTTCTTGGAGTTCACAAGGTCGGCATAAATCTGCGTGGTGGTCACATTCTTATGTCCAATATATGCTTCGTAGTAAAATCGCTTTTAGGTGCAAATGTTAAACACTTCATACAAAGCATTTTAACGGAATTCAAAATTATCACATGGCTGCCCAAAAGACAAAAAGGGACAAAAAAACTGCGTCCCTCGAGTGCCTGGGGCACAAACGAGGGACAAAATTGAATTTTAGCACTTTACTTATTCTAATTGCAAAACCAATCTATTTAATTGTTATTCAACGAGTTAGTGGGTGGTTTGAACTTAAAATTATCGATTTGTATTATATTTGCTAATATATTGAATATCAATGTGTTAACTAATCGTTACTTCCCGATGCAGAGTCTTTTTTAACGCCCATTTAGAACTTTGTAAACACTAGATACATAGCATATTACGAGATTTCACCGAAGGACAAAAGCTCGTTCGAGGGGACAGACTGGGGACTGCATTTTTGCAAAGAAACCAATAAAATCTGCAAAAACGCACTTTTTTTAGAATTTTTAGCATATTTGCATTTCGTTGCATGGTAAAATTGCCTTTAATTGGAGCTGAAATTGCACCTGCGATTGCTATTAAATTTAGTGGTTTAGTTTAGTCCAATGTATATATAGAATAGGAGTAAACCAAACTGGCTTTATCACCAAATTTAAGAGGTCTGTCATAGCAGTGGCTTTACACTCTTTAAAAATGGGCTTTGTCCCTCTCATTTGCAGATGTTATACTTTTCTTTATATTCGTCTTCCTTTTAGTAGGATTTTCCGAGAAGTGCCAAATCACAGTCTTTTTGCTTCTCAAAAGAAGAGAAGTTTTTGAATTTTTCTTTTGCCCAGCAAGGATTAAATTCGGGGAAAATGTGATTTTTACAACTAGAACAATATGGGATAATGTGAAATAAAGGGGTTGTTTTAAGGTGGAAAATGTGAAAATAGATAATATTTGAACAGAAAAGGAAGAAATAGTTCTTTTATTGTTCAAAATATTACTACATTTGCGATATGAATAGACAATTAAAGGAAATAGGAGCTATCCCTATAACGACTTCAGTCATCGAGTCGCTATATCCTGAGCTCAAGTATGCAGATAAGAAGGTGGTTTGGCTTGAGAAGAACGGGTATATTATAAGATTGAAGCGAGGACTATATGTCGTAAACCCTGATCATTCGGGAAAGACTCTTTCAAATGAATTGATAGCAAATCATCTTTATGCACCTTCATACATCTCCATGTCGACTGCATTGAGATATTATGGCTTGATTCCAGAGGCTGTGTATACGCATCAATCAATGACGGTAAAGCACTCTCGAAGTTTTCAGACTCCTATAGGGAATTATGATTACAAGTACATTTCCCGAGATGCTTTCTCCGTTGGAGTAAGAAGTGTGCATAAGGGCGAATATGCTTTCTTGATAGCATCACCCGAAAAGGCTTTGTGCGACCTAATTGCAAACTCTTCCAAGGTCAATCTGCGCTTTTTGAAGGATGTGGAAAACTATCTTGAGCATGATATCCGAATGGATATGGATGAGTTCTATAAGTTTGACGCGACTATTCTTGAGGAGTATATAAAGGTAGGCAAGAAGGCCGACTCAATTGCAACAGTATTAAAGTTTCTGAGACGATGAAGAATGAAATTTACGATAGCATGTTGTCACGATATGATCTGACGACAGAGCAGAATAAGCGAAACGCTATTTTTGAAGTAAACCAACAGGTGATTCTTGAAGGTTTGTATAGTGGTGGATTCTTTGAATCTGCAGCATTCTATGGCGGTACATGTCTAAGAATCTTTCATGGGTTGCAACGCTTCAGTGAAGATATGGATTTTTCTCTTCTAGCACAGGATGATGCATTTGACTTCAGCAAATATTTCCAACCCATTGTTGATGCATTTGCTTTGGTAGGACGTGAGGTAGAAATCAAGAAGAAGGACAAGAAGAACTTCGGCAAGGTAGAATCTGCTTTCTTGAAAGATAATACCGATGTGTATGATGTAATGTTTCAAACAGAGAAGTCTATAAAAATCAAGATAGAGGTTGATACCTGTCCTCCATTGAATTTCAAAACAGAGCAGAAACTTTTGTTGCAACCACATTCATTTATGACTCGTTGCTTCACCCTGCCTGATTTGTTTGCCGGCAAGATGCACGCCCTGGTATATCGCGCGTGGAAAAATAGAGTCAAGGGACGCGATTGGTACGACTTCGAGTGGTATGTACGCCATAATATTCCATTGGATTTTTCACACTTGGCAGAAAGATGCAAGCAATTCAATAACGAGGAGATTACTCCAGAGCTATTCAAAGACAAGCTCAAGGAACGCCTTTCTACCGCTGATATAAAGCAAGTAAAAGAGGATGTACTTCCTTTTGTGCGCAATCCGAAGGAGTTAGACATCTGGTCAAATGATTATTTTGTTCAGTTGGCGGATATGGTGAGAATTGAATGATTTTAATTTAAACTAAATGTATCCATGCTGTTATCAACTAGTAATATTAATTTTGCGTATAAGAAAATAATTTATAAAGATGGAAATAAGTGTTGAAAACATCATAAAATTCTTAGATTCATTGTTTGTCCCAATTATCGTCGGTATTTTGTCCGCTGGTTTAACTATATACATAAAGAACAAAGAAATTAAATCTCAATATTCCAACTTAATACTTCAAAAGAGGTTGGAGGTATATTCTGATATATATAAGTTAATTGCTAATATGCATCTGCATTTGGATAATAGTTTAATCAATAATTGTGAACAAAGGTTTAACCAATCAGGCTTGGATAAGATTCTTACTTCAGTTACTAATAAAATTCAG
>JAZLAC010000037.1:0-49208 GCA_045612965.1 Bacteroidaceae bacterium | reverse complement strand
AAGGAATGGAGAACAGACCCAGAATAAGACGAAAGTCCTACAGTATTAACAATTCTACCTTCAAACCTCAGCCACATCTGGACATTCCGTATCTGGACGAAACAGGCTTCACCATAATTACCAACACCTGCAACCGTTGCACATGGGCAGGCGACTACCCCACCGGCGATGCACAGAAGCGCTATCTGGATGCCTGCGACTATGACCTTCTGGAATTTACCGCAGAAAAGACAGATACCATAGAACCCGGCACCTACACATTGTGTGCACTAGTCAGAGCCGAGGACGAGGGTGGATACCTATATATAAAGGTAGGGCACGACAACCAATACACCGAGAATATGGTATCCATACCAGCACATGATAACGAAGGTGGCAACCTTTGGAAGTGGGCTTGCGGAAATACAACATTGCCCGAGGTTCAGAAGTTCTATCCAGAACTATGCAACGACTCCATTCGCAAACAAATAGCTTATGCCCACAACAGCCGGGGCTTTGGATGGCAACTGATGACCATCCGTGACATCAGAGTAAAGAAGGGAGAGTATGTCAAGTACGGCATCACCACTAAATCTGACATTGTTGGCGAAGAACCTGAATGCGAATGGATTTCCGCTACCGACTTCGTATTGACAAGAACAGACAATAACAAAAAGCAGTAATCGCTATTATCCTGCAACAAAAATCCCCAACCTATTGAGGCTGGGGATTAAATCTTTATTGGTAAAAGTACAAGGAGCAAGGGATTAGTTCTTGAAGAAATCCTTTACGGCCTCGTTGGGGACCATACGCTCATCGAAAGAATAGGTACCAGATGCATTCTTGACCATCTTGATAACCTTGGTGTAGGAACGGCCATCTGTCTTACCTGTCTGCAGAGTAGCCACTGTTTTCTTTGCCATAACTTAATCTGAGTGATTGGGTGTTAAATTACTTGATCTCCTTGTGTACAGTCATTCTCTTGAGAATGGGGTTGTACTTCTTGAGTTCCATACGCTCGGGAGTGTTCTTGCGGTTCTTGGTTGTCACGTAGCGTGATGTTCCGGGCAAACCACTCTCCTTCATCTCGGTGCACTCCAGGATTACCTGGACGCGATTGCCTTTAGCTTTCTTTGCCATGTTTTAGTTCCTCCTGAAATTAACCGATTACACGAATAGTTTTCCAATCACAAAAGCCCTGAGCCACAGCATTCTTCAATGCAGCGTCAAGACCTACCTTGTTGATGTAGCGCAGACCACTAGCGCTAATGCGCAGGCTGATCCAGCAATCCTCCTCAACATAGTAGAACTTCTTGTGGAACAAGTTCACATCGAAAGTGCGCTTTGTGCGACGCTTTGAGTGAGACACGTTGTTACCAACCATGGCTCTCTTACCGGTAATTTGACAAATCTTAGACATTTCTAATCTTCCTTTCTTTTGTTACTTTTCCAATAACATCTTCCAAACAGGGCACAAAGGTAGCGTCTTTTTGCGAATAATGCAAATATTTCTATAAGAAAAAGTCAGTATATCAGTTTTTTTTACACATAAAGCACAATTAACCAACTAAATCTCCACTCTGGAATATGCTGGCTTGTCCATCGAACAGAAATCCTTGTCTCTGTATTTGAAGCAACCCACCATGGCTATCATTGCTGCATTATCCGTAGTGTAACCAAACTTGGGAATGTAGACGGTCCATCCGAAACGTCGAGAATGGTCGAGAAAGGCCTCACGAAGTCCCGTGTTTGCGCTCACGCCACCTGCCACAGCCACATGCTTAATGCAAAGATCCTTGGCCGCTTTACGCAATTTCTTCATCAAGATATCAACAATAGTATACTCCAGGGAGGCGGCAAGGTCCTCCTTGTTCTTCTCTACAAAGTCTGGATCTTCGGCAACCCACTCCCTCAGATTATACAGGAAAGAGGTCTTGAGACCGGAAAATGAGTAGTCATAGTCCGGTATCTGAGGGCGGGCAAACTGGAACGCCTTGGGGTTGCCCTTGCGTGCAAGACGATCGATGATGGGACCACCAGGATAACCCATGCCCATAACCTTAGAACATTTGTCTATGGCCTCGCCTGCTGCATCGTCTATAGTTTTTCCTATGATTTCCATGTCGTTGTAGGCGCGTACAAGTATTATCTGGCTATTGCCTCCACTTACCAGAAGGCAGAGGAACGGGAACGGTGGAGGGGTATTCTCCTCGCCATCTTCGTGTACGAAATGCGCCAGCACGTGTCCCTGAAGGTGGTTTACCTCTATCATGGGGATACCAAGGCTTGCCGCCAATCCCTTGGCAAAACTTACACCTACGAGAAGCGAACCCATAAGTCCCGGACCTCGGGTGAAGGCTATAGCAGAAAGTTCCTCGCGCATGACACCGGCCTTTTTGAGGGCCTGGTCGACAACAGGCACAATATTCTGCTGGTGAGCGCGGCTGGCCAACTCGGGCACCACACCGCCATAAGATTCGTGCACCGCCTGGGATGCCGTTACATTGGACAAAAGGACTCCGTCCCTGATAACTGCTGCACTGGTATCATCGCAGGAAGATTCTATTCCTAAGATTATCATGAGTATTTCTTTAAAATATTTGCTGTTTTTGTACGAGAAAAGAGAAGACTCAACATATTAATGCGTAAGGATTTCCACACCATTCTCCGTCATGAGATAGGTATGTTCCCATTGGGCACTGGGCAGCTCGTCATCAGTGATTACTTCCCATCCGTATGGATCTTCGTCATCGATGAATACACGCCATGTGCCTGTGTTTATCATTGGTTCTATGGTAAAGGTCATACCTGGGACAAGCAACATACCGGTTCCCTTATGACCGAAGTGCTCCACTTCCGGTTCTTCATGGAACTGGCAGCCGACACCATGTCCGCAAAGGTCACGCACCACACTAAAACCATTGGCATGAGCATGCTTCTGAATGGCATTGCCCACATCGCCAACAAAGACATAGGGTTCGGAGCACACCTTCTCACCAACTTTCAGGCACTCCCATGCCACGTCCACAAGACGTTGTTTCTGCTCGGTCGTGCGGCCTATTACGAACATACGGCTGGCATCGGCATAATAGCCATCAAGTATAGTGGTGCAGTCCACATTAATTATGTCGCCCTCCTCCAGAATTACGTCCTCCGACGGTATGCCGTGGCATACAACTTCGTTGATGCTGGTACAGCACGACTTGGGAAATCCCTCATAGTTCAGGGGTGCAGGAATACCGCCATGCTTCACGGTAAAATCATGCACAATACGGTTGATTTCATCGGTGGACATACCTTCGCGGATACGTTCTGCCACCTCGTCCAAAACGGCCGTATTCAGTGCACCTGCACGACGGATACCTTCAATCTGATCTGGCATCTTTATAAGTTCGCGACTAGGACATATTTTCCCACGGTTCTGGAACTCCAGGATGCGCAAATCCATTTCCGACGGAGCGATGCCTGGCAAAAGTTTCCAATTCTCCTTTATCTTTATTTTCTTTGCCACAATATAACTTTATTGAATTCTAATATAAAGTACCTAAAACCGTCTTTACCCCGCTACTCCACAATCTGGGGACCACGAATTTTGTCTTTTTCCGTTAGTCCTTTCTTTATCTCAATCCTGACACCGTCGCTAAGTCCGGTCTCCACGTGGGTGCGGAGGTACGTCTTTTCCTTCTCCTTACCCTTTACTACAAACACAAAGGTGGAATCTCCGCTGAATTCTATGGCACTCTCGGGGACAGCAAGCACACCATTGGCCTCGGCTAGCACAATCTCGGCATTGGCACTATAACCGGAACGCATCTGCACAGTGTCGCTGATGGATACAGAAGCCTTTATCTCAAACTGGTTGGCACCGTTGCTCTGAACAGCCTTGGGTGATATGTACTCTAACAAGGCGCTGAAACGAAGATTCTGCAAGGCTCCTATGGTAATTGTCATGGGCATGCCGGTATGTATGCGGCCAACCTCGCTCTCGTCTATGTTTCCACGGAAAATCAGGTCGCTCATATTTGCCACACTGGCAATGGTGGTACCATCGTTAAAGGTGTTACTCATGATGACGGAGTTACCCACCTTTACGGGCACATCAAGTATCAAACCAGAAATAGTGGAACGAATAAGTGTGCTGCTTGCACTGGCATTGCTTCGGGAAATACCCTCGCTGACCACGAGCAAGGCATCGTCGGCCGCAGACTTTTCCTCGCTTGCCTGATTGAATTGCTGACGCATCTTCTCGTATTCCGAGGCACTGACAAGTTTTTTCTCGTACAGACGCTCGTAACGCTCAAAATCCGTTTTGACCTGATTCAGATTTATCTCTGCCAGACGCACACGGCTTTGTGCCGTAGTGAGTTGGTTCATCTCCGGAATCACCTTCACCTTGGCTATCACTTCGCCGGCTTGTACGGTTTCTCCGGCCTCCTTATATATCTCAGAAATGATGCCGCTTATTTGGGGTTTCACATTCACCTCGTCTCGAGGCTCTATCCTACCCGTAATAATGGTACTCTTAACGATGTTTTCCTTTTGGGGAGTGAATTCATTATAACGAATCTCCTTGGGCAAAGACTTCTGCCAAAGGAACAGGAATGTACCGACGAATACCACAAGGGCTATGACGGCAAAAAACAGTTTTGAATACTTTTTCATATATGTCCGTTGTATTATATTTCCCTATATTATAAAATTATTCATCTCTCATTGCGTCCACTGGTTTTATTGCCATGGCACGAAGTGCAGGTGCCATACCTGCCAGTGCACCCATAAGACAGAGAAGCAGTGTGGCGAGGATTGCCGTCCAGAAATCAACCTGATAATGAGCAGATGTCACTCCATCGGTCGTGCTGGCCAGTTCACCCATCTGAAGGATAGATACCGCAAGAAGAATACCCATCATTCCGGCAACGGCCGTTAGCACGATACTTTCACATACAATCTGCGTGAGAATCATCCTGGGGGTGGCACCTATGGCGCGTCGAATGCCTATCTCCACGGTGCGTTCCTTCACGGTTACCATCATGATGTTGCTAACACCTATGGCACCAGCAAGCAAAGTGCCTATGCCTACAAGCCAACTAAGGAAAGTCACACCCTTGAACAGGCTGTCAAGTATGCCGAAAAGCACCTCTGTATTAAAGATGGAAACTGCCTGTTCATCTTCGGGACTAATAAGGTGGTGGCGTGCTATCGTCTGGCGGATTTTATCTGTAACAAGACCTATCTTTACTCCATCCTTGGCCGTAAGGGCAATCTGATGAATCTCGTTACCATAATTGTACACCCTCTGCATCACGCTAATGGGTACCAATATACTTTCGTCTGTGCGTCCGGCAATAGAGAAATTGCCAGGATTCACATCAACTCCAACTACACGATAGTAAGTAGAATCTATGCGTATGCTCTTGCCCAAGGGGTCTCCACCATCAGGGAAAAGGTTGTCATACACCTGTTTTCCTATAACGCACACTTTGCGATCCTGAACAATATCCATGGCATTGATATGGCGTCCGTATCTCATTTCGGGGGTACAAACCCTCTGGTAGTCATGTGTAACACCGTTTACGTTAGCGTTGAAACTATGTTCCTCAAACACGGACAACTTGCTGCCTCCGAATAGAACAGGGGTGACCACGTCCAGTTCCGTAACGTTATTCTTCACACGTACGACATCATCCATGGTCATCTGCCATGACCTGCCCTTCTGGAAACCTTTATAAACCTTGGTTGTAGGTCTTGCCCACACCATAGCCGAGTTGGTGGCGAAATTACTGAAATTACTATTCAGCAGCTCTTTGAGGCCATGAGTTCCTCCGATAAGGCTCACAAGCATGAAGATACCCCAAAAGATGCCGAACCCCGTAAGCAAGCTGCGACTTTTGTTGCGGGATATGGTGTCAAGTATCTCTCTCAAAAATTCTGTCATACGGTCTTGCCTCCCTTCGCATCATTTGGCATTAAGTGCTACAATAGGCCTTACACGTGCCGCCTTAAGAGCGGGAATAAGACCGGCTATGGTGCCAGCAACTATCATCACCAGAGTTGTTTGAACACAGACATCCAGTCCAACCGTAGGGTTAAGGAACATAGTCGCTTGGAAGATACCTGTATCTACCACCTCCTGACCGATAGTGGCATTCATATATTCATTGGCAAGCACACCACAAAGCATGCCTGTGTAGCCAAAAAATGTTGTTATCACCACACTTTCCACAATTATCATCCTTAGTATGGACCATGTTCCAGCACCAAGGGCCTTACGAATGCCGAACTCACGCGTGCGCTCCTTCACCGTGATGAGCATAATGTTGCTCACGCCCACAATGCCGCTGAGCAGGGTAAACAAGCCTACCACCCACAACGCCGTGCGAAGAATATCAAGACCATTGTTCATCTGCAAACTTTGTGAAAGCCTATTCCATATCCATAAGGCACTTTCATCGTCGGAAGCTGCATCGTGATTGGCATTTATGCGTGCTCGGTATCTCTCCTCGAAAGCATCGCTTTCTGCCTCTGTGAAAACATCGTCAATGGTAAATTCTATCCTATCCACCCTGTGACCGTAGTTGTATATGGTGGATATGGTAGTAAAGGGAGAATATGCGGTATTGTTCTCTCCAGAAGCATCGTCCTTGCTGATGCCTACAACTCGGAACATTGTTTCATTCACCTTGATGTACTTGCCAAGTAATTCAACCACGTTCTTGGAAAGTTCCTTTGCCTGCATCTGGGTAAGGACAATCACCTTACGCTTGTAGCGTATGTCTATATCGTTTACAAAACGACCATGCACCATCCTTATCTTGTCTATCTTCATCTTCACGGGATAAGCACCACATATGTTCTGTGCCGCAATGTAATTTGAGTTAAGGCTAAAGGTATTGCCACCTTTCCAGAGCGTGGCGCCTGTCTCCCCGATATTTTCTTGAAAACTGTTGGATGTGGTGAGCATATCCCTATTGTCAAGTTCTATGCGTCGACCACGATCGAAACCATTGTGCGGCTTGCTTGTCATGCCACCGAATACAACCATTGAATTTGCCAGAAAACGGTCCGATTGATGCATATGGGCATTGATAAGGCCATTACCGGCACCGAGCAGGAATATGAGTATGAAGATACCCCACCCTACAGCAAAACCGGTCAATGCTGTGCGCAACTTGTTGTGTCGCACCGTGGCCCATATTTCCTTCAGGAGTTCAATCATTTCATGTATCCGTTTATACCGAATGGCAAAGCGTTGTGCTCCTCATTTATCTCAATTTTACCAATTATCCCGTCCTGTATGCGGATAATCTTGTTTGTCTCGTTGGCAACACCGCTTTCGTGAGTAACTACAACTATGGTCATGCCCTGATCATGATTAAGTTCTTTCAGGAGTTGCATTACCTCCACGCTTGTCCTTGAATCCAAAGCACCTGTCGGTTCGTCGGCAAGGATAATCTTAGGTTTCGTTATTAGGGCACGGGCAATGGCAACACGTTGCTTTTGTCCTCCGGACATCTCATTGGGATAATGCTCTGCCCATGGTGCCAGTCCCAGACGATCAAGGTACTCCATGGCCAGACGGTGTCTTTCCTTACGTCCCACTCCTTGATAATAAAGGGGCAATTCAACGTTCTCCACTGCATTTTTGAAACCTATAAGGTTGAACGATTGGAAAATGAATCCAATCATCCTGTTACGGTAATATGCAGCCTTAGACTCGGACAGGTTCCATATCTTTGTTCCAGCCAATGTGTATTCTCCCGAATCATAATTGTCCAGGATACCCAATATATTCAAAAGAGTGGATTTACCAGAACCCGACTGTCCCATGATGGAGACAAATTCCCCCTCCTCAATATCCAGTGTGATGCCTTTAAGCACGTGCAAAGGCTGTGCTCCGAAGTATGTCTTGTTGATGTCCCTGAGGTGTATCATCCTTTTGTCGCATTTTGAATTACAAAGGTACAACTTTCATTTATATTTATCATAACACATCAACAAATATTTTCCCTTTTTTGAGTCATCTGCCAGAAGAAAACTCGTCATCCAGAAGTTTCTCCATCCACACAATATCGTACCAACGAGAGAATTTCAATCCGCAACGGTGGAAATGTGCCACCTGCCGAAATCCCAATCTTTCATGGAAAAGAACACTGTCGTTTGTCAAGAACGGGTCGTCGGAAGAATCTGTATAGGCAATACATGCACACATGCTTTGGAATCCCCGCTTGCGTAGATCTTTTTCCAATGCCGAATATAGCATGCGTCCTATACCGCATTGACGGGCAGATTGCTTGATATAGACACTGACTTCCACCGTCCAACGAAAAGCCTCACGTCCCTTAAACTCAGATGCATAGGCATATCCAATGATATTACCTTCCTTCTCCGCAACCAGAAACGGGTACTTCTCCTCTATTGTAGCAAGACGCCTTGAAAACTCCTCTTCGGTAGGTTCTGCATACTCAAAAGATATTGCCGTATTCCTAACGTATGGTGCATAGATTTCCAACAGGTACGGAATATCAGAAAATGTTGCTTTACGTATCTGCATAATCAAGACACAGAAATGGCAAAATACGAAATTCCGGAAAGTTACTTTAGCGCCTCGGGGGTCCAATTTTTAAGGAAACGGAGTACTTTGGCATGGTCATACGTGTTGCCTGACTCCAGGAAACTGCTGTCTTGTATGTGCAGCACCTTGCCAAAGGGATTTAGGACAACCAATACAGGATATCCAAAACGGCCGGCATTGTTGAGACGTTTCTGTAAGGGTTCGGCAGCTTCGTACTGAGGTGTACCCCGGCGAGGGATGTTTACATGAATGTACTCGTAACTCTTGTCAATGGTAGACTTGATGTCTGCATCCTTGCTGATGAAGTCTGCAAATCTCAGACACCAGATGCACCAATTGCCACCCAGTTGCACTATAATGTTCTTCTGATTATTGGAAGCCTTGCTTACGGCTTGCTCAATCTGTTTGATAGGATCTATGTTCTCATTGTAAACCTTGGGAAGTGACGTTTGTGCATTCATCCCAAGGTGTGTAAGGGCGAGAACAATAGCAAGAAATACTTTCTTCATAGTTTACGTATTGCTTCTAAATAGTTTTTCATATTGCCTGCCTTCATTATCCGTTTCCAAATCTTACGCTCAAGTTGACCTTCCTGATACTCCCAGAAGGCGTGTATGTGCAGGAGAATCTGCGAATCAACTTTATATTTTCGTGTGCAATAGTCGAGCATGTCCTGATGCATCTGCAACAATATGTCCATGCGTTCCCCCATGGTTATCTCCTTGGCCAGAATACTTTCGCGTGCCAAAGTGGAGCGTGCCAACAAGCCTCTGCCTATCATTATACCATAGAGATTTGGAAACTTTTCAGACAAGCATGCAACTTGTTCCATAGTTGTGACATCACCATTATATATTATAGGTATGCGTATGGCATCATACACGTCATGGAAAGAATCCATGTCTACCTCTCCCTTGTACATTTGCCTGCCTATACGGGGATGTAGAGTCAGATGTCTCAGACAGGAGGAGTTAAGCATGTGCGTCAGTACTTTCCATTCATGAGGGTCTTCCAATCCTAATCGCATTTTTACAGAGAAACGAACCTCTGGACGTTTTGTCATTTCATTCAGTAAAGCCTGCACCGCATCGGGATATGGAAGGATGCCGCTTCCTCGTTTCTGTTTGGTCTGCATAGGAGCAGGGCAACCCATGTTTACATCAATTTCCCCGTAACCCATTTCCTGTATTACATCCGAAAGACGGTTGAACTCGTCCGTGTCCGAGCAGATAATTTGCGGAATCAGATGCAAACCTTCGTTATTCTCGGGCATTAAGTCCTTAATATCCTTGTTGCGCACTCCATCCTTCTCCCATCGAATAAAAGGAGTGTAATATGCATCCACGCCGCCACAATAGCGGGCATGTATACATCGATACTCATAATCTGTATATCCTTGTAAAGGGGCAAAGTGAATCTGCATATCCGTTTTTTCTCAATGCAAAGATAGAATTAAGTGTCCATAATGCAAAATAAATACGTGAAACTTTGTCCAATTCCTCTTTTATTATTAAATTAGCAGTGCAAAAGAAGCATAAAAACCATTTCATGAAAAGTATTATAATCTTATTTTGCCTAACATTAAGTCCTGTAATTGCCTCTGCCCAAGATACGGCAGATATTCCATTCCAAGCGAATTCCGCATACCATTCAGTTTCGGAGTATACTTCCGTTGCTACCCATCCTTTATCCTAAAACGTTTTGGCGTTGATAAAGAGAAATAAAAGTTACACCTTAAATATACACATTCGCCATGCTAAACATTGAGAAATTCATGACCTCCTTAGAGGCCAAACACCCAGGAGAACAAGAGTATCTGCAGGCCGTACGTGAAGTGCTTGTCAGTATTGAAGATGTCTACAACCAGCACCCCGAATGGGAGCGTACCTCCCTGCTTGAGCGCCTGGTTGAACCGGAACGCATTATCACGTTCCGTGTGCCATGGGTAGACGATCAGGGCAAGGTGCAGGTAAACCTCGGATACCGAGTACAATATAACAGCGCTATAGGTCCCTACAAGGGTGGACTTCGCTTCCATGCCAGTGTAAACCTGAGCATCCTCAAATTCTTGGGCTTTGAGCAAACTTTCAAAAATGCACTCACTACCCTACCCATGGGCGGAGGCAAGGGCGGCAGCGACTTTTCTCCACGTGGCAAGAGCGATAGCGAAATCATGCGCTTCTGCCAGTCTTTCATGAGCGAGCTTTTCCGCCACATAGGTCCGGAAGTTGACATCCCTGCAGGAGATATAGGTGTTGGTGCCAGGGAAATCGGTTACCTCTTCGGACAGTACAAACGACTCACACGCGATTTCAGCGGTGTACTCACAGGCAAGGGACTGGATTACGGCGGTTCGCTTGTACGTCCCGAAGCAACAGGTTTCGGAGGTTTGTACTTTGTACGTGAAATGCTCCAGCGTGCAGGCCATAGCATAGAGGGCAAGACCATAGCCATCAGCGGATTCGGAAATGTTGCATGGGGTGCAGCCACCAAAGCAACACAGATGGGTGCCAAGGTTGTGACCATAAGCGGTCCCGACGGTTACATCTACGATCCCGATGGCATCTGTGGCGAAAAGATTGACTATATGCTGGAACTCCGTGCCAGCGGAAATGATATCGTACAACCCTATGCCGACAAGTTCACTTCTGCCACCTTCTATCCTGGACGTCGTCCCTGGGAACAGAAAGTGGATATAGCCTTACCATGCGCCACGCAGAACGAACTGAATGGAGAGGATGCCAAGAACCTTACCGACAATGGTGTGCTTTGCGTTGGCGAGATATCAAATATGGGATGTACTCCCGAGGCCATTGACCTTTTCCTGAAACTCAAAACCCTCTATGCCCCAGGCAAGGCAGTAAATGCAGGCGGCGTTGCCACCAGTTGCCTGGAGATGAGCCAGAACTCCGCCCATATAGTATGGAGTGCCGAAGACGTGGACAAGCGCCTGCACGAAATTATGCACAGCATTCACACTCAGTGCGTGCGTTATGGCGAGCGTGAAGACGGCACTATCAACTATATCCGTGGTGCAAATGTTGCAGGTTTCATGAAGGTTGCCCGTGCAATGATGGCTCAAGGCATTGTATAAAAAAGTATATTTACGTCAACCAGTCCTCTCTCTGCCCTGTAGAAAGGACTGGTTGATGTGTTTTTACTACATTATCTTATTTTTTTTGCTAAAACATTTGGCAGTTTATCACAAAAGTCATACCTTTGCACTGCAATTAAGGAAATGGCGATTTCGTCTAGGGGTTAGGACACATGCCTCTCACGCATGGAACACGGGTTCGATTCCCGTAGTCGCTACAAGAAAAGGAGAATGTTTAATACATTCTCCTTTTTATTTTTCTCCCTTTTTATTGTCTAATTAGTTCTTGTTGTCAACCCTGCCCAAATTGACAAGAATCATTCCACCGGTACTTCCCTGATGAGCAAACTTTCCAGTTCTTCCCTGCTACCATGGAACACGTTACAATCCACTGAACCGCGGATACCAGGGAGTTTGCCACAATCGGTGTGTTGCCAAAAGGTCCACCTGATGTCCTTGGCAGGTTCAGAAACATAGTAGTGTGCCATCCAGAAAGGATACTCGGAAAAACGCTTGTCGGTGAGTATGTCACGACGAAATCGGAAACTGCTATATATAATGGGCTTAACAGCATAGTGCTTTTCTACTATCTCAAGCCAGTCTAATGCCATGCGTTGAATCTGTGTCTTGTTCTTGCCTGAAGCAAGCCATTTACGTTCGTCCTCAATATCTAGGACGGGAGGGAGATCGCCCTCTTCCAAGTGCGCCTGACGGAGAAAAAATTTTGCTTGTTTCTTTGCCGAAACATCTGGTGTTAGGAAATGATATGCGCCTCTAATCAAACCATTTCTGCGGGCCTGATAAAAGTTCTCATTGAAGTAATCGTCCATCAGGGTAACACCCTCCGTGGCCTTGATAATAACAAAAGTAATGGGATCCGATCCCATATTGGCATTCCTGAGTCGTTGCCAATCAATACTCTCCTGGTAATGACTCACATCTATGCCTCTAACGGTATATTCCGACGGATATGTTGTCTCACCGTAGATGGCCTTCCATTGAAAACTATAGGGGTCCACAAAGAAATAAAAGAGTACGAAGCAATATAGAGCCACCACCCCCACTCCACCTAAGACGAACCCCCATAGCGGTATGCTACGGAACCATCTGAACAGGAAGAACCCACCGGTCTTCTTCTTTTTGTTTCGTGAAGAAGGCCGGCGGGCTGATGTATTTGTCTTCTTTGCTTGAGGCATCAAGGATTACTTAGCCTGCTCCAAAGCAAGAGTCTTTGTGCACTGGTCGCAAACCTCTGTGGGACCCCAGTACTGGATAGGACCGGGATATACATAAGCGGTCTGCTTTGCCCACTGCTCACGATGAGCGGCGAAGAACTTGAAGGGAGCACCATCCAGTTCAACGAGAGCCTTGCGGATAACGGGCTTGTTGGCACCGTTACGACGCTCAATGTTCATCATCATGGTGATGGGCACACCACCTGCAATCCACTCAGCGGCAGGTGCGGTTGTGTTCTTGATTACGCTCATATAACCGGTCTTGCCGTTGGCAATCAGGCGGCTGGCATTGTAACCGAGGCTGTAGCAATAGTCAGCATCGTAGTTAGAGGGAGCAGCGCAACGACCCTCATAACCGAAGAAGTGGTGCTGTGCGCTGAACTTACCGGTGTACTTGCCTTCCTGCTTCCAAGCAGCGAGTTTGACCTCAACCATGCGGCTGAGCAACTTCTCGGTCTCGATGAGAGAAACCTGTACGTTACCGTGGGGGTCGCGGTCCAGGCAGAGCTGACGAGCAACGTCGACGGGAAGAGACTCGAGGATGGCCAGGTTCTCGGGAGCGATGTTGCCCTTAACGAATGCAATCTGCTCCTCAGCACCTGCAAACTCGCGAGACTCGCCAGTAGCGGGATCGGTGAGAACCTCGTTCAGCTGCTGGATGAGCTTCTTGATAGCGGGAATGAACTCTATCAAGCCCTCGGGAATGAGGACGGTACCGAAGTTGTTGCCATCGGCAGCACGGTCGGCTACAATCTGAGCGATGTAGGTCACTACGTCGTCCAGAGACATTTCCTTCTGCTCAACCTCCTCGGAAACGAGACATACGTTGGGCTGAGTCTCCAGGGCGCACTCCAGTGCGATGTGAGAAGCGCTGCGTCCCATGAGCTTGATGAAGTGCCAGTACTTACGGGCACTATTACAGTCGCGCTGGATGTTACCAATGAGTTCTGAGTATGTCTTACAAGCGGTGTCGAAACCGAAAGAGGTCTCAATCTGCTCGTTCTTCAGGTCGCCGTCGATGGTCTTGGGGCAACCGATAACCTGTACGCCATACTGCTTGGCAGCATAGTACTCGGCCAGAACGCAAGCGTTGGTGTTAGAGTCGTCGCCACCGATGATTACCAGAGCCTTGATGCCCAGTTCCTTCAGGATTTCATAACCTGCCTCGAACTGACTCTCCTTCTCCAGCTTGGTACGGCCAGAACCGATGATGTCGAAACCGCCAGTGTTGCGGTACTCGTCGATGAGCTCGTCGGTGAACTCTACATACTTGTGGTCAACCAGACCGCCGGGACCCATGAGGAAGCCGTAGAGCTTGCTGTCCTTGTTCAAAGACTTCACGCCGTCGTAAAGACCGCTAATAACGTTGTGGCCGCCAGGAGCCTGACCGCCAGAGAGGATGATACCCACATTGATAGCGGTATTGTTCTCGCTTTCGGCAGAAACGAACTCCACTACGGGCATGCCATAGGTGTTGGGGAAGAGGGCCTTGATCTCCTCCTGGTTGCCTACACTCTGGGTAGCAGCACCTTCCTGAGCCTTTACAGCACCCTGGAGGGCCTTGGGCAGCTTAGGCTGGTAAGCTGCTCTTGCAATCTGCAATGCACTTTTTTCCATTTGTCTTGAATTTGTTTAATATACGTTACACAATATTTTCAAAGCATAGATACCATTTTGGACGGTCAAAATCCAAGATCTATTCAAGTATTTCCGAGCGCAAGTACCTAAGACGAAGGTCAAAGGTACGAATAAGCGAGCGAAATACAAAATAAAGTGCGCTTTAATTTGGGATTTCCGAGCGCAAGTACCTAAGACGGAGGTCAAAGGTACGAATATTTCTTCAATATCCGCCGGTCACAAGACACAAAAACTCAAAAATGGAGATAATTTGCCGTAAAATAGCACACTAACCTTGCAGATATAAAAATAAATACATACTTTAGCAACTGAAAAGCATTTAGATCATTCATAAAACAACAAACATAACACCACTATCCGACCTATGAAAAGACGTGAACTGAAAAAAAGCATCAACAACCTCTGTGGCGAACTCTTTGCCGAGTGCATTGCACTGAACAGATATGAAAATGTGGACAAGGACCGTGTGGCCAACGTGATGGAGAGTATCCTGATGATGCAGGCTGACATCGTGAGCCGCATATCCCATACGCAACCTGGTGCATGCAAGATTTTCTTCAAGAAACTGCGCGAGGACCTGATTGCACGCACCGAGGAAATCATCGACGACATACAAGCCCTGGCATAAGGGTAAACGGTGAGCACCAGGAGTGAGAATACGAATCATGCACATCCGCAACTTTGTTCCACACCTCCAAAAATTGTGGGGAATTAAGAGGTTTTGCGTTGGTCATGAAAATTCTTTTCACTCTACCTCTTCCGCTCACTAAACTCCAGCACATAAATGAACATATGCCATAAAATCCTGTTTGGATGGATGGGATTCAGGGAGGAGGTTACAGAACCCGCCCCCTTGAAGTATATCGTCGCATTGGCTCCGCACACCAGCAACTGGGACTTCATCATAGGCATGCTCTACTGCTATGCAAGGGGGGTCAAATGCAACTTTCTCATGAAGAAGGAATGGTTCATCTGGCCATTGGGGACATTGATGCGAAGACTCGGCGGCATACCCGTGTACCGCAACAAGAAACAGGGTATGACGGACATAGCCGCACAGCAAGCCCTCTCGATGGACACCTTCTGCCTCTGCATCACCCCCGAAGGCACACGCAAGCCTACGGCCGAGTGGAAAAAGGGTTTCTATTTCATAGCCCTGAAGGCCAACCTGCCCATCTTGCTTTACGGTTTGGATTATGAAAAGAAACTGATCAAGTGCACACGCACATTCCTGCCAACGGGAGACGCAGAGAAAGACTTGCCGGAGATTAAGGAATACTTCAAGGACTTCAGAGGACGACACCCCAAGAAATTCAAGATCTGATGAAAAGACTGCTCATATACATATTAGTTGCCATGACGGCAACACTTGCATCTGCCCAACCCACCAAAAACGTAAAACGAAGGTTGGGCAGTTACTTTAAAACCTACGAAAATACCGCATACTCGTGCAAGGACAAGGCTAAGGTGGAACACCTCTACATCCGTACCAACAAAAAGGAGGTGGAGATTGTCGTTAGTGAGATTTTCCTTGGCCAGCCCTTCACTAACGAACTGGTGGCTACCATATACCAGGACGTGAGAGCATACCTGCCAAGTCCCTACAACAACTGGAAGGTGATTATCAGCGTAAACGGTTATCCCATAGAACAACTCGTGCCGGCCACAACCCTACTCGCCCACAACCCTCTGAGATACTGGAGCGGCACCATTCATACCGATACCCCCTGGACAACACTGCTGAGCCGACCATATTCCGTAGAAAATGGCCTTGAGGGAAAGCACATTACCCTCTGGGCAAGTCATGGCAGATACTACGATCTCAAGACCGACCAGTGGCGTTGGCAACGACCAGGACTTTTCGGCACCTGCGAGGACATACTGACACAGACTTTTGTGGTACCCTTTCTGATGCCAATGCTGGAGAATGCTGGTGCCATAGTGTTCTCTCCACGCGAGCGTGACACCCAGACAAACGAGGTTATCGTAGACAACGACCGCCCAACCATAGGCGGAATCTATCGCGAGGATAACGGTCCCCGTGCATGGGTGGATTGTGGCACCGGCTTTGCACATTGGCGAGAGTTCTACCGCGACATGCAGAATCCCTTTGAGGAAGGAACCGCACGAGTGGCAGACGCACAGACGGAGAATTCCAAAGTATCCACCATAACATGGATACCAAGCATACCCGAGGACGGGGAATATGCCGTGTACGTGTCGTACAAGACCTTGCCGACGAGCGTGCCTGATGCCGTTTACAACATCCGCCATCAAGGCGTGGACACAAAAGTGCGCGTGAATCAGCGCATGGGTGGAGGCACATGGGTGTATATGGGCACATACGCCTTCAGCAAGGGAGAGAGCATGGACGGGTGCGTAACCCTGAGCAACTTCAGCCAGCACCGTGGCCATGTTACGGCCGACGCCGTGCGTTTCGGTGGAGGTATGGGCAACATAGAACGAGGAGAATCTGGCGAGGAATTCCAGAAAATAAGCGGTCTTCCACGTTATCTGGAGGGTTCAAGATACTACATGCAATGGGCAGGTGCACCCTATAGCATATACAGCACCAAGGAAGGCACTAACGACTATGCTGACGATATCAATGCACGCAGCTATGGACTCAACCATGTGGCCAGAGGGTCTGCATTCATGCCCAACGACACGCTGCCCGGCTTGAACGTGCCCCTGGAACTTGCCATCGGTGTACATACCGATGCAGGTTTGCGCAACAACATGGACATCATCGGCACTCTTGGCGTCTACACCACACAATACTACGACAAGCAACTGGCCACTGGCATGTCGCGCCTTGCAAGCAGGGACCTTGCCGACGCCATGCTTGCACGCATACACAAGGACATGACCTTCCACCTGGGCACCTGGAACAGGCGTTCGCTCTTCGACCGCAACTATTCCGAGAGCCGTGAACCACAAGTTCCTTCCATGATATTGGAACTGCTCTCGCACCAGAACTATGCCGATATGCTTGTTGCGCACGACCCATATTGCAAGTTCATCCTGTCCCGGGCCATCTACAAGTGTATCCTTGAATACAACGCACAGATCCATCAGAGAAAGGCTCCCGTCGTTCAGCCTCTTCCCGTACAGGACATTGCGGCCATAACAAATGTCAAGGACAAGCACATCAGACTCTCCTGGACACCGCAAAACGACCCTCTCGAACCTACGGCCACACCTACATCTTATATAATATATACAAAGCAGAACGACCGTGGCTGGGACAACGGTACGGTGGTAACCACAAACAATGTGAACATAACGGCCGTGCCAGGAGTGCTTTACAGGTTCCGTGTGGCTGCCCTGAACGATGGCGGAAGCAGTCTGAAGAGCGAAGAGGTATGTGCACGCATACCCTTCAGCAAGAACGCCACCGAGGTAATGATCGTGAACGGTTTCGAGCGTCTTGCCGCAGCACAGGCCATAGATTGTGACACACTTCGCGGCTTTGACATGAAGCAGGACCCCGGTGTGGCATATATAAGGAACACAAGCATCTATGACCTTAACGGCATGCCCGTAGCAGGCAATACTTTCGACTATCCCGCCATGCATGCCCAAGACCTTCTGCTCACGGACGAGGAACACGTGGCACGCCGCGACCTGGCCATATCCTCGTGCATGGTTTCGGCAATTCCGCAGATAGACCTCATGCCATACCGTATGGTGGACCTCATCCTCGGAGCACAGAGATACGACGGATATTCGCACCGTGCCTACCAAACCTTCCCCGAATACCTGCAAAAGGCACTTGCATCCTTCACGGCCAAGGGAGGCAGCCTGCTCGTCAGCGGCGCCTATGTGGGCGAAGACCTCCGCACCTCCGACCAAAGGGATTTCGCCTACAATACGCTGAAGTACATGCATTGCGACAAAATCCTTACCGACAGCATGACGGTAAAGGGCATGGGCACTGAGTTTGCCCTTTCTTCCATGGGCAACCCTCACATATACCACACGGCACGAGTGAATGCCATACAGCCTACCCAGGGGGCCTTTACAACACTGCTGATGAACGAAAGCCATACGTCCTACCGCACGGAGATAACCCTTGCCCAGGACAGCACCGAGATAATCACCCATATACCTCAGGTCACCATCAAGCAGGCACCTGGTGCGGTGGCGTACCAAGGCAACGACTACAGGAGCCTGACCTATGGTTTCCCCCTGGAAATGATCTACGACAAAGAAATCCGAAGAGCAATCATAAATGCTTCATTCCAATTCCTTTGCAACAAGTAGAGCCATCCACCACACCAAAAACGTATTGCCATGTACCAGAAATTCATCATCACACGGGACGGAGTTCTGAAGTTCGGCAAAGTGTATCTGCACCACGATCTGCTGGATTTTGGTGAAGACGGAAGCGGAGGCGGAGGACTTTGGAAACATGATCCCTTGCGTGGTGCGATATTGCTCTACGGACGCTCCTTTGAATTCGGTTTGCCCGACTTCGACATCCTGCGCAAAATAGATTGGAAGGGATCAGGCGGGACACCCTCTCCCCTGCTCTACCTGCCCCAATGGCCGGACGAATCTGTTGCCGTGCCCGTATTCGTAAAACAATAAACTACCTACATAACACCCACAAAAACCACTATGATAACCGTATATGTAATGCAGACGTGCCCGGATTGCACTTCAGTGAAGCAACTTTTCCAGAACGATCCCCGCATACAGATTATCGACATTGGCGAACAGGCAAGAAACCTGAAACAATTCCTTGCCATGCGAGACAATCATCCTGCCTTTGCTCCCGTGCGCAAGCGTGGAACCATAGGCATACCGTGCTTCATTCTGGAAGACGGAAGCATAACCTTCTCACTTGACAAGGCTATGCCAGCAATAGAGTGCGCATCCGCCCCTACAGAAGAGAATGGGGAAGAAACAGGTTCCTCATGCAGCATTGACGGCAAGGGGTGCTGATGCCGGCTGGTACTCCACCTCCCTCTTTTCTCCGATACGCAAACCCCTTATCCTACGCCTTATTTCACTCATGGCCGAAACTCTTGTTATCCAAGGCTCCAGCAAGGAGGAGCTTTACAGGAACCTGTTTCCACAGATAGCGTCCCTCGTGGCAGACGAAAACGATGCCATTGCCAACATGGCCAATATCTCTGCATGCCTGCACGAGACATTCCGCTTCTGGTGGACAGGCTTCTACCGTGTCATTGGCGAAGAACTTGTACTTGGACCGTTCCAAGGTCCTGTAGCCTGCACCCGCATAAGCAAAGGACGAGGGGTATGCGGAACCTCCTGGCAGAGGAGAGAAACCATTGTCGTGCCCGATGTAGACGAATTCCCCGGTCATATTGCCTGTAGCAGTGCATCGCGCTCGGAGATTGTTGTTCCCGTATTCTCCGGCAACGAGATCATTGCCGTGCTGGATATAGATAGCGAGCACAAAGCCACATTTGACAATACCGACCGGATCTGGCTTGAGAAGATCGTGGCATTACTCGGTTGATGCACTCTTGCGTCCGCGCTTCCACCACAGATAGTAGCCGGTCAGTGGAAGGGTTCCGCCTATGAGGGCGGCCACAAAGTAGAGGGTTTGGGTAACCACGCCTCCCCAGGTGCCAGTGTGAAGCGACATGACCAGACGGCGTGTCTCGACATCCGTGCCGTCGCTTCCCAGAAGCGTGTAGAACACCTCACGATACGAGGAGAACGACCACGTGAGACCCGTCAATGCCATCAGCAACAGGAGGAGGAAGGTCCAGAATCCGAGGCTTACATGAGCATCGAGCAGGAACCTGCGCCAACCCTTGGAGAACTTCACCTGCAAGCGGTTCATGAGTACCTTGCCGTTACGAGGCCACCAGATGAACATGCCTGATATGAGGGTGAAAACAAATGCCACGGTACTTATTCCCACTATTATCTTGCCAACACTCTTCTCGCCCTTCTTGGCGGGAGGATTCAGCAACCAGCGGTGCAATTGCATCACCTTGCGGAAAAATGGCAGACGCTTCCTCTTGGGTTTCTCTGCCTTCTGAGGTGAGTCAGGAGAGGTAAGCGGTGAGCGGTGAGCGGTGAGCGATTTGTCTATTGAAGATGACTTTTCCGAGGACTGCGTCACTACCATGCTTCTGCTCTCGCTTCCGGCATCGGTTCCGTTCATCACCTCCTCGCCATAGAAATCGGGATAGAGCATGCGTGTTACTGGTTTCTCTATTACGAGCAAGGCTCCAGTCAGGCATATTATGCTGATGACTATGCCAAATGGCATGGCCAGCCAAAGATGAATCTTACGTAATATCTTCATTGCTTTCTTGGTTTTCTTAGTTTGCCACGAGTTTGCCGATAGCGTCTATCTTCGTTACATCCGTGCCGAGTGCCTTGGTGGCAAGGACAACGTTGGATGAGGCACTTGGATCAATTCTGTATACTGAGGCATAATCGTCGGTGGTAGTAAGGGCAATATAGGTGCACGCTCCCTCCACATGAACCTGAGTGCCAAAACTGCTTATCTTCTCCATAGCAGGCATACCTTCCACCCACTTTAGTGTCTTTGCCTCGCTATTGAACACGGCCAGGCGATTGGCGGTAAAACCTTTTTCCGTTAGCGGACGGTCGTACATGAGCAGAAGGAAGTCGTTGCCTCCCATATACCACGAACGCTGGAAAGAGATGCCTCCGCTCAATTCCTCTATGTTGCAATAGTATGTATCGAAGTCGTCCTTCCCGGCAGGGATACGCACCACGCCGGCAGGCAGGTAGGTGCGCTGACGCTCGTCAGCCATTGTCTTGGCATAACTGGGAGAGAACACATAGATATCACCCTCCTTGTCCTTCCATATCATCTGGTAGTATTGCGACTTATGGCGTCCACATGCATAACTGATGCGGTCGGTGCGCAGGAGTTTCTTTTCGGCAAGGCTCTCGTCGGTGAAGATTGCCACATGGCACTCGTCGGGATATTGTGTCCACTGGAGCTCACCCTTCTTGTAACTGCTGCTATTCGAACCTCCGTCCTCGGTCTTTACCAGGTCTTCGTATCCGGGACGTATCCACTTTCCTGCTTCCTGTGCGGCACCGTATTGGCTCAGTCCCATGGGTATGGCGGCAGACACTATCCTACCCTCCCGTTCCTCTATGCCGGCAAGGGTTACAAACTCGCCATTGCCCAGGAAGTTCTCCGCAAGGTACTGCTCACCGGAAGTATCATTGGTACGCATTGTCTCCTGCTCCACATCCAGATAGGACAAGAGGAAGGTCTTTGGCAGATAGCCGTTGGCATCTGCCTTGTCCGAAGGTCCGTCGCCCGTTGAGGCGGTGATTATGCTCTTGCCATAGATGCCGTAGGTGGTGTATCGCTTCATGGAATACTCTCCCGAGCGTGCCTTCAGTTCACCGTTGGAAGTGCGCACATAGGAGCGTGTCGTGGCGGCATTTCCCTGGTTGTAGGTCAGCGCATAGAGGTATCTGTTGCCATAAAACACCCATTGCGATGCACCGTCGTTTATCAGTCCGTTGCCCTTTGCCGACACCATACCTTCGTTCAGTGAAGGTGCCGTGAGCAGCACATTGGTCGTGTTGCCAGATGCCGTCACGGAACCTGCCACCACGTATTCTCCCATAGCGGCACCTGCACCTTCTCCACCCTCTGGAGTTGGATCTTCGCTCGCACATGAAACGAGCATCGCACCTGTCATAGCCAAAGGTATCAGTGCATATAAAAAATTCTTTTTCATAGTTTTTATTATGTATTTGTTTAATATTATATTCTAACAAGCACCTTGCCAAAGAATGCACGGCCAGGCTTCTGCAAGCGGAAGTTGTCGTAGAGCAAGGCATTGGTCAGGTTGCGGCACTCGAACGAAAGGTTGTACCTGCCCTCCTTCATTGCATAGGTCAGCACTATGTTGTGCGAGAACTGCATGGGCACGAGGTATTCCGAATTGCCGCTACCTATGTGGTTTGAGTAATAGGAGAAACTATGCACATACATATTCTCGTACAGAAGCGTAAGCGAATTGCCCTTGGCCAGGCAGTTGTTCCACGTCAGTGCTATGTCGTCATCGGCAAAGAGATACGGTTGGTTGGGCATCCTCTCGCCATAGGATATGTTAGGCATGGTAGTGCCCAGAGCCGTGGGCATGTTGTCCCTCACGTCGTTGTAGGTGAGGTTGCCACCCAGGCTCAGCCATCTGTCGTATCCGTATCGTACCGACAGGTTCCACCCCATTACCCTCACCTTGCCGTAGTTGGTGTATGCGGCCGCCTGCTTGCCTCCGCTCAGGTCCACCACATTACGCTGTATATAGTCGTTCATATCCCTGAATACAAAGCCGCCTTCGAGCAACAATTTGTGCTTCCTGCGTGAAAGCGTGTAGGAAAGGTTCACATTCAGGTTGTGGCTCTTCTCCGGACGTATGTCCACGCTTCCCATTTCCAGGTCCTCGTCGCCAAACATCTCCTCGATGGTGGGCAGACGGATGGCCTTTTCGTATGACACCTTTGCCTGCAAGCCCTTCAAAGGAAACCACGTGGCGGCTATGCCATAGCCAAGATTATCAAGTCCTCTGGCATATTCCACATAACTGGTGGCGTTGGCATCCGTGGCCATTGGGCCCGACACACTCTGGTGGTACCACTTGGCAAAGGCCACCATGTTCCATTTCTCGGAGGGGAACACACGATATTGCGCTCCCAGTATGTTCTTCATCGTGTGCTTGCCTATGCCCTCCTCGGTCATCTCTACGGCAAGGAACGAAGCATTGCGCCGCCAGAAGGCGTTCAGCGTATTGTTCAGCGTAATGCTATGTATGCGCCAGAAGCGATAATTGAGGTTCAGCACTGTATTGAAGTTGCTGTTTATGGCCTTACTATGCTGACGGCTCTGCTCGCCGGGCGAGTTGAGTTTCTGCTTCTCGCCACGCCAGTTGTACTTGTATTGGGCGGTATCCGTGTTGGTGGTAACATTGTGGTTGTAGTTTGCCGTGGCCATAATGTCCAGCCCTATCCCGAAAGCTCCTCGCTTTACATATTCCACTCCCGGCATTAGGCTATGGCTCTTGCGATGCTTCTCGCCATATACGATGTCCTGCCTCACACCCGTCTGCATGTCCTTGTAGTTTTGCGAATAGGTCATGTTGAACATCAGGCGGTCTGCCCACTCCCTGTCCTTGAAGCCGAAGCGTGCCACCAGCGCCTCGTTATGGTACATGTCGTGAAACCTCTTCACCCACTCTGGCTTGTCCCTGTCTATGCGCCCAGTACTGAAATCCTCCACAGGTGCGAGAACCATGTAGTCGTTGTCCGAATAGTTCTGGAAGGCGGTAAATTCCCATGTCATGCCTCCTCGCAGGTTCTGCCCCAGGTTCACGCTTGTCCTGTGCGTATTGAACGAACCGTAGGAGTACGAGGCATCCAGCCAGAAGGGTTTCCTGCTCTTGTTCGTCACCACGTTTATCACTCCGCCTATGGCATCTGTGCCGAAGCCCACGGGCACCACACCCTTGTATATCTCTATGCGCTCGGCAAAGTTCACGGGTATGTTGTTCAGGCCGAAGGAGGAACCCACGCCCTCCTGTGGCACACCATCCACAAAGACCTTCACGTGCCTGCCCGAAAAGCCATCCAGCAACACCTGCATCTGCGAACCCGTACCGCCAGTTTCTCTCACTCTCACTCCGGGAGCCTTGCCCAGCACATCGCTCAGCGACTTAGCACCCGTGGCCTTTCCCTTGGTGTCTATACCTATTACATTATAGGGCTGTCGCCTTGTCCTTGCTACGGCATCGGTGTTCACCACCACCTCCTGCATGTCTGTTGCCTCCCTTCGCTCCAGGCTTGGAATCGTGTCATGTGCCATGGCCGTGGTTGCCCATGCCAGCATGATTGCCAAACCCACAAGTTTTCCGTTCTCCATTCTCACTTTACAGTTTTCCGATTTAATCCGACTTTGTCGTCTTTTATCTGCTCCCGCTCGGCAATTCAAACAAGTTTGACTGCTCTCGCTTACTCGCAGATTTCCGTTAGTTTAAGTTTTCCGGGTGCAAAGGTATGCCGATTCCAGAAATCCCACAATCGCCAAATTTGGGTAAATTGCATAGGCCTCATGGCACACGTTCAATACCGAAAATCAAGGAAAGAGAGGGCGTGGAAAGGACACTGACGATAGAAATATGCAAAATAATTAACGGGAGATGTAATAAAACACCAGTTCAAAACGTCTAAAGTGTAGTACAAGAGAACGGAAGAAACAAACAATCATGAACCAAGAACAAGAATTTTCGGAGTTCGTGCACCAACACAAGTCCACCATATACACCGTGTGCTATATGTTTTCCAAGGACAACGACGAGGTGCAGGACCTGTTTCAGGACATACTCACCAACCTGTGGACAGGTTTCGACTCGTTCCGCGGAGAGGCACAGCAAAAGTCCTGGGTGTGGCGCGTGGCATTGAACACATGCATCTCTGTGGAGAGAAAAAAGAAGAAACGACCCCAATCAGCACAACTGTCCATGGACATAGACCTATACGCTGATGACGACAACGACATCCTCCAGGTGCAGGCTCTGCACAAGCGCATCAACTCCCTGGGGCTCGTTGACCGTGCCATCATACTGCTTTGGCTGGAGGACATGAGTTACGAGGAGATTGGCGCCATAATGGGCATAACCGCCAGTAACGTCGGAGTGAAACTCTTCCGCATTAAGGAGCGTCTGAAGCAGATGAAGGACAAGTAACACAAACTATCCCCTATTATTACCAACATTACCAAGATAAAGCACACATACGTTATGAAAGATATAGAATTAGAAGAAATGCGTGCCCAGATAAACCTTCTGAAGGAGATGCTGGACAAACAGAGCATCGTCAACAATCACCTCCTGCAACAATCCATGAAAACAAAGGTGAACCAGATACACCGCCAAGGTTGGAAGGTCGTGGCATGCGGCATTGTTGCCATTGTCCTCTGCACCATGCTCTATTTCGTAGGCGCTCTCAGCCTCCCTATTGCAAGTGCAACCATACTGCTGATGCTTGGTGGCATCTTTGGCACATGGTATTCCCATGAACCGCTGAACAGCAAGGAGCTAATGGGGAATGACATTCATACCACCGCCCGAGCCTTCTCTCTGGTGAAGAAACGCTACAGATTCTGGTTGCATTATATCACCCCCATAACCCTCTTCCTCTGGTTGCCATTGTACTGCCACGATTACGTTACTTCTTTGGGCATGCCCCAGGAAACGGCCAGGTATTTTATCATACTACTCTTCATCTCTGCCTGCATAGGCGCACTCGTTGGTTACCTCTGGCACCGTAAGGTAGTGAATACTTGCGATGAAGCCCTGAAGCAATTGGAGGACGTTTGAATGAGGTGGCGAGATGTAGCGAAGACAGAGAGGGGATTTAGAACTTCATCTCCATGTTGGATTTCTCAATCCCCTGCATGGCTATGGCCATACCCTCCTTGTCGGAACGTTTGCGGAACAGGTCCAATGCGTTGGCATACTTCTCTTTGGCTTCAGAATAGCACCTTTCCTGAAAATATACCTCTGCCAGAAGGCAAAATACGTTGGCAAGACTAACGTCTACCGAGTGATTGCTACCCATGGCATAGTGCACGTGGATGGCTTCGGTAAAAGCACGTTTGCTATTCTCATTTCTGCCCAGGTCGGCAAAATACATGGTGCCAAGGGATTGATACACCTTTGCCAACTCTGCCTTGTAGGAATGCTGCATGGCTACATCAAGACGCCTATACATCTCCTGTGCTTCCAGATAAAGGGTTTCTGCCTCCTGCACATCGCCATGTTCCCTGCAGAAGTCGCCCATGGCAACAAGGATGTTCGCCAGTTCGGGTTCATAGATCTTTGGCTTCTCCTTGGCAAGGCGGCGGAACTCTGCCAGGCACTTGGCACGTTCCTCCTCAGATGAAAAGTTCACATCTCTGGCAAGATGCTCCTCTATCCTTCGTACGGCATACTTCCACATCCTGAAGCAGAAGACCAGGAAGGTTACAAACACCACCAAGATAAGTACCGGAGGAAGTGTGCCAAGGGAAAAGAGCATCATATCGTAGAGCCCATGAAGCAGGATGGGTACAAGCAAGACCATAAGGCGGTTCGTGGAGTGGCGTTTGGAGTTGGGATAGAACTTGACCAGCGAGTAATAGTATCCCATCATTATACCAAAGCACAGATGAGCCGGCACAGCAAATATGGCCCTCACGATTCCGACACCCAGGAAGTTCTCTGTATTCATGAAGAGATACCCGATGTTCTCAAAGGCGGCAAAGCCCATGGACACACAGGCGGCATAGACAATGCCATCGAACTTCTCGTCGAAATAAGGGTTTTTCCTCAGGAAATACCACAGAACTGCAAACTTGGCTATCTCCTCCGGTATGGCGGCTCCGAAGAAGGCGGTACGGAAGGCATCCATAACCGTGTTCACCTCTTCCGAGTATAGGCCGATAAGGGCAAATGGACCGGAGATGACGAACGACAGAAGGCATGACAACACACCCAAGTAGAATGCCTTGCGCAACTGTTCCTTTGGTTCCGGCTGTATTCTGTCTTTCCTATATAAAATATACATAAGGACAACGACAGGAAGCATTGCCGTGGCGATAATAAGGAGATTCATGGTATTTTTAGGTTTTAGGCGTTAGATTATGGGTATTGCCTCCCCGGCAATCAGGCAAATGCCAGAGGTTTGCCGTGTATGTCCTCATGAACCTTGGTGCCGTCCCACACAAGGTTGCCGTTCACCCATGTGGACATCACGCGCCAGTGTAGGGCGTCGCCTTCGCGTGGCGACCATCCGCACTTGCTCAGCACATCGGCCGAGGTGATGGTGTATGGACTTTCCTCACGACGTACAAGCACTAGGTCGGCCATCATGCCTTCGCGGATGAAACCGCGTTCCTGTATGCCGAACAGGGTGGCAGGATTGTGGCACATCAGTTGGACAAGGCGCTCCATGGACAGGACGCCCTCGTCCACCATCTCCAGCATGCTTACCAGCGAGAACTGCACCATGGGCATACCGCTCACGGCCTTGCACGCCCCGCCCTGCTTCTCGCTGAGGAGGTGGGGCGCATGGTCAGTGCCTATGCAGGTGATGCGCCCGTCCGTCAGGGCACGGCGCAGAGCCTGACGGTCGCCGTCGGATTTTATAGAGGGGTTGCACTTGATGCGTCCGCGCAAGTGGGCATAGTCCTGGTCTGTGTACAGGAGGTGTGCCACACAAGCCTCGCCCGTAATGTTGCCACCAAGCAGAGAGAGTTCCCTTTCCGTAGAGATGTGCGCTATGTGCAGGCGTGCACCGCTTGCCTTGGCCAGTTCTGCCGCCAGGGCGGAACTCTGCCAGCATGCCTCGCCGTCGCGTATCTCGGCATGGTGGGTTATGTCGGGGTCGTCGCCATATTGTGCACGGGCGCTGGCCATATTGGCATTGATGCGTGCCGTGTCTTCACAATGCGACATAATCAGTTTGGGCGAACGGGCAAAGAGCTCTTCCAGCATCTCTCGCCTGTCCACCAGCATGTTGCCCGTGCTGCTTCCCATGAAGAGTTTCACACCGGGATACTGCTCCGAGGGCATTGCCAGGATTTCATCCAGATTATCGTTGGTAGCACCCAGGAAGAAGGCATAGTTCACGTGCATGCGCCCCTTGGCCATCTCCATGCGCTCGCGCCAGTTCTGCACGGTGGTTGTCTGAGGCACCACGTTAGGCATGTCCAGCACCGAGGTTACGCCACCTGCCGCCGCCGCCATGCTCTCGGTGTGCATATCGGCCTTGGCGGTCATGCCCGGCTCGCGGAAGTGCACATGGTCGTCTATCACACCGGGCAGCAGGTACATGCCCGTGGCATCCACCACCTGGCATCCGTCCTGAGGATCTATCTCGCCATCTATGGCGATACGCTCTATCCTGCCCTCACTAACCAACAAGGAGCCGACATGCGACTCCCCATTGTTTACTATCGTTGCATTGCTGATAATCGTCTTCATCATGCCTGTCTTCTCTTGAACTTTGTCATGCGCAGTTTCACCACTCCAAAAAGAGCCTCGCTGAATATGCCGCCCGACATCTTGCTGGTTCCCAACTCGCGGTTAACGAACACCACGGGCACCTCTTTTATCTTGAAGCCCAGGCGCAGAGCCGTGTACTTCATCTCTATCTGGAAGGCATAGCCCTTGAAGCGCACATCGTCCAGCGACATGGTCTCCAGCACCTTGCGTGTCCAGCACACGAAACCTGCGGTGGTGTCCCTCAACTTTATGCCCAGCACGGTGCGCACGTAGGCCGAGGCATAGTAGGACATCAGCACACGGCCTATGGGCCAGTTCACCACGTTCACACCAGTTATATAGCGGCTACCTACGGAAACGTCGTAACCCTCATCGTGACATGCGGCATACAGACGTGGCAGGTCGGCAGGTGCGTGGGAGAAGTCGGCATCCATCTCAAAGATGTACTCATAGCCATGCTCCAGCGCCCACTTGAAACCGCAGATGTATGCAGTGCCCAGGCCCAATTTGCCCGTGCGCTCCACAATGTTCACACGTCCCTTGAACTCGTCTGCCATCAGGCCCTTCACTATATTGGCCGTACCGTCAGGGCTTCCGTCGTCTATGACCAGCACATCAAAGTCCTTTTCCAGGGATGTTACGGCACGTATTATGGCCTCTATGTTCTCCTTCTCGTTGTAGGTGGGGATGATTATTACGCTATCGCTCATAGGTTTATTAGATTATTTTCTCAAACAAAGATACATCTTTTCTCCGTCACCGCCAACGATTTTACCCATCAAACACACGTTAATGGCATAAAATCATTATCTTTGCATATGAAAACCATTGAAAACGTCCGAATACCATGGACCTATATCTGGTTTTCATGTAAAACATACGAGGATGGAACAGGTCAGGAGTATTCCAACAGAATTGTCCAAGCATCAGCCCAACAACCAAATGTGCCAGCTCAACCAGAGCTTGACAGACAAATACCTTGAATACGATGGAACAGAAGAACTATGACAATCCTACTAAATCTCCCGTGGTTCAGGAAATCATCATGAGCAATCGAATTGGTGCCATTGCCGTATCCCTGGCCGAACGGCTGTCAATAGACATGGTCATGGCTCTGAAGATGTTCTATCGTAGCGACACCTGTGCCCGTCTGCACGACAAATCCACTGGCCTGTACCTCTACGGAGACCTGTATATAGCCGACGAGTTCGTGCTTGAAATGCAGAATCGCCAGTAGGAACTGCCCTACGCTTGTCCACGAATTGCCCTATCTGTACCCTGGTTGAACTGACTGTCCCCGGGGGCAAAGTTAACGGAAAGGTGACTACTTTGGCTTGATGAGCCAGAGCGACTGTTTATCTTGATGAACCGCTGGTGAATAATAACCAAAGGTCGACGTCCAAAGGGGCTGAAGTCAAAACGGAAAACGAAAAAAAAACCTCCCCCACACAAAACATCAATCCGCAGACACTTGCCATCACTGGGAATGCCTGCGGATTGTGTATTTTATAACGTTTTACATCGTGAGGGAATATTCATCATTCGGTAAGGGCTACAATCTTGCCAAAATCGCACCAAGGTTCTGTTGCCCTATAACTGCCAATAGAAGCAGCAGGAACATGAAGGGTGACATTCGCTATGGAAGATTTATCAAAAGCGCTTCCATAATAATGATACGCAGAAGGAACTTTCTCTGCATAGCAATAGATGTCTTTCAGTTCCAAGCAACCAGAGAAAGCATCCCACCCTATGCTCGTCACACTATTGCCGATAGTAACCGAGGTCAAACCAGAGCAATAATAGAAAGCACCATACCCTATGCTCTCCACACTATTGGGGATAGTAACCGAGGTCAAACCAGAGCAACCAGAGAAAGCACCTGCTCCTATACTCTCCACACTATTGCCGATAGTAACCGAGGTCAAACCAGAGCAACCCCAGAAAGCCGCATAGCCTATGCTCTCCACACTATTGCCGATAGTCACCGAGGTTAAACCAGAGCAACCAGAGAAAGCCTCACTCCCTATGCTCGTCACACTGTTGGGGATAGTCACCGAGGTCAAACCAGAGCAACCAGAGAAAGCAAAATCCCCTATTCTCGTCACACTATTGGGGATAGTAACCGAGGTTAAACCAGAGCAACCACGGAAAGCAGAAATCCCTATGCTCGTCACACTATTACCGATAGTAACCGAGGTCAAACCTTTGCAAGCAAAGAAAACATAACTCCCTATGCTCTCCACACTATTGCCGATAGTAACCGAGGTCAAACCAGAGCAACCTTTGAAAGCCCACTCCCCTATGCTCTTCACACTATTGCCGATACTAACCGAGGTCAAACCAGAGCAATTACAGAAAGCATAATCCCCTATGCTCTCCACACTATTGCCGATAGTAACCGAGGTCAAACCAGAGCAACCAGAGAAAGCAGAACTCCCTATGCTCGTCACACTATTGGGCCACACTATATAAGTCAAAGTGGTCTTGCTTACAAAAGCCTCACGTTCTATAGCAGTAACCTCGGATGCGAACTCTATTGTTCCATACCCCTTGGTTGAGGAATATGTATTTGACACAATCTTTGCACCACCAAAGACATCCTCGTTCTGAAAACGCACAATGTCGTTGTCACTGGTGATGTAATAGATGATGTTGTTGGGAATGTCGCTGGGAATACCATTGGGATGCACAACCTGCCCTCCTTCCTCGCCGCCATCGTTGTTTTCACCTTGCTCCTTGTCTGGAACAATGTCCTCCTTGCTGCACGATGTAAGGTTCACATTCAGCATGATGCCTAACATCAGCATCGTAAACAGTCTGAAGATTTTCATTCCGGTATATTCTTTTCCGCCTCCCTGCTCCCTACGTTCGGCATCCTAACGGGTATAAAACAAAGGTGTGGGAACTATATCTGCTTTGTTATCCATTAAGATAACCTCAATAACACCTTTTTCGATAAAATTCTTCCTCGCACCACCACATGTGGCGACGGAGTTGGTGCAAATTTAGCACAAAATAGGCAAACAACAAAGCAGACGACAATAATTATCATCAGCAGGATTAAATGAAAGAGAAAACTGCGAGTAAGCAAGAGCAGAGTCAAACGGAAAACGGAAAACTGTGAGTAAGCGAGAGCAATGAAGTTTGTTTCAATTGCCGAACCAACGCACGAAATAAGAGCAGAGGATGCTTGCATACTATGCTTTATGAGAAGGAGGAAGACGAATGTCAATATGGAGCAGGTTCAAAGTTGCGGTTAAGTGAGAACTGAATAAATTCATTTATTATGTCGAACGAGAGCAACTAAGACAAAGTCAAGATGACAAAGTCGGATAAAACGGAAAACTATCCACCCCCTCCGCTTCGCTCGTCGCCCCTGTCTCAGGGGGACAGTCAGTTACAACTGCTAACGCTATCACCTACTTTCCTCCCCTGAGACAGGGGAGGTCCCAAAGGGGGAGGGGTGGATAAAACACCTCTCACCGCTCACCTGCTCACCTCTAATCTTTAATCTCTAATCCATTAACCCTTTAACAAATCCCTACCTCCGAGTAGTATATACTCCCCGTCCTTGTGGCGAGCGAGGTCTTTAGAGGAAGCACTGAAACAACGTTCGACGCCCGAAGGGGCTGAAGTCAATGTGCTTCTGTGCCTCGTGAGGGGAGACTTGCGTAGCTTGATGAACAAAAGTGAATAACTTTCCAGTTCGACGCGCAGACATGGCAAGGGGGAGGGTCCTAAAACAATCATGGGAACCTTTAACAACAACCTACCACACAACGTTATCACCCTCTTTCTACCCCGAGGTATACCCCACAGGGGGGGGAGGGAGTGGACAAAATAGTTTCCGATTTGACTTTTGAACTGCACCCCAAAAAGTGTAATACCCCAAAAAAAACTCGCAACCGTAGGGCATAGGTTGCGAGTTCTGCATTTCAAGTGAAAGGACTTGGGGAAGGGGATTGTTTCTGTAGGTTCTTTTACTTGACAATCACCTTCCTGCCATTCATAATGTTGACGCCTGTTTGAGGGGCATTGAGCCTCTGGCCGTGTATGTTGTAAATAAGCCCGTTGCCAGAAACAGGTGCACCTACGGAGGCTATTCCGGTCTCTTCGCCAGGGAAGGCGACAGAGAGGTTTTCGGGAGCGTTGGCGTCGTCCAAGGACAGCCAACTGCTATGTGCAGGCAGGGTGCGCTCGGTGGCTGAAAGCAAACGGAATGAAATCATGCCATTGTCATCCACCAGTGCGTAGGCCTTGTGCTCGGGAGCCACGGGTGCAGCGACGACAGAGGGGCGCAGCTTGTTGGAGAAATACTCGCATCCTGTCTCGGTGATGACCATGTCTACGGTGGTGGCGGGAGCGGCATTCAGCACAATGCCGGTGTTGGCGGCAATGGTGGTGCCGGGCAATACGGCGCTCATGCCAACGGATGCGGTGGATGCATCATAAGCATCGGCAACATAGGCTACGCAACCCTCGGGAACGGTAGTTGCAACAGGAGCAGAGAAGGTGGTCCAACCGCTCTCGGGGATAGCAACTGGCAGGGAGAGAACCATTCTGTTGGCAAAGTCGTAAGAGGCCTTTGATGCAGCATCAGATGATGTGCCCAAGGTGTTGTATGCACCCAAATCGCTGGACAGGCAGATATATTCCGTATTGTTGCTTATGATGTTGCACATGTCCAAGGTACCAAGCTTGCTGGGTTCCAGGATAACGGGAGAGGTTGCCTCTATGGACAATCCGGCACCATTGACATACTTGCCGCGCTCGTAGGAAAGAAGGGCATTGCCGGCATAGTAGAATATGGTATGGGCCTGTGGGGCGGGAGCCACGCCGTGAGCATCGGCACTCGCGTCGGCACTGAAGTAAAGTCCGCTTTCATTGTTGAAGAAGTGATAGAAGGCGCCTGCCACGGGAACTCTCTCCACGGGAATCTCAATTGTCTCGCTCACAAGGTGTACCTTGCCCTGGATGGGTTCCTTTGACAGGGGCACATAGCCCTTGGGCATGTATGCCTCGTCCAGAACGGAGGGATATGCAGAACCGCAAGTGAGGGTGAAGGTCTTGGTGCCTACAACAAGGCCACGATAGTAGTAGTTGTATGTTACCTTTCCGCTCTCGCCCTCCTTCAGGTTATTGTCCACGAAAGCGTCTATCTTCCAGAACGAAGAACCATTGCCCGAGCCGTGTGCAAAGAGGCGTGCCTTGGTGGTGGTTGTGGCATTGTTGTTGATGGCATTGCCCGACGTAGAATTATAGCATATTGCTACATATCCAGAGATTGTACTTGTATCAAAGGCCCACTTGGTCTTGGAAGTACTAAGACTAACCTGTGTACCACTATTGCCATTGGCGGCATAGAGATACTTGCCACTGACGTTACTCTTGATATAATAGGTATTGCTACCGGTAGTCACCTCTTCCAGAGTGAAGGAGGTGCACTTGCTTCCCTGTCCGTTGAGCACGCCGTTCTCGTCGGCCAGGCAACGGCCACGGTCGGCAGCATAGTTGGTGAAGGTAACAACACTGCCATCAGAAATGGTTGGAGCAGGAGCTTGACGGGGCACATAGTCCTTCATCCAGTGACGTGCATAGATGTACTCGCCAAGGTCCAGCATCTTGGTGTCCACGGTCATGCGGCGCACGAAACTGCCCCAGTTCTTCTGCTCCTGAGGTGTCCAGCCTGCCTCGGCAATGCACATGAAGCGTGGCAGAGCGGCATACTCGAGATACTCGTTGCTGCTGACGTGCTCTGTCCAGAAGGTTGCCTGGACACCGATGTAGTACTTGGCTTGCTCTGCACTGACGTTGGCGGGGACGGGAACGTAGTTATAGGTAGAAGCGACATTGTCACCGCCATATCCAGCACCTGTTGGCTCTCCATAGTCATTGCTCTGGCGGCGGTTGATGTAGTAGCATCCGCTGCCCCACTCGGTGATGATGGCATTCAGGCCCAGAGAGGCTGCCTTGGCGGCACCTGATTGGCAGGGGTTCCAGCACATGATGGTGGCACCAGACTTCTTCATGAGATCCAGGTCGGCACCATTGTCGGTAATGCTCTCGTTCCAGCAGAAAATCTTCTTGCCCAGTGTACCAAGGTGCTCGTTTATCTCACGGATGAACTCTGTCTGCAAGGCACGGTAACTGGTCTTGCCCAACTCCTTGAGCTTAGCCTGGCAAAGGGCATTGCTCTCCCATTGGGTTGTGGGACATTCGTCGCCTCCGATATGGAAGTATGGATAGGGGAAGATGGCACACAACTCGGTGATGATGTTCTTGGCAAACTGCACGGCCTCGGGATTGGCAACGTTTAGCACGTCCTGGCTGACACCGCCGTTTATCCATACCTCGGGGGCACGGTCGGGGTGGCAGCAGTATTCGGGATAGGCATGCAAAGCAGCAACAAAATGACCAGGCATGTCAACCTCGGGCAAGATGTCTATGTGGCGCTCGGCGGCATAGCGCACGACGTCCTTCATCTCCTCCTGGGTGTAGTAGAAGGGACCGTATTTGCGGTTTGTCTGTGCACCGGAACCTGTCCAATAGATGTTGCCGTTCTCCTCAACCATGGTGATGGGGGTATCGTAACTGCTACGGCGCTCGGCACCAATGGTGGTGAGCAAGGGATACTGCTTAATCTCGGCACGCCAACCCTGGTCGTCGGTCAGGTGCCAGTGGAAGACGTTCATCTTGTAGATGGCCATCAGGTCTATCATCTTCTTGACTTCGTCTATGGTAAAGAAGTGACGGCTGACGTCCAGCATAAAGCCACGGTAGGGGAAACGAGGCTCGTCGTCTATCCTTGCCACGGGAAGCGCATAGGTGATGCCAGCCTCGCCGGCCTTGCCCAGTATCACATTGGGAGGCAGCATGCGCATGAGGGTCTGCATGGCATAGTAGGCGCCCTTGGCCGTGGAGACCTCTATGGCAACACCGTCTGTGGTGATGTCCAGCACGTAGCCCTCCTGGGCGATGTCCTTGTTCTCGGTGATGGTGATGTCGGTATCTCCAGAGGCGGCCTGGCATGAGAGAGAGGTGGCCTGGTTCATGGTGGAGATGAAGCGTGCCACGTCGGCCACAATATTATTCTGGGTATCGCTGTCCGAGAAACGTCCCACACCAACGGTGAAGCCCTGCTTCAGGACGAACTCGCCCTCGCCAACTACGGCCGACTTGGGTGCGGGTACAAGGCTGAGGGACCTGAAGGTCTCTGCCTTGACGTTCTCTGCCTCGTAGATTTTCAGGCGACGTGAACCGGTGGGTGTGGTAGTACCTGTCCAAGTGGTGGGATTGGAACCATTGGCGGTCATGTCAATGGCTTGACCATTTGCATTAAGTATGGTTGCGTAACCATCTGTACCAAAGTAAATTGAATTCACCTGTTCATTGGCGCCTGTGGTTATGGCACTGCCGTTGCTGGAACCCAGGTTCATCTTGTTGCCTGTGCCTGCATTGACAATCACCCACTTGCCGTCCTTGGACGTCAGTGTCCAGATGTGCGCTCCTGTTTCCTCGCTCTTTTCGGCGAAGGATGCACTGCCCTTTACCTGCGAACCGTTGTCGTAGAGATAGTACTCTCGGTTGCTCTGGTCAATACCCGATATTATATAATAGGTATCGGCCTGAACACTGCTTTTCACCTGCTTGCCCTTGGTGGCAACCAGACCTTCAGAAGTAAACACTTCCGCCCTGGCGAACATGCAGGTTGCCGCCAGAAGCACTAACAAGAAATAGTTTTTCTTCATAATTAGAAAATATGTTTAGGGTTAAAATATTAACGTCTCTCGTGCCGTGCCCACTTGCCTCGTGATGTAAGGGGCATCGCATCACGAGGCATGAAGCCTCGCCTCGTGGGCGTTTTTGGGCGCCATATATTGTATGCTCTTTATGGCCCCGACCACTATTTGCGTACCAGCAGGACGACATTCTCCACATGCTGGGTGTGCGGGAACATGTCCACGGGCTGGATGTGCTCCACACGGTATTGCGCATCAAGCAGCTGCAGGTCGCGTGCCTGAGTGGCAGGGTTGCAACTTACGTAGACAATCCTGTCGGGATTGGCAAAGAGTATGGTGTTTACCACATCCTCGTGCATGCCGGCACGTGGGGGGTCGGTGATTATCACGTCGGGGCGTCCGTGCTTTTCTATGAATTGCCTGTTCAGGATGTCCTTCATGTCGCCGGCATAGAATAGGGTGTTGTCTATGCCGTTCAGTTCGGAGTTCACCTTGGCATCCTCTATGGCCTCGGGCACATATTCAATGCCAATAACCTGACGGGCCCTCTTGGCCACGAAGTTGGCTATGGTGCCAGTGCCGGTGTAGAGGTCGTAGACAAGTTCGTTGCCCGTAAGTCCAGCAAGGTCACGTGCTACCTTATATAATACGTAAGCCTGTTCGGTGTTTGTCTGATAGAAACTCTTGGGTCCCACCTTGAAGCGCAGTTCCTCCATGTGCAGGAAGATATGATCGGTACCCGAATAGGTATGCACGGGCAGGTCACCAAAGGTGTCGTTGAACTTCTCGTTGTTCACCCACAGGAGCGAGGTAATCTCGGGATAGTTCTGCCTGATCCACTCCATAAGGTCCATGGCCTGGATGCGTTCCTCCTCTGTCTTGATGCAGAACTGCACCAGCAGCATGACCTCGCCGCTATTGCTCAGTCGGAGCATGATGCTGCGCATAAGTCCCGTATGCTCTCGGGCATCGTGGAAGGCAAGCCCCTTCTCGTAGCAATAGTCGCGTATGCCGTTGCGTATGCGGTTGTTCAGGGGGGCCATCAGGTGGCACTCCTCTATGGGCAGAATCTTGTCAAAAGCACCGCTGGCATGGAAACCCACCGCACCGGGTGCATCCTCGGGAATCTCGGTTACATAAGGCGTAAGACCCTCGGGATGCTGGTCGGCAAACACCTTCCACACCTTGTTGGCAAAACTGAACTCCACCTTGTTGCGGTATTCCTCCGTCTGTGCCGAACCCAGGATGGGCGAGCACTCGGGCAACTCTATCTTGCCGATACGGGTCAGATTGTCCATCACCTGACGTTGCTTCCAGTAAATCTGCTGGTCATAGCCAAGGCATTGCCATTTGCAACCGCCGCACACGCCATAATGCGGACATACGGGCTTCTGCCTGTGCTCGCTCATCTTGTGAAAACGGAGCACGGTGCCCTCCATGAAATGGTGCTTCTTGCGTGTAACCCTAACGTCCACCACATCGCCTGGAACGGCGTATGGCACAAAGAGAACCATATTGTCTATACGGGCCAGTGACTTGCCCTCGGCGGCAACGTCCGTTATCTCTATTTGCTCCAAAATGGGGAGTTCCTTTCTTTTTCTTGCCATAATATATATAATGTTTGATGCAAAATTACACATTTTTATTGAATTTATTAAGCATTTACAAGGTCTTTTCAATATATATTGCTATATTTGCATGACGAGAAAATATAACTAACCCTATTAAATAACAAAATCACATGAGTCAGAAAAGAGTTTATACCTTTGGCAATGGTTTGGCTGAAGGTAAGGCAGACATGAGAAATCTGCTCGGTGGCAAGGGCGCGAACCTTGCTGAGATGAACCTGATCGGCGTACCCGTGCCTCCAGGTTTCACCATCACCACTGATGTATGTAACGAGTACTACGAGGTTGGCAAGGAGCAGGTTGTTGCTCTCTTGAAGGACGACGTAATGAAGGCCGTTGCTAACATCGAGACATTGATGAACTCTAAGTTCGGTGATGTTGAGAACCCCCTGCTCGTATCAGTTCGTTCTGGTGCACGCGCTTCTATGCCCGGTATGATGGACACCATCCTGAACCTTGGTCTTAACGACGAGGTTGTTGAGGGTATGATCCGCAAGACTGGCAACGCACGTTTCGCATGGGACTCTTACCGTCGTTTCGTACAGATGTATGGCGACGTTGTTCTCGGCATGAAGCCCGTCAACAAGGAAGATATCGATCCATTTGAGGCTATCATCGAGGAGGTGAAGGAGGCCAAGGGCGTTAAGCTCGACAACGAACTCGAGGTTGAAGACCTCAAGGAGTTGGTTAAGAAGTTCAAGGCTGCCGTTAAGGAGCAGACCGGCAAGGACTTCCCCAACGATTCTTACGAGCAGTTGTGGGGTGCTATCTGCGCTGTGTTCGACAGCTGGATGAACGACCGCGCTATCCTCTATCGCAAGATGGAAGGCATCCCCGCAGAATGGGGTACCGCTGTTAACGTACAGGCAATGGTATTCGGTAACATGGGCGACACCTCTGCTACTGGTGTATGCTTCAGCCGTGACGCTGGTAATGGTGAAAACCTCTTCAACGGTGAGTACCTGATCAATGCACAGGGCGAGGACGTTGTTGCTGGTATCCGCACACCTCAGCAGATTACCAAGATCGGTTCTCAGCGTTGGGCCGAGCGCGCAGGTATCTCTGAGGAAGAGCGCGTAGCAAAGTATCCTTCTATGGAAGAGGCTATGCCCGAGATCTACAAGGAACTCGACATGCTTCAGAACAAGCTGGAGAACCACTACCGCGACATGCAGGATATGGAGTTCACCGTACAGGAAGGCAAGCTCTGGTTCTTGCAGACACGTAACGGTAAGCGCACAGGTTCTGCTATGGTGAAGATCGCTATGGACCTCGTTCGCGAGGGTCTTATCGACGAGAAGACCGCCCTGAAGCGTTGCGAGCCCAACAAGCTCGACGAGCTTCTGCACCCCGTATTCGACAAGGCTGCCTTGAAGAGCGCAAAGGTTCTTACCCGTGGTCTTCCCGCATCTCCCGGTGCTGCTACTGGTCAGATCGTATTCTTTGCTGACGACGCCGCTAAGTGGGCCGAGGATGGCAAGAAGGTTATCATGGTTCGTATCGAGACCTCTCCCGAGGACCTCGCAGGTATGGCTGTAGCACAGGGTATCCTGACCGCACGTGGTGGTATGACCTCTCACGCTGCCGTTGTGGCTCGTGGTATGGGTAAGTGCTGCGTATCTGGTGCAGGTGCTCTGAACATCGACTACAAGGCTCGCACCGTAGAGGTTGACGGCATCGTTCTTAAGGAAGGCGACTTCATCTCTCTGAACGGTACTACCGGTGAGATCTACAACGGTCAGGTTGAGACCAAGGCCGCTGAGCTGAGCGGCGACTTCGCCGACCTGATGGCTCTTTGCGAGAAGTACACCAAGCTGGTAGTTCGTACCAACGCAGATACTCCTCACGATGCACAGGTTGCACGCAACTTCGGTGCTGTAGGTATCGGTCTTTGCCGTACCGAGCACATGTTCTTCGAGGCAGAGAAGATCGTTGCTATGCGTGAGATGATTCTTGCTCAGAACGCTGAGGGCCGCAAGGCTGCTCTTGCCAAGTTGCTGCCCTACCAGAAGGCTGACTTCTACGGCATCTTCAAGGCAATGGACGGCTGTCCCGTGAACGTTCGTCTGCTCGATCCCCCTCTGCACGAGTTCGTTCCCCACGATCAGAAGGGTCAGGAGGAGATGGCAAACGCTATGGGCGTAACAGTTCAGTACATCCAGCAGCGTGTAGAAAGCCTTTGCGAGGCTAACCCCATGCTGGGTCACCGTGGCTGCCGTCTGGGCAACACATATCCCGAGATCACCGAGATGCAGACACGCGCCATCCTGGGTGCTGCCGTGCAGATCAAGAAGGAAGGCGGCGATCCCCATCCCGAAATCATGGTTCCTCTGACTGGTATCCTGTACGAGTTTGAGGCTCAGGAGAAGGTTATCCGCGAGACCGCTGCTGCTCTGTTTGCAGAGGAAGGTGTTGAGGTTGAGTTCAAGGTAGGTACCATGATCGAGATTCCTCGTGCTGCCCTGACCGCTAACCGCATCGCTTCTCGTGCCGAGTACTTCTCATTCGGTACCAATGACTTGACACAGATGACCTTCGGTTACTCTCGTGACGACATCGCCAGCTTCTTGCCCGTATACCTGGAGAAGAAGATCCTGAAGGTAGACCCCTTCCAGGTTCTCGACCAGAACGGTGTTGGCCAGTTGGTAGAGATGGCTGTAGAGCGCGGCCGCTCAGTTCGTCCCGAGCTGAAGTGCGGTATCTGCGGTGAGCACGGCGGCGAGCCCTCATCAGTTAAGTTCTGCCACAAGGTAGGTCTGAACTATGTAAGCTGCTCTCCCTTCCGTGTGCCCATCGCACGTCTGGCTGCAGCTCAGGCTGCCGTTGAATAATAGACACAGTTCTATTCTGGCATAAATACTTGGTGGCAATCTTCCCCTTACGGAAGGTTGCCACCTTTCTTTTGTCCATAAAGCAGGGAAGTTACGATTTCCTTCTACTCTACCCCATCTGTTTTGCCTCAATATCCACACTGACACATGCGAGAAAAGAAATCAATGATTCTGCACACATGCAGACAAACGGATGCGGAGTGCGAAGGAATCTATCTCTTTTTGGAAACCTTGATGGATTTCCCCTCACGCACAAGAGGAAGAGCATCGCCAAGGTGCAATGCCAACTCTTCCCTGTCCACACGGTAGACCTTTGGAGTTATGGAACGACGGAAACGGTTGAAAAAAGGGTCGGTGCTGAGGTACCATTGGCATTGCTCCACCTGTGGAAAACAGGACATAGCATCCCAAAGCAAGAAGAGACGTGACTTGGCGGCCAGTGTAATACCCACGCGCCCATCTGTAAAATGACTGACGCAAATGAAATGCTTGCGCTTCTCGATATCCTTCTCCTTCTCCTCTGCGGTAGGTGTGTGGCTAATGCTGATATTGCGCCCATAGCAAGTGTTGATATCATGCATCATGCCACGAAAGATTTTACCGTGGGCCGAGGTGTCCTGCAACTGGCTGGAAAGGATGCTGTAGTGTATCATTTCATGAATGATGGTATCCTCCAGCAGAGATTCGTCCATATCCCTACGATTGCTGATGACCAACTGAAAGGAGTCGTACTTCCATCCACCAAAAAACTTGCGCTTGCGCCTATAACGCAACTGACCCAAAAAGGTGCGGGCCTTGCTTAACCTGACGGGAAGGGGCGGAAGCGTAGAATTGAAAATCAATTCGTTGAATTCACGAAACTTGCGTTCCACGTAATCTTGGGTGGCTATCATCGGTTTATGAGCAGGATTAACAGATTATTTGATGTGCATGTGGAGATAAAAACACAGACAAAAAAAGATGTGCCATAATTGAATATGACACATCCTTCTTTTTTTCTTGTAAATATCTTCTGTACAGAGGATGTATTACTTCAGAGACAGAGTAATCTCCTTGCCCTCCTCTACTACGTTCAGCTTGTCCTCACGGAGCAACCAGCCCATAGCCAGATACAAATCCTTGTCAGTCTTAATCTTGCAAACCTTCTTCAGGTCCTTAGCGTTCATTGCGCCATTCTCGTTCAGGGCTGTCCAAACTGCACCTGCAACGCTACCAATCTTCTCAATCATTTCGTTTTACCTCTTGATGGTTAATAATTCAATACCTAATACACGAATTAAATTTTCGTGGTGCAAAGATAATGGTATTTTACGAAATAGACAAGAAAAAACGCCATAAGTTATGTTATAAAGCATAAATTCAAGCAATTCCGCCGCTTATTCGTAGTCTTTGGGAGTGAAGGTGAAGGACATGTATTCCGTTTTGCCGGTAGAAGAAACATAACGGTAATGAAAGGTTACAGCGTGTTGCTTCAGTTCGATCAAGCCGATGTTATGCCGAATATTGTCCAACAGGTTGGAATGGAAAAGGCTGAGCATTTCGCTATTGTAAACGGATACCGTGTCCATTAGTCCGGAAACGGAATAATGGTACATCATGGTTTGTGACTCCATGGAATATACCAAGCTGTCCAGCACGGTGTACTGATCCATAGGCTTTGGACACGATGTCTTGGTAAACTCACGTGCCTGACGGCAAAAGCGTTCGTCTTTGGATTCACGGTTGCATGAAGCAAGAAAGGCTGTTGCAAGAAGCAAGTGAAAAAGAATTATCTTCATAATCAGGGAGAACAACCACACACCTTATTTATATATACATAACATCTCTTGCTATATATATGTCATATTACCTAATACCTTATTTATATATATGCCCCGTTTTATGTGTATTATCCGGAAAATGAAAAGAGAATTGCGCAGACATTCACCTTCTCGTGGTGGAAGGAGGTCTTGACGCAATTCTCTGTTATTCCAAACTTATATATGCAAGCGGGAGAGTAAAAGGGAATGATTACTCCTCAGGCTTCATGTTGGTGTAGACGGTTTGCACGTCGTCAAACTCCTCCATCTTTTCCACCATCTTGTTGATAACCTCGCGCTGTTCGGGGGTAACATCCTTCAGGTCGTTGGGGATGTAGGTGAACTCACCACCGACTTCCTCGAATCCCTTGGCCTCCAGGGCCTTCTGGATTTCGCTATAACTTGTAGGTTCGCCATAGATGGTAATTGTGGTCTCGTCCTTTTCCTCGTCGTACTCCTCGTCGTACTCCTCCTCTACTCCGAAGTCGATCATTTCCAGGATGAAGTCGTCCATGTCCATGTCGGCACTCTTCTTGAAGGTGAAGACACACTTGTGGTCAAAGAGGAAAGAGAGAGAACCGGTGGTTCCCATATTGCCGTTGAACTTGTTGAAGATAGAGCGTACGTCGGCAACGGTACGTGTGGTGTTGTCAGTCAGTGTGTCCACGAACACGGCAACACCGTGGGGGCCGTATCCTTCGTAGGTTACGCTCTTGTATTCGCTCTGGTCCTTGCCCATGGCGTTCTTGATAGCACGCTCGATGTTGTCCTTCGGCATGTTCTCACGCTTGCACACGGCGATAACGGAACGGAGGGTGGGATTGTTCTCGGGTTCGGGGCCTCCTGCCTTTACGGCAATGGCAATCTGCTTGCCCAGACGTGTGAATGTCTTGGCCATGTGGCCCCATCTCTTCATTTTTGCTGCTTTGCGGTATTCAAATGCGCGTCCCATATTGTTTTTTTATTTTGTTTTTGCTTAGTGTATCTTTATCTGAGTTCTGCACCCAACTGCTTTGTAAGTTGTTGAATGAGTTTCTGCATGATGGCGTCGATAGCCTTCTCGCTCATGGTCTTTTCTGTGTCCTGGAGTATGAAGTTCACGGCATACGACTTCTTGCCGGCAGGCAGGTTCTTGCCTTCGTAAACGTCGAACAGGGTTACGGCCTTGAGAAGTTTCTTCTCCGTCTGGTATGCAATCTGCTCGATACGTCCGAATTCTACGCTTTGGTCAATGAGAAGTGCAAGGTCTCGGCTAACGGCGGGGAACTTGCTTATCTCTGAATACTTGACTGCCTGGTTGCGGATGGTCTTCATGAGGAGTTTCCAGTCAAGGTCGGCAAAGAACACGGGGTTCTCTATGTCAAATGCCTTCAGCACCTTGCGACTGACGATACCCATCTTCACGAGTACCTTGCCGCCACGGTTGCGGATTTCCAGGCTCTTCTCAAAGATATCCTCTGCACCATCGGCAAATACAAGCATGCCAAAAGGTACGCCCAGGCGTGAGATGATGTTCATCACGTAGGCCTTGAGTTCGGCAAAAGTGCTGTCCTCATTGGCATGTGCCCAGTTGCCAGATACTCGCTTGCCGGTTACCCACAAGCCCATGTGCATCTCCTCGGAGTATGCATCCAGTACGTGCTTTATCACCTCGGGGTCACGGCTGCTGGACACACCGGGAATGATGTCTGCACACTTGCGTGCCTCATCGAAATGATAGCAGTTGCCAAACTCAAACATGCGCTGGTCGGGCATACGGTGAGCCGTGTTGCGTGCTATGCTCTCAAGGCCACCGAACAGCAGGCTCTGGCGCAATACGCTCAGGTCCTGCGAAAGGGGATTGAGCAGGCGCACACAATTCTCGGGCTTGTATGTCTGCTGGGAACCGCTGGTATAGTAGGAAACCTTCTGCAGGCTGTTGTTCAGTATCTCGTGGAAACCGCAACCTACCAGCTGCTCTGCAATGAGGTTCTGCAACTTGTGGCTCTTGTCTGCTTCGCCCTTGACGGACAGGCTTGACTTTACCGTTGAGGGAATCTCAATGTTGTTGTATCCGTAGATGCGCAGGATGTCCTCCACCACGTCGCAGGGACGCTGCACGTCCACACGGTAGGCTGGCACAGAGAGCAGAATGCCCTCGGCATCCTCCTTGACAATCTCCATTTCCAGAGATGTAACAATGCTCTTTACCGTCTCTGCAGGGATGTCCTTGCCAATGAGGGTGTTCACATAAGCGTACTTCAAGTCAATGCTGAAGGGTTCTACCTTCTGGGACTGTACGTCCACTATCTGCATGCTCACCTTGGCTCCGGCCAGTTCCTTGGCCATGATGGCAGCCTGCTTCAGAGCATAGATCTGTCCGTTGGGGTCAATGCCGCGCTCGAAACGGAAACTTGCATCCGTCTGCAGGGCATGACGGCGTGAACTCTTGCGGATCCATGTGGGGTTGAAGTAAGCGCTCTCCAGGAGCACGTTGCATGTAGTGTCATATGTGCCGCTGCCCTTGCCACCAAACACACCTGCTATGCACATGGGTTCCTCGGCATTGCAGATGGCCAGGTCGCGCTCGCTCAGTTTGTGCTCCACGCCGTCCAGTGTTACGAAGGGTGTGCCCTCGGGCATGGTCTTCACCACCACCTTGCCACCCTGTATCATGTCTGCGTCGAAGCAGTGCAGGGGCTGGCCGTATGCCATCATTATGTAGTTGGTTATGTCCACTATGTTGTTGATGGGGCGCAGGCCTATAATGCGCAGGCGGTCCTGCAACCATTCGGGACTCTCCTTCACCTCGCATCCGGTCAGTGTCAGCGCGCAATAGCGGGGACAAGCCTCGGTGGCTTCCACCGTTACGGGAATCTCCAGGTCGGTGTTGTCCACCTGGAAGGCGTCGCACGAGGGACGGTGCAAGGAAGTCTTGTAACCGTTCTGCACCAACCATGCATACAGGTCGCGTGCCACGCCATAATGGCTGCATGCATCCGCACGGTTGGGAGTGATGTCTACCTCTATCAGATAGTCGCTCTCCAGATTGTAGTACTGCTTTGCGGGGATACCTACGGCGGTGTCCTCGGGGAGAACGATGATGCCGTCGTGGCTTGTGCCTACGCCAATCTCGTCCTCGGCACAGATCATGCCAAGACTCTCCACACCGCGCAACTTGCTGCGCTTGATTACGAACTCCTGGTCACCGTCATAGAGCTTGGTACCAACCACGGCAACAATCACCTTCTGTCCGGCTGCCACGTTTGGTGCGCCGCACACAATCTGCAGGGGGGCTTCCTGGCCGACATCCACGGTACATACATGCATGTGGTCACTGTTGGGGTGTTCCTCGCATGTGAGCACCTGACCTGTCCACAGGCCTTCCAGGCCTCCCTTTATACTCTGGACTTCCTCCACGCCACCTACCTCCAGACCTATGCTGGTAAGCGCTACAGCCACTTCCTCGGCCGTAAGGTCGACATCTACGTATTCACGAAGCCATTTGTAAGATATATTCATAATATATAAATAATGTATTCACGTATTCAAGGCGCAAAATTATAAAAAAAAAAGCACAAAAAAGAGGAAAGGCACAACAAAAATGCACTTTCCTCTTTTATTGTAACGCTACATGCTATGCCAGGGGAAGGACAACCGCATCAGAACGGAGGTTCGTCCATTGACATTGGAGGCGGCACGTTGTCGCCGAACGGACTTTGCGACATCATCTGCGCCTGCTCTTCGGGAGTCAGTCCCTTGGACACAATTATGCCTCCCTGTTCGCCGGGAACGGGAATATAGCGGTTCTCGTCGGGGTCGGAGAATCGGGCAAACTCGCCACGGAATTCCAGCAGCACATCGCCCACGGCACCATTACGGTGCTTGGCAATGATTATCTCGGCCTTGCCGTGCAGGTCGCGACCCTTCTCATCCTGATATATCTTGTAGTACTCGGGGCGGTGGATGAAGCACACCATATCGGCATCCTGCTCGATGGCACCCGATTCGCGGAGGTCGGACAACTGGGGACGCTTGCCATCGGGTCCTTCTCTGGATTCCACACCACGGTTCAACTGGGAAAGGGCTATGATGGGTATGTTCAATTCCTTGGCCAACTGCTTCAGGCTTCGGCTTATGGTGGAGACTTCTTCCTGACGGCTTCCGTAACTCATGCCCGAGGCGTTCATCAACTGGAGGTAGTCAATCATTATTATCTTCACGCCATGCTCGCGCACGAGTCGGCGTGCCTTGGTGCGAAGTTCAAATACACTCAGCGAAGGAGTGTCGTCCACATAGATAGGAGCATCGTACAACTGGGTGATACGCGTGTCCAACTGGCTCCATTCGTAGGGGGCAAGCTGGCCGCTCTTTATCTTCTCGCCCGTGATTTCGCACACGTTCACGATAAGACGGTTCACCAGCTGGACATTGGCCATCTCAAGGGAGAACATGGCACAGGGTATCTTCTGGTCCACGGCCATCTTCCTGATCATGGAGATGACGAATGCGGTCTTACCCATGGCAGGACGTGCGGCAATGATGATGAGGTCGGAGTTCTGCCAACCGGAGGTCATCTTGTCCAGGCGGTCAAAACCGGAAGACAAGCCCGAAAGGCCGTCGGTACGTGCGGCCGCCCTCTGCAGCATGTCGTAGGCTTCCTTTATGACAGGGTTTATCTGTGTATAGTCCTTCTTCATGTTGCTTTGCGACAACTCAAAGAGCTTGCCCTCGGCCTCCTGCATGAGGTCGTCCACGTCCGTACCAGGGTCGAAAGCATGCTGCTGTATGCGGCTGGCGTATGTAATCAGTTGGCGTGCAAGAGATTTCTGCTGTATTATCCTGGCATGGTACTCTATGTGCGCACTGCTTATGACGGCATCCGAAAGTGCAGCCACGTAGGGCATGCCTCCCACCTCGTCCAGATGGCCCTTCTGGTCCAGCTGTTCCACTACGGTAATCACATCCACAGGTTTCTGCTGGGCCGCCAGGTCGCGTATGGCCTCGTACACCAGCTGGTTCTTGTGGTCATAGAAACTCTCGGGGCGCAATATCTCTGCCACCTGACCGAAAGCATCCTGCTCATTCATCAATGCACCCAATACGGCCGTCTCCATCTCCAGGTTCTGCGGCTGGCGATGTCCCAGAGAGTCCATGCTGGGCACTTCCACCACCTTGGGGTTAATCTTGCGTCTTGATTCTGTCATAAAAATCCTCTCCATTGTTTGTTCAGGTCGGCAAAGATAATTAATTTACACGAGTTCAGCGAAATTTAATTATATATTTCTTGAATACGTTTCAAAAAAAGACTAACTTTGCCATCATGGTAAAGACAAATTCCCTACAAGCATGGTGGCTGGCGGCACGCCCCAAAACGCTGACCGGTGCGGCGGCTCCAATTATCGTCGCCATGGCCGCCGCATATAGTGTATATGGACAAATAGACTGGGTTCCTGCGCTTCTATGCCTTTTCTTTGCTCTGCTGATGCAGACGGATGCCAATCTGGTGAACGACTACTTCGATTGCATCCGGGGTGTTGACAATGAAGAGCGCCTGGGGCCGGAGCGTGCCTGTTCCCAAGGCTGGATAACGCTTCCGGCTATGCGCATGGGCATCGGCATAACCACGGCACTTGCCTGTCTTGCGGGCCTCCCCCTGGTGGCATGGGGCGGATGGGAGTGCATAGCAGTTGGCGTGGCTTGCGTGGCGTTTTGCTTTCTCTACACTACCCTATTCTCGCGCATTGCCATGGGCGACATCCTCGTATTGCTTTTCTTCGGAATTATACCGGTCAGCTACACGTTTTTCTTCCAAAGCGGATGCGATTCCATATTTGACATTCCCGTGGGGATATGGCTCCTTGCGCTTGCACAGGGACTGGTAACCGATTGCCTGCTGCTGGTCAACAATTTCCGCGACCGTGACACCGACGCCGCCGTAGGCAAACGTACGCTCGTAACATTCATAGGCCCTCGCCCCACCCTGTGGCTCTACAACACCATAGGCATCGTTTCCGTTCTCCTTGCCCACTATGGCTCACTGGCCGTTCTGGGCAATTACAAGTGGGGGATTTTCCTGCCTTTCCTGTTCCTGCCATTGCACTGGCGCATACTTCACCTCATGCGCAAGACGTATTGCGGCAAGCCACTGAACCGCATACTCGGCATGACGGCAATGTCCATATTCGTCTTTTCGCTACTCGTGTCCATAGGAATGGTTCTGTGAAGGAAAACGAAGAAACAGGATGTAATTATTTTTCCTCCGGCCCAAACAAACATACAGACCTTAGGACCTAAACACGGGACCCTCGCAAGACCGCATCAAGCAGAAACCCGATTATGCGACAAAGCATAACTACAAGAACAAGGCACTAAACTATTGTTCTTAAAGCTTTTACGGAACTGCATAGCAATACCCAAAGACTTTCCTCAGGAAAACACTTCAAAGCCCTCGGGTTGTCTCGTCTCGGCCATCGGGTTGTCCCGCCTTTGTCCTCGGGTTGTCTCGCCCTTGTCCTCGGGACGACATTCCTCTGTTCCCGGGAGAAATGTCTTTTCCTGATTTCAGTAGACGCTTTTTTGCTTCATTAGCTGAAAAGATTTACACCTTTTCTCTATCCATACTGTTGATGTTTACGGCATCCTTGATTCCATGCTGTGGTTGTTGATACTTTCGCTCAGATGGGACAG
>JAZLAC010000036.1:0-29161 GCA_045612965.1 Bacteroidaceae bacterium | reverse complement strand
AGAAGAGGATGAAAATGCTGATGCAGGTAGAAATATGATCAACCTCAGCAAGAAGGAACGTGCAGTGGTTAAGTACTTCTCTGAGGCCATCATGATTAACGTAGACAAGAAGACTGGTAAGACTCAGTTGGAGCTTCAGATGCAAGACCCACTTGTAGTATATACTGTTACTGAGGCTATATTGAGCAACCTCAAGGAGTATATGACCAACTATCGTACATCGAAGGCCAGTCAGGACGTGAAGAATCTGTCTGTAATATACGAACAGCGCAAGGCTGACTATTACAAAGCTCAGCAGGCATATGCTCAGTATATGGATAGCAATAAGAGCGTAATCCTACAGAGCGCACAGGCTGAGCGTGAACGTCTACAGCAGGAAATGAATCTTGCCTATCAGGTATATTCACAGATTGCAACTCAGTTGGAGGGTGCACGTATCAAGGAGCAGGAAGCAAAACCTGTATTCGCTATACTTGAGCCCGCCGTTATTCCTAATCGTAAGGCAGGTCCCAGCAAGGCTAAGATGCTAGTGGTATTTACATTCTTGGCTGCTTGTGGTGCTGCAGCATGGGTATTATTCGGAACTGATGCTTTAGCAAAGATCAAGGAAGTTACTTCAGCGAAATAATTCTTATCTAGCAATAATTTGTAAGAGGGTGACCACTAGTTGAGTTGCCCTCTTGCTTTTTTTTACCGCACATCAAAAAGAGGATGTGCCTTATCGGGCAATGCTCATACCTGCGATTATCTCCGATTCATGGGTGTGTATATGATAATCCCCCGTAGCGAAGAACTACGAGGGATTTATTAGATAGAGTTTTAACTCTGGATGATTAAAGGATTGTACAACCGGTACAGGGCTTAAGTTGCTTGAAGAAGTCGTTGCCCTTGTCATCAACGAGGATGAAGGCAGGGAAGTCTTCTACTTCAATCTTCCAGATTGCTTCCATACCTAGTTCGGGATATTCTACGCATTCGATAGACTTGATGTTGTTCTGTGCCAAGATAGCAGCAGGACCACCAATAGAACCGAGATAGAAACCACCATGGTCCTTACATGCGCGGGTTACGTCTTCGCTACGATTACCCTTAGCCAGCATAATCATAGAACCTCCGTTGTCCTGGAACTCGTATACATAGGGATCCATACGACCTGCGGTGGTGGGACCCATTGAACCGCATGCCATTCCTGCGGGAGTCTTAGCAGGACCTGCATAGTATACGGGATGGTCCTTCATGTACTGAGGCATACCCTCACCAGCGTCAAGACGAGCCTTGAGCTTAGCATGTGCAATGTCGCGACCAACGATGATTGTGCCATTCAGGCTTAGGCGTGTGCCGATGGGGTAGTTGGAAAGTTGCTTGCAAACATCTGCCATTGGTTGATTGAGGTCAACCTTAACTACATCACCTTCGCCAGCATTGCGCAATTCCTCGGGGATGAGTTCGTATGGTTTGTCGTCCATCTTCTCAATCCAAATACCTTGCTCGTTAATCTTACACTTGATGTTACGGTCGGCAGAACAACTTACACCTAAGCCAATTGGGCAACTGGCACCATGACGAGGTAGACGAATGACGCGAACGTCATGAGCCATGTACTTACCACCGAACTGAGCTCCAAGACCAATCTTGTAGCACTCCTGAAGAAGTTGTTGCTCCAGTTCTACGTCACGGAATGCACGACCAGTTTCATCACCAGTAGTGGGGAGTGTGTCGTAATAGTGAGTAGATGCCAACTTAACGGTAAGTAGGTTGCGCTCTGCACTGGTGCCACCAATTACGATTGCAATATGATATGGAGGACAAGCAGCGGTACCTAGGCTCTTCATCTTTTCTACCAAGAAAGGAATCAAAGTACCAGGGTTCTGGATACGAGCTTTGGTTTCTTGATATAGATAAGTCTTATTGGCAGAGCCGCCACCCTTGGTCACGCACAAGAAATGATATTCCATGCCCTCAGTAGCCTCGATGTCAATCTGAGCGGGTAGGTTGCACTTGGTGTTAACCTCGTTGTACATATCAAGGGGAGCATTCTGGCTATAACGTAAGTTGCACTCTGTGTATGTCTTGTATACACCTAGAGAGAGAGCCTCCTCGTCGCAGAAGCCTGTCCATACCTGTTGACCCTTTTCGCCATGAATGATAGCAGTACCGGTGTCTTGGCATAGAGGAAGAAGACCCTTGCAAGCAACCTCGGCATTGCGAAGGAAGGTGAGAGCTACATACTTGTCGTTCTCGCTAGCCTCTGGGTCGCGTAGAATCTTTGCTACCTGCTCGTTATGTGAGCGACGCAACATAAAGCTAACATCGCGGAAAGCCTGATTGGACATACGGGTCAAGGCCTCGGGAGTAACCTTCAAAATCTTGTGACCCTCAAACTCGCTGACAGAAACGCCCTCGCTAGTCAGCAAATAATACTCAGTGTCGTCCTTGCCCAATTGGAACATAGGAGCGTACTTGAACTCTGGTACTTGTGCCATAGTCTTAATACTTTGATTTTAGGTTTATATTGTTTCTAATTCTTTTCTATATATACACACGGAAATGCCTCAAGTCACTTTTCGAAGTGCTGATAGTCCCTCAGACTTCGCCATGCCCCGCCCCATCGGAAACCACGGGAGGTGAACAGGCGATAGCACAGGTCGGTGGCATCTATCTTGCCCGGTATGTCCTTGCGTTCTGACCGGTTATGAGCATAAGCCTCGCCCTCGGGAGGAAGAACTCGTCCGCTTCTCACGTATAGGCACGGATTGTAGAGCGGATTAACATCCACGGCCATACCGCGGCTATGCTTGGACAACAGCTTAGTACCATTCACCATACGGTAGCAGAAGCAGGAGGTATTATTGTCGGCCATGGAGCGGGCATCGCTGGCTCCGTATTCATCTATCAGCCGCATACGTCCTATTGGATAGCGGGCCTTGTGCAGTTCACGAAAGATATATAACAGATCCTCCGCAATCTGTCGATTGCATACCATCTGACCTACATGCTCTTTACCCTCGTAGTCATAGTGCGAAAGTTGTAGGTATCTTAGTTCCGACCTTGGCACCTCGCACATCTGTGGATATGACCGACCCTGCATCAGGTGCCATATACTGTCAGGTATTTCCTGTGCCGTAAATACCTGAGCACGGGAAACTGCGCCTGAAAACAACAGCATCAACAGAAGCAGAGAGCGTAGGCAACACATACACATACTACGTTTTTGTCTCCTCGGGTATCTCCTTCAGCACAAAGCGACGATAGTAGGCCCACCCCAGAGTAGTCAGTGGCAGGGCTATGACAAAGCCTATTATACCGAGCAGGCTTCCCCAAACAGAGAGCGACAATAATATAATTGCAGGTTTCAGGCCCATGGCCTTACCCATAATCTTAGGTACAAGGAAGAGATCCTGAATGGCTTGTACCACACAGAACACAGCAATGGCCATAAGCATTATGAACCAGAAACTCTCTCCAGTATCATTCGACTTCAACAAAGCCAATATGATGGTGGGTATGAAACCCAGCATCTGGGCATATGGCACCATGTTAAGTAAGCCTATAAGCATTCCCAGACCTACAGCCATGGGGAAATCTATAATCAGAAATCCTATGCTGAATAGCACTCCTACCAGGAAAGCAACAGTAGCCTGTCCTCGGAAATAGGAGTTCATCTCACGCTTGATATCTGTGGCAATGTGAGTTGCCACGGCACGATGCCGCTTGGGCACAACGAGAAGCCAGTTCTGATTGACCTTCTCGTAATCCAATAGGAAGAAGAACAGGTAAAGCAAGGTCATTAACAAGTCCAAGGTCCCCCATACGATACTCATAGTTCCGGAAACCAAGCTCCACGACTGAGCAGCAACCTTACGGAATGCTTCTACAACATCGTTTTTTTGAACAAATTGCAGAATATCACTCTTGTCTATGTGCTGTGCCATAAACAACTCAATCTGGTGCGGAATGTCAGTACCGGAGAGATAAGTACTTGCATAAAGCAGAAGGTCATCGGACAAACGGTCCATCTGACGTATGGCAGAAGGAATGGTCAAGAACACCAATGCTGTAATAACCCCCAATACCACAACAAGAGCAACAAGAATACTGAGCAGACGATAACGTATACAGCACTTCTGCTCCAGGAAAAGAATGAGGGGATACATCAGATATGCCAACAACCATGCAACGAAGAATGGCCACAGCACACCACTGAGCCTATCCAGCAGATAATAGAGGGCAACGCTTCCTAAAACAAAAAGAAGACCTCGCACAAATCGATCGAAGGTTATCTGCTTGTCCAGGAAAGAATAGTCATACCCTAACTTGCCAGCATCAGCATTCATCTCATTTCCCGAAGTTGTATTCTTGTGTATCCTTGCCATATCAGTCCTTATTCTTCGTAGTAATCAAAGAGGAAGTCGTTATAGGGATACTTCTGCACATGCAGTTCACGTACCTTGTTATAAAGAACCTGACGCATAGTATCGTAACCCGTCTTCTCCAAGGCAGAAATAAAGAGGCATTCACCAGAAAGACGTGTCATCCAGGTGTGTATTAGATCATCTATGGATACGTTCTCACGTGTAGCAGGAGTGAGGTCGTCGGCGTCCTTCTCCACCCAACGGTAGGCATCCACCTTGTTAAAGATAATCATCGAAGGCTTATCGGCACACCCCAAATCTGCCAAGGTCTTCTCCACGACCTTGATCTGGTCCTCAAACTCAGGATGCGAGATATCCACAACGTGCAACAACAGATCGGCCTCCCGTACCTCATCCAACGTGCTTTTGAAGGAATCTACAAGGTCGTGCGGCAACTTGCGTATAAACCCAACGGTGTCAGACAGGAGGAAAGGCAGATTATCTACAATTACCTTGCGCACCGTAGTATCCAGTGTGGCGAACAACTTGTTCTCGGCAAACACTTCGCTCTTGGAGAGGAGATTCATCAGCGTGGACTTACCAACATTGGTATATCCCACAAGGGCGACACGTATCATACGACCACGATTGCTGCGTTGTGTCGTCTTTTGGCGGTCTATCTCGGCCAGGCGTTGCTTGAGCAGAGACATACGGTTGAGAATAATACGACGGTCCATTTCCAACTGCGTCTCACCAGGACCACGAAGTCCGACCGAACCTTTACCGCCACCACTGCCAGAACCACCACCCTGGCGCTCAAGGTGAGTCCAAAGGCGTTGCAGTCGTGGAAGCATGTAACGATACTGTGCCAGTTCTACCTGAGTCTTGGCATTGGCAGTCTGTGCACGCATGGCAAAGATATCAAGAATCAGTGAAGTTCTGTCCAGGACCTTTACCTTCAGTTCCTTTTCGATATTGCGCAACTGCTTGGCAGACAGTTCATCGTCAAAGATAACCATAGACACATAACGTTCAGCATCCTCTTCTGCCTCTATCCAAGTACGGATTTCCTGCAGTTTGCCTATACCAAGGTAGGTGACACTGGAGGGACCGTTCAATCGCTGCGTAAAGCGCTTCACTGTGCGTGCCCCAGCCGTCTCGGCAAGGAACTCCAGTTCATCCAAATATTCTGTTGTCTTGCGTTCGTTCTGCTGAGGTGTGATTATACCCACCAGCACAGCGGTTTCCTCCTGTTCGCCAACTATGTCGCTATGGGCCACCTTGCCCATACCGTCCTCAAAAGGCAGGCTTGAGCGAGAGGCATTATAGTATTTGCTTCTTGTTGTCTTCATCTAATCTTTTTGGACTTCCTTTACTTGACCTGCATCACCAAGTACTTGCTTACACTCCAGAAATGATTGGGGTTAGAGATGTGCAGTTCATAACAACCCTCGCCATCCTTGGAAAGAATGTAACTGCCATCGGGATGTGTAGTAAGCAGTTTTGCTGACTTGCTGTAGGTCTTTATATTCTTGATATGACGGATATCTATCTCTGTGAAGTAGTCCTTGTTGAAATCATTGTCCTTCAGCACATCACCACTCTTCAGGATACCCTGTTCCTTCAGTTCGGCCTTTGTTCCATACACAAACCACGCACTATTAATCTGTTTCTCCTGGCGCGCCATGGTGCCGGCCTGCTCCTTGCTGATCTCTGTCAGGTTGCTGACACTCTGTGACAGGGAATCGATACGCATACCCTGGACAAGAATGGTAGAGTCCTTCTCTGCCAATGAAGCCTGCAACTCCTGTATGCTTAGATTCTGCCTCTCCACCTGTGTCTGCAAGCCATCCACAAGAGCCTGCAACTTATTGCCCTTGAAACGGCTAGCATTGAGTTTTTCCCTCAACTGTGCCACAAGTTCGCGATTTTGTTGCATAGCCTCGCAGATATACTCCATGTTGTCACGAATGATAGCACGGCTTGAAGCACTTTCCTGATTTCCATCGGCCACTGTTACACGACCCTCGGCCTCAGCAATACGGCGGATACCCGTCTGCACCTCTGTCATTGTGGCTATGATATCGTTGAGTTCTGCGTCCTTGTCATCCACTATGGTCTGCAAGGAATCCACCTGTTGTTGCAGACGTGTCTGGCTCTCATTCTGATTCTGGCAGGCAACCATCATGATGATACCTGCTACGATAATTACTATCTTCTTCATATCTTGAATTCTATTGTTGCTTGTTTCTGTATTTACTGAAATGCTTCTTCTCCTGTTCACCTTCGACCTTTTTCTCCTGGGGATGTGATACCATAGCCTCATCCTCGTTGCATCCAGCCACTACGATGACAAACTCGCCACGCGGTTCGTTTTCCTGAAAATGAGCAAGGACTTCGGCCAAAGTGCCACGTACACTTTCCTCATGCAGTTTACTTATCTCACGGCATGCGCTACACTGACGTTCTTCACCGAAAACCTCAGCAAGTTGTTGGAGAGCCTTGACCACACGATGTGGACTTTCATAGAAAATCATGGTGCGAGTCTCTGCTTTCAGGGCCTCAATACGTGTCTGGCGTCCCTTCTTCTGAGGCAGGAACCCTTCGAAGCAGAAACGATCGCATGGCAATCCACTGCTCACCAAAGCCGGAACAAAAGCCGTCGCACCGGGCAGGGTTATCACCTCCACACCAGACTTCACTGCTTCACGGGCAACGAGGAACCCTGGATCGCTGATTCCTGGAGTACCGGCATCGCTGACAACGGCAATTGTCTCTCCTCCCATCAACCTCTCCACCACACGGGTTACGGTCTGATGTTCATTGAACTTATGGTATGACAGCATGGGCTTGTGGATATCGAAATGACGCAACAGGTTACCGCTGGTACGGGTATCCTCGGCCAATATCAAATCGCACTCACGGAGTATCCTGAGCGCACGTGCCGTAATGTCCTCGAGATTGCCGACCGGAGTCGGCACCAGATATAATGTTCCCATCCGCTAAAGGGATTAGTATTTCTTTGTGTCTACAAATGTAAGCATAATATTTTAATTCCCACGTCCAAGGAGAAGCAAAAATGCTATAATGCAATATTTATTAAACATCCTGCTCCATGCTTTAATATTATTTGTACCTTTGCTGTCATGAAAGACGTAACCAACAGCAATGGAGAGATGATGCGCCGCGGCCGTATAGAAGTAATCTGCGGATCCATGTTCTCCGGCAAGACAGAAGAACTGATACGACGCATAAAACGTGCCATGTTTGCACGCCAGAAGGTAGAAATCTTCAAACCTGCCATGGACACCAGATATAGCAACGAGGATGTCGTGAGCCACGAGGGCAACAGCATCCCGAGCACACCGATAGACTCCAGTGCCAGCATACTGCTCATGGCACAGGACTACGACGTCATAGGCATAGACGAGGCACAGTTCTTTGACGAGCACATAGTGGAGGTCTGCAACCAGCTGGCCAATCAAGGTGTAAGGGTTATTGTGGCCGGGTTGGACCTTGATTTCAAGGGTGAACCATTTGGACCCATGCCGCGCCTGCTGGCCATTGCCGACGAAGTGAGCAAGGTGCATGCCATTTGCGTACAATGCGGTGCATTGGCATACGTGAGTCACCGCCTGGTAGACGTGGAGAAACAGGTACTCCTCGGAGAAAAGATGGAGTACGAACCTCTGTGCCGCGAATGTTACCGAAAGGCTCTGGAAGAGAACAGACTCAAAGAAAATGCATAAACATGTGAAACATTTTACAACAAACATACTACGCATTTCGTTAATTCTTCATATCTTTGCACCTGCTAAGGGGTTTTGTGCCGCCAAGGCAGACATAGATTGCGCCCAGATGGTGGAATTGGTAGACACGAGGGACTTAAAATCCCTTGACCATTGCGGTCGTACGGGTTCGAGTCCCGTTCCGGGCACAATTACTGCAGAAGAACATCGTCCTGCGACATACACAGATATGTCGTGGGACGATTTCGTTCAGTCCCTAACCTACGACCAAGAAAACATGAACGAGGAGGCTTGGTTGCAGTATCTGGAACAATTGGAGTGGTTGCACTCCCATCCCTTAGACATTAATGCGGCCACCCCCGACGAGATGGCCCTGCTCCCATTTCTTACCCCAGGACAAATAGAGGCCATACAGGCCTATGTGCATTTGGACGGGCCCATGAAGTCGCTGGGAGAACTGGCACTGATCCCGGCTCTGGACTATCTGACACGCCGTGTACTGCCTCTATTCTTTATAGTTAGAGACACCAGAACCAGGAAGACAGACAAGAACAGCGATTGGTTCCGCAACATGCAGAACACCCTGGACAGTCGCATGGATATACCTCTTTACTACAGACGCGGATACCAGACAGGCAAGTATCAGGGAAATCCTCTATATAGCCGTATAAGGTACACACTGGAGAGCGACCACGTGAACATCGGCGCACACGTAAAGAAGGACCCTGGGGAACAGTTCTATGATAGTTACGGAGGGTATGCCATGGTAAGAAACAAGGGTATAGTCAGGACAGTCATCGTGGGTGACTACCGTGCCGGCTGGGGTGAAGGACTGGTAATCAGCCGAGGGACGTCGACAAGCAAAAGCAATCTGATGAGCAATACCAGTCAGGGCATACGCCCCATGACCGGAATGTCGGAAACGGGTTTCTTGAGAGGCATTGCCATAACATTTGGCAAACCTCAGGACAAAGACTGGAACCAACGGACTTATTTCAATATGAGCGGAACCCTATTCGCCTCGTACCGCGCAATAGATGCAACACTGGACGATGCCGGAGATGCCAAAACCATTGTAGAGAGCGGTTATCACAGGACGGGAACGGAGATAGCAAAGAAAAACAACACCCACTCGGTCCTTATGGGAGCGCACCTTCAAGCAGACATAGGACATTTTTGTGTTGGTGCTACGGGATACTGGCAACACTTCAACCGCATGCTCTCGCCTGGTGATGACAGATACCGCCGATGGTATCCACAGGGACAGGATTTCGGTGTCATTGGTTTGCATGGCAGCTATAGCTACTACCGGTGGACAGCATCGGCCGAGGTGGCATACAGCACGGACAACGGAGGCATAGCCACATTGGGACGTGTGCAATGGCTGGCAAACAGGAATCTGAAGATTGGGGTTTTGGGACGCTACTACAGCCACAAGTTCTACTCCTTTCAAGCCGCAGCCATCAGCGAGAACTCTAAAGTACAGAACGAAACAGCAGTCATTCTCAGGATAGAAGCAAGACCTTGGGAGAAACTTACACTTACCGCATATGCCGACTTCTTTGCCGACTACTGGCCTCGCTACGGAATGACAAGATCCAGCCAAGGGCAAGAGGCTATGGTAGAGGGAAAACTCAATGCCTCTGCCAAACACTCCTTCTCCCTTCGCTATCAAATGAAGCGCAAGGCCGCTAACGACATAATCGTACCACACCACAAGATAAGGGCGCAATGGACCTTTCTTGCTTCAGTAAAATGGAAATTGCAAAGTACCGCCACTGCACACATGGCACCAAACCTAAAACCTGGTTTCGGATTCTCGCAACTGATACAGGGAAAAATGCTGAAAGAGGATGCGTTGAGACTGGGTCTGATGGCAGGATACTTCCATGCTCCCGACTACAAAACACGCATCTACATCTACGAACCCACCTTGTGGAACAGTTCATCATCCACGTCATACTACGGCCATGGTCTCAGGTTGGCCGCTACCATACGGTATACCTTTCCCAAGGCGCATTGGATGGTGGAGGCAAAGTATTCGCTGACGCACATGCTGGACAGGAACACGATATCCTCAGGACATCAAGAAATCTTCTCGCCAACAAAACAGGACATATCCATACAATTCTGTATGACGTATTGAGCATACGACCGGAGCATACGACCGGAGCATCCTTGGGTATACAGACTATTGAGCGCTAAGAAAAGGTATTATCCGAGGCGCAGAACTGATCCTTATCTAAAGGACAAACACCGGTTCACGTAACTACAACGTTATCGTAACGGCATCCACGGGATGATTAAGGAAAATAGAGGCGTTGTCGTTAAATTGCTGCGGATGCTCGGTGGTGAGCAGACGCAAGGTACCGCCTTGAGAAATACGCTTACACATATCCTCGTGACGATGGAGATAATCCTGCAGACTATCTGCCACATAGTTACCCTGAGGAAGAACACTCACTCCTGCAGGTACATACATATTTATCTTGTCCAGGAGCAAAGGATAGTGGGTGCATCCCAAGATAATCGTATCCACAAGAGGGTCTATGGCAAACATCTCATCCACCTTTTGCTTTACAAAATAGTCGGCTCCGGGAGAGTTTGCCTCGTTGTTCTCCACCAAAGGCACCCACATGGGGCAGGCTACTCCGGTAACCAGAATATCGGGATGAAGTTTTGCAATTTCCAAATTGTATGTGCAGGAGCGTATGGTTCCAGGAGTTGCAAATATGCCCACATGGCGTGTCTTGGTAATCTGACCCACGCATTCGGCAGTAGGGCGTATGACACCGAGAACACGGCGAGTAGCATCCAAAGAAGCAAGGTCCTTCTGCTGGATAGTGCGTAAAGCCTTGGCAGAAGCTGTATTGCACCCCAATATAACCAAAGGGCATCCCTCCCGGAACAAGCGCTTCACTGCCTGCAGGGTAAACTCGTACACCACCTCGAAACTACGAGTCCCATAGGGTGCACGTGCATTATCGCCCAAATAGAGATAATCATATTGGGGCATGAGTTGGCGGATTGTCCGCAAGATGGTCAATCCGCCATAACCGCTATCGAAAATGCCTATGGGAGACATTTATTTATCAATTGGGATTATTCAAATATCCAATAACATCAGAGGTAATATCCAATGCCAGATTGGGCAGAATATATGAAACACCCTCGCCGTCCATATCAAACACGATAGTGATTCCCTTCTCCTTTGCCACTACGGAGATAGCATCGTTAAGCTCAGCCTTTACGTCGGCCAGCATACTTTTCTCCGCTTCCTGCAAAAGAGTCTGCACCTTCAAACGGAATGCAGCATTGGTTTCAAGCATGTTCTGAAGTTCGTTCTGTCTCTTTTCAAGAATTGTCTTGGGATACTCGTCCTTCCCCTGCATGAACTCCTCAAACTTGCGTTGAAAATCGCTTTCACTCTTTCTGGCCTCGGCCTCATACTGGGCCTTCAGGTCCTGAAGATTACGATGCATAGCCTGATACTGCGGCATAACTGCAAGTATCTTGGCAGAATAAACCTTGCCAAAAATCAGTACCACAGGTCTGGTAGTAGGCGCAGGATTACTTTCTTGGAGCAAAGTATCTGGTGTATTTGCAGGCAGTGGACCTTCGGTCTGAGCACATACAACGTGACTCAGTGCCACAAAACAAGCAATACAGGCTATTCTGACAAACGAATGTATGTTGTGTGTTTTCATTGGATTATTGTTTAAAATAAATATATACGGACAGCCGTGCCTGATGTAAAAACACCCAGGCACGGCCTACTGTTTGCTAATTAGTTTGCAGGCGCAGCAACTATAACGCCAAGTTCCTTCTTGAGTTGGGCTGTAATATCAGTACTGAGTGTATTGCTTACAAAAGGAATAGCACCGGTGCTGATATCAACAACATAAACATAGCCACCAGCCTCGCCAAGCTTCTTGACTGCAAGCATAACCTTTTCGTTTATCAGACCCATCTTCTCCTGATAAGCCTTCTGCAAGGCAGTCTGACTGTCCTGCAGACTCTGCTGGTAACGCTGGCCAAGGTCGTTGAGTTCCTGTTCGCGGCGTGCACGTACATTCTCCAGGAGATTTGCTGCCTCCTTCTGATAATCCTCGTACTTCTTCTGAATCTCGTCCTGCATAAGTTTCAAGTCATCATCAAACTGCTTCTGCATATTCTGCAGTTCAGACTGAGCAACAGTATACTCCTTCATATTGGGAATAATTTCACTCGAATTGAAGTGAGCAAACTTTGCCTGAGCCATTACGGTCAATGGAGCTATCATAAGGATAGCCAAAAGAATCTTTTTCATGATTGTCATTTACTTGTTTTTTTATTATTGTTTATTCTTTAGACAGATTAATTGTATCCAAGTTTAATCAGCACCTCATTTGAAATGTCTGCCTTGGGAGACGCAAAGATGATTCCGGCATCGGAAGCACGGTCCAGAATGAGGCTATAGCCCTTCTGCTCCGCTATATCCTTGATGGCATTGTATATCTCGTCCTGAATAGGTGCCATAAGACTTTCGCGCTTCTTGTAGAGTTCGCCTTCGGGACCAAAATATTTCTTTTTCAGGTCGCTTGCCTCCTTTTCCTTGGCAATGATGGCCTCCTCCTGCTTTACCTTTTGCTCATCGGAAAGGAAGACAGCCTCCGACTGATACTTCTTATACATGGTCTGGGCTTCTTCCTGAAGGATCTCCACCTCGGCCTGCCATTTTCTGGACACCTGGTTCAACTGCTCGCCGGCACGTTCGTAGGCCGGAATGTGATTAAGGATATACTCCATATCTACAAGCGCAAATTTCTGCGCACTCACTGGCAATGCAAGGAATGCCATAGCGAAGATTGCCAAAAACAGCTTTTTCATAGTAATTCTTTATTTTGTTATTGCACAGGGACAGCGTCCACTGTATTGTACTCTCTGTACCTTACGTCTGGCTATATTTTAGAACTCCTGGCCCAGGACGAAATGGAAATGACTGCCTCCCGGAGTAGTGGAGCCATTAACCTTGTCGAAGCCCCAAGCCCAGTCAACGCCCAGAAGACCAACCATAGGCAGAAAGATACGGGCACCGACACCAACAGACTTCTTCAGGTCAAAGGGATTGAAACTGCCTATATCGCTCCAGCAATTACCGCCTTCAGCGAAAATCAAACCGAAGATATTGGTACTTGCACCCAGCATAAAAGGATAACGCAACTCTATTGAGAAACGGGTATATGCATAACCCATATTGCATATTGAGCCATTGTCATAACCTCTCAATCCAATGGTTTCAGTTGAATAGTACGAAGAATATCCGGATGTTCCGTCGCCTCCCATATAGTAGTTCTCAAAGGGAGAGGGCTTGTGCTTGTTATATGAACCCAGCAAACCGATTTCGGCACGGGTCATAAGCACGAAACACTTGTTATGTCCGGAAAGAGCGGTGAAAGTACGTGCCTTGAACTTCCATTTGTGATACTCGATCCATGTATACTTCTCCTGCAGCTCCTTCATGTAGGTGCTGCTTTGGGGATTGTTTGCCAAATTAGCATAGTCCTTTCCTTCCCACAGGGAGAAAGGAGGAGTAATAGCCAGAGAAAGCTGGATTTCAGAACCCTTACGGGGGTATATCTGGTTGTCGGTACTGTTACGGGACAAGACAAATCGCAAGGCAAGATTGTTACAATTACCATTTGTCATCAGGGAGAAGTAGTTCCAGTCCTTCATCATGTAGCGGGTGTAGGAGAGGTCTGCCATGAATGTGAAATAGTCATCGGGCCAGCGGAGACGCTTACCCCAGCCAATGGAAACACCAAAAACCTGCTGATACTTGTCGGGATCGTAGAAGTTCGCATAATTGCCACCATAGCCGTAACCACCATAACCATAGCCATAGCCACCATAACCATAGTAATTGTTATAGTAATTGTTGTAATAGGCAGAATTGTAATAACGATCGCTCACATCCGTCTGCTTACTGTAGAAAACATTGAACGACAATGTATTCGGGCGCTTGCCGCCAAACCACGGATTTACATACGATATATTGTAATGCTGATAATAGGTACCGTTGGTCTGACCGTTGATGCTGAATGTCTCGCCGTTGCCCTGAGGCATAACGCCACGGCGTATGCCATCCTTCTTGAAGAGATTAGCCAGACTGAAGTTGGCAAACTTCAAACCAATCTTGCCAATAATACCGGTCTGTCCATAACCCAGCGAGAATTCAATCTGGTCGTTGCTCTTGGGTTCAAGTCCCCAGGCAAGGTCCACTGTGCCGTTGTTGTGATCGGTTGAAATATCGTAGTCGATACTCTCTGGATTGAAATGGCCCATGCTGGCGATTTCACGGAAAGAACGTTCAAGGGCCTCCTTGGAGAAGAGGTCACCGGGTTTATTACGAAGTTCGCGACGTACGACATTCTCATACACGCGGTCGTTACCGGTAATCTTTACACGGCTTATCCTGGCCTGCGGACCCTCGTTAATGCGCATTTCCAGATCCACGCTGTCACCCACAATATTCACCTCCACCGGGTCCAGATTATAGAAGACGTAACCATTGTTGTAGTACAGATTGCCTACCGCATCCTCATCGACACTAAGACGATCGCTAAGATACTTCTGGTTATAGACATCACCTTTCTTCATGTTGAGTACAGCAGAAAGGTAATCGGTCTTATACACGGTGTTACCAACCCACTTCACATTGCGCAGGTAGTATTTGTGTCCCTCTTCAACATAGATGTTTATGTCAACGTGCTTGTCGTCCACAGCCTTGACGCTATCGTCCACAATTATGGCATCACGATAACCAAGCTCTGCGTAATAATTCTGGAGACTTTCCTTTGCTTCCTTGTATTTGGACTCAACAAACTTGTGGCTGCGTAACCAGTTATGGAAACCCTTCTGCTCACGTATTCCCTTCAATACGCCCTTGCTCCAGATGTAACCCTTGAGTTTCCTTTCCGGAATGACGGTGTTGCCATATACGTTTATCTTTCTAATGATAATCTTGCCGTTTTTCTTCACATTAACGTCTACAACCACCTTATCAGGTGCCGAGGGATCGTCGTGCTGGAGAATTTCTACCTCCGCATTCTTGAAACCCTTATCTTCGAAATAGCGTAGAGCCAAAATCTTGGCTCGGTCAATCATATTGGGAGTGAGCTGATTATCCTGGACCAGTCCTAACTTGTCCTTCAGGTCATCCTTCTCGCTCTTTTTCACCCCATTGTAGTTTATCTTCGATATACGCGGACGTGGCGCCAGCTTGATATGCAGGTATGCAGAATCGTTGATGATGGAATCCACAGATATGGCCACGTCTGAAAAAAGTCCGTTCTTCCAGTATCGCTTGATTGCCTGGGTTATCTCCTTGCCGGGAACAGAAATAGTCTCACCTACGCTGATACCAGACAGGCGTACCAGCATGGCCTGGTCAAAGTTGGGGATGCCGGACACGGCTATGTCCTTTACCACCACCTCACGCGCTATACGGCTATAATCAATGGTTACGGCCGTGTCGCGCTTAAGGTACTGGGCATGAGCATGGGAACCCGCCATGCACAGTACAATTATATATATAATAAGGTATATTCTATTCTTCATCTGTAACCTGTTCTCCAGTTTTACCATATCTACGCTGACGCTGCTGATAGTCACAGATGGCTTTTCTGAACGACTCTTCATTGAAATCGGGCCAATACTGCTCCGTAAAGTAGAATTCGGAATAAGCGCATTGCCAAAGCAGATAGTTGCTTATGCGCAGTTCACCACCTGTACGTATGAGGAGGTCAGGATCCGGCATGAACTCCGTTGCAAGATGGGCATTGACTGTTTCTTCTGTGATATTTTCAATATCCAGACGGCCATCCTTTACCTTTTCGGCTATCTCACGTACCGTCCTTGTTATCTCCCATCTACTACTGTAACTGAGTGCGATGACCATGGTCATGCCCGTATTGGCACTGGTTCTGTCTATACACTGCTTCAAGCGGTTCTGCACACTTTGGGGGAGACGCTCCATCTCTCCGATCATGCGAAAACGAACGTTATTCTGCATGAATATCGTTTCCTCCAGGTTGGAAAGAACCAGATTCATCAGAGCCTCTATTTCCTCTACGGGACGATTCCAGTTCTCTGTGCTGAAGGTGTACAACGTCAGGTACTTGACTCCCAATCTGGCTGCTTCCTCGGTAATCTTCTTTACCGTTTCCACACCCTCCACATGTCCTGCCGAGCGCGGCAGTCCTTTTGCCTGCGCCCAACGCCCGTTTCCATCCATAATGATGGCTACGTGTGCCGGTATCCTGTCTTTATCTAATTGTTGCATAGTCGGTATTTGGGACTAATGTCGTATGTTAGTGTGAACATGAAGAATGAGTATATGTCCTTGTTCTTCAGTCCTGAACTTTCTATGTAATATGGATCGGCCAGTTTGATGCCATCCAGTTTGTCTATTGTAGTGAAGCGGTGTGTCCATTCGAACATGATGTTCAACCGCGGCTTTATCTTGTACTTGACACCAGCTCCCACGGGGAAGTTCGCTCCGAAACTGGTGCCATCGCCCGTTATCCCTACCGTAGCGCCTATTCCCAGGATTGCATACGGTGTAATTCGCGACAGTTTCTTGTACCCGGGACCAAGGCCGTATCCCCAGAAGTTGAGTTCAAACTGTGCTCCTATGTCCACCACATTGCCACTGAAACTGAGGACTGCGCTTTGTTGTGTAGCCCCCGGTGCTTCTGGCAAGTAGCAGCCTTGGCTCGTGCCTGCATATCTGCCATAGGCAAGGTTCATCTTCAATGCCATGCGTGGATTGAAGTTACGCCTGAGCGTAAATGCCGCCATTATATTGCTTCCGGAGAACGGGGTACTGTTGACGTCGCCAAGATAGTAGCACAACCCTGCGCCTCCGCCTATGTCCCAACGATATTCCAGCAACTCCTGAGCCAGAGTTCCCCTTATATTGCAGGCGAGCAGTACTATGATGAGTAGTTTCTTCAATTCGGAGTATCCCTTAGTGGGTATTGCCTTGTCTGTCAGTTAATGTCTGGACGTACAAATCCCAATCTGTTCTGTCGGCCTCGGAACACCTTGCCTCCGGCTATGAGCCAGATAAATTTGTCCTTGTCCACCGTTGCTGCTATATGACCTTCCACTCCTTTCAGTTCCGCAGGTGGAGCAAAGGTTTGCTGGCGCCACCAGGTAAGTCCGTTGTCCTTACTTACCAGGAAGCGGTCCATGGCCTGTATCTTGCCATCGTAGCTCTTGCCTCCGACCATCATCAGCATATTGTCGTAATGAATCAGGTTCATTTGTGTGAGCATGGGCATCTGCTGTGTATTGTCCCAATTTCTTGTATAGAACATCCAGGACTCCTTGTCCTCGTCCTCAAAGTTCGTCCAACACTTTGACCACACCACTGCTTCAGTATCCGTGTCCACACTACGGTTGCCAACGATTATCATCCTTGTCAACTCCTTGTTTTGGGCATAGGTCATGGTTGCTATTTCCTTATCAGGCATCAGGGAATAGTCATCATCCAGGGTTTCCGTCTTCCACTCGGAGGCACCGATGTAGATGCTCTTCACGGCATTGTCAAACGTTGCATACAGCTTGTCGTTGGAAACACCTACCATGCGCAATCCGTCGTGCTGATACAGCATTTCCCAATCTATGCCATTGCTGCTGGCATACAACTCACCGGCATCTGTGTTCACAAAGACACGTTCCTTGCCCTTGGACAACGTCTTCACGTCCGCTCCCTTAGGCAAATCGGTAACATGCCGCTCCCAGGCACCGGCATTGGCCAATCCGTGAGTTAGCCAAGAAACGGCATTGCCATCGTTCACGAGCACTGCCACCCTATCCTCCAGGGCAACGGCTTTCATCGGATGCTGTCCACCTATGAGCTCATCGCTACCTACGGATGTCCATCTCATGGTTTCGCCTTCTACGGTGTGGACATTGATGCGCAAGGTATAGATACGCTCGGTATTATCGGTGGCCACTATCTTGATATGAAGGGGCTTGCGAATGTCTATGCTGTCCTCCGCATTATAGGTAATCCATGCGTCGTCGGCCCATGCGTCGGATGCACGGTGATATGCTGCGCCTCCGCTGTATGCAAGGTTCATGACCACACGAGACAAGTCCGTGCTGTACGGCAGAGAGTCTCTGTTTTCTATGGAAAGGGTCTTGTGGTCTATAGTAAAGGACCAGCTGGTAGCCGAATATGTGACGAAGCATGTGCTATCGGTAACGCCATCAGAGGCCTTTATCGTAGCAACTCGTCTCATGTTGTTAAAGGAAACGCTGGACACATAGCCGGCGTTTGCTGCTACGGAGACATCTTCCGTATTCTCTGCACAAGACAGGAGAAGCATCGAGGCAAACACCAGCGAATACAGCAATCCAAGGAGCCGAAATACGCGCTTTTTCTTCTTCGTGTACATTATTATATGCAATTTGGGTGCAAAAGTACTGCAAATATTCCATATCTCGGCCATTTCGTGGCTTCAAATATGCCTTGAATTAAGCAAAATTAGCAATTTGTTGCCGTCCACCTTGCATTCTTCACATACTTTGGCACGAGAAAGCACTGGAGACAAGACTTTTTCGACCATGGGAATGTGGGAGGATTCGTGTCTGTCGTTCATACGCATTTCCACTCGCGCCTCGTCCCAAAGGTTGGCGTCTATGAAACTCTGCAGGAGCTTGCTGCCTCCCTCCACCATGAGGTGCTGCACACCTCGCTTATGGAGGTCGTAGAGTATTTCGGAAAGTATCTCGTTATGGTAGACGACAGTTTCCTGCCCGTCGCTCAGCAGCTTCTCGGAACCATGCAGGCGCCCCCTGCGGTCAATGGTTACACGAAGCGGCGATGCGCCTTGCCAGAGGCGGGTGGTAAGCGAAGGGTTGTCCTGAACGGCCGTGTTCGTGCCCACCATTATTGCCTGGCATCGCGAACGGAGACGATGTACCAGCATTTCCGTGAACGGAGTGGATATGCGTAACCTCTGGCCACTTTCCAGTTTGCACCCGATGGTGCCGTCGGACATCTGCGCCCATTTCAGCGTTACCCAAGGACGAAGCATGCTATGATAGGTGTGGAAGCATGGATTTATGGCACGGCATTCGTCCTCCATCACGCCAACGTTTACCTCGATACCGGCATTGCGCATGCGCCGGATACCCTCGCCGTCCACCTTGGCATTAGGGTCCTGCATGCCTATGACCACACGCTTGAAGCCATGCTCTATTATCATGTCGCAACATGGTGGCGTCTTGCCCCAATGGGAACAGGGTTCAAGGGTTACATACATGGTGCAATCCGAAAAGTATTTCACGGAGGGCAGCGACACATTGTCCTTGTCCCCGGGATGGGCCTCAACGCCTTGGGGCATACGGACGCTTCGCACGGCATTGACTTCTGCATGAGGTCCGCCATACTTGCGGTGGAATCCTTCGCCAATGATTCGCCCGCCCTTAACTATTACGGCACCCACCATGGGATTGGGGGCAACGCTAGCCTCTCCGCATTTTGCCAATTGTATGGCTCTCTGCATGTATTTCTCGTCCTCGGTCATATCCTTTCCGGTTCTTTTGTTGTTCCAAATTTGTTATCGTGTCAACAAGGCGCTGTTGCCGTATCAACAGTCATTTAGCCTCGTGAGGCCCCAAAGCGTGCCACGCAGGAATGTGCCTGGCCGCTAACTTGCAAATTAGATGGTCATTCCTTTGCTTTTTCGCCCGCTAAATCGTACCTTTGCCACATGAATTGTCTGCAAAAGCTCAAAACCCACTATGGTCCCGCCGAAGGCTATGCACTCTACCGCCTTGTCATGGAGGAGTGCTTTGGTTTGTCGCACACGGACATATTGCTTGGCAAAGATAGTCAAATTTCGGAAGATAACAAATTAAGGCTGGAGGAAATCACCTCCCGCCTGTTGGAAAACGAACCCGTACAGTATGTTATCGGGCACACTCATTTCCATGGGCACAGGTTCAACGTGCGCCGGGGGGTACTGATCCCCCGTCCCGAAACCGAGCTCCTCGTGGACAAAGTCCTGGAACTCGCCCAGGAGGGAAGCATGGGTTCCCAGCCAAGGGTGCTGGACATCGGCACGGGTAGCGGATGCATAGCCATAAGCCTTGCCCTAGCAAACTGCAAGGCCACGGCCATGGACATCTCAGAGGACGCCCTGGGAATAGCGTCAGAAAATGCCGGCAACCTTAATGCCGAAGTAGCATTTACACACGAAAATATATTACATCCATCAGCATCAGACGAGCAATGGGACATTATCGTCAGCAACCCTCCCTACGTTTGCCTCAGCGAGGCAGAGAACATGGAACGCAATGTACTTGACTACGAGCCGCACCAAGCCCTGTTTGTGCCCGACACCGACCCTCTTATCTTCTATCGTGCCATTGCCTCGTTCGCACTCTCGCATCTTGCGCCCAACGGATGGTTGTGCCTGGAAATAAACCAGGCATATCCTGATGAAATGGCACGTTTGCTAAGCTCTTTTGGATTCTGCGACATAAACATAATACCCGACCAGTATGGCAAAAAGCGCATCGCCTACGCTCACCTTTGAACAAGGCCTGCAACGTGCCGCAACCCTATGCTGCGCCTCGGAACACTGCATTGCCGACATCAGCGAGAAACTCTTTCGGTGGGGTGTTGCCAAGAGCGACTCGGAGCGCATCATTGACACTCTCCTTGACGAGAAATATATTGACGAGTCACGCTATGCTCTTGCCTATACCAGAGACAAGGTGCGATTCTCGCATTGGGGCAGGGTAAAGATCAGGGCAATGCTCCGCATGCAACATATCTCCGACAATGACATTTCCCATGCCTTCGACGGTATAGACGAAGAGGAGTACCTTGACATCCTGAAGGGCGTGATAGAAGGCAAGCGCAGGACCATGGGCGAGAGCGAGAGTTATGCCTCCCGCGCCAAATTGATTCGCTTTGCTCTTCAGCGTGGCTTTGAAATGCACGAAATAACAAAATTTATATCGGAATATTAGTGAAACTCAGTAAATATTCCTACCTTTGCATGGAAACATAGTTAAACCACAAAAAAGATAAAAGTTATGAGCACACTTGAAAAAATCTTTGCCGACAAGCTTCTCAAGGTAAAGGCCATCAAACTGCAACCCACAAACCCCTTCACATGGGCAAGCGGATGGAAGTCACCCTTCTATTGCGACAACCGAAAGACTCTGTCATACCCCGATCTCCGCTCTTTCGTAAAGATAGAAACCTCACGCCTTATCCTGGAGCGTTTCCCCGAGGCAGAGGCCGTAGCCGGCGTAGCAACTGGTGCCATTCCCCAGGGCGCTATGGTGGCAGATACATTGAACCTGCCTTTCGTTTATGTTCGCTCAAAACCCAAGGATCATGGTTTGGAGAACCTCATCGAGGGTGAATTGAAACCCGGAACCAAGGTGGTGGTCGTGGAAGACCTCATCAGCACCGGCGGCAGCTCGCTGAAGGCAGTCGAGGCTATCCGCAACTATGGATGCGAAGTCGTAGGCATGGTAGCATCATACACATACGGTTTCGACGTTGCCGAAAAGGCATTCAAGGACGCCAACGTCGAACTGGTAACCCTCACCAACTATGAGGCTGTGGTTGCACAGGCACTGAGCACCGGCTACATCAAGGAAGAGGAAGTAGAACTCCTCAACCAGTGGCGCAAGGCTCCCTCCGAGTGGCAGGGATAATATCCACACTAAAAGACTCTACTTATGAACAAATACGAAAGCACGGTAAAGACGGTTTATGCTCCCGTGGAGCGTGTTTATGCCCGTCTTTCCGACCTGACATCCCTTCAGGTACTCAAGGAAAGGGTGGATGACCCTCGTTTCGAGGAAATCATCAACAGTCAGGTTCCTGCCGACAAGCGCCCGACTCCCGAACAGTTCGAGAAACTGCGCAACAACATCCGCAAGATGGAACTTACGCAGGACACCATGTCCGGACACATTGGCCCCCTCGGCGACATCACGCTGAGAGTTGTTGAGCGTGCCGAACCCAAATTGGTAAAGATGGAATTGGAAGGTGCACCCATCGGAGTGACCATGTGGATACAAATGCTTCCCTCCGACGAGAGCAGCAGCCGCCTGAAAGTAACTCTGGGCGCCGAACTCAACTTCTTCATCCGCAAGATGATAGAATCCAAGCTAGAGAAGGTTCCCGAGGGCTTGGCGCAGTTCCTGTCACAGATTCCATACTAACATTCATACACTCTGCACGGATGCCCCGGACCTATGCCCGTGGTGTCCGTGCTAACTTTATATCATAACATAACCGCAATGGCAAAACTTTGGGACAAAGGATTTGAAATCAATGCAGAAATAGAACGCTACACCGTGGGGCGCGACCGGGAACTGGACCTTTATCTGGCACAGGACGACGTGCTTGGCTCCATGGCGCACATCACCATGCTGGAGAGCATAGGCCTGCTGGAAAAAGACGAACTGACTGCTCTTCTGGCACAACTGAAGGAGATACATGCCCAAATTCTTCAGGGCAACTTCGAAATAGAAGACGGTATAGAGGACGTACATTCCCAGGTAGAACTGATGCTGACCCGCTCTCTCGGCGAAATGGGCAAGAAGATACATTCCGGACGTTCACGCAACGACCAGGTACTTGTGGACCTTCGTCTATTCACCCGTCGCCAGCTGCGCATGATCGTAGAGGATGTATGCTCCCTGTTCAAGGAATTGCAAGCACAGAGCGAGCGCTACAAGAACGTGCTCATGCCCGGATACACCCATCTGCAGGTGGCCATGCCTTCCAGTTTCGGCCTTTGGTTCGGAGCCTATGCCGAGTCCCTGGTGGACGACATGATGATGCTTCAGGCAGCATACCGCCAGACAAACCGCAACCCCCTTGGCTCAGCGGCCGGATACGGCAGCAGCTTCCCCCTGAATCGCAGCATGACAACACGTCTGCTTGGCTTTGACTCCATGGATTACAATGTTGTCTATGCCCAAATGGGGCGTGGCAAAACCGAACGCAACGTGGCATTTGCACTTGCCTCCGTGGCCAGCACCGTGAGCAAGATGGCCTTTGACGCCTGCCTGTTCAACTCGCAGAACTTCTCCTTCGTGCGCCTGCCCAAGGAGTGTACCACAGGAAGCAGTATCATGCCACACAAGAAGAACCCAGATGTCTTTGAACTGACACGTGCCAAATGCAACAAGCTCCAGGCTCTCCCCCAGCAGATTATAATGATAATGAACAATCTGCCTTCCGGATACTTCCGTGACCTGCAGATAATCAAGGAAGTCTTCCTTCCCGCCTTCCAGGAATTGCGCGACTGCCTGCAGATGTCTGCCTACATAGTCCGCAAGATGGAGGTGAACGAAAACATCCTCGAAGACCCCCGCTACGACCTGATGTTCTCCGTAGAGGAAGTGAACCGCCTGGCCACCGAAGGAATGCCCTTCCGCGATGCCTACAAGAAGGTGGGCTTAGACATTGAGGCCGGCAATTTCACTCCCGACAAGGACATCCACCATACCCACGAGGGCAGCATAGGCAATCTCTGCACCAAGGAAATTGCCGCCTTGATGGACTCTCTCGTCGAGGACTTCCACTTTGAACGTATAGACAAGGCTGTAGAAGCACTCTTGGCATGATAATCTTGAGAAAGAACAAGCACACAATAATGGTAATGCTGGTTGCTTTAATCGTAACCAGCATTACCGTTTCTTGCGAAAAGGCGGAAAACACACACAGCAGCTATACTGCATATTTTAGATACAACCCTGTCAGTGCCATCCCCAACCTATTCCGCGCCTGTACTTCATTAGGAGAATTCTGCTCCATCACATATCCCCTGGGTGCCAAAAGCCTGGTCGTTAAAAGTCCCAGTGTATCCACGACAGACTTCATCTCGCTTACAGCACTGCAGGGCTACCAGGGTTTCATCCTGGGAGTTGGAGGCGGCCTTATCATAGGCTTGCCAATGATTCCGGAAATGCTACAGAATGAAAGCCGCGTCGTATGCTACGATCTTTGTTGTCCAAACTGTTATCACAACGACAACATATGCAAGCAAATGACGCTTAATGCCGATGGAACATCATCGTGCTCTAAATGCCAGCGAAACTACGACCTGAACAACCAAGGCATTATTGTGGAAGGAGAAGCAGGGAAGTCGCTTTTCCGCTACTATGTCAACTATTACACCCCTACCCAGACCTTGACCGTTGACAATAAATAAGCCAACGGCACAGTTTTCCCATCTTTTCCTTGGCAGAATCGTTTTTTTGTCATACCTTTGCACCCGCTAATGTACAGATGATTAGCATTTCAGGTTGACTCGCTAGCTCAGTAGGTAGAGCACTTCACTTTTAATGAAGGGGTCTCGGGTTCGAACCCCGAGCGGGTTACAGAAAAAAGAGGTTTGCACTTGCAAGCCTCTTTTTCTTTTCAGGTAACGTGCACGTTGCCAATATTTGCAATACCTCCTGCCCATAACAATCTGATGCAAAAGAGTACAAGTAATCAACAAGAGTGATTACTACACTTATCCACACCTCATTACCCATTATTAGGCATAATCAATAGTGGGTAATTTAATTTTGCAGGCTTTTGCAACTCGTAATTTCATCGTAACTTTGCTACGGGAAAAGGAAACACATTATATATAATATATGACAAAAACTCTACGAATCCTGTTTATGCTGGCAGTGTTCCTGCCAGTTTCTTTTGTATGGGCCGACGATAGACATAGCGATGCCAACATCATCGGCCATGTAATCGATGCCGACGAGAAGCAGCACCTGCCCTATGTGGTCATACGCGTACTTGGCACCACCATCTCCACCACCACCGATGCTACCGGTCACTATTTCTTCAAAAACCTGCCCAAGGACACCATCACCCTGGAGGTCCGCTACACTGGTTTCCGCACCATCACTCGTCAGGTTGTCATCCACAGGAACGAGACCCGCGAAGTGAACTTCGTCATGCAACCCGATGACATCTCCTTGGACGAGGTGGTAGTTTCTGCCAACCGTAGCGAAACAAAGCGCCGTGAGGCACCAAACCTGGTAAACGTGATGGACGGCAAGGAGTTCGAGACCACCCAATCCACCTGCCTGGCACAGGGCCTTAACTACCAGCCAGGTGTACGTACCGAGGACGATTGCCAGAACTGTGGTTTCACACAGGTGCGCATCAACGGCCTGGACGGCCACTACTCGCAGATTCTCATCAACTCGCGCCCCGTCTTCTCCGCACTGACCGGCGTGTACGGCCTGGAGCAGATTCCTGCCAACATGATAGAGCGTGTGGAGGTGGTTAGAGGCGGCGGTTCTGCTCTCTATGGTGCTTCTGCCATAGGCGGCACCATCAATGTCATCACCAAGGATCCCTTGCACAACTCTGCTGAAGTGGGACATACACTCATGAACATTGGGGGCAGTTCCTCCTTTGAGAACGTCACCACAGCCAATGCCTCCCTGGTAACGGACAACCGCAAGGCTGGCATCTTCCTGTACGGGCAGATACGCAACCGCGATGCGTATGACCACGATGGGGACGGATACACCGAACTGCCAGGAATGAAGAACAAGACCCTTGGATTCAACTCCTTCCTGCGCCTCAGCACAAACTCACGCCTCACTCTGGAATACCATGGCATCAACGAGTTCCGACGTGGCGGCAACCTCATGGAACAGCCTCCTCACATGGCCAACATTGCAGAGCAGACCGAGCACAACATCCATGGTGGCGGCCTGGGCTACGATTTCTTCAGCGACAACACCAAGCACCACCTGAATGCCTACTTCTCCTTCCAGTATACCAATCGCGACAGCTACTATGGCGGCACAGGTTCGGGTTCGCCCGAGGAGGTGGAAGCGGCAAACCTTGCCTATGGCAATACCAAGGACTTTACCTATGTCGTGGGAACACAGTATGTCTACAAGTTCGACCGCTGCCTCTTCATGCCTGCCGACCTTACCGCCGGCATAGAATACAACTTTGACGGTCTGGACGATGTCATCCTGGGCTACAACCGCAACTTCAACCAGGACATCCACATCACCAGTGCCTTCCTGCAGAACGAGTGGAAGAACAAACAGTGGAGTTTCCTTGTTGGCGGGCGCTTGGACAAGCACAACCTTATCAATAATGTAATATTCAGTCCCCGTGTCAACCTCCGTTACAATCCTACGGAGTCTGTTAACCTTCGTGCATCCTATGCAGGCGGTTTCCGTGCTCCACAGGCTTTCGACGAGGACCTGCATGTTGGTGTAGTAGGCGGCGAACGCCTTGTCACCGTGCTGGCCGACAATCTCAGGGAGGAACGCTCGCATAGTTTCAGCCTGTCGTCCGACATGTACTTCCGCTTCGGCAATGTGCAGACCAACTTCCTCGTAGAAGGTTTCTACACCATGCTGAACAATGTCTTCGCCCTCCGCAAACTCAGCGGAACAGATGCACAGGGCAATATCGTACAGGAGCGCTACAATGCCTATGGCGCACACGTCTACGGTGTGAACCTCGAGGCCCGTGCCTCGCTGACCAAGTGGTTCCAGCTGCAGGCAGGATTCACCCTGCAACGCAGCCAGTACGACCGCGAGATAGTATGGAACGAGGACGTACCCGACCAGAAGACAAAGCGCATACTGCGCAGTCCTGATGCCTACGGCTATTTCACCGCATCGCTTACCCCAATACGCAACCTCACCATTGCCCTGACTGGCAACTACACCGGCAGCATGCATATAGGTCACAATGCAGGTTCGGGCACTCCCGTCCCCAAGATAGTAGAGACACCGGCCTTCATGACACTGAATGCCAAGGTAACCTACGAAATACCCATCGTGGATACCTTCCGCATGCAAGTCAGCGGTGGCGTGCAGAACATTGCCAATGCCTACCAGAACGACTTCGACCAGGGCTGGGAACGCGACTCTGACTACATGTACGGTCCCAGCACTCCACGCAGCTATCATCTGGGCTTGAAACTGATTTATTAGACATACGAACTGTACCATACAACATGCAGTCCCGAATGTAAATCATCTCTACATTCGGGACTGCATGTCGTTTGACTTATCCCAAACCAGACATTAGACTATTATGCACTAATGAACAATTTGAGTTTAATGACACCAGAATATGAGACATCTGGAGCAGGCACACCTTATTGATCCAGCACGAAACCACAACGGTATAAATAGGCCCTCCCGAGGACCGGCCTTTGACGTCCCGAAGACCAAGGCGAGAGTTCCCGGTTCTTTCGGTCGGGTCCTCGGGAGGACTGATTTACATCAATACTATACTCCTCCTCGGTTCCCCTAAGGGCATCATCCCGTCCTCGAGATAACAATGCCACGTTATATAGGGATATAAAAAAAGGTTCCCCACCGGTAAGGATGGGGAACCTGAATATAGGGGGATTGATTATCCTTTCCTTGGAATTACAGCTGGGGACCAGCGGCAACGAGAGCCTTACCTGCCTCGTTGGTGGTGTACTTGGCGAAGTTCTTGATGAAGCGAGCAGCCAAGTCCTTAGCCTTCTCCTCCCACTCAGCAGCAGTAGCGTAAGTGTCGCGAGGATCGAGGATAGCAGGATTTACGTTGGGCAGAGCGGTGGGAACCTCGAAGTCGAACAGAGGAATCTTCTTGGTCTCAGCCTTCAGGATGCTGCCATCGAGGATAGCGTCGATGATACCACGTGTATCGGGAATTGAGATACGCTTGCCGGTACCATTCCAACCAGTGTTAACCAAGTAAGCCTTAGCACCAGAAACGTTCATCTTCTTAACCAGCTCCTCAGCATACTTTGTGGGGTGCAACTCCAGGAATGCCTGGCCGAAGCAAGCAGAGAATGTGGGAGTGGGCTCGGTGATACCGCGCTCTGTACCTGCCAACTTAGCGGTGAAGCCGCTCAGGAAGTAGTACTGGCACTGCTCAGGAGTCAGGATAGATACGGGAGGCAGTACGCCGAATGCGTCAGCAGACAGGAAGATAACGTTCTTAGCTGCAGGAGCAGAACCACCGGGCTGAATGTTAGCGATGTGGTTGATGGGGTAAGAAACGCGAGTGTTCTCGGTAGCGCTCTTGTCGTTGAAGTCGATAGTACCGTCCTCAGCAACAGTTACGTTCTCAAGAAGAGCGTTGCGCTTGATAGCACCGTAGATGTCGGGCTCGTGCTCCTTAGACAGGCCGATAACCTTAGCGTAGCAGCCACCCTCGAAGTTGAACACGCCGTTGTCGTCCCAACCGTGCTCGTCATCACCGATAAGGCGACGCTTGGGGTCGGTAGACAGAGTGGTCTTACCTGTACCAGACAGGCCGAAGAAGATAGCGGTGTTCTCACCGTTCATGTCGCAGTTTGCAGAGCAGTGCATAGAAGCGATGCCCTGGAGAGGCAGGTAGTAGTTCATCATAGAGAACATACCCTTCTTCATCTCACCACCGTACCAGGTGTTGATGATAACCTGCTCGCGGCTGGTGATGTTGAATGCTACGCAAGTCTCAGAGTTGATGCCGAGTTCCTTCCAGTTCTCAACCTTAGCCTTAGAAGCGTTGTAAACAACGAAGTTGGGCTCGAAGTTCTCCAACTCCTCAGCGGTGGGCTGGATGAACATGTTGGTAACGAAGTGTGCCTGCCATGCTACCTCAACGATGAAGCGAACAGCCATGCGGGTGTCAGCATTAGCACCGCAGAAGCAGTCAACAACATACAGGTTCTTGTTAGAAAGCTCGTTCTTGGCGATATCCTTCAGAGCTGCCCAAGCCTCCTCGGTGATGGGCTTGTTATCGTTCTTGTAATCATCAGAAGTCCACCATACGGTATCCTTAGAGTTCTCGTCCATAACGATGAACTTGTCCTTAGGAGAACGGCCGGTATAAACGCCAGTCATTACGTTAACTGCGTCCAACTCGGTGTTCTGACCCTTCTCGTAACCCTGAAGACACTCCTTGGTCTCCTCGGCGAACAACTGCTCATAAGAGGGGTTGTGTGCAATCACGGTAGAACCGGTGATGCCATACTGTGTCAAATCTAATGTTGCCAT
>JAZLAC010000035.1:0-11324 GCA_045612965.1 Bacteroidaceae bacterium | reverse complement strand
ACCATCTACTCATACGGAGCCAACGAGGAGGAGATAGACGGCATACTCGTGGAGGAGAACCCTGAAAGCACTACGAACCTTGACCAACCGAGCAGAGACTTTTTAGAGGGTGCTATCAAGGATTACAACCAGATGTTCTCTACCAACTACGACACATCAAGCGATAAGTTTCAGAACTACTACAAAGACCTGTCGCTACGAATGAAAAACAGACAGGTGGATTTGCTGATAGTAGTCAATATGTTCTTGACTGGATTTGATGCCACCACACTCAACACTTTGTTTGTAGATAAGAACCTTAAACAGCACGGACTGATACAGGCATACAGCAGAACCAACCGCATACTCAACTCGGTGAAGACCTACGGCAATATCGTATGTTTTCGCAATCTCCAACAAGAGACCGATGATGCGATTGCTCTGTTCGGTGATAAGGATGCTGCAAGCATTGTCCTGCTCAAAGACTTCAAGTCATACTACGAGGGATACGATGCCGAGAACGGCAAGCATTGTTATGGATACAAAGAACTGGTAGAAGCACTCCAAGAGCAATACCCAGATGGATACAAACCTCTCGGCGAAGAGGAGGAGAGACGCTTCATCACCCTCTTTGGTAGTCTGTTGAAGTCCATAAATGTATTGCAGTCATTTGACCAGTTTGAAGGACAGCAATTGCTCACAGACGGACAGATGCAGGACTATCAGAGCCACTACCTTGACCTTAAAGATAAGTGGAGAAAGAGAGGCAAGGGCGATAAAGAAGTTGTCAATGATGACATCATATTTGAGACCGAACTGATAAGGCAGGTTGAGATAAACATTGACTACATACTGCTTTTGGTGAAGAACTACCACGACAGCAACTGCAAGAACAAGGAGATACTTGTCAATATCAGCAAGGCGGTAAGTGCGAGTATGCAGTTGAGAAGTAAGAAAGAACTCATTGAGGACTTCGTGGCAAGCGTCAATGCCGATACTGATGTTGATGAGGCGTGGGAGGCATTTGTGAAGCAGCGTAAGCATGACGACCTGAATGAGATTATCGCAAGCGAGAAACTGAAAGCAGACGAGACCGTCAAGTTCGTGGAGAATGCTTTTCGTGATGGAGCAATACGCACAACAGGAACCGACATTGACAAGATACTCCCAGCAATGTCCCGCTTCGGTGGTGGCAACAGGCAGGAGAAAAAGATAAATGTGATAGAGAAGTTGAAGGTGTTCTTTGAAAAGTATTTCGGAGTAATCTAAATAATTATTATTATTCGCAAAAAGAAAACCCTGCAAGCATTGTTTATCAACTACTTGCAGGGCTTTTTGTCATTTCTTCTCACCTATTATCTCCAACGCTTTGTTCCAATCATCTGGCAACTTATACTCCATCTTGCCATCTCGCAGTTCCATCAACAACCTGCCCATAAGGTTGGCTCCTTCATAATTCTGTCCCTTTGTCTTTACGCCCCAAGCGTTTGCTTTTGATGATTCTTTATCATTTTTTGCGTCCTGCAATTCAACGATATGATACCCTTTGGTTCTTTCAAGTTCCTCTCTGAATGCAAGACATTGCTCATACTTCTGCTTCAAGCAAAACTTCATCACATCCACAAGAATCTGTCCCCAGTCTTCTCTTCTATGACCATCAAGTTTTTGGTAGTGCTTGGCAGTCATCTTTGGAGTGTTAGACTGATACACCGCTGTGATTGACTCTGGTGTAGCAAACTTCAATGTTTGAAATAGATGTTCTGAATCCTTAAACGGGACACCTTCAACCTCTAATGGGCAAGATGACATATTGGACAATATCCAATGTTCGTCGGTCTTTTTGTGAAAGAACACTGATTGTTCAATTGGATAAACTTGGATACCCCAGTATTCGGGGTAATATTTCTTTATGAACTCTGCAATGCGGGTTGAACTCTTTTTCTTCAATTTCCCTTTCTCATCAAGTTCTACTTCTTCTATCTTCTTGATAGCAATAATACTATCATCCAATATAGCAACATTGATTTTACCATTGTCAGGTGTGGCTTGTGATTGTGCCCAAACTAAATAAAGGACACCTATCTCATAAAAGAACCTTGACACCTTAATCTCACCCTCTGTGCTCAATGAACCAATCATCTTTTTGATGGTTCCTTTGTTGCCAAGAAGGAGGTTGCCTATATATTTCCTGAAAGATTTGCCTGAACTTTTTGCCTCATCGGGTATTAGCCCTATTTGTTCTTCCGCCTTCTCAATGATGGATAGGTGAGGAGGCTTGGCTGATACAATATGGTTGGTATCGGTTAGTTCTGGGACTTCAAGGGTGTATACATATTTTGTTTCACCTTCGCATTTACCTGCATAAAGTGCTGCTGTTTCAAAAACACTGCTGGCATAGTGTCCTACGCCAAACTTTGATTTTCCTTCGCCCTCTCCAAGATGGGCAAGGTCGAAGTGGTCAAACTTCTTGGTTGTTCCATGATATACAATCATACTACAAAGATAACAAAAATGGGGTGAATTTGATAGAAATCTATCGGTAAAATCTACAAAATAATTATTATTTTTCGTATCTTTGCACGAGCAAAAAAGAGAATTACATATATTCAAAAAATGAGAAAAAATACCTTGGCAACATTTGGCAACATTTTTTAGGTATTACTCAGAATAAGAATAAATAGACGTGTCTCCTAACCACTTCTGACGCATAATTGAGGGTAAATACACCTATTAGTATGAACCGAAAACGCTCCTGGTGGCACCACGAAGAAAAGCAGTTACAACCCGTAACTGCTTTTTTTTATATCTCAGTGAAGAAAAAATACTTGTCATGCGTTATATTTGCGAAACTTTATGTAATTTTGCAACGGAAAAAGAGCAGACGCATGATGCTACACAGAAAATCAGATGCCCACTGGGCACAAGGCATATAAGTACAGAGACATGGGGTTCGTTATGGAAACTCTGTGTCTCTGTGTTTTATAGGGCGTTTGTCTCCATGCCAGGTAAGCAAAGAAAATGCCTGCCGAAAAAAGTAAAAAGTAAACATTGTAACAAATATATAGGATATGAAACAAGACATGATTGTAATCCTGGACCTGGGCAGCCACGAGAATACCGTGGTGGCCAGAGCCATCCGTGCACTGGGTGTGTACAGCGAGATCTATCCCCATGACATTACTGCCGAGGAACTGAAGGCTCTTCCCAACGTGAAGGGTGTAATTATCAATGGCGGTAAGAACAACGTCATCGACGGTGTGGAGATTGATGTTCTCCCCGAGATATACGAGGCTGGTTTCCCCGTTATAGCAGCAGGTCACGACAAGGCTCTTTGCGAGGTTAAGTTGCCCGAGTTTGGCAACGACGAGGAGGCTATCAAGGCTGCTGTTAAGGACTTCGTGTTCGGTACCTGCAAGGCAGAGGCAAACTGGAACATGAAGAACTTCGTTGCCGACCAGGTGGAACTTATCCGTCAGCAGGTAGGTGACAAGAAGGTGCTGCTGGCTCTCTCCGGTGGTGTGGACAGCTCTGTAGTTGCTGCACTTCTCTTGAAGGCTATCGGCGATAACCTCGTTTGTGTGCACGTTAACCATGGTCTGATGCGCAAGGGCGAGTCAGAGAACGTTGTTGAGGTGTTCCGCAACCAGTTGTGCGCAAACCTTGTATATGTTGATGCTACCGACCGTTTCCTTGGTTTGCTCGAGGGCGTGGCAGAACCCGAGCAGAAGCGTAAGATTATCGGTGGCGAGTTCATCCGCGTATTCGAGGAAGAGGCTCGCAAGTTGGCAGGCGGTATCGACTTCCTGGGTCAGGGTACTATCTATCCCGACATCGTGGAGAGCGGTACAAAGACCGCCAAGTGCGTGAAGAGCCATCACAATGTAGGCGGTCTGCCCGAGGATCTGCAGTTCGAACTGGTTGAGCCTCTGAAGCAGCTCTTCAAGGACGAGGTTCGTGCCTGTGGTGTAGAACTCGGCTTGCCCTACGAGATGGTATACCGTCAACCATTCCCCGGTCCCGGTCTTGGTGTACGTTGCCTTGGTGCAATTACCCGCGACCGTCTGGAGGCACTTCGCGAGAGCGACGCCATCCTGCGCGAGGAGTTCGCTTTGGCAGGTCTGGACAAGAAGGTATGGCAGTACTTCACCGTTGTGCCCGACTTCAAGAGCGTAGGTGTCAAGGACAATGCCCGCAGCTACGACTGGCCAGTTATCATCCGTGCCGTCAACACGATCGATGCCATGACCGCTTCTATTGAGCAGATCGAGTGGCCCATCTTGCTGAAGATTACCGACCGTATTCTCAAGGAAGTACCCGGTGTGAACCGCGTATGCTACGACATGTCTCCCAAGCCTTGCGCTACTATCGAGTGGGAATAATCCCCCCCCTTTTTAAGCATATTCGAATAACCTCTGCCCTCAAAAAGCAGAGGTTATTTTATGCGCCATCAAAGCGTTCTAACATCCTTTATCGCTTGAATAGCGGTAGGGATGGTTACAACAAGAACGGAGGAAAATTGGGCAGGAAACCAGGTCTTGTGAAGACTTCTGAGTAGAAACGAGAAGAGTATAAGGAAGTGATTTCGCTTTTGAAAAAAAGCTATGCCATTCGTAATGCTGCCAAGTTGAGTAGTGTTAGCACCGTTCAACGAATAAAGAAAGAGTTTGCTTTGTGATTTTCAATTATATTTTGTACCTTTACCCCAAAATTAAGCAAGATGAAAAGAATATTTATAATAGATTGGTGGTTGGCATTAGCATTCGCCATAACCGCATACTCAGGTTTTGAGTTACACATAGCAGGACATTTTTCAACTCACGAAGTATGGCACAATTGGGCAGTTTGCCATACATTAGCCAGTCTTGCATTTATCATATTGGGAGTACTACACATTCAAACACATTGGGGTTGGTATAAAAGTTTGATTAGTAAAGGTATTGGAAAGAAAAGTAGAATAACTATATGGCTATCGTTAATTTATCTAATTGTATCTATTACTGGTATTGTATTGTTAAGTATTAAAGGTGCTAATACAGATATAGGACTGTGGCATTATAGAATAGGCATTGTTCTAACAATTATAAGTGTCGGACATATCATAAAACGCTTCCCTATATTGCGAAAGAGCATCAGTAATTGACATCAGTTTTTGACACCAGTTCGCTCATGTAACAACCGAAATTAAAGTTAAAGTATTGATAAGCTATCACCCACTTTCTCCCTCTGAGACAGGGGGAGTACCCCGCAAGGGGGGAGGGGGTGGATAAAACTCTCTGCGCACTTTCGTCGTAACGAAGTTCGCGACCTCTCCAGCGTCAGCGTGAAAGACGAAAAAGAAAATACTCGGCGCTCTTTGCGTAATCTGCGTGCAAAAACAAAACTCTTATCCTTTTAATCTCACGCAAAGAGTGCAGAGGACGCAGAAAAACGTTGAATGTTTAACGTTTAACGTTGATGGTTGAAGGTAGTATACCTTGCTGTTAACGCTGGCGCAGAAGAGGTCGCAGTTACACGCGACAGGAGAGCGCAGAGGCGTAACAAACGGAAAATAATAACGTTGACTGCTTTGGCTTGATGAACTTGCGAATAACGTTTAACGATGAAAGGTTAAGGGTTAAAGGTGAAAGGAAAACAGCTTTGAAACCGGATCAATCGGAAATCTGTGTGAGATAGTAGGGACGCAGCGTGCTGCGTCCGAACCCTCCCCCAATGCCATATAGGCGGACGCAGCACGCTGCGTCCCTACTGGCGGGTGGTGGCAAAGAAACAGTAAAATTATATGCAGTGCCTCGTCCTTAACAGGTCGGGGCACTGTTGCATGGATGCACTGTCGGATAACTCTTGATTATAGAGAATCTTGTTCCACGAAGAGGTGTTAGTACTCCCACGAGAGTACTGGAGTCCTCTCACGAGAGTACTGCAGTCCTTATACTAAGAGGACTCGAGTCCTCCTATGTGAGGACTGCCGTAGATATGTGAGGCGGTATCTTCGGAGTCTGTAGGAAAGGTGGGTTGCCTCAGAACTCCAGCACCTGGGCAAATCTGTGCCATCCGAAGGTGTTCAGGTAGGCTTTCTTTGCTCCGCGGGGGACGTAGAGTATGCAGTCGGGGCTGATGTTGTTGAATGTGCTGCTGTCTATTACGAAAAGGCTGTCGGCAGGAATGTGCGACACTACCTTGCTGAGTTTGCGGCAACCCTCGAAAGCAGCATATCCAATGTGCCTTACTCCGCTGCCTATGGTGAGGGTTTCAAGGTATTGGCAACAGTCGCAGGCATAATCCTCGATATGGGTTACCGAGTTGGGGATGTGCAGTTCTTTGTAGGCACAGTGCGATAGGGCGGCATGGCCTATGCTTGTGAGGCTCTGCGGCAAGGTCACCTTGTGCAGGTTCTCGCAATACTGGAAGGTGTAGGCTTCAAGCTTTGTTACCCCCTCCGGGATATCTATCTCATCAATTGCGGCATGGACAAATGCCGAGGCGCCAATCTCCTTGAGGTTTGCCGGCAGAACCAGTTTCTTTAGTCTCTCTGCACCCACGAAGGCATCTCGTGCAATGCGCTCTACGCCTTCCGGAATTGTTGTGCCGTTGCACCCGGCAATAATGGTGTTGGTGGCTGTTTCTATGATGGCATTGCAGTTCATGCGGCTGTCGTAATATGGATTTTCCTTGTCTACCACAATGCTGTCGATGTATAGCATGGGGTAGAACGCTGACAAGCCTATCTTCTTCACGCTCTTGGGTATGCGTATCGTGCCATTCTGGTTGCAGTAGATGAAGGCAGAGTCGGCAATCTCCTCAATGCCCTCAGGTATGGTAACCTTTGATATGTACGGGTTGCTGAACGTCATGGGTGCAAATGCCGTTACCCTGAAGGTACGCCCCTTGTACGTTACGGTTTGCGGTATGTTTATCTCTCCGCCTTTGTATTCGTATTCGTACTCGGCATGGTGGCTGCCCTTGAACGTTACCTCCACCGTGCGTGCATCGGCGTCGGTTATGCGATAGAATATGCCATCTGCCTCGAAGCGTTCGGGCACATTGCCGGATTTCCACTCGATGTAGTTGCACAGGCTGTTGTAGAGAGATGATTTCAGGAACAGGTAGCCCGACAAAGCCGCCACTGCGGCAATGCCGCCTGCATAGTACCATTGCCTTGTGTTGCTCAGGGCTGTTGTTATGTCCGTGGCACTCGTATAGCGCTCGCGTTTCTGCTGCTGCATGCAGCGGGTCTTTATCTTGGTGAACTTATGTGCAAGGTTCTTGCCGCTTCCCTCCTCTATGTATTGCAGCAGGCACCCCACAGAATAGATGTCGCTTCGTGCATCTATCTCGGCAATGTCGCCGGCAATGGTTTCCGGTGCAGCAAAGGTCTTGGTGCATCCCACGGTATGGTCGTTCTTGTTTGACAGGCAGAAGCCCAGGTCCACCAGCCTCACGTCGTTTGATGTCTTGGTGAGCAGGATGTTTTCCGGTTTGATGTCAAGGTGGACAACGCCCTGTCGGTGCAGTGCAGTCAGCGCCAGTGATATCTGCACCAGCAGTTTCTTTATGTTGCTGCTTTTGTGGAAGTATTCCGGTTCAGAGGATAGTTTTTCCTTCAGTGTCACCCCGTTGATGTACTCCATCAGTATGTAGAGCCCGTCGCCGTCCTCCTCTATGCCCACATATTTCGCTACGTATGGGCTGGATATGGCCTTGCCGGTATTATATTCCTTGAAGAAGGCCTCTCGATAGCGCTTGTCGGCAGCATATTCGGGGCGCAGCTGCTTCATGAAATACAGTTCCCCGTTTATGCGCCTTTTGAATATGTTGGATGTAGCATTGGAGATTCCCAGGATCTCTATCTTCTCATCCCCGTAACCCTCATTTATAAATCCCGATGTCTTCATTCGTGCAACAATTTGTATTTTACTCCATTCACTCTGCCGCACACATAGTTAACGGGCGAATTGCCGTTTTGCACCAGGTATCTCAGTGTAAGCGGCTCTCCGTCTATAATCTGTCCGCACAGGAAGGTGTCACCTGCCTTCAGCTTGCTGTTTGCGCTCTCCAGCACCTTGAACATCTCCATGCCCTCGTGTTTTATCACCACCCGGCGGTTGGGGTGCCACCTCAGTTCTATCCTTGTGCTTTTTGCCAATGACTGGGTCAGCAGCGTGTCGTTAAGGATGAAGTCGCTCTCCGCACTGTCCTTGCCATTGATGTTGTTCGCGAAGGCATCTATGTCGGTATATCCCACGTATTGCGCAAACGCATTCAGTGTGCTGCGGAATGGGCTCCTTCCATTTGCATTGCTTCCCACATACCCCCAAAAGCGCTTTAGCGTGATTGGTGCTATATGTATCTTCAGTGCATTGAAGATGTGCATTGTAAGGTAGTCAAAATCCTTTGGCGTCTTTATCTTTCGGCCCGCCACCTTTTCCATCCTTTGCCTTAGCGCCTGGTAAATCTCTTCGTTTGCCATGAAATCTGGTTGTTTAACTCACAAAATTAAGAAAAAACATTAAGATATAAGTGTCAAGGAAATCAAAGTTTAGGTGTTAGGCGCAAAAGAACCAAAAAGAAACAGAATTCGCCATGCCATTCTCCTTAATTATTACTATATTTGTGCGTTAAAAAGTGTTTATGTGTTATTTTTCTCTTCCTTTCAGAGGCATAACACCATAAGAAGCCAGTGTCGGCATAAGACACCAGTACTTGCAGATTGAACGTAAATTTACCAAATAAACAAGAATATTATGGCACAGTGTACAAAGTGTGGCAATGAGTTGAAACCGGGAGCAAGATTCTGCACCAAGTGTGGTACCCCCGTTTCTGCACCAGTGGATCAAATGAAGTCAGCAAGTCAGTCTATGACATGCACCAAGTGTGGCAGTGAGTTGAAGCCAGGAGCAAAATTCTGCACCAAGTGCGGCAACCCTGTCTCTGCACCAGTGGATCAAATGAAGTCAGCAAGTCAGTCCATGTCATGCCCCAAGTGTGGCAAGGCTCTGAAACCCGGAGCAAGATTCTGCACAGGATGCGGCGCTCCTGTTGGTCAGGGCGGGCAGGAAGGAACCCAGGCAGGAGAGAAAGGCTGGTTTACCGATGGTGTACGTGCTGTGGCAAATTTCGTGACCGGCGGACAGTTGAATCGCGACATTCAGCAGGAGCAGCAGGCAGCCGTGCGTCAGCAGGCCCGTGCTGACCGTGGCGAGATACAGGAAGCCCAGCAGGCACAGCAAAGCGCCGAGCGTGCACAGATTCGCGCCGAACGCGAGGCACAGCGTGCCCGCGACCGTCGCAGCATGGAGGCCGTGCAGGGCGTGGACGTTGTTCGCGGTCGTACCATCTGGAACATCCAGCCCGGCGAGATTGCCCGCAGGATCAAGGAAAGCGAACTCGAGGAGATAGAGAAACTCAAGGGTATCATCGTGCAGGAGGGCTGCACAGCCCTCATCTTTGCCAATGGCGAACTGGTATCTACCCTTTCTTCTGGCGCCTACCTGTTCTACAAGTCCGTAGAGGAGGAGCAGGCTGCACTGAAGGCTGCAGTAGAGAAGGCCGAGAAGGAGATGGAAGAGAAGGAGCGCAAGGCCATCCAGGAGCGTCGCCAGGCAGAACCCACCTTCCGCCAGTTGGGCGTTGTGGGCGAGATCAAGCGCGGCTTCAATTGGGTAGGCCGCCTTATCTTCGGTGAGAAGAAGAACGAGAACAAGGAGAAGGTGCAGAAGCGCAAGATTGACTATGCACGCATCCTCTCACGTCTCACCCAGGCTCCCGTCATGTCCGTATATCTGGTCAGCGACCGCTATATCCCCATGACCTTTGGCGGCCAGGTGGGCCAGGACGGCGGCATACAGTTTGCTCCCTATAGCATACCCACCCGAGTGTTTGATGTGCAGGTGGGCGTGTCGCTGCAGTTGAAGGTGAGCGACATCCACGGCGTGGCCACCAACTACCTGGCCGACAAACAATCGCTGACCACCAACATGCTGTACCAGATGCTTGTTGGCAGCATAGACAATGTCCTCCGTCAGGCACTGCGCAATGTGGATTACCAGCAGACAGGCCTTCCCATGGAGGTAATCGCTACACTCAAGGCCCAGATCCAGCAAATCATCAACATGCAGCTCCATGGCATCGAGTGTGCCCAGGTGTTGCAGATTACCGACAGCAATGCCGAGTTCGAGCGTTTCCGCAGTGTAGAGCGTGAACTCTACTGCACCGAGAAGGAACTTGACTACCTGCAGCGCACCGGCGAGTTCCGCAACCGCCTGGCCATAGAGACAAACAAGCAGACCATCGATAAGGCCACTACCGACGAGGAACTCCGCTATGCCCTGATGCAGATCAACAAGGACGGACTCATCCACGACGACGAGATGGAGGCCTTCACCCTGATGCTCAATGCCCAGAAGCGATTGCGCGAAGCCAAGAGCCAGGAGGAGGAGTACGAAGCACTCATCGACCTGAAGAAGAGCCGCCTGGTCAAGGACGAGGACCTTGCCGTATTGCAGGATGCCTTGCTTCAGAACAAGATACAGCGCGAGAGCGTTACCGAAATCATGCGCATCCAGCACCAGCAGAGCGTAGACGCTGCACGCCTGGAGGCAGAGTGGGCCATCGGCGACAAGAAGCAGGACCACGACTGGGAGCGTGAAGACCTGCAGCGCCGTCGCAACTGGGGCATCGAGGACGAGCAGCGCGAACGCGAATGGATGCACGAGGAGCAGGAGTACAACCGCAACTGGGAGCGCGACGAGCAGATGTACAACCGCAACTTCACCCGTCGCCAGCAACTCGACGAGTACGACTGGCAGAAGAAGATACGCGAAGAGGACCATGACTGGCAGAACGAGGAACGCCGCCGTGAAGCCGATTGGCAGCAGCGTCAGCGCGACGAGCAGATGCGTCAGCAACAGCGTCAGTTCGATTTCCAGATGGATCAGCAGCAGCGTCAGTCCGATTTCCAGATGCAGCGCCAGAGCAAGTTCGACGACCAGGACATCCTTGAGCGCAAGGCCAACATTGCCATGCGCAACATGCAGGCGATGAAAGAGCAGGAACTGCAGCAGCTGCGTGAGCAGAACCGCAGTGCCGAGAGTCTCCACAGCATGGATGTGCAGGCTCAGATGAAACGCGACTCTACTTTCGCTACTATGAGTGCCGACCAGATAAAGGCCGCTCAACTTGACCGCCTTAGCGAAGCAGCTCAAGTAGCTTCCTTTAATGCAGACAACCAGAAGGAACAGGCCGACTTCTTCCGTAAACAACAAGAGAAGGCCCAAACCGATGCTATGGAACGCGAGGCTCAGGCACGTGCCGACCGAAAGGAAGATTTGGACCGTATGGAGCGTATG
>JAZLAC010000034.1:0-5172 GCA_045612965.1 Bacteroidaceae bacterium | reverse complement strand
CAAACCGATAGGGTCAACATCGCCAAAAGCCTTTTTGGCGAAGGATTCGGAAATGATGACTTCGTCCGGTGCTTGTAGCGGAAGGGTGTTCCGTTGCAGGCGGATGTTCTTGTACTCGAAATAGTTGCCCGATACATAGTTGTACTTGCTGATGAAGGGAAATTCCTGTTGTGCATCGTTGACGGTGATGATTTCTCCTTCTCTTGCACGCCAGTATTGTACAAGTTTGTCGAACGCCGTAATCTGTTGAGCTTCCAGTAGTTTCATGTGTTCTGCATTGTTGACGTTGTATATGGTGACACGTCGGTCACTATCCGGATATTCGTTCTCGAATCCGGTGATGTGGCCCAGCATGAGTTCTGTCATGCAGAAGCAGGTGATACCTATCGCGAGGCACACCAATGAGATGAGGCTGTTGGCTTTGTATTTCAACAAGTTTCTCAGGCCTATTTTGATGTAGTGTGTTAACATATCAAATTGTTTCCGATTTTTGAATTTGTTTGGAAAGATTTTATTGAACACAGAGGTACGGAGTCACAGAGTTTTTGAAAATTACGAAACATAAATCTCCGTGTCTTTGTGTCTCTGTGTTCAAATCTTATAAAAGGCTTACATGCGTACAGAGTTCACCACCTGACCGTCGAAGAGGTTGATGACACGGTGGGCATGTGTGGCATCCTTTTGCGAGTGGGTCACCATCACTATGGTAGTGCCCTCGGCGTTCAGTTGGGAGAGCAGTTCCATTATCTCCTGTCCGTGCTTGGAGTCGAGGTTACCCGTAGGCTCGTCGGCCAGGATAAGGCGTGGCTTGCCCACCACGGCACGTGCTATGGCCACACGCTGCTGCTGACCGCCCGAGAGCTGCTGGGGATAGTGCTTGGCACGGTGGCTCATGTTCACACGGCGCAGGATGTCCAACACCCTCTGCTTGCGCTCGGCCTTGGACACGTCGAGGTATTTGAGCTGGAGTTCCACGTTCTCCTCCACGGTGAGTTCGTCAATGAGGTTGAAACTCTGAAACACGAAGCCTATGCGTCCCTTGCGCAGACGTGTGCGCTCGCGTTCCTTCATATTTGCCACCTCCTCGCCATCAAGCATGTATGAGCCGCCATCGGGATTGTCCAGCAGGCCAAGGATGTTCAGCAGAGTTGACTTGCCGCATCCGCTCGGGCCCATGATGGCAACAAACTCGCCCTCCTTTACCTCCATGCTCACACCATTCAGTGCCATGGTCTCCACCTCCTCGGTACGGAAAGTCTTTGTAATATTCTCTATTCTTATCATGCGTCTATTTTTTGTTGTTTTTAGGGTTTAATGATGTTTGTGTAAGCGCTTTCCGAAAGCAAAGATATGGCAACTTCCCCTTGCCTCCAAGAGAAAAGGACGGCACGGAAGCAGATTGTATGAAAATCATACAGCGCCTTGTATGAAAATCATACACATTTTCATTACCTTTGCCACGAAAACAACAATAAGACACGTGCAAGATGAAGAACTACGGAACCATACTGGTGGTGGACGACAATCCTGCCATACTCACCGCAGCCAGGATATGCCTGGGTGGTGTGTTCGAGAAGGTGATAACGCTGGCCTCGCCGGAGGGCATCCTTGCCACCATGAATCAGGAGAACGTAGACATTGTTCTGCTGGACATGAACTTCACCCTGGGCGTGAACTCGGGGCAGGACGGATTGCTATGGCTCCGTAGCATACACAAGCTGCACCCCGATGTGCCCGTGGTGCTGATAACGGCATACGCCGACATCAAACTGGCGGTGAGGGGATTGAAGGACGGGGCGGCAGACTTTGTCACCAAGCCCTGGGACAATGCCGAACTGGTGCGCACACTGAAGGATGCCATAGACAAGAGCAAGGAGATAGTGCCACTGGAGGAGGTGGAGACGGCACACATCCACCGTGTCGTGGAGAAGTGCCACGGCAACATCAGCAAGGCTGCCGAAATGCTGGGCATTACACGACAAACCCTTTATGCCAAGATGAAGAGATGACAGAGATGGAAATATACATAGCGGCGGCCGCGCTGGCGGTGCTGTGCCTGGTGTATCTGGGCATAAGGTTCTACCGCCACCAGTGCCTGCTACGCGACCGTGCTCACCTTATGCGCGAGGCGGTGAGAAACCGCGACTTCACCTTCCGCCTGCCCCTGAGAGGACTGTTCTTCGGCGAGCGTGCCATGCAGGAGGCGCTGAACGACCTGAGCAGGGATATAAACGTGCTTACCGCACAGAAGGAGGTGGAGTCGTGGCAGAAACTGACCCGTGTGCTGACACACGAGATAATGAATGCCGCCACGCCCATAAGCAGCATCAGCCAGGCCTACCTGGCAGACTCCAACATAAAGGGCACTCCCTACGAGGAGGGTATACTGGCCATACAGAAGACCAGCGAGAGCCTTTCCAACTTCGTGCGCAACTTCCGCACCATCACCCTGGTACAGGAACCGGACATGAGGGAGGTGAACCTGGCGGACCTTTGCCACTCGCTCAGGTCGCTTTACCCCGACCTCACATGGCATACGGACATTGCCCCCGACACGTGCATCCGTGCCGACGAGAGCATGATGATGCAGGTGCTTACCAACCTTACCAAGAACGCCGTGGAGGCAGGTGCCACCGCCATGGACATCAGGTGGAACAAGGCTCTGTACGTTAGCAACAACGGCGCCCCCATTCCGGCAGAGGTGCGCAGGGAGATGTTCATTCCCTTCTTCACCACCAAAAGGAGCGGTTCGGGCATAGGCCTGTCCTTGTCCCGGCAGATGATAGTGATGCAGGGCATGAAACTCACCCTGGCCGAGCGCCCCATGCCTTCATACCACACCACCTTCGTCATAGCGCCCTGAGGCATGAGCAAGGACATGGACATAAGGCATAGGGTGCTTGATTCCACGGACATCACCCCATTCCAAAGGCGTGTGTATCTGGAACTCCTGAACGTGCCACGTGGAGAAACCATTTCCTACGGCGAACTGGCTCGGCGCATAGGATGCCGTAGCGCCCAAGCCGTGGGGCAGGCACTCAGGCGCAATCCCTTTGCACCCGAAGTGCCTTGCCACAGAGTTGTTGCCTCGGACGGTTCCCTTGGCGGATTCCATGGAGAACGACAAGGGGAAATGATTGAGCGTAAGCGCCAACTACTGGAGAAGGAAGCAAAGAGATAGGGGCAAATGCCTCACGTTTCGAAGGACATCGCCTCACGATACAACTGCCCTCGTCTCACGTTGCGAAGGGCATCGCCTCACGACACTATTGCCCTCGTCTCACGTTGCTTTTCCAATAAGCAAAAAGAGCATAATTTATCCTCGGGACGTCAAGCCTCGGTCCTCGGGACGTCAAGCCTCGGTCCTCGGGACGTCAAGCCTTGGTCCTCGGGACGTCAAGCCTCGGTCGTCGGGACGACCTAATTGCCCCCAAATAACGGGCAAAAAGAAACCCTCCAGTCTTTTGTGCAAGACGGAAGGTTTCGCGGACCTAACCAAATCTACCTTTCTGTATGTTTACCTAAAGGATGGTACAGAAACCTAAAACTAAACAATCTATTATCTAACCAAAACTATTCTAACTCTTTCTGCGGAGCGGCTGTACGTCATTGCCTGTCTTGATGATGGCATCAGCGGCAGGAGTGATGACGGTAATCACCGTTCCTCGGCCCGAAGCGGAGAGCGTGTCCGTGCACTTGGTGCTGATGTAGAGGATGCCGTCCCTTACCTCAAAGTCCAGCAGGGTGGAGTCGTACACGGCAGAACCGTTTATCATCACCCCGTAGTCCTCGCCCTGGACAACCCTGATGCGGGAAGGCACGTTTACATTCACCTCGCTGAAGGGGTCCATCTTGCTGGGAGCCTCCATTACATATTCCACACTCTTATTGCTTGCATTTACGGCAACGGCCATCAGCATGGCGGCCACCAAAGTCATAATCTTTTTCATCTTTCAATCTTTTTACCTTAATATTGTGTTTTCATTTCTTCTGTGTCGGCCTCTGCCGGCACCTTTCCTTATTCTTGTGCCGTGTGTTGGCCGGCACCTGTGTTATCCTTACTTGATGTGTGTCTTTTCTGTGTTTTCAGGTCAGGTCTTTCACCTTTTCTGTTGCAAAGGTAATGCCATTTCGGGGGAAAACCCATGGGTAAATCTCTAAACTGCGTAGGGAAATCCCCTTTTGTCGCCTGAAAACTGCATCTGGTACCTTTATGGCACAATAGCGTGTCATTTTGGCAGTAGTGGTTGGAGGCTTTTTCTGTCAGTGGCAGACTTTGGGGATGCTCTATATAATATAATAAGGTATAGGGTAGGGTAAAGCAGGGCGAAACGTCCGCCAAGAGAATATTTTTTTGAAAAATCTCGCAGGAATATTTGGTCGGTATTATAAAAAGCAGTACCTTTGCACTCGCAAATCGGGAACAAGTCCTAACGAGGACAGAAAAGCAGACCGATAGCAATGGGCGATTAGCGCAGCTGGTTCAGAGCATCTGCCTTACAAGCAGAGGGTCGGCGGTTCGAATCCGTCATCGCCCACAAAACAAGAGGATGGCTCCTTAGCTCAACTGAATAGAGCATTTGACTACGGATCAAAAGGTTGCAGGTTTGAATCCTGCAGGAGTCACAAATCAAAGCACACTGGGTAGGTAGGTAAGTGGTTAAAACGGGCAGACTGTAAATCTGTTGGCTTGCGCCTTCGGCGGTTCGAATCCGTCCCTGCCCACTTCACGCAAACCAAGGTGTGAAAGAAACAAAAGAATGCGGAAATAGCTCAGTTGGTAGAGCACAACCTTGCCAAGGTTGGGGTCGCGAGTTCGAGCCTCGTTTTCCGCTCAAAAAAAACAATGCCAACATTGGTGCGGTAGTTCAGTTGGTTAGAATACTAGCCTGTCACGCTAGGGGTCGCGGGTTCGAGCCCCGTCCGCACCGCCAAACAAAAACCAAAGAGCGAGAACCTGACGGGGTTCTCTTCTTTATGAAAGGAACGGTCACACAAGACACAGGAAATTGACCCTCTTCACTTTCAGCAACGGGCGATTAGCGCAGCTGGTTCAGAGCATCTGCCTTACAAGCAGAGGGTCGGCGGTTCGAATCCGTCATCGCCCACAGAATCAAGAGGATGGCTCCTTAGCTCAACTGAATAGAGCATTTGACTACGGATCAAAAGGTT
>JAZLAC010000033.1:0-20742 GCA_045612965.1 Bacteroidaceae bacterium | reverse complement strand
ACCGGGATATTTCTTAAACACATTTTCCAAGCCGGCATAGTCGCAGCAATCCACTTCTTCGAACGCGGGGCGAATGCCCGAAATCTTTTCAATACCATCCACAACATCTGCTTTCGAGTTGCTGAGGTTGTCAACAATAACTACGTCGTAGCCTGCATTCTGCAGTTCAACGGTGGTGTGTGAACCAATGAAACCGGTACCACCGGTTACAAGAATTGTTTTTTTCATGTATTTAGCGTTTTAAATGACAATTGCTATTGATTAGAAGCAAAAGTAAACATAATTTTTCAAATACAAAGATTTCATGTCATTAAAAAACATTTTCTGTTTTTATTTCGTGAAAAAGGGTAGGCGGAGGTGGCTCATCCCATAACATCTCGCCAACCATCGCTTCATCTTTTTGTCACACCTCGCACTTTAACCCTTGTTAATTGTCGTTAAACCCATTTGCATTTGCCCCTAAAATGTAGTATATTTGCATTAGGACAATGGAGGTCGCCTGCTGGCGGCCTTTTTTCGTGCATAATTATATCTTTTTTCATGCATAATGATGCAAAAAACTACGGAACTTGTGAAAATTAGTAGGGAACTTCGAAAAATTAGTTCCCTACTTTTTTCAAAAACTGCCGTAGTAGTGAAATTTCTCGGCCTCCGAGCTTTCTCGAAATGTTAAAAAAATAATTTTTCAAAGCAGCATTTTTTCAAAAAGATGAAGCGATTTTTTGTGTTGTATTATGTTGTTTTGAGATGCTGAGGTTATGAAGATATTCGTTGTTGCACGCCACGAAGTGGTGCGTTGATGGGCTAAACGCCTCACGCCTTCGCAACCTGATTAGTAAAGTCCGTTTAAAAGATATTTGTGTGCAATTTTGTAAATTATCGTAAGAAGATGTTATAAATTCTGTGAAAATACTTATATTTGCAGAATATAGCATTATGGTTCGAAATTGTTAACTACAAGCCTGTGGCATTAGTTTTCTTTTCGCATACCTTTCTACTATTATATTTGCATTGTTAACGGGAATTATTAACTAATAAATCATGGCCAATGAAGCATAGCGTATAGTAAATACGTACATTTTAAACATATAAGGAAAAGCGTTTTAGCTTTATTCTGTCTACCTAAAAGTTTGGCGACTAATGGAAATCGACAAGAATAGTGCAAAAATGCTCATGCCGTATACAGGCGTGGGCTTTTGGTTATTCTGTCGATTAGGTTACGCCAAACACCTTAGGTAGAAGAAGACACCAAAAGGTTCCGCGCTTTTTTGTATGCGTACCTCAACTACCAAGGAACAACGGAGTAACCGAAAAGCCGTATATGAGTAGGAATAACCTATGATGTCTATAAATGAGATGTCTTGATTAAATGTTCTTGAATGAAAAAGTTTTTCTTTTTAATGTTCCTAATTGGAATTTCTATTCTGTCAAAAGCACAAGCTACTAAAGACCCTGTAGTTGACAAAACAAAAGTAAAAGGTGCAAATATTTTTGGCGTTAAATTAACGCCCGAAAGCACATCAATTGCAATAGGTCTTGACGGTTTAATCACAATGTATGATTGGATTGTCGTAAGCCCTAAAACATATATTGAGTATATTAACCCTGCAACAGACAGTATCGAGACAAAGCAAGTTATTTATATGACTGATATCAAGGGAAACTCATTAAGTTTTAACACTAAGTATTACATGCTTCCATCAAGAGCAATAGTACTCAATTTTCCGAGTATCCCTAAGGAGGTTAGCAAAATTAATTTAATTGAAAAGGGTGGTTGGAAATGGTATGGAATAAATATCACTGCCAGAAATGATGTGGATGTAAAGCGAATAGCCACAACAGAAGAAGATATTAATAAATTAATTGCTAGTTCTAATAATTCTAATGCAGGTACGTATGAGTCATTAATTCCATCAGAGAGTATGCCAAATTACCGTTTGGCTCTGATTCAAACAGACGAAGGTATCTTTCTCATTTATATTGGTTGTCTTGATTCAGAATCTATTGGTTCATGGAAATGTGGTGAGGTAAAAGCAATATTGCGACCTACAGTTTCTAATTCAATTTATAAAGCAGATTGGTTTATGGTAGACAAAACTGTTAGTTCTGCCCTTGTTACATTTGATGGTGCAACTATGAAATTGCGCATAGGAGACAATAATTCAGATGATGTTTTTGTAAAAATGTCTAAAGGAGATCAAACAAATGAGGCTAATCTGTATTCGGAAAAATGGACAGGAACAGGGTTTGCTTTAAAAGGGGGATATATCTTAACCAATTATCATGTTGTTGAAGAAGCCAAGGACATCAATATTTATGGGATTGATGGAGATTTCAATAATGGAGTTAAGGCCTGCGTTGTTGGTTCAGACAAATCTAATGATTTGGCATTGCTAAAAATAGTTGGCAACGTGCCAACAAGTTTCAATTTGATCCCTTACGGATTTAAGTCAAATATCGCGGACGTTGGTGAAAATGTTTACGTACTAGGATATCCACTTACAGCTACAATGGGTGAAGAAGTCAAACTTACAAATGGTATAATTAGTGCAAAGACTGGATTTGGCGGTGATGTTGCACAGTATCAAATATCAGTTCCCATACAACCAGGAAATAGTGGAGGGCCCTTGATTGATTACAATGGCGACGTAATAGGGGTAATATGTGCAAAGCACAGAGGTACAGAAAACGTTTCTTATGCAGTAAAAAATTCACAAGTAAAAAATATGATAGAAAGTATTTCTGATTTAGATATAATAAATACAGAAAACTCACTTCTAGGTAAGTCTATTAAAGAACAGGTCAAATTAGTATACAAATACGTCTACATCATTAAGTGCAGCAAGTAGCATATCCCCCTCCCGGTATTGGCAAGGCTATTTTCTCATATTGAATCAGCCAGAATATGTATTGACAAATGTAGGATAATACGAGATATCTGCATTGACAATGTGATAATTTGAACGGAGGACTGAAAGTTGGAAAGTTTGCTGAGCATTGGAATGTCCTAAAGTTCAGTTAAATATGCAGGTGAGTGATAAATGTGCAGAAGTTGGCAGAGGAGCATTTCAGAATAATCTGCTCGCTGTTTATCCGCTCATCTGCTTGCCGTTCAAAATATTGAAATACCGTTGCATCACAAGATGCTGAAAAGGATGAGTTTTCGCACAGACTTTCCTGATTTTGTGTCTGCTTGTGTTTTTCGTGGAATTTGTGTATATTTGCGAGGACAGAAAGCTACTTTTATGGAATATTCAGGTGAAATGGAAGAGAATATAGCAGAATATAGTAACCTTTATACGCAGATAACCGAACTGATATAATCGGCACGTAACCAGGTGGTGACGCAGGTCAATAACACATTGCTCCTCCCGTACAGGAATGTGGTGTGATTGATAGTGGAAGACGAATAGAATAGCACTCATTGTGCGGAATATGGCAAGCAGGTGCTGAAGGAACTCTCTAAGCGTCTGACAAAGGATTTCTGGAAGGGGGACGTGTCCTAATCTTAATTGGATGAGAGAGCTGTTTATCAACTACCCAATTTGTCAGACTGTCTAACAAATTGACATGGACTCATTATTGTGAGCTTCTCATCATTTTGGATGACGCAAAGTGCTCTTTCTACGAGCACGAGTGTGTTAATGCCCATTGGTCATTTCGTAAATTGAGGAGACAGATAGAAAGTTTATTGTTTGAACGTCAGCTCCCTTCGGACGAACAGGGCTATAGCCGTTGTTTTTTAACTGATTAATTGATTAACTGATTAACATGGTGTCGGTGCTTTGGGTATGTGATGGTAATCAGTTAATCAGTTTGTTTTTTCGCTATATCACTTACGGGGGCATCACGTCAGGGATAGCTCAGATAGCTCAGTTTCAGTTTATTTGTTTTGCATTCGTTGCTGTTTCTTGTTATGTGATATATATAGTATTATTAATATTTATATTATATATATATACTTAATATATTATAATAATAATTATATATATAATAGATAATATAGTTATTAATATAGTTTTGGAACGGAGAAGGTAAGGAGCGTTAATTCAAAGGTAAGGAATGGGGGAGGGATAAATAAATAACTGAAAACTGAGCTATCTGAGCTAGTTTTGTAACCGATTAACTGATTATTGACTGTGCTCTTGCTTATAAATAGCTGATTTACCGTTCCGTACAAGAATAGGTGGCTTTGCTTCTTTCTCGTAAGGCTATTTTTGTCTTCGCTAAACGTGCAAAAAAGGAGCCATAATGACTCCTTTTTGCATTAATTTTCCGATGAGCATGGCATATTATGTAGCGAAATACATTGTGAAGCCTAGCATGAGACAATATATTCTCTGGCCTTTGTCGTCGTATTGTATGAGTTCTGTCCTCTCGTTCAGGTTTTACTAAATAGAGCTAACCTATCTTGCTATTCGAATGCCTGTTTCCTTGTTAAATGTTTACCTCCCCAAAATCGGCTCGTTAACTGTTACATGCTAATGAAGACATCCTTTGGAGCGTCATTTCTTTTGGAACTCACTGCCTAAATCGTTCTGAGCTTCCAAGGTATCCTCTATAAAGTTTTCCAATGACTTATCCGGAGCCAATCCTATTTTTTGACGAAAGCGATGGCGAAGCATCAATACGCTTCGTGGAGCAATCGCCAGCAATTCTGCTATTTCCCTATTATCCTGTTTCAGGACAATAAGCATGGAAAGAAGCTCTTCGCGACGGGTAATGGCAGACACTCTCTCACGAAGACGAGGTAGAAAAAGAGGATACAGCAACTCAAAACGTTGGCGGAACTTGGTTTCACCTTCATTCTGAAGCATGGATGGGGTTATGGTCGCTAGTTCCTGACGCTTGTCCATGTCGTTCAACAGTTCACAGATTTCCTGTGCAATCTTATCCTTTTCCGTATTTGAAGTATTTAACCTTTCAACCAACTGGGCAAGCTTTTCATCGGCAAACTTCATCTGAACCCTATGCCGTTTCTTCTGATAAAAAAGTAGTGATACGACAACGGAAATTGCGACAACTGACAAGACCGCATATAACAGGAACCATAGAAACTGGTTGGTTTGTCCCAATCTGGCAATCTTCAGATCCTGCCTGTACTGTTCGGTTTGCTGTTCTGCGATGGCCCCTACAAGATTGTAGTTAAGACGCTTCTCCTTTAAGGTCTGGTGCTCCTGCAACATCATTCTACTATATTGTTCCGCCTTACACTGCTTCCCATTGCTCAGATAGTACTCGATGACCGGTTTGTAATCTATTTTAATATATATAGGAGAATCTCCCCTATTCAACAATGTGTACAGGCTGTCCAGCATTGTTTCTGCCATATCATTCTCTCCAGCAGACAAATATATCTGGGCCAATTGGTGATATGCTTTTGCACGGTTTGTAAGCGTAGCTTGTTGGGCCACCCGTTGCAGTTGCAGTATACCATAATGCAAGGAATCACCTCCCGTTTCATATAGATAGGTACCACACAAGAGATCCACATCCACCATACCGCTATTGTATGGCAATGCCTCGCATAGTTCCTTAGCCTTTTCTACATAAAAGGAAACCGAATCTGTTTTACCCGACTGTAACAATGCCTGCCCCTTATCAATATAGGTTTGTGCAGAAACCATTGGGTTCTCTGTGGTCATGCTCCTTTCCACCTGTATTGCTTCCGATGCGTATAGGTTGGCATACTCGGGAACATCCCAATACAGGAAAAGGTCGACCAATGCATGCAGACTGTTCAATACACCCAAATAGTCATTTCTCTCCTGGGCTTCTTCTTTGCTTTGGCGGTAAAGTTTCAACGCCTTGCTAATGTGACCGTTTCTCTTATACAGGGAACCCAACATGGCCATCACCCATTGTTTGCCAGAGGTTTTCTTACACAGCTGAGCTTGCAACAATGCTTCCTGACACCAGTCAATAACTTCCTTCTGGTATTTAGGATTGGCATAGAATACTGCTGCTGCGTAGGCATAGTCGCGAAAATAACGCTCAGGAGTAGCATTGTGTAGGGGGATGGTGAATGCCTTCAACATTACCTCCTCAGCCTCCTTCATATTCTCGGTACGGGACAACGCATATCCCAATACTGAATAGTAATCCCTAAGGCAATGAGTCTGTAAGACCGGAGAGTCTTTGAAAACCTGCTTTAAGGTTGTTATGCATGCTTCGGGCTTTCCCTTGCTCTGATAAGTATTCATCAGTTGCACTAATGCCTCTGAGTATATAAACATCTGATGGTCAGAAAGTTCCTTTTCTTCCAGCGGTTTGAGAAGGCAATTTCTGAAAGCCTCTATCGCTTCATCATACTTCCCTTCATGTTGCATCGCCTTAGCCTGATTGAAGAGGTCTGTATTTGCAAAGGCGGTGTAGCATACCAGGATGAAAACCAGCAATAACTGTATTCGTCTGTTACAACAAGCCAAACTCATGATATTACCTAATTTAATATATGGGGATAGAACAGAATTGAAGCAATTCTATAGCACAGAAACAAAGATTGTAACTATAAAGAACACAAAGAATACGGCAAAGCATATAAGGAAATATGTGAGACTTATCATAAAAGCCTTTGCTATGGATTTTATCCAAGATTTGCGTTCATATACTTCCTTCACAGCTATGGTCAGGTAAAGGCAAGAAGAAATAATCATGAGCCATTCCAGTAAAAGCAAACCTGGGTTAATGGTAAGATACATGATGTAGATTAACAATATCACCAATTCTATAAAAGCTGTATAATGTAGGGCAAATATAAAGCAAGAGATTGAAGGATACCTTCTTCTCCAATGCAGTAATTTTACAGCAAAGGCAAGTAGAGGCGATGTCAGCAAGAAGATTACCGGGAAGTATTGCGACAGTATTTCCAGCATTCTATTTAGAACCGCAGATACCAAGTCCAGATTCAAGAGCTTGTCCACTATAATATTATCGTCCGAGAAGGAATAGATATCCGATTCATGCCGTACCAAGATTTTATCGTCAATCAACACCCTGGGTACTACAGCCACAATGGTATCCATCCTTTCCTCACCATTGTTGGTAATCGTACTGATTGTGGTAATAATTTCAGGAAATTCATGAGCAGAAGACAGCAAAATAGACAAATGAACGGTATCGCGCTCCGAGTCCTTCATTCTTGAAGAATAAACAGAATCCATGGACAGAGCGTTGAGAGTCAGGTGCGGACGCACCAATTCGCTTCTTGCAATATTGTCTAACGAATCACCTGCTTTTTGGATGTCTGAGAACAACAGGAAAATGGTCACAAACACAAAAAGGAAGAACATATTCAGTTTCAAAGGGTTTTCGTATGCCACGAATTTACCGGCATTGAATTCATTGGTAAGGAAACCCGGACGACGGATTAGATTCCATATCGTTAGAAAGAATTTCGGGTCCCAAATATAGGCATTGTTCATATATTCAAGTATAAACTCCCACACCTTTGGTATTGGGGATGATGCATGCTGACCACAATTATGGCAGTATGAACCCTGTAAGTTTGTGCCGCAATTCAAGCAATGCCTATACGGTGCCTTTACTTCTCCTTGTAGTTTTCCTGTAGACTGTTCTCTCATTATCATATGTATATTTGCTTGCAAAAATATATAAAATCTCTTTACAAACCTAAGATGAAATGTCTACATTTCTGTATATATCTATAAAATTCACTATACAAATTCGCGTTATAGACACAAAAGTAGCATTTCAATATTTGACGCTTAAAGGATATCAATGTAAATTTGTACAGAAAACATAAGCAACTCAAATAAAAGCCAGCCTCGTAAACCGAAGCAGAAGACAAAAACACTAATGACAAACGTATAAAAGGCATCTGGATGACACGACACCTTATTATAGTAATGATCTGCCTATCGCTCTCCGTGTCTGCATATTCACAACAGCGTGTGATAGACGCTACGGACAGCATTCCCGTCTCTGCAGCATCTATTTTTGACTTTGACGGCAATGTCGTGGGTTATACCATGGCCGATGGCATTTTCTCGGAAATACCCGAAACGGCATACCCTATCACCATCCGTTGCCTGGGCTATGAACCTTTGACCATAGCAGAACCAAAGGATACCGTTTGGCAAATGAAGCAATGCTTCTATGATATGCCAGAACTGGTGATTGTCCCTGGGGACAGGAATGTCATGAAGCAGATACTGTATATAAGAAACTATTTCAGCCTGTGCAATGAGATTGACACCGTTACCCACTTTGTGGAGGAGATGGCATATCGCTATGTTCCAGCCACAGAGGATGCCAAGATTGATGTTGGCGGCCAGATACACAGTGCAAGCTGCAGGTCCTTTTCCCAGCACAAGGTTGGCGACCTTGACAGCGTGGCCTATGAGGAAAACTCGAAGTCCTTTTTCATGACCTCTACTCTCACTAAATTGAGCAGTAAAGAGATTTTGGTTCACGAGTCATTGAAAAACGATTCAACAGGCTATTATGAAAAGAAGGGAAAAGCTGGTCTCGCTCTCGTACAGAGATTAAGCAACGGAGTGTTCACCTTTAAGGAGGACTTGCTTGCTGACAAGAAGAAGCACACCCTGTCTCCCTGGCCTTTGAAAATCTTAGGGTTTACCATGGAGATAAACCAATTCTACACAACAAATGCATTCAGCATTAACGAGGACGGCAAATATTATCCCAAGGATCTGCTGGAAGCCGGCTTTATGATGGAGGGAGAAGGAAGGGGCAAGTACATACGCATGGCGCTGGACTCCAAGACCCCTGTAGCAGTGCGTGCAATGACAGAAATCTATGTCGTCGACCGCGAATTCCTCACACAAGAGGAAGCAAAGGAGGAAATGGAAAAGAAGGACTGCAAACTGGACTTTATGATACCCTCCAACGTGCCTGCGCTGAACGAAGCCACCAGCAGACTTGTGGAGCGTGCCAAGACTGGGAAGTGAATGTGAGTTATTCTGCAATCTAATCCAATCCGGCAAACACTATCTATGATTTGTAACTACATGCTTAAGAAAATATAAATATAATATTACAAAGATGAACAAAAAACTGAGAAGTCTAATTTGTTGTACATTGCTATTGGCCTTGCCTATGGCATCATTTGCAAAAAAAAAGTCAGGGAATGACAGTATCTGCCGTCCTCTTTTTACCGCGTTTGAAATAAATGTTGGTGGTGCGTCATGGGTGGATAAACCTCTGTCATACTTTACGTTCTCCGGATTAAGTCTTTCGGTGAATTTAGAAATGATGCGAGCAGCAAAAGGCGATTCTAAATGGGTTCGTCAACACCAGTTTCGCTATATGTACAACAAGGGTTCTATGGCAATTTCAGGCAGAGGAGGATCAAAAGCAAACTTCGGAAATTATACTTTTGGCATAATGAGACGGAGTACAGTTTGCCCTAATCTCCGATTTTATTATGGTCCCAATTTAGATGTATTGGGCGGTAAAGTAGATAATGACCATGGCGGCAACAACCCCGCAACATACAAAATAGATATATCTGTTGGTTTTACCGGCATGGCTGTGTATGATTTCAAATTAGGCAAACGTCCTGTTACCGCAATCTACCAGATGGCACTCCCTGTTTTCTCTGCATTTACTCAAACTAAGCAAGGTTATTTTACCTCTAGTCTATTTGATGGATTTAGGGTTGGTACATGGGGAAGTCATTTCAATATGCGAAATCGTCTGCATGCCGATATTCATTTCAACTCATGGGCACTTCGTGTAGGTTACAACAACGACATCATAACCCACTATGCAACTCCCAATCACTTCCAGTATGTATCGCACAACTTTGTTTTAGGTATTACTGGCGAATTGATTCGTTGGAACAAGTCTAAAGAGAATAAAAAAATTAAAACCGCACTTTACACATATTAATCATGAAGACAAGACATCTATCCTTAATAGCAGCGCTTTTATTAATCCTGCCATTTCAATCATGCTACATTCATGATGATCGTGATATTGTAGATAATGCTGAGGGGAACTTTGATATGTTGTGGAAAATATGCGATGAATACTATTGCTATTTTGATTACAAGAACATTGACTGGAATTCAATTTATGATGAATACAAGCCTCGTGTTCATAATGGAATGAGCGAATATGAATTATTCAACGTGTGCGCAGAAATGCTTGCAGAGCTGAAGGACGGTCATGTTAATCTTTCCTACCCATATGATGCCTCAAGATATTGGAAGTGGAGTGAAGATTATCCCGAAAATTATAGTGAACGCATAGTGTGTGAACATTATCTCAAGAATGATTATCAAAGCAAGAGTGGTTTTGTATATAAGATATTGCCCGAAAATATCGGTTATATGCACTACGATTCTTTTTCCAGCGAATTTAGCGAAAATTTACTTGACTATATTCTTACACAATTCAAAGACTGCAAGGGCATAATCTTTGATATTCGCAATAATGGCGGAGGCAACATATTAAATGTAAACAAATTGGCTTGCCGATTTACAGATAAAGATGCTATTTTGTATGGTTATACTCTTCATAAGACGGGTCCAGGTCATAGCGAATTTGCTGATACTATATCCAACTATATTAAGAACTCTGTTACCTCTGTGGGCGGCATTGACAATCAAAACGGTAGAGTGAAATTCCTAAAGGATGTAGTGGTTCTAAGTAATCGTAGTGTTTATAGTGCAGCTAACGATTTTATCCGCGCCATGAAGGTTCTTGACAATGTTACAGTCATAGGTGACCGAAGCGGTGGTGGTGGTGGCATTCCCTGCACTTTTGATCTTCCCAACGGATGGTGTGTGCGTCTGTCAACAACGCCAATGATTGACGTTAATGGGGTTCACTCCGAATTTGGTATCGACCCCAGCGAAGGCTTTAAGGTTGACATGTCGGAAGATGCACATATAACTGGCAAAGATGCAATTTTAGATAAGGCTATTGAATTCTTGTCTACAAAATAACCAACTATATCAAATATTAAGGAATCCTACAAGCGCACCAAGAGCGGTGATATGGAAGCCAATGTGGCATATGCCGACTCTATTTATGAAAACCTTAGCGAGCGCATCAAAGCAGCAGAGGACAAGGCTGCCTTGGGCCATATCGTTGGCGAGTGTAGCAAAAAGGAGAACAAACTGGGAACCATCATCGGATGGTTCCCAGTTTTATTCCTACTTCGGTTATGTGTTTCAGTTGCTCGCGCGACATGATGTGGTACAGTCTTATGTTGCCACTTTGCCCTTCATTCAGGAATAGGGTGGAGTCGTTGTGCGAGAAGGACATCAGGGTTACGCCCCTTCCTTCATCAAGGATGCCTCTGGTACTTGTGTCTATGCAAATGGTATCCCGATGTACGGCCAGTGGCTTTTCCAGCAGGATTTCACGGACGACATAGAGTTTCTGGTAAGGGAAGGACGAGGTGGTTCGTATTTCCGTACTGATGCAATACTGTCCGTTCTCCTTGGCTGACGGAAGGGTGAAAACAGCAGTATCGTTCCTGTTCCACCCTTCTTTATTGATGTGCACGAACTGATGCTGCAGAGTATCCCCTATGCAGCTGCTAATCAGCAACAGGAGCGTTGTCAGTATTGCCTTGGCTATTGTCCTTGGCGCTGTTCTTGTGCTCGTCATTGCGCTTGTTTTTCTTCTTCTTTTTCTTTTTCTTGCTTGCCAGCTGTGCATCAAAGCGGCTCAGGTCTTCCTGTGTGGCAAGGTCAATGGGTCGTGCCTTTTCCTTTACCTTGTCCTTCGACAGGGATATGGGGTTCTCTCCTTTCTTGTTCAGGGAGATTATTTCCATGGCACGTTCTGCCGTTATGGTGGTGATGTTAGCCGCCATATGCTTGTCGGTGGAGTAGGACACCAGTCCTGCCAGGATATCGGCCTTGAAGAAGAACCATTCTCCCTCCTGTGTATTGAGAACGATGTCCCTGTGTGGCAGTTTCCTTCCGGCTTCCATGTATTGGTCCACCTCGTAGTTCATGCAGCACTTGAGCTTGGCGCATTGTCCTGCCAGTTTCTGCGGGTTGAGCGACAGGTTCTGGAAACGTGCCGCTGCTGTTCCCACGCTGGTGAAGTTCTTCATCCATGTGGAGCAGCACAGTTCCCTGCCGCATGGCCCGAAACCGCCGATGCGTCCGGCTTCCTGGCGTGCACCGATCTGCTTCATCTCAATCCTCACGTGGAAAACCTCGGCCAGTACCTTGATGAGCTGGCGGAAGTCCACACGGCCGTCGGCAATATAGTAGAAGATGGCCTTGTTGCCGTCGCCCTGATACTCCACGTCGCCAATCTTCATCTCCAGTCCGAGGTCTTTGGCAATCTGGCGCGACTCTATCATGGTCTGGTGCTCGCGGGCCTTTGCCTGCTCGTACTTCTCCATGTCGCCCTCTTTGGCAAGACGGTATACGCGCTTTATCTCCTCCTCGCTCTTCAGGTTGGCTTTCTTCATCTGCAGGGCGGCCAATGTGCCGGTCAGTGTTACCGTACCAATGTCATGACCGGGATTTCCCTCCACGGCCACTATGTCGCCCTTTCTCAGTTCCAGGCCATTGGAATTATGGTAATATCCCTTTCTGGTGTTCTTGAACTGAACCTCCACCAGGTCTGTCACTTCGGTATTGTTGGGGATGTCGGCCATGTAGTCGCAAACGTTCAGTTGCGTGTAGTGGTTTGTGTGCCACCCCTTGCTGCAAAGACCTCGTCCGCCTCCGGAAATATATGTATGTTCCATTATATGTTAGGTAGGTTCTGTAGATTAGAGTTTTATGTTGTCAGGTCGTGTTCTCGCATCAGATGTAACGACATCATTTGGCGGAACCTTCCATTAGCAGTACTATCATTTTCAGTGCAAAGTCAAAGAAGACCATCCTTGCGTTCACGTTCTGTTCTATGTCGCGCTGGCATATGGATAGTTCCTCCATTATGGATATGACGTTCCTTTCGTTCACGAAGCGGGCGAAATTGGTGCTGAAGGCAGCCTCTTCCGATGTCTCGTAGACGAGTTCCGCTTCCCTGAAGTTGTACATGAAGTTCTCCCTTATCAGTCGTTGGCAGTATTCCAGCAAGCGTTTCTGGCTCTCTCGGCCCAGTTCGCTGACCTGCTCGCTCCAGGCACGCATTTCCTTTATGCGTCTCATGTAGCTCAGGCGCATCAGTTGCACGAACAGGTCAAAGAACACCTTCTCCTCGCTCTCGGCCTCCATGCGTTTCAGCGCCGCCGTGTAACTTCCTTGTGCAACGCGTGCCTTTACCATGGCCTCTTCTCCGCCCATGCCGAACTTGGTGGTCAGCGCCTGTGCTATGTCCTCTTCAGGGAGTCGGGGTATGTTCAGCCTTTGTGTGCGGCTCTGTATGGTGCCCAGCACTTTCTCTGGGTCTTCGCTGACGAGCAGGAAGTATGTCTCTGCAGGAGGTTCCTCTATCAGTTTCAGCAGTTTGTTGGCGGCCTGCACCATCATCCTTTCCGGCAGCCATACCACCACCACGCGGCGGCCTCCACGGCTGGCCTTCAGCTGCAGTTTCTGTTGCAGTGCATCGCTTTCGTTCACATAGTGCACTATCTGCTGGTTATCTGCCTTTATGGCCAGAATCCAATCCTCCACGTCGAAGTACAGTTTCTCGGCAAGCAGTTCTCGCCACTGGGGCAGAAAGTCATCGGAGACAGGGTGGTCTGTGCTCTTCCTCTTGTAGACGGGCAGAGAGAAGTGCAGGTCGGGGTGTGCCCAATTCTTTAGCATTGCCTCATCGGTACTGTCCTTGCTCAGTAGCATTTTTGCAAAGGCCAGTGCTAGTGGCAGCTTGCCGTTTCCCTTGGGCCCGCAGAACATCAGGGCGTGCGGAATTCTGTTTCCGTTCGCCATTTCCATAAGCCTGGTCTTTATCTCGGCCTGTCCTATGATATTATCGAAGTTCAATATATTTTCTTTGCTATTTCGCAAATGCTGTCCACGGCACTCACGGTGTAGAAATGCAGGTTTGGCGCTCCTTTTTCCAGGAGTTCACGGCATTGTGCCACGGCCCATTCTATGCCCACCTGCTTTATTTCCTCGTCGGTATGGCATTTCACTGCCTCGCGGTACAGGGGCTCCGGCAGGTCGCAATGGAATATTTTGGGCACGATGCTCAGCTGGTTCTTTTTTGCCAAAGGCTTGATGCCTGGGATGATGGGTATGTCTATGCCTTCCTGTCTGGCACGCTCCACAAAGGCAAAATACTTCTCGTTGTCGTAAAACAGTTGTGTTACGGCATATTCCGCTCCCAGTTCCACTTTCCTTTTCAGTACGGCCATGTCGCTTTCCATGTTGGCTGCCTCCTCGTGTTTCTCGGGATAGCATGCCACGCCGTAGCGGAAATGTTCGCCAGGGTGCTTTATCTCTGTACCGTCGAAGAACAGTCCGCCGTTGAACTTGTTTATCTGCTCTATCAGTTCTATGGCATGCGCAGGGCCGTCTCCCGTGGGCTGGAACATGTGGTCCTCCTTGGCCTTGTCTCCCCTGAGCACGAGCAGGTCGCTGATGCCCAGGAACTGTAGGTCCAGCAGCATGTACTCCAGGTCTTCCCGGGTGTGGCCGCTACACACTATGTGCGGAACCACAGGTATGCCGTATCGCTGTTGTATGGCTGCGGCTATGGCTATAGTGCCGGGGCGGCGTCTTACTCTCTGCCTTTGCATCAGCCCTCCGCCCAGGTCCTTGTAGACGAACTCGCTCCTGTGTGTGGTGATGTTTATGTATCTTGGTGCGAACTCCTTCAGGCGGTCAATGGTATTGAACAGCTGTGCCGTGCCGTTGCCTTTCAGAGGCGGCAGCACTTCGAAAGAGAATGGTCTGCTGTTATTGTCGTGGATAAGGTCGATAACCTTCATCTTGATACTTGTGTTTATTGCCTTTCTTTCATAAAAGGTGTGTAAAGATACGCAAAATATGGTATCGGGCAAAGACATTTATGCAAAAATACCCACCAAACTTAGGTATATTGATAAGAAAAGCGCTTATTTCGGGACAACATATTGTATATTTGCGTATATTTGTTAAGGAAAAAACAATAACTAACCAAAATAAAACAATACCTATGACACTGATTAAATCCATTTCAGGTATTCGTGGTACCATCGGCGGCAAGGCCGGCGATACCCTCAACCCCCTTGACATTGTCAAGTTTGTAAGCGCTTATGCAACCGTTATCCGCAAGACCTCTCCCGTAGGTTCCAACAAGATTGTTGTTGGTCGCGACGCACGTATCTCTGGCGAGATGGTCAAGAACGTAGTGTGTGGTACTCTCATGGGCATGGGCTTTGATGTGGTGAACATCGGTCTGGCCAGCACTCCCACCACCGAGGTAGCGGTAACCATGGAAGGTGCCGATGGCGGTATCATCCTCACTGCCAGCCACAACCCCCGTATGTGGAATGCCTTGAAGCTTCTGAACGAGAAGGGCGAGTTCTTCAACAAGGAGCAGGGCGAGGAAGTTCTTCGCATTGCCGAGGCCGAGGACTTTGAGTATGCTGATGTGGATCACCTGGGCAAGTACACCGAGGACGACTCTTACGACCAGAAGCACATCGATATGGTCCTGAATCTCGACCTCGTTGACGTAGAGGCTGTTCGCAACGCTCACTTCAAGGTTGCCTTTGATGCCGTAAACAGTGTTGGTGGCATTATCCTGCCCAAGCTGCTTGAGCAGTTGGGTGTTGAGAAGATCACTGGTCTGTTCACAGAACCCACTGGCGACTTCCAGCACAACCCCGAACCCCTGGAGAAGAACCTTGTGGAGATAAAGGAACTCATGCAGAAGGGCGAGCACGACATCGCTTTCGTTGTTGACCCCGACGTGGACCGTCTGGCTCTCTTCTGCGAGGACGGCACCATGTATGGCGAGGAGTACACCCTCGTTACCGTTGCCGACTACATCCTGCAGCATACTCCCGGTAATACTGTCAGCAACCTCAGTTCTACCCGTGCCCTTCGCGACGTTACCAACAAGTACGCCGGCTGCCAGTACAGCGCTGCTGCCGTGGGCGAGGTGAACGTAGTTACCAAGATGCGCGAGGTGAATGCCGTTATCGGCGGCGAGGGCAATGGCGGTGTCATCTATCCTGCAGCCCACAGCGGCCGCGACGCTCTCGTAGGTATCGCCCTTATCCTGACCTATCTGGCTAAGAAGGGCATGAAGACCAGCGAACTCCGTGCCACATATCCTCCCTACCAGATTGCCAAGAACCGTATCGACCTCACCGCAGGTACCGATGTGGACTCTATCCTGGAGAAGGTCAAGGAGCTGTACAAGGACCAGGAGGTTAACGACATTGACGGTGTGAAGATCGACTTCCCCGACAAGTGGGTACACCTGCGCAAGTCCAATACCGAGCCCATCATCCGCGTCTACTCCGAGGCAAGCACCATGGAGGCTGCCGACCAGCTGGGCAAGGACATCATGGACGTTGTCTATTCAATGGTAAACTAAAAACTACAGATAGCGGGATAGTGTCCCGTGGCTGACGGCCCGGGACCTCCCGGGCTGTTTTCATGAAACAATAAACACGTAAGACTATGTTAACACAGATTATCAACGCACGCATCCTCACCCCACAGGGTTGGCTCAGGGATGGTAGCGTCATCCTTAGAGATAACAAGATTCTGGAGGTTACCAACTGTGATTTGGCTATCATTGGTGCCAATGTCATTGACGCCAAGGGCATGTATGTTGTTCCCGGCGGTATAGAGATGCACATCCACGGTGGTGGCGGCCGCGACTTCCAGGAGGGCGACGAGGAGGCATTCCGCGTAGCATGTGCCGCTCATGCCAAGTACGGTACTACCAGTATCTATCCCACCCTCAGTTCCAGCACTATCCCCATGTTGGAGAAGGCTGTGGACACCTGCCAGAAACTGATGGCAGAACCTAACAGCCCCATTCTGGGTCTTCACCTGGAGGGCCACTACATCAACCCCAGCAAGGCTGGTGCACAGATGCCCGAGTGCATCAAGAACCCCGACCCCAATGAGTACATCCCCCTTGTGGAGAACAGTCCCTGCATTGCCCGTTGGGATGCTGCCCCCGAGATGCCCGGTGCTCTGCAGTTCGGCAAGTACTGCTCCGAGAAGGGTATCCTTCCCTCTATTGCCCACACCGCAGCCGAGTACAAGGACGTCAAGGCTGCCTACGAGGTTGGTTTCACCCACGTTACCCACTTCTACAATGCCATGCCCGGTTTCCACAACAAGGGCGAGTACAAGTACGAAGGTACCGTGGAGAGCGTTTACCTGATGGACGACATGACCGTGGAGGTTGTTGCCGACGGTATCCACGTTCCTCCCACCATCATGCGCATGTGCTACAAGATCAAGGGTGTGGAGCGCATGGCCCTTATCACCGATGCTCTGGCAGTTGCTGCTGCCGGTGGCGATGCCCAGGCATTTGACCCCCGCGTAATCATCGAGGACGGTGTCTGCAAGCTTGCCGACCGCTCTGCTCTGGCAGGTTCCGTTGCCACCATGGACCGCCTTATCCGCACAGCCGTACAGCAGGCAGAGATTCCTCTGGAGGATGCTTGCCGCATGGTCAGCGAGACTCCTGCTCACATCATGGGCGTTTACGACCGCAAGGGTTCTCTGTCTCGTGGCAAGGATGCCGATATCCTTATCCTGGACAACGAACTCAACGTTCGCTGCGTATGGCAGATGGGTAAGATTATCGAGAACACCCTGTTCTAAGCATACAGGCAGTATTATAGAAAGGGGTCGTGTCTATCTTTTGACACGCCCCCTTTTATATTTCTACTTATTACTGTCCGCTAAACATATTTTATCCCCTCCCTCCGCTAACGAACGGAAAGGTGAAAACGGAAAACGGAAAACGGAAACTGCCTAACGTACCACCCACTTTCTCCCCCTGCAGGGGGAGTACCCGCAGGGGGAGGGGGTGGATAGTTTTCCGTTCTCCGTTTTCTGTTTTCATCCACCCCCTCCGCTTCGCTCGTCCCCCTGTCTCAGGGGGACAGTCAGTTACTACAGCCTAATGCTACCATCCACTTTCTACCCCTGTCTCAGAGGGACAGTCTGCCCGTGCGATGTTGTGTTGGACGTCTTCTCCCTCATTTCCTTAATTACTTCACAAATCTGTTTGCATATAGTTTCAGGGAACTTGAAGACATCCTTGTTCTCATACCTAAGAGTGGTTATCCCATGTTCTTCATACAGGTATGTATTGCGTTTTTGGTCATGTTCATAACCGTCAGCACTATAATGCCCATCTCCGTCCAATTCAACACAGATGCGACATTCGGGACAATAAAAGTCAAGGATGTATGGTCCTATGCTGAACTGTCTGCGGAACTTTGCACCATCCATCTGTCTTCCTTTGAGCATTTTCCACAACAAGGCTTCGGCAGAAGTGCTATGTGTTCGTAGTGTCTGGCGTATTTCTTTCCGTTCCTTGAGATTATGACTATATTCTTTCTTGTTGTGCTGATGGTCTTCCATAACCGTATAACGTCATGACGGTTTGTTTATTGTGTTTGCGTTTAGTATTTTGGTAACTCCGCACCACCCCAACTATCCCACTTTCTCATGAGGACAGTCTCTTACTATATCCTAACGTTATCACCCACTTTCTCCCCCTGAGACAGGGGGAGTACCCCGCAGGGGGGAGGGGGTGGATTATATTCCATTCTCCGTTTTCCGTTTTCATCCACCCCCTCCGCTTCGCTTCACTCCTCGTCCCCCTGTCTCAGGGGGACAGTCAGTTACTACAGCCTAACGCTACAACCCACTTTTGCCCCCTGTCTCAGGGGGACAGTCAGTTACTATTGCCTAACGTTATCATCTACTTTCGCCCCCTGTCTCAGGGGGACAGTTAGTTACTATTGGCTAACGCTATCACCCACTTTCTCCCCCTGAGATAGGGCGAGTACCCCGCAGGGGGGAGGGGGTGGATAGTTTTCCTTTTTTCTTTCTGCTCATTCCTATCCCCCCCCCCCCTGCAGGAGGTGGACAAAATCGCTCATCGCTCCAAATCTTTACCGAACAGCAACCAGGGGAAACCAGGACTTTGCCGTCTTCTGCACCTGAATATTCCGCCTTGCTATTTGCGATCTCAGGAGCGCAGAAAATGCCGTCCCGAGGACCGACCCGAAAGAACCGGGAACTCTCGCCTCGGTCCTCGGGAGGACAGGCGTCCGTTCTCGGGAGGGCATTTTTCTGCCTGCAGGTTGGGGATTATGGGGAGGCGAGAGTTGCAATACTCGGGAAGTTGCTCCTTAACGACTCATATCCAAAAGCGTAATTTGCAGATAAAGAAAAAAATGACTATCTTTGCATGGAAATATAGTCCGTTGTACACATTATATATAAATATATTATTCACCTAAACTAAGTTATTATGAAGAAGAACTTAAAACGAGTAGGGCATTGGCTCCTTTGCGCATGCCTGATGCTTGTTTCTGGCATGGCTTATGCCGATGTCAACCCTAAGCCCTTTGTGATTCCCGAATTGCAGTCATGGACTGGCGCCGAGGGCGAAATGAGTCTCTCTGGCGTGGTTTGCGTAAAGGGCGGCAACAAGGAGCTGATGCGCGTTGCCAAGGCTTTCGCTGCCGACTATGAGGCAATGTTTGGCAAGAGCCTCACCGTGAAGAGCGGCAACCCCAAGGCTGGTGATATCCTTTTTGTGTTAAAGAAGGGCGATAAGGCTCTGGGCAAGGAAGGTTACCGCATGAACATCGACAACTACGTTACCGTTACCGCTGCTACCACTCAGGGCGCTTTCTGGGCAACACGTACATTGTTGCAGATGTCTGAGCAGAAGGCTGCTCTGCCCAAGGGCGAGACCGTGGACGTTCCCGTTTATGAGTTGCGTGGCTTCATGGTAGACGTTGGCCGCAAGTTCATGCCCATCGACTACCTGAACGACCTGGTGAAGGTGATGGCTTACTACAAGATGAACGCACTTCAGGTTCACCTCAACGACAACGGCTTCCGCCAGTTCTTTGGCAACGATTGGGACAAGACTCCTTCCGGCTTCCGTCTGGAGAGCACCCTGCATCCCGGTCTGACCTCTAAGGACGGCCACTATACCAAGCAGGAGTTCATCGACCTGCAGATTCTGGGCGAGAACAACTACGTGGAGGTTATCCCCGAAATCGACGTTCCTGCACACAGTCTGGCATTCGTGCACTACAAGCCCCAGTTGGGCAGCAAGGAGTATGGCATGGACCATCTGGATATGTTCCACCCCGAGACCTATCCCTTCATTGATAGCGTATTCCGCGAATATCTGGAGGGCGAGAACCCCGTATTCCGTGGCAAGCGCGTGAACATTGGTACCGACGAGTACAGCAACCGCGACAAGAAGGTTGTGGAGAAGTTCCGCGAGTTCACCGACCACTATATCCGCTTCATCGAGAGCTTCGGCAAGCAGGCTATGGTATGGGGCGCTTTGACACATGCCAAGGGCGAGACTCCCGTCAAGAGCGAGAACGTTATCATGAACATCTGGCACAATCCTTATGCTCAGCCCAAGGACATGAAGGAGCAGGGCTACAAACTTGTCTCTATCCCCGACGGTCTTGTATACATCGTTCCTGCTGCGGGTTACTACTACGACTACCTCAATTGCCACTACCTTTACAACCATTGGACTCCCGCAAACATCGGCGGAGTCCAGTTTGAAGAAGGCGATCCCGACATCCTCGGCGGTATGTTTGCCGTTTGGAACGACCACCACGGCAACGGTATCTCAACTTATGATGTGCACCACCGCACCTTC
>JAZLAC010000032.1:0-180864 GCA_045612965.1 Bacteroidaceae bacterium | reverse complement strand
CATCTGCCCGTACATGGTAGCGAGGTCCTCGTCGTGGATGTCATTCTCGTCGAAGGTCCACTTTTCCAGCTGAGCCATCTCACGCTTCAGATTCATTACACCATATGTACTTGACTTCACAGCATCATCGCCCAGGTCCTCGGTCTGACGACGGGGGTCAACACCACGCAGGCCTTCACCATCACCCCACCACAGACGTGGGTTCTTCTGTGCCTTCTGTGTCATAGCTTCCAGAGCCTTGTGGTCCTCCATGGGAGTCTTGGCATCGAGCATGGGACGGTAACCCCATTCTATAACCCACTCATCATAGTCGCCAATACGGGGGAAGATACCCTTCTGTGTGATGCCGTCCTCGGGCTGAGCCACATAGTTGAAGCGTGCATAGTCCATGATAGAGGGAGTGTGACCGTGCTTCTCTACCCATGCCTTGTTGCGCAGACTGTCGGTGGGAACCATGGCAGAAGAGCCGAAGTTGTGACGCAGACCCAGTGAGTGACCTACCTCATGGCTTGATACGAAGCGAATCAGTTCGCCCATCAACTCCTCGCTATAGTGCATCTTGCGTGCTGCCTCGTCAATGCTGCTGGCCTGTACCATGTACCAATCGTGAACCAAAGACATTACATTGTGGTACCAGCAAACGTGAGCCTCCATAATCTCGCCTGTACGGGGGTCAGAGATATGAGGACCATATGCATTGGGGATGGGACTTGCCAGGTAACGGATCATAGAGAAACGGGCATCCTCCATACTCATGGTGCTGTCGTTCTCGGGCCATTCCTCGCCACGGATAGCGTTCTTCCAACCAGCCTTTTCGAAGGCCTTCTGCCAGTCGTTTACGCCCATGATGAGGTATTTGCGCCACTGCTTGGGAGTAGCAGGGTCAATGTAGTAAATGATAGGCTTCTTAGGCTCGATGAGTTCGCCACGGCGCATCTTCTCTGCATCCTCTGCATTCTTGGGCTCCAGACGGAAACGAGAAATCATAATCTTCTCGCCTACACGCTGCTGCTCGTCGCTGAATGCGTTGAAACCATGAGTGAAATAACCCACACGCTTGTCGAACAGACGAGGCATCATAGGCTCTTCGGGCAGGAGTACCAGGCTGATGTTCAATCCGAATGTCACCTTTCCGGTGTAGGCAGAAGCAGGCAGGCTCATGCTGTTGCTGTTATATGTCTTTACCAAGCGAATCTCTGTATTGGTGGGGAAGGTCTTGATATCCTCTACATATGAGAGAGAACCATCCTGCATACCCAGGGTGAATGACTTCTTGTAGTAAGACATGATACCAAGAGGATTGTCGCTATTGAGGAACGAGGTAACCTTTATGCGTGACAGACCGTCCTTGTGCTTCTCCATCTTGAATGCACCGATGATGGGATGTTCGTTGCTCACGTTTATGGCCTTGGAAATAGCGTCTGTGCTATCTGCCAGATTGATGGTCATGCGAGAACGCAGAAGCAAGGTGCTGTCGGGGTTCATCTGGAAGAATACGACCTGTTCGTTGCACTCCTCGCCACCGAACTTGCCTGAACTTGAGGGAGTAGATGTGTAGCGTGTTACGGCCAGGATGTCCTTGCCCAGCAGGCTGTCTGGAACCTCCAGGAACCAGTCGGTGCCAACTTTCTCCACATTCAGCATGCCCTTGCGTGAGATGCTGGGCTTTGCTTCCTTCTTCTTTGGTGCTGGAGCAGGTGCTTCGGTCTTTGCCTTGCCCTTCTTTTTCTTGTCCTTTTTCTTTGCCTCCACGGGCATGCCCATGAGGGCTGCCGCCATCAGCAGCAGTAATACTTTTTTCATGTCGTTTATGTTAATGTGTAAATTAAAAATGATGTCTGCTAACCCAAATCGGGGCAAAGTTATAAAAAAAGGATGGAATAGGGTTGCCGTTATATATATAATTTGTATCTTTGAACTCAAAATTAACCTACTTAATAGTAATACATAATGAGAAACTACATATATGTTCTGTTTGCCATGATGCTCTTTGTGTCGGGCAATGTCTCGGCGCAGTACGCGGACGCAGTTGACCCTCGCATAGGTAGTGGAGGGCATGGCCATGTCTTTGTCGGAGCCAATGTTCCTTGGGGTATGGTCAATGTCGGTCCTGTCCAGCCATATCACGGTTGGGACTGGTGTAGCGGGTATCATGAGTCGGGAGACAGTATCATCGGTTTTTCTCATACCCACCTCAGTGGCACAGGATGCAGTGATTTGGGCGACATCACATTGATGCCCATCTATGGTTATGCCCGCACGGCAGGACCTCGGGCAGATTTTATAAGTGACATAGCGTCACGTTATCATCATGAGCACGAGGTGGTAGAGCCTGGATATTACAGCGTATTGTTGGACAAATGGGGTATTCGTGCCGAGATGACGGCAACACAACGTACTGCCATTCATCGTTTTACATTTCCCAAGGGCAACAGGTATGCCAATGTAGTCCTGGATCTGGAGGGTGGAGTCGGCGACCGTGCAACAGAAACACGTGTATTGCCTTATGATATGTACACTTTGGTGGGTTATCGTACCAGTCGGGGATGGACAAACCACACGGTATATTATGTTATAAGTTTTGACAAACCAATAAAGGACCTCGCTCTTGATAGCATTGATGCCCGATATTGCCAGGTTTTCTTTGATGTGGAACCCGGTACCGTTGTTCAGGCCCATGTATCATTGTCCCCGGTAAGCGAAATGGGGGCCTTGGCAAATTTACAGATGGAACAGAGTGATAAGGACTTCGAAGCCATACGCGTTGAAGCAAAGGAGCATTGGAACAAGGAACTGGGTCGTATCCGTGCCAAGTTCGACAATCCAAAGGACAGCACCATCTTCTATACAGCCATGTACCACTCTCTCTTTGCTCCCCAGTTGTGGAACGACGTTACTGGTGACTATGTGGGTGCCGATGGTATGATACACCGTTCGCCTGATTTTCAGAACCATACCACGTGGAGTCTGTGGGACACATACCGTGCTATGCACCCCCTGGCCACATTGGTCATGCAGGACAAGCTTACTGATTGGGCAAAGACGATGATGGCTATCTGCCGTGAGCACGGTGAACTGCCGGTTTGGCATCTGCACAGTACTGACACCTATTGCATGGTGGGTGAACCTGGTGTGCCAGTTTTGGCAGACATGATTCTGAAAGGAGTGAAGGGCTTTGATTATGAAAAGGCCTTCCAATATATGAAACAGAGTATGGGCGACCCCGATACAGAGCCTGAGCGCCGCAGATTCCAGTACCGCCGCATTCCCGACCGTGGCAAGTCAGAACTATGGAAATACGGTTATCTGGCATTCGACGGTTCTGAGGGCGAGACCGTGTCCAAGAGCATGGAATACTACCTGGCAGCATGGTGTGTGGCCAAGGTGGCTGGCCATCTTGGCCACCAGGAGGACAGCGTGCGTTTCCATAACCTGAGCATGTGCTACAAGAAGTTGTTTGATACGGAAACCCGCTTTTTCCGTGCCAAGGACAAGGCTGGCAATTTCCGTACATCCGAAGGTTTCAACCCCTCGCACCAGACAGGCGACTATACGGAAGGTACTCCATGGCAATACCTATGGCTTGTGCCACATGACGTGGACGGTTTGATAGAACTTCTGGGAGGCAAGGAAATGGCAGAGGCACGTCTGGACAGCCTGTTCATGGCCGATAGCAGCCTGAATGCCGATGCTAATCCCGACATCTCCGGACTTGTCGGTCAGTATGCCCATGGCAACGAGCCTTCACACCATACCTTATATATATATAATTATCTCGGTCAACCTGACAAAACCAGCAGACGTGTCCATGAGATACTCACTACCATGTACACTGATAAACCTGATGGAATTTGTGGCAATGAGGACGTTGGCCAGATGTCGGCATGGTATTTGATGTCTGCCATGGGACTGTATCAGGTAGAGCCTTGTGGCGGCGTCTATCAGTTGTCAGCTCCTTTGGTACGCGAGGCCTCCTTTGATGTGCCTGGGGGCAAGACCTTCACTATCCGTACCAAGGGCAAAGGTGCAGTTGTGAAGCGTTGGAAGTTGAATGGCAAGCGCCTTGAGAGAACCTTCATAACCCACGGCGAAATTATGGCAGGTGGTGTTCTGGAAGCAGAGCTTGGGAGGTGAAAGGTGAAAACGGAAAACTGTCCACCCTCTTTCTCCCCCTGAGACAGGGGGAGTCCCAAAGGGGAGGGGGTGGATTAGAACGGAAAGCGTAAAACTGAAATCGGAAAAGTATCCACCCCCTCCGTCGCTACGCTCCTCGTCCCCCTGTCTCAGGAGGACAGAGTAAACGGAAAACTTAACAGTAGGGACGCAGCGTGCTGCGTCCGAAACAAAGACACAGCAGAATACCTAATAGCGGACGCTGCAGCGTCCCTACAAATGTCCTCGGTTAAATACCTACTACCTAAACAAACAGCCTAAGTAATATCAATATGAGAATAAAGTCATTCCTGTTTCTCTGTGCCCTTGCTACTGCTGCAATGGCATCAAATATACAGGAGCAGGTACCAGTGCCTGTACAGTCACCGGATACATTCTATCACCGCCCTCCCGTGGAGAAGCGTTGCTTCACAAGCAGGGCCGTGGAGCAGCAGATAAAGGAGATGCACTCCCGATTGTTGGCAGTCTCTCCCAAGTTGTGGCAGATGTTCCAAAACAGTTTCCCCAACACTCTGGATACCACCGTATTCCCAGAGGAAGACCGCACATTTGTTATTACTGGAGATATTGATGCCATGTGGCTCAGGGACTCTGGAGCACAGGTGTGGACATACATTCAGTATATCAAGGACGACCCAGAGCTGGCCAAGTTGATTCGTGGTGTCATACTCCAGCAACTTGAGTTCATCTGTCTGGACCCCTATGCCAATGCCTTCCTGAGCGATACCGCCAAGGTAAGCCATTGGGCATCGGACTATACCGTAATGAAGAAAGGTGTGCACGAGCGCAAGTATGAGATAGATTCACTTTGCTATCCCATACGTCTGGCATACCAGTATTGGCTGCTGACAGGCGACACCAGTATCTTTGGCGACTTGTGGAAGCAGGCTATGGGCGAGATTCTGGCTCTTTTCCGTGAGCAACAGCGTGCCAGCGGTCCAAAGACAAGTTACAAGTTCCAGCGCACCACACATTTCCTTCACGATACGTCCAGCAACTATGGCTATGGGCATCCTGCCAAGCATTGTGGCATGATAGCCAGTGCCTTCCGTCCCTCGGACGATAGCCAGATATTCCCTTTCCTCATTCCCAGCAACTTCTTTGCCGAGAGCGTGTTGCGCAAGGCGGCAGTTATACTCGCCAAGGTAAACAACGACGAGGCAATGGCAAAGGAATGTCTTGCTATTGCCGACGATATTCGTCAGGGATTGGAGAAGCATGCTACCGTAGAGCATCCCCGGTATGGCAAGGTATATGCCTTTGAGGTGGATGCTTTCGGTTCCCATCTGCTTATGGACGATGCCAATGCGCCCTCGCTCCTGTCGTTGCCCTATCTGTGTCCCGAACTTGTTTCGGCGGACGACCCCGTTTACCAGAATACACGTCGTATGATATGGAGCGAGGACAATCCGTATTTCTTCACAGGTATGCTGAATGGTACCAAGGTGGGAGCCATAGGTTCGCCCCATACGGGATTGGGCATGGTGTGGCCCATGAGCATCATCATGAAAGGACTTACCAGCAATGACCGTCTGGAGCAACAGGAATGTGTGCGCCTGCTTGTCGATACCGATGGAGGAACGGGATACATGCACGAGAGTTTCTATCCCGACAACCCTGCCAAGTTTACCCGCTCCTGGTTTGCCTGGGCCAATGGCCTGTTTGGCGAACTTGTCATCAAGGCATACGGACGTTGAGAACGGAAATCTGCGAGTAGGCGAGAGCATAAACAAAGTTCACTTTGATTAGTGCCGAGCATGAGCAGGTTCAAGACGACGAAGTCGGATTAAAGGTGAAGTGTGAAAACGATACACCCAACAGTAGGGACGCAGCGTGCTGCGTCCGGAATCAAGAGGAATGCCCTAAAGCGGACGCTGCGCAGCGTCCCTACCTCCAAAACTTAAACCATATAATATCTCATCGTTAACTCCTCACCGCTCACCGCTCACCCCTTACCCCTTACCCCTTACCCCCTAACACTTAACTAACCAACTATATGAACATGAAGAAAACAATCCATTTGTACCTGATGGCGCTCGTATGCTGTGCATTGCCTGCGTTGGCCGAGAACAGAGTCTATAAGGCTACCGATTTGGGCCTTGTCCCCAATACGGGAAAGTCTATGTCTGCCCAAATGCAGAAAGCCATTGCCACTATACGCACAGAAATGAAGAAGGGTGACAAGGCCACCCTTGTCCTTGAGAAGGGCCGCTACGATTTCCATCCTCAGGATGCGGCCACTCGCAACTATTACGTTTCCAATCACGACCAGCCCCAGCCACGCCCTGTTGGCATACCCTTGGAGGACATGCACGATTTCGTTTTGGACGGTCAGGGTGCAGAACTGGTGTTCCACGGCCGTATGATGCCCATGTCGCTGGTTCGTTCTAAGGATTGTACTCTGAAGAACTTTAGCATAGACTTTGCCAATCCTCAGATTTCACAGATTACCATTGTGGAAAGCAGTGCAGAGAAGGGCATCACCTTCAAGCCAGCGCCTTGGGTTAAGTACCGCATTTCAGACAAGGGCGACTTCATTACCTACGGCGACGGTTGGTCTTTCCGCCATCAGTATGCCATTGCTTTCGAGGGAGATACTCGCCACATCGTTTATAATACAGCCGACCTGTATTGCCCCATTGCCAATGTTAAGGAAGTAGGGGAGGGATTGCTGAATGCCCCCGGTTGGAAGGATTCCCGTCTGAAGCCCGGCACGGTGCTGGCACTGAGAAGTTGGGAACGTCCCTCGCCAGGTCTTTTCGTTACTCATTGCAAGGACACTAAGTTGCATAACATCAAGATGCACTATGCCGAGGGCATGGGATTGCTTGCTCAGATGAGCGAGAATATTGATTTGGATGGTTTCTCTGTTTGCTTGAAGGGCGACAACGATGCACGTTACTTTACCACTCAGGCCGATGCCACCCATTTCTCTGGCTGTAAGGGCAAGATAACCTCAGTAAACGCTCTTTACGAGGGCATGATGGACGATGCCATCAATGTGCATGGCACTTACTTGAAGGTTGTAAAGCGTGTTGACGATTATACCTTGGAGGGCCGCTACATGCACTCTCAGGCATACGGTTTCGATTGGGGTTACAAGGGTGACAAGGTTCAGTTCGTGCGTTCCGCCACCATGGAACTTCTTGATGGAGAAAATGAGGTCGTTGAGATTACTCCCCTGGATGCCACGGTAAAGGAGCAGGGAACAGGTATGGACGGTGCCAAGACCTTCCGTATCCGTTTCAAGAAACCCGTGCCCGGAGAAATCTCCGAGAAGGCAGGCTATGGCATAGAGAACCTGACATGGACCCCTGAGGTGTATTTTGCCAACAATACCATCCGCAACAACCGTGCTCGTGGCACCTTGTTCAGTACACCCAAGAAGGTGGTGGTGGAGAACAATCTCTTTGACCACACCTCTGGTTGCGCCATTCTGCTTTGTGGTGATTGCAACGGATGGTTCGAAACCGGTGCATGTCGCGACGTGACCATACGCAAGAACCGTTTCATCAATGCGCTGACCAGTCAGTTCCAGTTTACCAATGCCGTTATCTCCATCTATCCCGAGATACCCAACCTGGACGGACAGAAAAAACTTTTCCACGGAGGCAAGAAGACCGCCGTTCGCATAGAAGACAACGTATTTGAAACCTTCGACGCTCCCATCTTTTATGCCAAGAGCATTGACGGCCTGCTGTATCGTAACAACAAGGTTGTGAAGAACACCGACTACAAACCCTTCCATTGGAACAAGGACCAGTTCCTGCTCCAGCGTGTCAACAACGTAGAGATAGAAGACCTCTTCTTCTATCGTGGCGGCAACATCATCAAGGAGGTGAAACTGAATAAGTAGGAATATAGTCTTTTTATGGTCCTCGGGAAAACATCCACTTGTTGTCCCGAGGACCAGTCTTTTCTCTCGGGACGCCCAGTCTCTGTCTTTGGGAGAACTTTGGGTTGCCAGCCTTCATCAGTAGATATGTAAAAAAAAACGCCTCGTGCCCGTTAATGACTGTTAACCAAGGGCTAAATGAAAGATATCCTGCTTAAAACTTGTGTAATTTGCTAAAAAAGCGTAATTTTGCACCGCTTGCTTTAGTGGGTGAGTATTTGGACATATGTAACGTCATTGTGTTAATCTTGGACTTGACTTGATAACGAATGGTTAAAGTCAGGATGCCTATGAGATCCACTCGTTAAGGTTTGTTTGGAAATCATAACCACTATAAAGTCGCTAAAGGCAGACGGCGGTACTTTTGGTTCGAAACTGAACCTGATGAAGGACGGTGCAGAGCATACGGGCTATAAGATAGGCAAATATCTTAAATCCAAGATAAGGAAAGCGTTAAGATAACGAGAGGACGCCACCAAGTAATTCCAGTAAGAGCAAAATAATAAACGTTTATGAATTTATTTCCTTCTTTAGAGAAAAAGTACACAGAGGACAATCTTTCTGCCCGTGAGGCTCAGAGACTTGCCGAGTTCATAGCATGGGGACCAGTAGTGTTCCAGGCTTCCCGTCTGATGGTCAAGTTCGGTATTTTGGATGCCTTGCGTGACAATGATGGAGGTTTGACCGAAGATGAGGTGGTGGAAAAGATAGGCTTGTCCAAATATGCCGTTAAGTGCCTTCTTGAGGCATCCTTATGCATAGGCACGGTAATTGTGGATACCAAGACCGACAAATACACCATATCCAAGACAGGTTGGTTCCTGCTCAATGACCAAGCAACCAAGGTCAATATGGATTTCAATCATGACGTGAATTATGAGGGATGGTTCAATCTGGAAGAGTCTCTGAAAGAGGGAAGACCTGCCGGTTTGAAGCATTTTGGCGACTGGCCAACCATATACGAGGGTTTGTCCAGTCTTCCCGAGCATGTTCAGAAGAGTTGGTTCGGTTTCGATCATTTTTATAGCGATTCCTCTTTCCCCGAGGCATTGGAAATAGTGTTCAAGAAGCATACTACCCGTTCCTTGTATGATGTGGGTGGAAATACCGGCAAATGGGCACTGCAATGTGTTGGTTACGACAAGGATGTGGAGGTAACTATCTTGGATCTGCCCCAGCAGATTGGAATGATGAAGGCCAATGTTGCCGGAAAGGAAGGCGCCGATCGCATTTATGGACATGGTATCAATTTGCTGGATGATAGCAAGTTGTTCCCTCAGCGTGAAGGTGGTTTGGATGCCATATGGATGTCGCAGTTCTTGGATTGCTTCTCGGAAGAGCAGATAGTGAGCATACTGACGAGGGCAAAGGCAGCAATGACATCTGATACACGTCTGTATATCATGGAAACCCTTTGGGACAGGCAGAGGTTTGAACCGGCAGCATTCTGCTTGACAATGACAAGTCTCTACTTTACAGCACTTGCCAACGGAAACAGCAAGATGTACCATTCCGAGGATATGATACGTCTGATAGATACTGCAGGTTTGCATGTAGAGGATATTTATGATGGACTTGGTCAGGGTCACAGCATTATCGTTTGCAGAAAATGAGACAACAGCAGTGGAGCGGTAAGACATACGGCAATGGTTGGATGCACCTGTGGCTGGTAAGATTGCTTAGGGCGTTTGATGTGAGGGTAATATATGCTTTCGCATTTGTCTTTGTCTTGCCTGTTGTACTGGCCGTGAGTCAGAGTCGTGCTGTTATATATAGGTTCATGCGCTACCGTATGGGTTATGGCAGGGCCAAGTCGCTCTGGAAAACCTATGTGAACCATTGTATGTTTGCGCAACTTGTTGTGGACCGTTTTGCCATGTATGCAGGAAAGGACTTTGATTTTAAGGTTGTGGGCATGGAGCACATAAGCAATCTGATCGAGGGTCCGGACTCATTCATTATGATGAGTTCCCATATAGGCAACTATGAACTTGCAGGATATACGTTCAAGGCTGCGAAAAAACGTCTGAACGTGTTGCTGTTTTCTGGTGAGAAGGCATCTGTCATGGAGAACCGCAACCGCATGTTTGAGGAGAACAACATAGGCATGATTCCTGTGATGGACGATATGAGTCATCTTTTCGAGATAAACCGTGTCTTGTCCGACGGCGAGATGCTGGGAGTCCTGTCCGATAGGATGAATGGATCGCAAAAGAGTTTGAAGAGACGCTTTCTGGGTGGCGACATCCTTTTGCCTCAAGGCCCTTTTAGCATTGCAGTGATGAAGTCGGTACCTGTGGTGGCAGTGGACGTGATAAAGACGGCAAGTAAGCAGTATACAGCATACATAACCCCGTTGCCTTATGAGGCAGAAGCAACGAGGGCAGTGCAGATAGACCAACTGTCCCAAGCTTATGTGGAAAACATGGAGCGGACTGTGCGTCGTTATCCTACACAGTGGTACAATTATTTTGAGTATTGGGTATGATGGAGAATGCAATGTCTGGCGAACATGAATTGCATAGCATGGATGCAAGGAAACTGATTCCGCATGGGGAGGCCTTCCGCATGGTGGACCGCATGTTGTGCTGCAACGAGAAGCAGGTCGTGGTCGAAACCCTTGTGCGTCCCGACAGTCCGTTTTGCGAGTCAGGGTGTCTTGCCTCTACGGCTTTGCTGGAGAATATAGCCCAGACCTGTGCCGTGAGAATGGGATTCCTGTATAGTAGCGTTACGGCCGGAGTTATTGCCGCGGTCAAGCGCATGGACATATTTTCCGAAGTGAAGGCAGGTGATCTCCTGCGTACTGAGGTACTTGTTGATGCTGAGGCATTTGGCATGATGTCATGCACAGGAAGGATAGAACGTGGCGGAAGTGTCGTAGCTGAGGCAGAATTAAAACTGATGGTATGATAAGGGTATTGGCAACAAATATAACATCGCCTTTGGGCATGACTACTGCAGAGAACCTTTCTGCCGTAAGGGATGGTCGTAGCGGTCTGCGTCGTTATGAAAACCCTTGGGGACTGCCTTTTGCTGTTTGTGCGTCCCTATTGTCTGAGGAGCAGAATAGAAGCATTTCTCAGGAGTGTGCCAATGTGGATACCACCCGTTTTGAGTCAATGGTCCTGCATTCTGTCAAGGAGGCGCTGTCCCATACAAATATAGATATTTCGAGTCCCAGGGTATTGTTTATCCTCAGCACAACCAAGGGAAATGTCGAGTTGCTGGACGGTAAGGCACCTGTCGGTGAAGATGTACTTCCCGGAAGTACGGCATACAAGATTGCCAACGTCTTAGGCATAGTCTCCGAACCAATAGTAGTGAGCAATGCATGTATCAGCGGTGTGGCCGCACAGGCCTTGGCTTTGGATCTGCTTGATGGCGGAGCATACGACTATGCCGTGGTGGCTGGTGCGGATTGCCAAGGAGCATTCATTGTATCCGGATTCAACTGCCTTAAGGCCTTGTCCGAAGACCCCTGCCGTCCATTTGACTTGGAGCGTATGGGACTGAATTTGGGCGAAGCAGCCGCAACGATGGTTTTTGCATCCGATCGTATAGTTTCCGCCAAGGACCATTGGACATTGAGGAAAGGTGCTATGCGTAACGATGCTTTCCATATTACCAATCCTTCTCCACGTGGAGAGGGATGCTTCAATGCACTGGAAAGTGTAATGCGTGGCGAGGATGCCGAAAAGTTGGCAACGATAGGTGCTCATGGCACGGCAACCATGTACAATGACCAGATGGAGTCGGTTGCCATAGAAAGGGCAGGCTTGGAACATGTCCCGGTCTCTGCTCTGAAAGGATACTTCGGCCATACCATGGGAGCAGCCGGTTTATTGGAAACCATACTGACCATGAAGGCAGTATCGGACGGTTGGATACCGGGTTCCCTTGGATTTGAGGAATGCGGAGTGAGCGGTAAAGTTAATGTTTGCGGGAAACACATGCCTACGGAAAAGACTTCGTTCGTGAAGCTTATGTCCGGTTTCGGTGGGTGCAACGGAGCACTGCTTTACGATTGGTCGGATGTAGGCGCATCAAGTTCGGAGACTGTCGTTCCTTCGGCCGTTTCTCCTGTCTGTCAACATACGGTCAGAATTCTTCCGGATTCCATAGTGATTGATGGGAAGACTATGCCGTTTGAAACCCAGGGAGCGGAGATGCTTACCGAGCTTTATCGTACCCTGTCTCCGGATTATCCTCGTTTTTACCGTATGGACTTGTTGTCCAAACTGGCTTTTGTTGCAGTAGAACTGTTGGTGAAGGAGGCAGGACTTACGGACGTCCAAAAGTGCGACATGCTCCTGTTTAATAGAAGCACGTCCATTATGTCCGACTTGAAACACGCTGAGACCATAGCAGATGCCGAGTCTTTCTTCCCGAGTCCGGCAACCTTTGTCTATACACTGCCCAATATCATGGTGGGCGAGGTGGCTATACGCCATGGCATATCAGGCAGCACATCGTTGTGTATATTGCACCAAAAGAATAAGGAGGCGATGCTTGGTGTCATCGCTGCCAATATGGCGGCTTCTGCCAATACCAATGGAATGATTGCCGGATGGGTAGATTGCCTTAACGAGAAAGAATTTGAAGCAGAAATAAGTATTTACAAATAAAATTTATAAAGAAATGGAAGAATTGATTCAGGAACTAAAAGAGAGAATTATCGCGGTGTTGAACCTTGAGGAAATAACACCCGAGGATATTGACGTAGATGCTCCCCTTTTTGGTGAGGGCCTCGGCTTGGATTCCATCGATGCATTGGAACTGATTGTGCTGATGGAAAAGTACTATGGCATACGTCTTGCTACAGCTTCCGAGGCAAAGCCCATCTTCAAGAGTCTTGCCACTATGGCGGCATATATAGCAGAACACAGAACAAAGTAATCGCAGTTCATGAGTATTGGCATAAACGGCATAGGAATCGTATCGGCAATAGGCAACGATGCCGCTCAGGTACGTCGTTCGCTTGTGGAGCGAAGTTCCGGTATAGGGACCATGCAATATCTCCAGTCAGCCCACAGTCACCTGCCGGTTGGCGAGGTAAAGTTGTCCGACCAAGAGTTGAAGGATATGCTGGGAATATCGGCAGAAAGCATCGTGTGCCGTACTGTCTTGTTGGGAGTTCTGGCAATACGCCAGGCAATGGCGGATGCTGGAATTGACGTTTCCGCTAAGGGCAAGAGAATCTGTCTGATATGCGGCACCACGGTAGGTGGCATGGATGTGACGGAGAGATACTACAATGAAATGCAGCAGGACGACAGCAGAATCGGGTTGATGGAGACTCACGATTGTGGCGCCTGCTCGGAACAGATGGCCCGTTTGTCGGGTTTGCAGGACGCCTCGGTATGCACAATATCTACGGCCTGTTCTTCCGCCCTCAATGCAATAGCCTTAGGAGCGCGTATGCTTGAAAACGATGAGGTGGACTATGTGGTAGCCGGTGGCAGTGAATCATTGTCGCTTTTCCATCTGAACGGTTTCAATACCCTGATGATTCTTGACCACGTACAATGCAGGCCGTTTGACGCTACACGTGCCGGATTGAATCTGGGCGAAGGCGCCGCATTCCTTGTCATGTCGCGTACCGATGAGGCTCGCTATGGTTACGTAACGGGCTGGGGCAATAGATGTGATGCTTTCCATCAGACGGCAACATCCGATGACGGACTTGGTGCAAGGCTGTGTATGCAGGAAGCCTTGGATATGGCTGGCCTTAAGCCTTCCGATGTTCCCTATGTCAATGCACACGGTACGGGTACTCCCAATAACGACCGAAGCGAGAGTTATGCCATACGCAGTGTCTTTGCCGATGCTTTGCCATTAGTATCAAGTACCAAGTCGCTTACTGGCCATACAACTTCTGCATCAGGATCTATAGAGGCTGTGCTATGCTTGATTGCCATGCAGGAAAATCTGGCTCTGGCAGCGATGGGATGTGCCGCCAAGGATGAGGCCTGTGTGCCTGTTCTTGAGGAAAATGTCAAAATGGAGTTGAAGCATGTCTTGTGCAATTCCTTTGGTTTCGGAGGCAATGATTCTGCTATAGTCTTGTCCAAGGAACCCAAGGTAGGCATGCAGACCGCCACTCCCGAGGTAGGTGTCTGCGTGGCGGCGGAATCCGTGGTAAAGGATGCTGCCGAACTGTCTCAGTTGCGCGAGTTTATTCCTCCGATGGAATCCCGTCGTATGGGACGCCTGCTCAAGGCTGCCATGCTTTCTTCCATGAAGGTGCTGAAGGAAGGTGGCATAGAATGCCCCGATGCTATTATTACTGCCACAGCATACGGAATGATGGAGACAAGCATGAAGTTCCTGGACGACATGTGTCGTGGTGGAGAGGAGTTGCTTGCTCCTACGCTTTTCATGCAGAGCACGCATAATACCATTGGTGGCAGTGTGGCCATACGTCTTGGCTGTCATGGCTATAATACTACCTATACCCAGGGCGACAAGTCTATGGAGTGGGCCTTGCGCGATGCCCGCGACCTGATACGTAGCGGTAAGGCAAAGACCGTGCTTGTTGGTTGTCATGACGAGGCAGTGGAACTTGTTGACAGATACAGAGCATCTGCTGGCCTGTCTCCCATGCCGGAAATATATTCACATAGCATATTGTTAAAGGCGGAATGAATAAGACTCTCAGTTTGCTGATGCTGGCCATAGCGCAGAGTGCATTGGTAAGCACGGGACAGATATTCTTGAAGTTGGCGCTTCAGAAGATGCTGCCCTTTGGTATGAATGTGCTGTTTTGGAAGTCAGTCTTGTTGAATTGGCAGTTTGCCCTGTGCGGTGCCTGCTTTGCCGCAGGCAGTTTGCTCTGGTTCCATATACTGCGCAGCTTCCCATTCTCCATGGCATTTCCCATGGTATCGCTCAGTTATGTGTTTGGGATGCTGGCATCCACATTCATTTTTCACGAGCCTGTGGGGATGAGCAAGTGGTTTGGCGTCGGACTTATAATGGCAGGGTGCTATTTCGTTGCCCGTTGAAGGTTATTCAAGGAATAGTTGGTTTAGGATGAGAAGTATATATATAATAATGTGTATGTTGCTCCTGCCATTGCATGGCATTGCCCAGGCACAGTCAGAGCAGCAGATGATACAGGCTATTGCCAGTTCTGCAAAATCCGTATCCTCGTTGCAGTGCGACATCGTGCAGACCAAGCACATGCGTATGATGAAACGTGGTATGGTGTCCAATGGTGTGATGAAATACAGCAGGCCGGACCGTCTCAGGTGGGAGTACACTTCTCCATATTCGTACACGTTCCTTTTGAATGGCACGAAGGTCGCTTTGTGCAAGGACGGCAAGAAGGATATGGTAGACGTGGCCCGGAACAAGATGATGAAGGAGATAACATCTGTGATGATAGGCACTATGACAGGTACCGCATTGCTTGATGGCGATGCCTTCGCTGCCACGGTGAAGGATGACGGCCAGTGGTGGACAGTAACCCTGCTGCCCCGTAAAAAGGACCTGCGACAGATGTACACTACCATTGTGCTGAGTTACAATCCCAAAACAGGAAACACGGAGCGTGTGGAAATGATAGAGAAGTCAGGCGACCGCACAGTTATAGAACTCAGAAATATCCAAAAGGACCAGTCCATAGATGCCAATGTGTTCAAAGTGGATTAGAACTGCGATCCTTGCACTTGTCTTGTTGTTGCCGTCAGTGGCGGCCATAGGACAGGGTTTGCTGCCTTCTGCTCCAGGGCAGGAGGGCTTGTACAATGTGCGCATAGAGTTGCCTCGTGGCGGCATGACGGGAGTATGCATGATGATATGCGACTCTACAGGATTGCATGGCAGTGTGCTCAATGAGTTTGGCGTTGGCCTCATGTCCTTCTCCTATGACTCCTCAAAGGACAAGGTGCATCTGCATTCCGTCTTTGCCAAGATGGACAAGTGCTTTGTCCGCAGGGCTTTGCGCCGCGACTTGCGTAAACTGATACATGCCATGAACGAAGGAAGCACTTCCTATGAGAATACCCGTCGCGACATGAAATATACATTTACCCCCATAAATGACGATGATACTGTTAGATAGTCTATACTCCATTTTACCCGCCGATGACCGGACTATGTCGTTGCCAGATGAAGGCTTTGCTGTATATTCCGTACTTCTGAACCCGGAGCATGCCATTTACGGAGCCCATTTCCCTGGCAATCCTATCACTCCAGGAGTGTGCCTTGTGCAGATGGCGGTGGAGTTGCTTTCCTGTCATTTGAACAAGTCGCTGGCTTTGAGGAGTATGGTAAACACCAAGTTCTTGAAGCCTGTATCTCCAATGGATGGTTTTCCGTTGACATTTGAATTTAAATACGAAAACAAGGAAGGGGACTATTGTGCCAATTGCAGTATAGCGGCAGGCAAGGACGTTTGTGCCCGAATGAAATTGATATGCAGACAGAGTTGACCGATAATCTCGATCATCAGCGCAAGACCCTGCACGAGCGTGGTATTTGCGTGGTAATTCCTACGTATAATAACGTAGGTACAATTTCTGATGTGGTTGCCAGGGCTAAGGTTCAGTGCGACGATGTCATAGTGGTATGTGATGGTTCTACCGACGGTACGGCGGAACTTCTTCGTGCCATGGATGGAATAACCTTGGTAGACTACCCATGCAATGCCGGCAAGGGCGTAGCATTGAAGCGTGGTTTCCGCAAGGCTATTTCCATGGGATTTGCCTATGCCATCACCTTGGATGCCGATGGCCAGCACTTCCCTGAGGACATATCCATATTGTTGTCTGCCAATAAAAAGAATCCGGGTGCACTTATTGTAGGTAAGAGAAAAGGACTGGAGAAGGCAGACAGGTCCTTTGGAAGCAAGTTTGCCAATGCCTTCAGCAATTTCTGGTTCTATGTGCAGACAGGCAAGAACCTCCAGGATACCCAGACAGGTTATCGCCTGTATCCATTGAGAAAACTTTATGGCCTGAACCTGCTGACAAGCCGTTATGAGGCGGAGCTGGAACTTCTGGTATTCTCTTGCTGGCATGGAGTGGATGTCATTTCTGAAGAGGTGAATGTCTACTATCCCCCACGGGAAGAGCGAGTGTCCCATTTCAGGCCGATGGCGGATTTCTCCAGGATTTTCGTGCTGAATACCGTCCTTTGCCTTCTGGCAATAGTATATGCACTCCCTCTGAGACTCATCAGGGGACTTTTGACGTTCCTGAGGACCGCATATTCCTTGCTGGCCTTTCTGCTGTTCTGTTTTGTCCTCCTGCTTCCGGCAACTCTTTTCATGCGTGCAATCAGGATGCGCAAGGAGCGTATCTCTCACATATTGCATGGCATGTTGCACTTTATCGCCAAGCTGATTGTCCGTTATCACGGTATTCCCGGCGTACGGTACACCGTGGAGAACGAGGGTGAGGACTTTACTAAGCCTGCGGTGATAATATGCAATCATCAGTCTCATCTGGACTTGATGGTCATGCTTTCACAGACACGCAATCTGGTAATCCTCACAAACGACTGGGTATGGAACAGTCCATTCTTCGGCATAGTCCTGAGGAATGCCGAGTATTATCCCGTCTCCATGGGCATAGATACGATATTGCCAAAACTCCAGTCTTTGGTGGAACGAGGCTACAGCATAGTGGTCTATCCCGAGGGAACCCGTTCTAAGGATTGTTCGATAGGACGTTTCTACAAGGGTGCTTTCCATATAGCGAGATTCCTGGAATTGGATATTTTGCCTATGATAGAGTACGGCATGGGGCATGTGCTGCCCAAAACGGCCAATAGTCTTCGCAAGGGGCAGATGCTCATGTCTATAAGGAAGAGAGTTGAATTTGACCAGTACGACAAAATGGGCACTACAAAGCAGATAACCTCATGGTTCCGCAAGTATTATATAGCGGAATACGAGCGCATGTGCAACAGATTGGATCAATTCAGATAAAGAAACAGGAACAAGGTTATTGAATAATGTTGAAGCAGAATCTGGTTATATTGGTTTTGTTGTTGCTATTCGCTAATGGCATGTGCCTGGAACTCAGGGCAGAGACATCCGAGGCGGCGGCCATTACGGGAGCAAGACGCTTCCCCGTAGTCAACATCTGGCGCGGTACGTCTGTCAAGGATGTGGTCTGGCTCACTCCGCATATCGCATCGCCATCCGGTTCTCCGGCAGTTATTGTTTGCCCGGGCGGCAGCTATTTTTGGCATGACACAAAGAACGAGGGGACGTTGGTGGCAGAATGGTTGCAGAAAAACGGCATTTCAGCATTTGTCCTGAACTACAGGACGGCAAACGTCTCATCATATATGTTCCGCACGAGGCTTTTTGTGCGTGGGCACCGTTATCCGGACCCCCAGGAGGACCTTCAGCAGGCAATACTTCATGTAAAGGACAATGCCGGCGTTTATGGCATTGATACCGCTCTGGTAGGGGCAATGGGCTTTTCTGCTGGTGGCCATCTGGTCATGTCTGTGGCAGAAAAGTACACATCTCTTCGTAGCAGGCCCTCTTTCGTTGTTCCTGTGTATCCCGTAGTGTCGTTCGCAGCCGAATGTACCCACAAGAGATCCAGGCGTGGCCTGCTTGGGGATGACGACAGGAACAACAGGGAACTTATAGAAAAACTGTCTCTGGAAAAGCACGTCCCCAAGGATTGTCCTCCAGTCTTTCTTGTCAATTGTAAGGATGACCCCATAGTGGATTACCGCAATTCCGTGCTTTTGGATTCGGCTCTCACGTCCCAAAACGTAGAGCACGTGTATCTGCAATACGAGACTGGAGGCCATGGTTTCGGGGCTTCGGAGACAAAGGGTACCGAAGAGTGCCGGGAATGGAAACGTGAGTTTATTATCTGGTTCAGGAATCTATTTGCAAGGTAAATACCTGTTGTATACATATGCTTCTATCTGTCTTTGATTATCTGCACAGGCACAAGTCGTTGATGTGGACACTGCTTGTCTCCACCACGATTCTGTTTGCTGTAATGGTTTCCACCTTGAATTATAGGGAGGATATTGCCGACTTCCTGCCTTTGGATTCCAAGGAGCGTCAGACGATGGACATATATCAGGACATATCCGGCGCCAGCCGCCTGGTCGTCATATTCGAGAATTTGGCCGGCGAGGATACTGCGGTTATGGCCATAGAGCACTTTGTGGACGAAGTGCACAAGCGCGACACCTTGGGGTGGAGTAGGGGCATGCTTTCATCTGTCAACACGGAACAGCAGGCCATGCTCATGGACTTTGTCTATGCCAACATGCCTTATTTCCTGACTCCCTCCGACTTTGCCCGCATGGACAGTCTCCTGTCTTCTCCGGATTTTGTGCACAGGCGTATGCAGGAGGCGCAGGAAATGCTCATGCTTCCCACGGGCGGCTTCATAGTTGATAATCTCCTCCGTGATCCCTTGGGACTGTTCACCCCTGTACTTGCCGATTTGAGTGGCAGTGCTATGGAGTCGGCTTTCGATATCCGGGACGGATACATCTTTACCCCAGACCTGCAGCGCGCCTTGGTACTTGTGCCCTCTCCTTTTGGCAATAGCGAGACGGCGCAGAACGGCCTTTTCCTCTCTATGCTTCAGACTTCGGTGGACGAGGTCAATGCCGCCTATCCTCAGGTGAAGGCCCGTATGCTTGGCGGTCCTCAGATTGCCGTAGGCAATGCCGACAGGATTCGCAATGACAGCATGCTTGCTGTCTCCATTTCGCTCCTGTTGGTATTCTCTTTGCTTGCCTATGCCTTCCGCTCTTTCAGGAACATTGCTCTGGTGGGTGTGTCGGTGTTGTGGGGCGGACTCTTTGCCCTTGCCGTAATGTCCCTGTTCAGAGAGTCTGTCTCGGTCATAGTTCTGGGTATATCCTCCATAATCATAGGCATAGCAATAAATTATCCCCTGCATCTTATTACCCACACGGCGCATCAGAAGGACATGCGCAGTGCCATGCGTGAACTTGTTTCTCCTCTCCTCATCGGCAATATAACCACGGTGGGTGCCTTCATGGCCCTTTTGCCCTTGAAGAGTGTTGCTCTTCGGGATTTGGGTCTTTTTGCCTCCCTGCTTCTGGTGGGAACCATTGTTTTCGTGCTGTTGTTCCTGCCTCATCTTATTCGTGTGTCTTCAGCAAAGGTTGAAAAACAGAGCGAGGGAGCCTTGCAACGTGTAGCCATGCTGCGTCCCGAACGTAGTCGTTTCGTGGTGCTCGCAGTAGTGCTTCTTACCCCGGTATTTGCCTGGTTCAGCCAGTATGCCGGCTTTGATGCCGACATTGCCAACCTCAATTACATGACTCAGGAGCAGAGGGAGGATATGGACTTCTTCAGGCGCATTACATCCTCGGATCGCTCTTCATTGGCGTCTGCCGACAGTATCCCTGACACCCGCACTGTGTATCTCGCTACATCGGGCAGCACATTGGAACAGGCCCAGGAACTGGATCTCGCCCAACGTCCCGTACTTGATTCCCTGGAGGCCCTGGGATGCTTGGCCACACCGTCTGCTTTTGACCGTTTCATGCCTTCCGGCAGTGTGCAGGACATGCGTCTTGTCTCGTGGATGTCTTTCGTGAACAGGCATTCGCAGGTCTTCCACGAGGAGTTGCCACGTCAGTTGCAGGAAGCCGGTTTCCTGCCAGAAATGTTTGCTCCTTTCTATGAGATGCTCGGACAGGACAGGCAGGTGCAGGACTTCAGCTTTTTCGCACCTTTAGGCACAACCTTGTTCCAAAATTGTTTCAGCGTTGATTCCCTGGCACAGAGATACACTGTGGTCCGTCATCTGGAGGTTCGTGAGGACAAGGTAGAGGACGTGCGTCAGGCCCTTCCTCTCAGTTTTGACTCCAAGAGCATGAACAAGGCTCTGGCCGACAGCCTTTCCGACAACTTCAACTATATCGGCTGGATATGCTCCGCCATAGTGTTTCTGTTCCTGTGGGTATCCTTCCGCAGCATCCGTATTGCCTTGCTATGCTTCCTGCCCATGGCCGTCAGTTGGGTGTGGATTCTTGGCATCATGGGCATGTTTGGCATAGAGTTCAATCTGATAAACATTATCCTGGCCACCTTTATCTTTGGACAGGGCGACGACTATACCATTTTCATGGTGGAGGGATGCCTGTGGGAACGCAGGCACGGACACCCCATGCTTTACTCCTACAAGAGAGGCATTATCCTCTCTGCCCTGATAATGTTTGCCGGTATCGGCACATTGGTTTTTGCCAAGCATCCGGCTCTCCACTCCCTGGCCGAGGTTACTATTATTGGTATGGCTTCCGTTGTGCTGATGGCTTGGCTCCTGCCACCCTTGCTCTTTCGCTTGCAGGACAGGTTTTCAAGAACGGCAAAAGCCGATAGGACACAATAGCGACAGAAATAAATAAAAACAACAGAAGATATGAAAGAAGAAATCCGCAATCTCATCGAAGATTCCCTTCCCTTGGTAGACCTTGACTCCGACTTCCTTTTCACCGAATTGGATTCTCTTGGTATAACATCAATCATGATGATTCTCTCCGAGCATTACGACATTTCCCTGGAACACAAGGATGCCACCCCCCGTAACTTCAAGAACCTGGAAAGTCTTGCCGCCATGGTACAGGCAAAATTAGATGAAAAAGCATGACCATACTTGACTATGTTTGCCTTTCTGCCCAGGCATTCCCCAGCAAGCCGGCAATTATACACGGCGATCAGCAGATTACATACTCCGTACTCTATTCTATGATGCAGGAGCGTGCCCCTCTGCCCATACCCCTTTTGGGCGAGGCATGGGACCAGACTTTCTGCCTGCATACTACGGGAACCACAGGCCAGGCCAAGGATGTCCTGATAAGCCAGCAGGCGGTTGTCTCTAATAGCGAGAACCTGATTCATGCCCATGGCTATTCGGCAGACACTGTTTTCGTGCTTGCCGGAGCCTTGGATCATTTGGGTTGTTGGTCCAAGATCTTTCCAGTGCTGATGCAGGGCGGTACGCTCATTATCCTGGACAATGGCATGAAGGATGTCAACGCCTTTTTCGAGGCCTTAGACTATCCTTCCACGCATCTGGCCACATTCCTTGTTCCTGCCGTCATACGCATGCTGCTCAGTTTCAGCAGCGAGCGTCTGTCGCAGTACGCCCATAAGATAGAGTTTATAGAGACCGGCGCTTCTGCCATTTCTCAGGCCGATATGGAGCATCTTTGTGCCGTATTGCCTCATACCAGGCTGTTTAATACCTATGCCTCCACCGAGACAGGCATCCTATGTACCCACAATTTCAATGCCGAAGGGTGCATTCCTGGCTGTGTAGGGCGTCCCATGCTTCACAGCCATGTCTTCATCACTCCAGAGGGACAGATAGCATGCAAGGGACCTACGCTTATGAGCGGTTATCGTGCCGATGAAATCCAAACTTCCCGCGTTATGCGTGAAGGCATCTTCTATACGGCGGATAATGGGCGTATCGACGAGGAAGGCCGCTTGCACATTCTTGGCCGCAGGGATGATATTATCAACGTAGGCGGCTATAAGGTTGCACCGTTGGAGGTGGAGGACGCAGCCCTTTCTTTTGCATCCGTGTCTGACTGCATCTGCATTCCTGTAGCCCATCCCGTTACTGGCAATGCCCTGAAATTGCTCGTGGTTCCTTCTCCCGATGCGGATTATTCCCCCAAGGCGTTGGCCCAGTTCCTCAAGTCCCGTCTCCAATCCCATCAGGTTCCACTGTTCTACGAACGTGTGGACCACATCAAGCGTACTCATAATGGCAAACTGAACCGTAAGTGGTACGTCGGAAACTGACCGTATTGTCGTATTATTGCTGTCCGTAAGCAAATTATTTGACACCATAACAAACAAAGGACGTCCAGCGATGGACGTCCTTTGTTATTCAGGCTTGCCTGGTATCAGAAATCAGATGCGTTAAACTTTTCTGCCTTGGCAGACATTGCAATTGCCTTGATCTCTGTTGCGTCTGCATCCAAGGTCTGCATGCCGGTTGCATAGGTATATCGCAACATTCCACTGCTAAGCCACGGCAGGTGTCTGTATTTTTCCATGTTGCACAAAGGCGTGGACTGGATGCATAATTCTGTATTTGGATACGAGGAACGACAAAATGATCGGCGGGCAAAAACTCGTCACATTACTTCCGTATAGATAGTTGATTATTAGCCGAATGCACGCAGAATTTCTTCCTATTTCCCTTCTATGTTCCAAATACCCCAAAAGGTTCTCCCGAGGACAGGGAGTTGTCCTCCCGAGGACGAAGGCCGGTCCTCGGGAGGGCAAGGCTTTGTTCTCCCGAGCATCAAAACGGTTTTTCCCGATGACTTGCTGGCCAATGTTGGGGGAGTACATATCAAACTTGAGCAGATGTCATTATTTTATCACACAGAAGTGATAGCGACAGGTAAATTCTTACAGTTATAAAACAGGTTCATCATGATTTATGGATACATTAGGGTTTCCACCGACAAGCAGACGGTAGAGAACCAGAGATTCGAGATTATTAAGTATTGCGAAAGCAGAGGCATCAAAGTGGACAAATGGATAGAGGAAACGGTAAGTGGCACGAAGTCCTATTCCAGGCGAAGTCTTGGACGGGTAATCAGGAAAATGACACATAGCGACACGCTGATATGTACAGAATTGTCGCGATTGGGAAGAAACTTGTTTATGATAATGGAAATCCTGAGCAAATGTCTTGACAAGGGATGCAAGGTTAGCACCATCAAGGACAACTACAATTTGGGGGACAATATCGAAAGCAAGGTTTTGGCCTTTGCCTTCGGGCTGAGTGCTGAAATAGAAAGACAACTGATCAGCCAGCGCACCAAGGAGGCACTTATGCGACTGAAAAACGAGGGGCGCAAGCTTGGACGACCTTTGGGTGCCAAGGGAAAGAACAACAAATTGCAAGGAAAAGAGGAAATTTTGCAACAATTACGCATGAAATACAGCGTAAAGGAGACATGCCGGATACTGGGGATAAGCCGGAGCACATTCTACCGGAATAGGAATACCTGACAAATTGGTAGCAAAATGACACTTAATGCACCTTTATGCAAGCATCATGGTAATTATTTGCCATAACAGCATGAAAAATGATGCCTATATATAACGTTTTTTTAGGTTTCCTTTGTTTAGATTGGTAAAAAATCGTACCTTTGGCGTCAAATTGTGTTAAAAACATCAAAATAGATGACCGTGTCCCAGAAAAAGGGACGTTTTGCAGAGACACATTGTTCAACGGGTTACCGCCCCCTTATATATATAAATAAGGTATAGCGAAGACAAGCAAACAAAAAACAAATATACTTAATAATTAATCAACACAAATCAGTATTTATGAAAAAAAGACTCTCTTTGATTCTTCTGTGCATGGTTGCGACAATCGCGGCCTGGGCGCAGACAGTAATCACTGGTACAGTAGTGTCTGCCGCTGACGGGGAACCCCTCATCGGTGCCTCTGTAAAAGTAAAGGGTGAAAAGACTGGCTCGGTGACTGATATGAACGGTAAGTTCAAGATCAACGTAGAGGCAGGCAAGACCCTCGTGTTCTCTTACATCGCCATGGAGGCTGTGGAACGTCCTGCCAAGAACGGTATGTACGTGGAAATGCGTTCTATCGAGGAAACCATGGACGAGGTTATGGTAATTGCCTATGGTACCCAGAAGCGTTCTGCCTTTACAGGTTCTGCTTCAGTGGTAAATACCGAGGACATTGCCAAGGTTCAGGCTACTAACTTTGCCGATGCTTTGAAGGGTAAGGCTTCCGGTGTGCAGATTAGCAGCGCTTCAGGTCAGCCCGGTGAAGGTTCAACAATCCGTATCCGTGGTTTCAATTCTCTGCAGGCTGGTATGGCTCCCCTGATTGTTGTGGACGGTGTTCCTTTCGAAGGTTCTCTGAACGACATCAACACTCAGGACATCGAGAGCATTGTTGTCCAGAAGGACGCAGCCTCTTCTGCCCTGTATGGTGCGCGCGGCGGTAACGGTGTGATTATGGTTACCACCAAGTCTGCCAAGAAGGGACAGGATGCCAAGGTTACATTCGATGCCAAGTGGGGTTCTAACATGAAGGCTAGACCCAACTATGACCGTATCATGAACCCTGCCGCTTACTACGAGGCTTACTATCAGAAACTTAAGAACTATGCTATGGCCACTACCTCTGGTTCTGCAAATGGCTTGGGAATGAATGAACAGGATGCCTGGATATGGGCTAACCAGAAGCTGGTTGATGATACCGAGTTCGGTCTGCGCTATAACGTATTTTCTTATCCCGAGGGCCAGTACCTCATTGGCCAGGATGGCAAGCTCAACCCCAACGCAACCCTTGGCCGTGTGGTTATGGGTGGTGATGGCAACGAGTACTATATCACTCCTGACAACTGGGAAGACGAAATCTACCACAACGGTCTCCGTCAGGAATACAACCTTGGCGTAAGCGGTTCTACCGATCGTAGCACCTACTATGCAAGCGCCAACTACCTGAACCACAAGGGTATTACATATAATTCTGGCTACGAGCGCTTTACTGGTCGTGTAAAGGCTGATTTCCAGGCCAAGAAGTGGCTGCGTTTCACTACCGATTTGAACTATTCTCACTTCAATCGTGACTATGTTGATGGCGATGGCGACGGCGCAACCGCCGGCAACATGTTCGCTCTGCAGAATATCGCCCCCATTTATCCTGTATTCTATCGTGATGCCAAGGGTAACATCCTGATGCACGAGGAGTCTGGCATCAAGGCATACGACTATGGTGACATTACCATGCTGGGTCTGGTACGTCCTTACCTGAATCAGGCAAACCCCATTTCTGACCTTTTGGTAAATACAAGCAATACAGAGGGCAATACATTCCGTGGTGTAGGTGCTATTGATGTTTACCTTCCCTATGGCTTCACCTTCACTTCCACCAACTCTGTTTATCTGAGTGAAAGCCGTGGAACAAGTGTTACCAACCCCTGGTTCGGTCAGTACAAGGCTAATAATGGTATGGTAAGCAAGGGTCATAGCCGTCAGTTTGACCTTACCTTCGCTCAGCGCTTGAACTGGCACCAGACCTATGGCAAGCACGATGTAGAGGTGATGCTCGGTCATGAGTATTTCAACAACCGTCTTTATGATTTGAGCGGTAGCAGAAGCAATATGTCTTCACAGTCCAACAAGGAGTTGGCAGGTGCTATCAATGTTCAGTCTACAAGTTCTTCACTCAGAGAGTATAACACGGATTCTTGGATGGGCCGTGCCATGTACAACTATGCTGACCGCTATTTCGCATACGCATCTGTTATGCGTCAGGCATCTTCTGCTTTCCATCCCAAGCACCGTTGGGGTACTTTCTGGAGTGCAAGTGCCGGCTGGATGCTGAGCAAGGAGAATTGGTTCAACGTGAAGTGGATTGACGAGTTGAAGCTGAAGGCCTCTTACGGTGAAAACGGTAATGACCAGGGCATGTGGTATTCTTACCTTTATACCAATATGTATGGAATTAGTAACTCAAATGGCAGCATAGCGCTGACTCCTTCAACAACAAAGGGTAATGAGGAGATCTCTTGGGAGAAGAATGCCAAGTTCAATGTTGGTCTTGACTTCAGCCTGTTCAAGGGTCGTCTGAGCGGTACACTGGAGTACTACAACAATACCACTGTGGATATGTTGTCTACTATTCCTTATCCTCCAACACTGGGCTATACACACGCTTATGCAAATGTGGGTAACATGAGCAACCAGGGCTTCGAACTTGAACTGCGTGGCGACATTATCCGCACACGTGACTTCACATGGGATATCTATGCTAACATTTCAACAAACAGCAACAAGATCACCAAACTCCATGATGAGCACAAGAAGACTGAGGTTGACGGACATTTCGGTTACTCAAGCGGCAGCTATTACTACACTGAGGGACTGTCTCGCTACACTTACTTTGGCAATATGTATGCCGGTGTTTACAACGAGGAGACCTACGCTCTCACTGGCGACGAGGCATACGATCCTGCCAAGGGTGGTCTTGCAATGTACTACAAGAATGTGTACAAGACCGACGCAGAGGGCAATGTCCTGAAGGATGAGAATGGCGTAAGAATCGTAGAAAAGAAGATAGCAACAACAACATATTCCGAGTCTGACCAGTACGTAGGCAAGGACATGCTGGCCAAGGCATTCGGTGGCTTCGGCACCGGCTTCCAGTGGAAGGGTCTGGATCTGAGCGTTGATTTCCAGTATCAGATTGGCGGTCTGACTTACGATGGCGAGTACCAGAGCCTGATGGCTGGTTCTGCCGGTTATGGCATTCACCAGGATGTTCTGAATGCATGGACTCCCGAGAATTCTTCCAGCAACATTCCCCGTTTCCAGGCTTCCTACACAGGTATGACAAGCAGCTCAGACCGTTGGCTGACAGACGCTTCTTACCTCACATTGGGTAACATCACTTTGGGATACTCTTTTGACAAGAAGTTGCTCAAGAAGATACATCTGGAAAACCTGCGACTCTACCTGGTAGCAGACAATATCTACACTTGGAGCAAGCGTAAGGGCTTGGATCCCCGTCAGTCTATGACCGGTGGTTCTGATGCAATGATGTATTCGCCCATCCGTACTTTCTCTTGTGGTGTTAACGTAACATTCTAAACTTGTTGATAAGTAATAAAGATGAAAAAGACATATAAGTTTTTGGGAAGTTCTGCAGTGATTGCGCTTTGCACATTGAGCCTTTCCAGTTGTATAGAGGAAACGTTTCCTCAAACAGGTTCTGCGACACAGGAGGTTGTGCAGCAATCTACTGCTGCAACTGCAGGTATTGCTATGGGTATGCCTGGATATACCACAGATGTCTGGACTACCAGTTCGCACTGTTATTTCGGCTATCCCGCAGAAATGATTGTCCGTGATATGCTCACGGGAGACTATACCCATATTGGTGAAACTGGCTACAGCCACTTCCTTACATGGAACCGCAACCAGTATATGGGCCAGGACTACATGAAGCAGCAGTTCCACTGGAACTACTACTATGGTTTCCTTGGCACCGTGAACGGCGTTATCCGTCAGATTGACGAAGAGACCGCTGCTACCGGTCCTCTGGCTTATCTTGGTACAGCACTTGCTTACCGTGCAATGCTTTATCTGGACTTGGCACGTATGTATGAGTTCCTGCCTAATGATATCTATAGCGATGGTAAGAACAACGAGGGCGTGAACGTAATGAACCTTACTGTGCCCATTGTACATGAGAAGATTACCGAGGAAGAGGCTGCTAACAATCCCCGTGCTACCCGTGAGGATATGTTCGCTTTCATTCTGAACGACCTGGACAAGGCCGAGAAGTATGTTCCCGCTTTGACCAATACTTCCAGCAATACATTGCCTGACCTGGCTTGCGTATATGGTCTGAAGGCACGTCTGTATATGTGGGTCGAGGATTATGCCAAGGCAAAGGAATATGCCCGCAAGGCCATTGACGAGGCTACTGTTAAGCCCCTTTCAGAATCTGCTGCTCTCAATACCTCAACCGGTTACAACCAGTCTTCTGACTTCATGTGGTGCGCTGTTCAGAACTCTGAAACATATGCCGTTAAGACTGGTATCATCAACTGGACTTCATGGGTGAGCAACCAGACAACATTCGGTTACACCGGTGCTGCAACATCTTTGTATGTTGTAATTGACAGGAGCATGTACGAGCGTATCAGCGATACCGACTGGCGCAAGAAGCAGTGGGTGGCTCCAGAGGGCAGCCCATTGGCTGGCAAGACTCCCTTCCTGTTGGACGACGACAAGAAGAATATGCCTGCCTATGCTTCTGTCAAGTTCCGTCCTAATGCGGGTGATGCCGAGGATTACCTTGTTGGCGCTTCATCTGCAGTACCCATGATGCGTGTAGAGGAGATGTATTTCATCGAGGCAGAGGCTGCCGAGCATTTGTCTGCAGGTTCAGGTATCACATTGCTGAGCAACTTCATGAAGGCTTACCGCGATGCCAAGTATGAGTACAAGGGCAGTGATGCCATTGACGAAATTGTATTCCAGAAGCGCGTCGAGTTGTGGGGTGAGGGTCATACCTTCTTCGATATCAAGCGTTTGAACATGTCTGTAACCCGCGGTTACCAGGGTACAAACTGGCAGGATACACAGTCTCTGCTTAACACCAATGGCCGTCCTGCTTGGACAAACTACGTTATTGTTAAGACCGAGGCAAATACCAATTCCGCTTTGGTTAACTTTAACAACCCTGATCCCAGCGATAAATATACCCCCTGGAAAGCAGAGTAATAAACAAATAAATCTAAGGATTGGCAGTGCTACCATAGTTCGTAGGTGTCTACCCGATGGGTATGGCAGAACTGCCACTCCGATTGATTTCATTCAATAATATAAAACAATGAAGTTTAATAAGATTCTTTCAATTGCATTGGCTCTTCCTGCATTGGCTGCTCTTTTCTCTTGTGCAGACAAGGCCGATTATACACCTGCTGTCCCAGTAAGTGGTGCTCAGGTATATTTCCACGAAAGTGTTAAGACAGATTGGACTGTTACTCCAGTGGAATCCACATTTAGTTTCGACTTGACTCGTGTTGCAACAGATTCTGAGGCTAATGTAGAGTTGAAGGTAGTTGCAGACGAGGCTTCAATGCCTGTTTTCAATATTCCCAGTGCAGCTGTTTTCCAGGCAGGTTCAGAGACCGCTACTGTAGAATGCTCGGTTAATACCGATGCAATGGAGTATGACAAGCCCTACACCGTAACAGTTTCTATTGCAAACGAAGAGGATGCTACCATATATGCACAGTCTTCTGTTACCTTTACCGTAACTCTTCCTGCACCCTGGATTTCTCTGGGCGTGGGTAAGTTTGCAGAGAATTTCTTGGGTGAAGCCGGAAAATACTACGATGTTGAAATCCTTCAGAATGAGTTGCAGCCCAACACTTTCCGTCTGGTAGAGCCTTATGCAGAGATTCTTGGCGACATCGCTGTAGATAAGTATCTGGAGTTCACAATCTGGCCCAAGGGTTCTGATTTCAATGGTATTACCCTGGATGCAGAGTATGTTGTTTTCAATGACTACAACATGGGTGAATGGAACTCTAACTATGCAGAGGATATTTATGCATTGCATCCCTATCGTTTTGGACGTACTCCTGACAAGTGGACATACAATGTCGTATTGGATTATCAGGATAACAAACTGCCTGGCGAGGTTTCTTTGGCTCCTATTTACTATTTGATGATCGAAGGCGGTGGCTGGGACAAGTCAGAGGCAAACACTATCAGTATTCTCTTCCCTGGCTATGTAAAGGCAGATTACACTGCTTCTGTTGACTATACTGGTATCTTCACAGCCAAGGATGCAACAGTTTATGCATCAGCTCAGTTGACTCTGGGTGCTGATGTAACTGATGCACAGGCAATTGTAATGCCATTGGATGCTGACGCAGCAGCCGTTGCCGATGCTATTGCTGCAGGCGAGTTGGAAACTACTAAGGTAGAGGCCGGCCGCATTGAGGTCCCCTTCAATGCAGAGGAACTGGGCGGCAACAACTTCCAGATAGTCGTTGCTGTATTGGTAGATGGTGCTGTAAAGACTGTAGCAAGCACTTCATTCGAGTACTATGGTGGCGGCAAGAATCCCTGGCAGTCATTGGGTACCGGTTACTATACCGATGATATCCTGTCTTCAATGTGGGGATTGCCTACAGTAACTTATGAGGTTGAAATCCTTGAGCACACCGAGAATGCAGGTATGTATCGTTTGGTAAATCCCTATAACAATCAGGTTTATCCTGCAGAATACGTAGAAGTGTTTGCGTCTCAGTTAGGCAACTCACTCGCTCCCGCAGGTTACAATCTTGAAGTGAATGCAATGGATCCCGAGGGAGTGTATATCCCAGCACAGTCATTAGGTATGGACTTTGGTGATGGCGAATGGGCATTTGAGACTGAGGGTTCACGCTATCTCGCAAACTACGAATTGGAGTTCCTGAAAGGATATGGCTATATGGGCGCAATTGTGGATGGTGTGATTAAGTTCCCCGCATTCAAGAGAACCAACGGCATTTATCAGGGTATTCTCTATGAGGGTTCTAGTGCTTACTATGCAGCTACGACCGGTGAACTTGAGATTGTTCTCCCCGGTTCTAATGCATTTGCCCGCAACATGGCAACAGCCAAGGCTAATACTGCTAAGAGAAATGCTCTCAAGAAGTCTTCAGGCGTTAAGGCAGATATGAAGCTGAAGAAGATTTTCAATCTCCAGGCAGAAAAGTTTAACGCACCTAATTTCTAATATTAGGCAAACCTGAATAACAAAGGACGTCCAGTGATGGACGTCCTTTGTGCATTATTGAAGCTGAGTGATAAACCTAAATTCTTCTGTCGTTTCGTATTTTGGAAAAATGTATTATCTTTGCAACCTGTTTGTTAACTGAGAAATACGAATAACTGATAACAACATACAATATGAGAAAAAAGATTTATTCATTGATTGCATGCCTGACGTTGGTGCTGTTTCTGCCCATGCAGGTGTGGGCAGTACCTGCCAAGCCCGTTACAAAGCGGGTTATGGTGGGCGACACAGAGTATTCTGTCTTTCTGCAGGGAGATGAGTTCTGCCACTACTGGCAGGCCGAAACCGGCGAGAAGATAGTGCAGCGCCAGGACGGCCGCTACCACATCTTGTCTTATTTCGAGACAGAAAATATGTTTCAGCAGGCATCTCAGGCACGCACTGCAGTTAATGGGGCACGTGCCAGCAAGCAGCACGGATTCCTGAAATCCCTGACTGGCAGTAAGAGGGGATTGGTGATTCTGGTAAACTTTAAGGACCTGAGCTTCAGCGTGACCAATCCCAGCCCCATGTATAACCAGATTTTCAACGAGTTGAATTATACTGGCTATGGAATGACTGGTTCGGTTCGCGACTACTTCCGTGCACAGAGTTATGGTGTGTTTGACCTGACATTGGATGTGGCTGGTCCCTACACCCTGTCTGGAAATATGTCACAATACGGAGGTAATGACGCAAATGGCAGTGACGTTGGAGTGCAGGCTTTTGCCCGTGAGTCTTTTCAACTGGCCGACAAAGACGTAAATTACAAGGATTACGATTGGGATGGCGATGGAGTGGTGGAGCAGGTCTTCATCGTGTATGCAGGCTATGCCGAGGCTCAAGGCGGACCTGCCAATTCAATATGGCCACACTCGTGGAGTTTGCCCACGGCATTGACTTTGGACGGTGTGAAGGTATCGCAATATGCATGCAGCTCCGAATTGCGCGGTGGTAGTGGCAAAGACATAGATGGCATAGGCACGATATGCCACGAGTTCAGCCACTGTCTTGGTCTGATGGACCACTATGATACGCAAGGTAATAATTTCGGTATGAGTTATTGGGACTTGATGGCGGCCGGTTCCTACCTCAATAATTCCTGCACCCCTGCTGCCTATACATCTTTCGAGCGTTGGTGCATGGGATGGCTGACTCCCCGCGAACTAAACTCCCAGACAGACATCAACGGAATGAAATCCCTGGTGGACAGCCCCGAGGCATACATCCTTTACAACGATGCCAATCCCAACGAGTTCTATATGCTGGAGAACCGTCAGAAGAAGGGTTTTGATGCTGCTCTGTATGGTCATGGCCTGCTGGTGCTGCATGTAGATTATGACGAGAGGGTATGGGCTTATAATCAGGTGAACACATCGGCTGCCCGTCAGCGTGTGACAATCATCCCGGCAGACGGCGAGCAAGCAAACACTTTGAAGTCCCTGCAGGCCGACCCGTTCCCAGGAACTTTGGGAGTGAAGGCTCTTACAGACAACACGTTGCCTGCTGCCAGCCTGTACAACAACAATGCAGATGGACGCAAGTTTATGGGCAAGCCCATAGAGGACATAGTGGAAAATAACGGGCTGATTTCGTTCAAGGCACTGTATCCGTCCCTCAGTGCGCCTGCGCCGAAGGCAACGTCAGTAGGGGAGGGGGGCTTTACACTGACTTGGCCGGCAGTAGCGCATGCCGATAGTTATGAATTGCAACTTACGGAATACGGCGGTAAGCAGAGTCCGCAGGAGGCCTTGGTTCTTGAAGAGACATTCGCCAATACCTATAAGTCTTCCAACGGATTCTCTAATATCGGCTCCAAACTGTCAGACTATCTGGACAATACAGGCTTTTCAGGAACTTCCCTGTTCCAGTCTCCACACAAACTGCTCTTTGGTACCAGCACCACTAACGGTACGTTGATGTCTCCTGTATTTGGAACACTTTCCACGGCACGCTTTACTCTTGTGCTCAAGGTTAAACCCTATGCCGCTGGCAAGGCTGTTGCTGGTGTCGTGAATGTGGTGACAGAGCACTCCAATGGAATGAACATTCCCTTTGAATTCAAAGAGGAGGGATACATATTGCTGTATCCGACAGAGAATATCGGTTCCAGGTTCTACGTAAACATAAAGCCCGAGAGCCGAATGTATTTGAGTTATATGGCTGTTTATGACGGAGAGTTTACGGCAGAGGAGTTGGGACTGAATGCCCAGGCTCGTGCAAAGGCAGGGGCTTACAAGACAACAACTTACAAGACCAATGAACCGAAGTATGTTTTCACAGGACTGAATCCTACAGCAAGGTACGAGGTTATAGTAAGGGCACTTGCGGGTAGTCGCCAGTCTCCCTGGAGCGATGTTTGTGTAGTTTCCCTTGCTACGGGCATAGATGCAATTCCTCAGGATGATACAAATGGCGTGCCTGTTTACTACGATTTGCAGGGCCGTAAGGTCGTATATCCCGTACACGGAAACATATACATCTGCAATGGCCGAAAGGTAATGTACTGATGGATACCGGGTTCCATGTTTCGGAATCCAATAGAATAGAGGTCCCGAGGACGTAGGTTACTCCTCGAGACGGCAAGACTTCGCCCTCCCGAGAATGTTCTCGGGAGGGTTTTTGTTTGTTTTCTTGGCAAAAAAACAACAGCAGAGCGTGGACATTCGTTTTATTTTAGTAACTTTGCCAGTGCAAGTATATAGAAAGTAACAACGTTAATGAATAAGAACGGAACAAAAAAGAAACACCACATAATGCGATTCATTGCAGGCTTGCCCTTAGAAGCCCTGTATCTGATTAGCAATCTTGCATATTACACAGTATATTATATAATAAGGTATAGACGACGTCTGGTCAGGGAAAACCTGACTTGTTCATTTCCGGAAAAGAGCAAGGAAGAGATTGTCCGCATAGAGAAGGCCTTCTACAGAAACCTGTGCGATGTCTTTATCGAGTCTTTCAAGTGCCTGAACATATCAGACGAGGAAATGCTACGCCGTGTGGAAGTCGTAAACTATGAACTTCCGGAACGCATAGCAGCAGAAGGCAAGAACGTGTTTATGCTTATGGGGCACCTTGGCTGCTGGGAATGGGTTCAAGAGGTGTGTGTGAGGTACAAGAATCCTAAGAAAAGTGCGGAGATATACAAACAAATAGAAAGCCCCTACTTTTCCTCACTGATGCACGAAGTGCGCAGTCGTTGGAATACGGAACAGATAGAGATGAGGCAGACCGTGCGTACAATGCTCTGCTGGAACGCAGCAGGCGAACCATTCCTCTGCGGATTCATAATGGACCAAAGGCCTGACGTTAAGGCAAAGGATAGTGTCACCTTCCTTAACCAGCAAACGTGGTTCGCTCCCGGTGCAGAGGAGATTGCCAAAAAGGTGAATGCCGAGTTGGTATATCTTAATGTGGAAAGGCCTGTGCGTGGTCACTACCGTTTTACTTTTAAGGAGATGCATGTTCCGGCAGAGCTTGGTGAATGTCGTTTCCCTCTTACTTTATCATTTTTCCGGATGTTGGAAGATAACGTTAAACAACAACCAGAATTGTGGCTTTGGTCACATAATCGTTGGGGAAAATGGGACTTAGCCAACTACTAACATGCCAACTATGATTTCAGTCATTGTTCCTGTATATAACGTCGAAAGATACTTGCCAAGGGCCCTTGACAGCATACTTGCCCAGACATACCACGATTGGGAAGCAATCCTGGTGGATGACGGCAGTACAGACAGGAGTGGCAGTATCGCAGATGAATATGCTATAAATGATAACCGCTTCAAGGTAATACACAAGGATAACGAAGGTGCATCAGAAGCTCGTAATACAGCCATGAGGCATGTAGAAGGAGAATACTTGCTATATCTTGATTCTGACGATTTCCTGCATCCGCAACTAATGGAACTTTGCATGCAGGCTGTACAACGCGACAACTCTGATCTTGTAGCCTTTACCTATGATCGCTGTTATCGCACACAGAATCTAATCCGACACTTTCTGCATCTGCCAGAATCTCGTCCACATTACCGATCATACAAAAATCCCCCTTATCTTGTGACGGATAACATATTTGAATATGCTACCGAATACTCGAACCCCAAAGATATAGATAGCCGTTGGGCCGTAAAGCATTGTCAGGCATGGCGGTGCATGTATAAAACTTCTAATATACGTAATATACTATTTGTCAAGGATATTATATACGAGGATTTCCCCTGGTGGAGCGAGGTCTTGCTTAATATCCAACGTTGCACCATACTTAATCTGCCATTATATTTCTATTATCCCAACCCAAGAAGTTACATACTTTCTAAAACAAACACACACAAAATAGAAAGTTTAAGAAAGGCCATAGAGGCGAGCAAACTGATCTATGCCAATGTGCCTGAAGATAAACGGCAAGCGTGGGAGCGGAATTTCATGACCCCATTTGTAGAAAAACTAAGGAAGAAAACGAAAAGCGACAGATAATGGAACTGATATCGGTAATAATACCCATCTATAATGTAGAACCTTATTTGCATAGGGCTTTGGATAGTCTTTTGACTCAGACCTATGCTGGTTGGGAGGCAATCTTGGTTGATGACGGAAGTCCTGATGCCTGTGGTGCCATCGCAGATGAATATGCTTTGCGAGACAGTCGCTTTAAGGTCATTCATAAGGTCAACGAAGGCGTTTCTAAAGCCAGGAATATCGCTATGCTAGAAGTTCGTGGAAAGTATGTGCTTTTCCTTGATCCAGATGACTTCTTCCATCCACAACTGATGGAGTTATGTATTGAAGTTGCAGAAAAGGAGGACGCCGACATGGTAACCTTTACATATCATCATTTTTATAGGACTATAAATAAGATTTTGCATTCGTTGCATCTGCCTGAATGTAAACCTTGCTTTAAGAAATATGGCAATGTCAAATATGTGACAACAGACAATGTCTTTGACTATGCTACAGAATACTCCCATCCCAAGGATATTGACCGAAAGTGGGCAATAAAGCACTGTCAACCATGTTTCAGGATGTATAGGACAGATATAGTTAAAAATATTCCTTTCATCGAGGGAATAAGATTTGAGGATTTCCCTTGGTGGAGCGAAGTCTTATTGCACGTAGGCCGATGCTCAATCCTTAATTTGCCCCTTTACTATTACTATCCAAATCCCAAAAGTTTCCTGCTGTCCTCAAATGCGGAAATGCAAGCGTACCATCTTGAGCAGAGCATCATTGCTTCCAGAAAAATATATAGCAACGCACCCATTGAGAAGAAGAATTTGTGGGAAAAACAATTCCTTGCTCCATTTATGCATTATCTGGAAAAGAAGTTGCGTAAGATAAAATCCTAAAAACTAATAACGGTTCATTTTGCCGTAAACAGACACTTGAGATAATACTTTAGGTAATTGAAGTGTCGTCCAAGTTGATAGAGTGTGTCTTGGGGAAGTCCATGGATTGCACTGAATATCAACTTTTGGGAAGCCAAGAATACGGGCAGGTACTTGTGCGGATACCATCCCTTGACGACAAGGAATTCTGACTCTTGTTCGGAAAGTTCTATTCCAAAGGCCTTATAATGGGCATTTCTGACTGAGCGAATTTTTTCTTTAATGTCAAGCTCTCGGTTCTCGGCCTGTGTTGACAGGCCTCCGATGACAAAGGTTGCGAAACAATTATTGATATAAAAACCCTGATGCCCTGTGGCAATTAAACGTAAGGTCATGTCATAATCTGCGACAATCCTGTACGTTTGGTCATAACCGCCAATTTGCATAAGTGCAGTTCGGCGATACAGCATGGAAGGGTGGGGTATGACGCTTGTAACGAAAAGTTTGTGCAGACGTTGTTGGGGATGATGGTAATGGGTAAAGCGCGTGTGGGGTCCCTGTGGTTTTATTGGTCCAAAGGTGAAACTGCAATCATTTTGCTCCAGTACTTTTGCGCTAACTGAAAGTCCATCTTGTCGATGATAGAAGTCGTCTGTATTGAGGAATATGACATACTTTCCCCGTGAAAGGGCAATTCCACGATTCATAGCCTCGTATATGCCTGAGTCGGGCATGGAGAGGATACGTATGTCATGATGTTTGTTGTTGTATGCTTGCAGAAATTCTAATGTACCATCGGTTGAAGCCCCATCCACGATGATGTGTTCCAAGCTTACACCTATCTGCTGCTGTACCGAATCAAGACTTTTAAGAAACAAATCCTTGCGCCCATCCTTCAAAGGATTGAAGCATGCAGTAACAACACTTATGAGGGGATGAGTCGCTACATCAGAACTGGCAGATTTAAGACTAACAGCATCTTGAAATAAATTGGAAGAAGAGAAATCAAAGGACATTGGCAAATCTATCTGGAATCTTAACAACAATTTTCAATTCAAACATCGCAGGTTTATTGAATGCATATATCGGACGACAGAAAGTTTGGCAATTGCGCGCAAAACAAGTCCATGTGTCAAAATCATGCGCCTTTTGTTCTGTTACAAGCCTTATAGTTCGGCTACGCTTATAAATATGCTTTTCCCATCCCTGAGCCACACGGTCTGCATCTGAAAGTCGCGATTCAAGAATCCTACTGTCTGAATAACCAAAATGCATAAGGTACAGGTCAGTGGCAATATGGAAGTTGTGCCCCTTGACACGATGGAAACCGCTGCCCCATCTGCACGGTTCTGCTATAATGGAAGGTTTTGTGTAGCGAGTACCTATTTGTGCATAGTGCCGTTGTGAAAGGAACGTGCTATCATGAGAAAGATCGCCCTCTTCCCCCAACTTCTGTCCAAAGTCAAGTCCAAGAGGTGAGAGACTAACATCAATATTCTGTTGGGAAAGGTATTCTTTAAGTCCTATGCCAAGTTTAGGGTCTACAACAATATACTCATCGGCATCTACCCCTATGACCAAATCATATCCCTTTGCAAAAAGTTCAGCGGCACGTTCAGAGAGGAATTTCAGCCTTGCTTTCTCCGCCGCAACCACCTGTGTTCCAATCTTGGGATGCAAAAATGCATTGGTCCCCTGGCAAAAGTCGGCAATCGTTTGGTCCTCCCCATCATAATATATGAATAGGTTATCCTTTCCAAGTTCACGACCGTAATATTCAACCCACTTGCGCAGGAAGAAATCGTCGTTGCGAACCATCGTCAATACCGCTATACGTTTTTGGGTGGTCATCAAGAATTGCTATTCAAAAAGTTTTCTACATCAAAAAAATGTCTTTCTACATCTTGAAGACGTTCATCACTCCAATCCCACCACTTCAATTTTATTAGGCGTTTTATCGTATCTTCATCAAAACGATATTTAATGATTCTAATTGGACATCCAACCGCTATTGCATATGGTGGAATGTCCTTGCTAACAACAGCGCCAGCTCCTATAACGGCACCATCTCCAATGGTGACACCATCTAAAACTGTTACATTGGCCCCTATAAATACATCATTACCAATTACTATCCGCTTACGTTCCTTAATCTTATTTGTCCTGGTCAAGGAGACGCCATTCTGTTTTCCTCTTGAATAAAACATGGGACTTGTACTAATTGTATTCAGCGGATGTATTCCCCAACCGGATAAAAAATTCGGACCGATAGAGCAGAATTTACCTATTGTTGTTTGGGAAATATATGAATTCATTGACACATATGTGTAGTTTCCTATCTTGGAGTGTGAGACATGATAAGGCCCATACAAACGTGCCTTGTCAGAGATATTGTTTTTATGGTCATTATTTCGAATGAACCAACTTGCATCAAGTGTCTGACGCAAAATGTCTTGACACCATATAATTATTTTAAATTCAGGAATACTATCTAATATCTCCTGACGAGTAATCTTATTTACAAGTTTTTGTCGGAGTCTACGCAAAAAAAGCATATTCTAATACTTAAAGTGGATTATTAAACGTAAATTTTTCTGGATGCATGGCATCGTACTTATCATCAGAATATTTTATATGGTGATTCCTGCGATAGAAACATCTATCAAATAAAGAACCGATACAAATCAGCATTTCCATATTTTTACGCACGAACCAGTTATTTCGACTAAGAACGATACTGGCACTTATAAGAGGTTTGTTCAGAAACTGTGCATGAAGCTTTTTAACATAATGTTCCAATGATCTGTGATACGTCTCATTAAATAGAAGTGGTTTAACATATTCTGGAAGTAATTCTTCAAAAACTCTCTCTCTCTCTTCCTTGGCTTCCTGAAGTTTGGTGCTACCTATGCCGTCAAGCATAAATGTACATACTACAATTGGTAAATGATCAAAACGTTTTCCTTGCATTATCCATATTACCCAAGCTCTCCAATCGGAAACTATTTTATAATCAGTACTATATCCGTTTGTATCTACCAACAATTGGCGCCTGATGAATGTTGCTTGATGACAGATGCAACGTTCAGTAAAAAAATCTAGTGTCAATTTATCCGGATAACTCATGTGAAACGACTTGTTGCGGTCTTGAAAGACTGCATCACAATACACTATATCTCCATCTGATATTTTTGCAAAGACTCTTTCTAGCACATTTCTCTCGCATAGAGAGTCACCACTATTTAAAAACAAACACCATTCACCACAAGCATGAGACAACCCTTTGTTCATAGCATCATAAATACCGTTATCTAGTTCACTACACCAGAAATCCGGTTGTTTTTCCAACGATGAAAGATATTCTTTGGTGCCATCAGTACTACCACCATCTATAACAATCCATTCATAGTCAATGAACGTCTGAGTCTGAATACTGTTTGCTGTTCGCCTTAGTCCTGCTAAGTTATTGTACGCTATTGTAATGACAGATAACTTCATGATATTAAGATAATTTTAGAATCTTAAGCATATGAACAATAATTCCTATCACCTTAAATAAAAGATGATTGAACATATGATTTCCATATAATCTTACCATATCAGATGGATATATTTGTAACCCCTGCAAATATAGTTTATATATGGCATATTGTTCCATCACACTCTTACCTTTAATGGACAAATGACCGATAAAATCCTCCGAAATGTCTTTTCTCGGAGCACTTGCAACTAATGTAGAAACATTATAGGACATTACTGGCACAGGATCTCTATAACACTTAACATGCCGCATGATATTGAACAAACTCTCAGCATCTTCATATCTTCGTAAACTCTCATTTAAAGGAAATTTGAGAAGCAACGATTTTTTAAATATTGCAGCTCCTGCACGTGGCATCAATGTTTGAGCATTCCATGCAAGGAAGTTATTACAAACAGCGCCCTTTTTATAATCACTAGAATATAGGAACTTCTGTTTCCCATCGTATAGGTAATAATTGCAACAGAAAAATGAATATTTAGGATTGGTTTTAATGAGGTGAGAAAAATGACTAAGAGCACATGGTTCAAGGAAATCATCTGCATCTAGAAAAATAATCCAATCCCCGTTTGAATGTTTAACTCCATAGTTTCTAGCAGATGCAGGACCTCCATTTGATTTCGTAAATAGAAATATTTTGTCTGAATTGATTTCGTGAATCTTGCCAACACTATTGTCTGTAGAACCATCATTAACCACTATAATTTCAAAATCATTGTAGTCTTGAATTAATACAGAATTCAAGGCATCAAGGATAACTTCTTCCTTGTTAAATAGCGGAATCACTACTGAAATCTTCATTTATTATTAAATTTGAAAGATATTTGTTTATTGTAAAAAAGAAAGGAGAGAGAGTATTGTTGTGACAAAGAAAACTATAGTTCCGATTTTCCAATATTTGTTTTTTGAGGACAATGACGAAATAGTCTGATTGTGACTAAATATTAATTGTTCTTGACTTATACTTCTTTGTTCTAAAATAGATATAAAATTCCTTTGTTCAATAATTTCCGACTCTAAATATTTTGTATCTACATAGTGTGTGCCATATAAATAAAAAAATTGTCGATTGTGATATTCCGGAGAAAATTCAATAACCTCTTCCTCTGTTGTATCATACAGGAAAACATCATTTCCTGGAACAGAGTATTTAATATTAAGTTCATATGGCCGAAGAAGAAGGCCATATGACTTAACAACTTTGTAGGGCATTACTATTCTAGATAACCAATAGCGACATTTCACCTGATTTCCATTATCACCATAGTAATCAATGCATAACTCATTTTTTGACAAACCAAGCCATTTGAAAATATCTTGATTTTCAAAATAACAATCATACCTAACCGTCGGACAAAGTTCTAATTGTAAACTTCTTGCTTGAGATAGAGGTGTTTGGAATAAAGGTGTCGCATCTTTAGTATGTTCGCCCACATCAGAGAAACACGTGGTATATGAGTCATATGGATAAACGAAATACTTGTCGTTTTCGATACAATACCTAGTATGATATTTAAGCCACGACTTATCTCCCCAACTACAGATGGATTTTGGCAAATGTGGTAAAAGACCGAAGACGCCATTGTTTTTTTCATACCATATTTTGAACTCGCGCCATTGCTTTTTCATCCATACTTGTCCCCACGATTGGGCATTTTGCATTAAAAAAACATCACTATTCTCTTTTACTGGAGTAAATGGCTGGCAACTATGGTAATTTACAGAAAAACCATATAAACTGATGCCTGCTACATCATTTCTGTCAACATACTGCTTAACGGTAGCCTGTGCAAACAAATAAAATCCAGGTGCCACAACAATATCATCTTCAAGCACAATAAGTGCATCATGTTTCTGCAGCAAATTACCACATTCAAGAATATGTTTCCTTAACCCCAGATTTTTATTATGACGAATTACTTCCTTTTCGCCATATTTCCAATGAAAATCAGTAGAAATTTCATGGATGGCATCCACGTCGCTCTTGTCAACACTGATGTATAGTTTGACAGGGCAAGGATAGACCGCATTGTCTAGGGACAATAGAAGCCTTTTTATAGAGTTTAGACGATTGTATGCAATTAAACAAATAGCGATGTCCATTTGATGAAGCTTGGTTTTGTCTAAAAGGATGTATACAAAATTAATGTTTTACTATCTGGCTACAACTGCTGCATATCATAAAGGCGTTTGTAGTAGCCGTTCTTGGCGATGAGTTCGTCGTGCTGGCCGCTTTCCACAATTTGGCCTTCGTGAAGGACATGGATGATGTCGGCACTCTTGATGGTGGAAAGACGGTGGGCAATGGCTATGGTTGTACGGGATTTCATCAGACGGTCAAGGGCTTCCTGGACGAGGTGCTCGCTCTCGGTATCAAGAGCAGATGTGGCTTCGTCAAGGATGAGGATGGGAGGGTTCTTGAGAATGGCACGGGCAATGCTGACGCGCTGGCGCTGACCACCAGAGAGACGGCCGCCTCGGTCGCCAATCATCGTGTCGTAGCCGTTCTCGGTATCCATAATGAAGTCATGAGCATTTGCAATCTTCGCTGCTTCTATCACTTGCTCCATTGTGGCATTCTCCACACCGAAGGTGATGTTGTTGTAGAAGGTGTCGTTGAATAGGATAGCTTCTTGATTAACGTTTCCTATGAGTGCACGCAGGTCATGGATGCGTACTTCCCGGAGGTCCTTGCCATCCATAAGGATGCTTCCTTGGCGCACATCGTGGTATCTGGGAATGAGGTCTACAAGTGTAGATTTTCCGGAACCAGATTGTCCTACGAGGGCTACGGTCTTGCCTTTGGGTACGGTAAGGTTGATGTTTTTGAGGACATCCCTGCCCTCGTTGTAATAGAAGGTTACGTCCTGGAACTCTATTGCCTGTTCGAAGTTGTCCAGTGGCTTGGGTTCTGCTACTTCCTTGATGGGATTCTCGGCTTGGAGGATGTAATCAATACGTTCCATTGATGCAAGTCCCATGGGTATCATATAAGACTGACGTGTAAGGTCCTTTATGGGATTGATTACGCTGTACAGGATTACCATGTAGAAGATGAATGTGGAGGCATCAATGAAGCCATTGCCATTCAATATGAGCCAGCCGCCGAAGAGAAGCACAATTATAATAATGAGTGTGCCCATGGATTCGGATACCGGATGGGCAGCATTGATGCGCATCATCATGCTTATCATGCCACGACGAAACTCGTTGTTGATGAAGTTAAAGCGGCGTGCCATCTTCTCCTCTGCGATGAAGGCTTTTACTATACGCAGGCCGCTGAGGGTTTCTTCTATCTGTGCCATTATCTCAGAGAGTCCAGCCTGTACGTTGGCCGACTGACTCTTGAGCCGCTTGCTGATTGTTCCCATGAGCCATGCTGCTGGAGGTGCCACGATGAGCACAAAGACAGTGAGTTGCCAGCTGACTGTAAACAATGTGATGAAGCAGATGACGATGGCAATGGGTTGCTGTATAAGTGTAGAGATGGCGGAGGTGACGGAGTTTTCTACAACCTGTACGTCGTTACTCATGCGAACGATGATGTCACCCTTGCGCTCTGCAGAGAAGAAACTGAGGGGAAGATTCATGATCTTCTTATACATGTCCATTCGTATGTCGCGTACCACACCGGTGCTCAATGGCATCATGATGTTGGCGGCAGCCCAATAGCCGGTGCATTTCAGGCAGGTCATGAAAATCATTATTCCACCCATCAGGCACAAGGTAAGAAATGCTCCATGGCTAACAATCATTTCCTGTACCCAAGCATAGGCATTGTTCACCAGCAGGTCCTTGTTCAGTGTGCTCCATGTCCATTCTTGATAGGTATAGACATTCTGGTCTATCTTGAAGAGGATATTCAGGATGGGTATAAGCACCACAAAGGAGAATACGTTCAACCACTGCGCTACGAAGTTGAGCACAATGGACCAGAGGATATAAATCTTGTAGGGTTGGAAATATCTCTTTACTATTCCCAGGAACTGCTTTATCATGTTCTCTTGTTATATGGTTTAGCTGCGAGTTTCTGTTACTCGCTGTTCGTTAATGATTCTATACCTTGACGATAGTATGTCCGTCGGTGCAAAGATACATAATTCCTTTTGCATAAACAAGGATTTATGAAAATAAAACAAAGAGCCCTTTTTATTGTAGCAATATGCTGTTGTATAAATGCAGTTGGATGATGCTTCTTCATGATGTAAACGTACTTTGGCATTGTTGGATTTGGTCGTTTGCCCAATAATGTGTATTTTTGTACGCATAATCGTAATTAAAGACAAGGCATGATAACAGTAGATGGATTGACGGTCGAGTTTGGTGGGACGACATTGTTCAAGGATATATCCTTCCAGATTAACGAGAAAGACCGTATAGCCCTGATGGGCAAGAATGGGGCGGGAAAGAGCACTTTGCTGAAGATTCTGGCTGGCGTGCGTCCTGCCACAAGGGGAACTGTGTCTGCGCCCAAGGACACGGTGATAGCTTACCTGCCACAGCATTTGATGACCGAGGACGGACGTACCGTGTTCGAGGAAACTTGCCAGGCTTTTGCCCATTTGCACGAGACGGAGGCAGAGATAAACCGCATAAACGAGGAACTTACCATACGCACCGATTACGAGAGTGACGAATATATGGCGTTGATAGAGAGGGTGAGCGCACTTTCCGAGAAGTTCTATGCCATAGATATGACACATTTTGAAGAGGACGTGGAGAAGACTCTCCTTGGCTTGGGCTTCAAGCGCGAAGAGTTTGGCCGCCCTACGAGCGAATTTTCGGGCGGTTGGCGTATGCGCATAGAGTTGGCCAAACTTCTGTTGAAGGATCCCGATGTGTTACTTTTGGACGAGCCCACCAACCATCTTGATATAGAGAGTATTGGTTGGCTTGAGGATTTCATTCGTGAGAGCAGCAAGGCGGTGGTTGTAATCAGTCATGACCGTAAGTTTGTTGACAATATCACTACCCGTACCATAGAGGTGACCATGGGCCGTATCTACGACTACAAGGCCACCTACTCCCACTATCTGGAACTGCGCAAGGAACGTCGTGCCCAGCAGCAGAAGCAGTACGAGGAACAGCAGAAGATGATCCAGGAAACCAAGGATTTTATCGAGCGTTTCAAGGGGACGTATTCCAAGACCCTGCAGGTGCAAAGTCGCGTGAAAATGCTCGAGAAACTGGAACTTATAGAAGTAGACGAGGAGGATACCAGCGCACTTCGCCTGAAGTTCCCTCCCAGTCCGCGCTCAGGCAGTTATCCCGTAACCATGTCCGACGTGGCAAAGTCTTTCGAGAATCCCGACACAGGCAAGGTGAAGCAGATATTCAGCGGAGTGAACCTTACCGTGGAGCGTGGCGACAAGATCGCCTTCGTTGGCCGTAATGGTGAGGGTAAGTCCACATTGGTAAAGTGTATCATGCAGCAGCTGCAGCACGAGGGCAAACTGGAACTCGGCCACAACGTGCAGATAGGCTACTTTGCGCAGAACCAGGCTTCGCTGCTGGATGGCGAACTGACCGTGTTCCAGACCATCGACGATGTTGCCAAGGGCGAGATACGCCTGAAGATACGCGATCTGCTTGGCGCCTTCATGTTCGGTGGCGAGGAAAGCACGAAGAAGGTTAAGGTTCTTTCCGGTGGTGAACGTACCAGGTTGGCAATACTGAAACTTCTGCTTGAACCGGTGAATCTGCTCATCCTCGACGAACCTACCAACCATCTTGACCTCAAAACGAAAGACGTGCTGAAGCAGGCTCTGCAGGACTTTGACGGTACCTTGATTGTCGTTAGCCACGACCGTGACTTCCTGGACGGACTGGTTACCAAGGTGTATGAATTCGGCGGCGGCAAGGTGCGCGAGCACCTGTGCGGTATCTACGAGTTCCTGGAAACCAAGAAGCAGGAGGAGCTGAGGAGGCTGGGGATAGAGAGGTAGGTTCCTATGAGGCTAGGAGGTTTTAGGAAATCCTATGCTGTCCTATGCTGTCCTATGCTGTCCTAGGAAGTCATAGGTTATCCTAGGTTATCTTAGGCTATCTTAGATGAGCGATTCCTGATAGTCTTCTATATTATATAGTTTATCTGATAAAAAAAACAAATAACAAAGCCATGAAACACTATTTATCATCAGTCATCCTGTGCATGAGTCTGCTGCTGTTGGGCTCGTGCCGGGGAGAGAATACCGATTACGTGGCATTCCTGTACAAGTACATGCCCACATCGGACAGTGTGGACTATTCCCGTGAGTATTGGGATCGCCAGGTGGCCATGTCCGAGCGTGCTCGCAAGGAGATGCCATGGGCCAAGCTGGTGCCCGAGACAGAGTGGAAGCATTTTGTTGTTCCTGTTCGTGTGAACAATGAGTCGTTGGACGATGCACGTACCGTCATTTACGAAGAACTGGCTCCACGCATCAAGGGAATGACAATGGAACAGGCTGCGTTGGAGGTAAATCATTGGTGCCACGAGAAGGTCAGTTATCAGCCCAGCGATGGCCGCACCTCTCCCCCTTTGGCTACAATGGCAAATGCTATAGGCCGTTGTGGCGAGGAGAGTACATTCACCGTGACAGCCATGCGTGCAGTGGGTATTCCGGCTCGTCAGGTATATTGCCCCCGTTGGTCGCATACCGACAGCAATCACGCATGGGTGGAGGTTTGGATTGCCGATGATGACAACGGCAACGGGCGTTGGCGCTTTATGGGAGCCTGCGAACCTGAGGCTGTTCTGGACAAGGGCTGGTTCAACTGGGCTGCGTCACGTGCCATGTTGGTACATACCCGTGTGTTTGGTGCCGACTATGACGGCAAGGAAGAGGTGCTGGGCCGTGACAAGTGCTACACCGAGATAAACTGCTTGCCTACCTATGCCCCCACAAAGAACTTGAAAGTTCAGGTCCTGGATGACGAGGACAAACCCATTGCAGATGCAACCGTGGATTTCCGCGTCTATAACTATGCCGAGTTCTATCCCATTGCAACACAGAAGACCGATGCCGAGGGCAGGGTAGCCTTGACCACAGGTTTTGGCGACCTTGTTGTATGGGTGAGCACAGGTGATGCCTTCAATGCCGTATATGTTCCTGCCGCTCAGGAGAATGTGGTTGTCAGACCCGCGCTGACCGCAAGAAGCACATGTAGTCAGGAACTGGAACTCCTTGCTCCTGTTTCTGCATTGCCAGAACCAGACCGCAGTATTGTTGATACGGTTAGCGAGAATGGTCGTCGCCTGCTTCGCGAGGACAGTATCCGTGTTGCTTATCAGCGGGACAACTTCTATTGGGGCGATGATGAACTGCTCCGCAAGGCCCGTAGCAATTGGGACGTGATAGAATTGTATTTGGAGCAGGTTTCCGACACAGCCTCCGCGAGGAATTATCTGAGGACGGGCCTGAGCGAAAAGGACCTGCGTGACGTTACAATGGAGGTGCTGATGGATGGTGCTACGCGTGTTTCCACCGAACCTCTCAGACCCTATATGGAGGAGTTGGCAGAAATGCTGCCCTCTATACTTACGGCCGATGCTTGGCTCATGTGGGTGGACGAGAACATCACCGTGGACGATGAAAGCAATCCCCTCAAATTGTTCATGAGTTCAGTGGCAGTGGCCAAGCACAGGGTAACCGACTCCCGTAGTCTGGAGGTGTTCAAGGTAGCGGGTGCACGTGCCTTAGGTATGAAGGCATGGCTGGATGCAACAGGTTCGGCATACGTGGAGGGCAGCACTCCCGAGGCACAGAATATTTCTGCCAATGGCACTCTGGTGGTCCTGGCTCCCGATTCTGTCAGTTATTTCAATGACTTTACCTTGGCTCGTCTGGTGGACGGCAGACCTCAGTCGTTGAATTTCGACGATGAAGACCAGACTTTAGGCAACCCCTTTGCCAAAGGCCTGGAACTGCCGGAAGGAGCCTATCTGCTTGTTACCGGAACACGTCTGCAGGGTGGCGACGTCCTGGCTGCCTATCAGATTGTGCAGGTTCAGGGCGGTCAGTCTGTAACAGTAAGCATCACTCCCCGTCAGAGCGAGAAGAAAGCCAGCGGGGACTTGCTGAACCTGCAGGATTCTGACAAGGACGCCTCGGCAACAAGTGTGCAAGGGTAAAGGAAATTGGAGTACCCTCCCTCTTACCCCTCCCAGAGGAGGGGAGGAGATACAATTGTTGCATAGAATCCATTCTTAAATTCATTTATTAACCACTAATTATCCCTCATTCTCCAAAACATTATACTCCCGTCCGCGCGTCGCACAGGGGGTGTGCTCCCCTCGCAAGGCACAGATGGACATTTAGTTCATCTTCTAAAGACCTTGTTCGCCCTTGGGAGAGGTAAAGGGGGAGGGTCTTATAATCATGAAAAAAACATTTCTTTCAATTCTTTTGGCTCTGGTGGCTTTCACCGGTTTGAAGGCTAAGGCAGAGTATGTACCCACGGAGGCAAACCTGAAGTCTCGTGAGGAGTTCCGTGACATGAAACTTGGTATCTTCCTGCATTGGGGAATATACAGTACGTTTGCTCAGGGCGAATGGTATTTGCAGAATGCCGTGCCCGACCGTTATGAGTACGCCAAGGCCGCAGATGCCTTCTATCCTCATAGATACAATGCCCACGAGTGGGTACGGGCCATTAAGGCTGCGGGTGCCAAGTACATCTGTTTTACTTCGCGTCATCACGATGGTTTCTCCATGTGGCATACCAAACAGAGCAAGTACAATATCGTGGAGGCAACACCCTACGGTAAGGACGTCCTGAAGGAACTTGCCGATGCTTGCCGTGAGGAAGGCATCCGTCTGCATCTTTACTATAGCCATATTGACTGGATGCGTGACGACTATCCCATGGGGCGTACCGGCACTAAGTGTGGCAAGACACGTGACAATTCCAACTGGAAGCAGTATTACGACTTCATGAATTCCCAGTTGACCGAACTTCTTACCGAATATGGCGACATAGGTTCTATCTGGTTCGATGGCTGGTGGGACCACGAGGAGGATTCAGTACCATTCGATTGGGAATTGCCTGCCCAGTACGAGATGATTCACAGATTGCAGCCCGCTTGTCTTGTGGGTAACAACCATCATGGCGCACCATTTGAGGGCGAGGATATACAGATTTTTGAACGCGACCTGCCAGGCGAGATGACCAGTGGTTTTGCCAAGCATGCTGCCCAGGTGAGCCGTTTGCCTCTGGAGACCTGCCAGACCATGAACGGAATGTGGGGATATAAGGTTGTCGACAACAACTACAAGACCGCTGCCGAGATTATTCGTCTGCTTATCAATACTTCAGGCAAGGGTGCCAACTTGCTCATGAACATAGGTCCTCAGCCCAACGGCGAACTGCCTGCTGTGGCTTTGGAGCGCTTGAAGGAACTGGGCGAATGGACTTCAGTCTACGGTGAGACTATTTACGGCACAGATGCCGGCGAGATCAAACCCCAGAAGTGGGGTGTGAGCACGCAGAAGGATGATAAACTTTATCTGCACATCACTGCTCTTGACCAGATTGAGAAGGACGAGAATGGTCAGCGTGTACTGCACCTGCCCTTGAAGCGCAAGGTGAAGTTCGTTACCGAGTTCATCGGTGGTGCTAAGATTAAGTTCAACAAGGGCAAGGATGGCATCAGCATTACCCTGCCCGAGAAGGTGGACGTGGTGGATTATGTGCTGGTGGTGAAGTAAAACGAGGACGAGGACGAGAACTAAGACGAGGGCTATCCACCCCCTCCGCGCTCCGCGCTCGTCCCACCTGTCTCAGGGGGACAGTCAGTTACAACTGCTAAACGCTATCACCCACTTTCTCCCCCGGGGGAGTACCCCGCAGGGGGGAGGGGGGGATAAAACGCTCATCCTCTCACCGCTCATCCTCTCACCGTTAAAAACTAAAGACTATGAAGATAGAAGTTTGTTGTCCCGACCTTGCAAGCGTAAAGCGCGCCATAGAGGGTGGGGCAGACCGTATAGAATTGTGTACTGCCTTGGAACTGGACGGTTTGACTCCCACAAGGGATGAGATACGCCAGGCTGTTTCCATGTGTCATGCCGCCGGTGTGGTGGTGCATGTGCTCATCCGTTCGCGTGAAGGCGACTTTGTTTACAACGAGGCAGAGGCAGAGCAGATGTCTGCCGAGATAGTAATGGCTCTGGAAGAGGGTGCTGATGGTATTGTCATTGGTGCCCTTACCAAGGATGGCGGCCTGGATGTGCCTATGTGCTCCAAATGGATAGCCGTTGCCAAGGAGTATGTTGCTACCAAGGCTGACAACCGTCCGCTTGGCATTACTTTCCACCGTGCTTTTGATGTCTGTCGCAATCCTATGCAGGCATTGGAGGAAATCATTGCCATGGGCTGCAACCGTCTGCTCACTTCCGGCCAGGAGTCTTCGGCAGTCAAGGGAATACTCATGCTGAAGAAACTTGTTGAGGCTTCTGCCGGTCGGCTCTGTATTCTGGCTGGTGCCGGAGTGAGTGCCGAGAACTACATGCAGATTGTGGAAGAGGCTGGAGTAACAGAAGTGCATGGCTCCTTCAAGTGTGGGATTCCGAGGAACGTTGAACATTGAAGGAATGGACTCTCCCCTAACCCCTCTGCAAGAGAGGGGAGTGGTTACAAACTGAGGGAGGTTAACGGTGATAGATTTTATCCCCCCCCCCCTGTTCAGGGGGACAGTTGGGAGGGTGTTAAACCAGAACCTCTTGCCAACTTGTAGGGACGCTGCGTGCAGCGTCCGAAAGAGAACTAACTATAAAAGACAATTATTTATGAAGAAGTATATCCTTTCTATATTTGTACTTGCTTTGTGTGCCCTTTCATGCACACGGAGTGATAAGGAAGGGACGCGCCAGATGGAATGGCGTGGACTGATGATTGACGTCAGCCGTCATTTCTATCCCATGGACGTGCTGAAGCGCCAGATTGACCTTATGGGCAACTACGGCCTTAATGTCCTGCACCTGCATCTTACCGATGCTGCTGGCTGGCGTCTGGAGATAAAGAAGTATCCTCGCCTCACCGACCTCGGCGCATGGCGCACACACCAGACGTGGAAAGAATGGTGGACTCAGCGTCCTCGTGCTACTGAGGAGACCAAGGGCAATGAGTGGTTTGCTCCTGCTTTCTCCAATGCACAGAACGGTTTCGGTGGTTTCTACACTCAGGACGAGATGCGCGAGCTGGTAGCCTATGCACAGGAACGTGGCATCACCATCGTGCCTGAGATAGAGTTCCCTGCCCATAGCGAGGAGGTGGTGGCTGCTTATCCCTGGGTAGGCTATAACCATGCCGAACTGGACATGAGTAAGGACAGCACCTATATATTCATGGCAGATGTGCTTGCCGAGGTGGCAGACATCTTCCCCTCTCCATATATTCATGTGGGTGGTGACGAGTCTGCTACACAGAAGGGACTCCAGCCCGAGGCTATGCGCCGTATACAGAAGATTGTAGAGGGACTTGGCAAGCGTATGATTGTATGGGACGAGGGACTGACCGACAACCCTGCCGACAGTGCCCAGATAATAATGGTATGGCGCAATCCCGATACTGCTACCGAGGCTATTCGTCTGGGACATGACGTAATCATGTGCCCAAGCAACTGGTGCTATCTGGATAGTTATCAGGATCGTCCTCAGGGACAACCCGAGGCAATGGGTGGCTATCGTCCTCTTTCTCACATCTACAATGTTCCCTTGGACAGTGCTCTTTGCGCAGAGAATACCTCTACTGGCCGTTTGTTGGGCATACAGGCATGTATCTTCACCGAATATGTTCCTACACCCGAAATACTCGAATACCAGATCTGGCCTCGTGCCTTGGCTATCGCTGAGCGTGGCTTGGGACGTACACGTTCCTATGAGGAGTTCCACCAGTGGGCTGTAGGTGTGGCAGACAGCATGCGTCAGGCTGGTGTCAATGCCTTTGACCTCGCCAACGAGTATGGTCAGCGCCGTGAGTCACTCCAGCCCGTAGAGCATCTTGGCCGTGGTGCAAAGGTGACATACAACAATCCCTACAACTCTTTCTACAAGGCAGGTGGCGATTCCACTCTCACAGATGGTGTGTGCGGTACCTGGAACAATAACGACCAGTGCTGGCAGGGTTTCATACGCGATATAGACTTGGTAGTGGACCTTGGTCAGGAGCGTGAAGTTTCATCTGTTGAACTGTCCTTCCTGCAAATTCTTGGTCCCGAGATATATCTTCCTGCAGATGTTGAGATGACGCCCATGGGTGAGGATAATAACAAATTATATGATGTTCATTGTCTCTTGCCAACGGAATTGTACGATGCTCCCTTCGTAGTTCAGCCTTATAGATTGAATACTACTCCTGGTACAAAGGCTCGTTACCTCCATATCAAGGCCAAGCGTACAGAGCGCCGAGGATGGCTCTTCCTGGATGAAGTAGTCGTAAGATAATATCCAATATATTGCCTTGCACAAGGCACCGCACTCTTAAGCCAGTCCTTCGGTATTCGGACTTGAGTCCTTCAATATACGGACTGCAGTCCTTGTATGCTCGGACTGCAGTCCGGAGTAAAAGATTTTTTCACCGGACTTGGATTCTGTAGCATAAACATTCCTATACATAATTGGAGGAGACGAGCATGATGGCCCGCCTCCTCCAATTGTATGATGGTATAGGGTTATGTATTTTTGCTCGCCAGCTCAGCGCTCACCATTAATCCCCATTATATTCATTTCCTTCCAATGTGCAGCTGAGCGGTATGCCTCTACAGACGATGCAGGAACGTGTATTGTCAAACCCTTGTGATTGTCAGCAAAGATACGAGAAACAGTAGGTGGTATGGTGCTGTGCATGTACACATGCTTCAGGTTCCTGCAATGGAAGAAAGTATACTCTCCAATATCCCTGACAGAAGCAGGAATGCTGATTTCCTCCAAAGCATAGCAGTTATAGAACACGCCACGCTCTATAACTTCAAGTCCCTGGGGCAATGTTATGCTTTTTAAACTTTCACACCCAGAGAAACAATCAAATCCTAATACCTTTACTTCGTCGGGGATGTTCACTTCCCTTATATTGATATCCAAGGCAAAGCATTCTGCAGGAATTGCGGTCAGGCTTGGTGACAGCTGACACGATACAAGTCCCAGGCATCCATAAAATGCTCCCTGTCCCAGCCTTTTGAGGCTTGGAGGTAAATCAATATCAGAAAGTCTGTCGCAATTCCGAAATGCGTGTATGCCTATACTTTCAATTCCGTTTGGTATGTAAACGGAGGTTATGTGTGTGGCATTCCAAAAAGCACTATCCTTGATTGCCGACACAGAGTATTCGCGGTTGCCTATTGTTACTCTGTCCACTATCATAGGATTAGGATGCATACTGCTCCCTACCACCTCGCAAGTCAGTTTCTCTTGCGACATGATTTTGTAGTAAACATGAGTGAACTCGGCATCTTTGTCTGTCTGTCTCAAAGTCCATGCAATCTTGCTCTTAAAATCGTTGAACCAATATGTTCCATTCAATACCCGAATGGTAAAGCCCATTAGTACAAGTAACACCAACAACATGCAACCAACCAATATCCTGTGTCTTCTCTTGTCGCTCTTCTGCAGATCCATTATTGCATCGTCCGCGCAGACATAGCGTTTGCTCTTCTCCTCTTGCAGACATTTCTCCACAACCCTTTTGGTATTCTTGTTGAGAGGCACATTGCACTTGATGCTGATATATTCCATTATTTTGCCGGCAGAGTATAGGTCACTTCTTGCATCTATCTTGTCTATGTCGCCCTTTTGTGCCTCGGGAGCGGCAAATCCCAGTGTGGCTCCTGCAGTATTGAAGTATGAACTTTCGAAGGCAAAGCCCAAATCCACAATCTTAACCTCGTTGTTCACCTGGGAGAGCATCACATTCTCTGGTTTCAAGTCCAGATGCACTACACCAGCCTGATGCAAGGCCCTCAATCCATCCAGTAGTTCTGCCAACAGTTTTTGTGTATTTCTGGGATTACGGAAAAACTCGGGCTCCTGTGTTATCTTCTCCTCAATGTTACACCCCTTGACATATTCGGCAAGCAGAAACAGACCATTGGCATTCTCGTCTATGGTCTGATATTTTATGATGTGTTTGTTATCTATGCGACGGCCCAATTCGTACTCCTTCATGAACATAGAACGATACACAAGTTCACGATTATACTCGGGACGTAACTGCTTCATGAAGAAGTGCTTACCGCCGACCCTAACGGCGTAAATTACCCCCCCCCCCCCCACCTGGTTGAGGCAGTGGTGTAATGTCTTCTATGCTATCGTAACAGACATTTTTTTTGCCTTGTATGGATATGAATTCCGAACACTCATTCATAGCTTGTCGAACGTTATGCCACCAGCCAGTTTGCCACATACATAGTCTGTCGGCAGACCATTTTCGTGTATCAGGCTATACAGATACAGAGCCTCACCACTGATCAGGTGCTCACACTGGAATGTATCTCCAACACTCAGTTTGCTATTCTCCGACTCCTCCACTATGAACATGCTGTGTCCAAGATATTTTATTGTCACACATCTATTAGGTTTCCACATCAATCTCAGACGGTCTCCCACCATCAGCGATGCCGTGGCTATTCTCTGCTTGTTGATGAAATCACTGTTGCAAACATCGCTATCCTTGGCATGCAACAAAGTTCCGTAATCAACATATCCTGCCACGCGTGCCAAAAGGTCCAGTGTAGCCACTCTGGGAGTGAACTGCTGTGCATCCCTCTGATAGCCCCAAAGGCGCTTAATGGTTGTGGCACTGATATGTGTTTTTGTCAACGAATATATGCGTGCCACCAAATAGTCAAAATCCTTAGGTGTGGCCATTCTCCTGCCCACACTTTGTTCCACACATTCCTTTAATATTTCCAAGTTTTCAACATTATTTTCACCCATGGCATGTTCTTTTGTAGTGCAAATTTACACTATATTTCTGTATTCTCAAACAGAAATGTAAAATGGTTTAAAATGGTTCGGTACCAATCGTGGAATAATGGGTAACTTTGCTTTGAAAAACAACCATAAACTTTATTAACAAAAAGAATTCAGTATGAGAAAAAGCTTTACTTTTCTACTAACAGCATTGCTGACCCTGGTGGCAGTCAATGTGCAGGCTGAAGGTTACTCTGTAAAGAAAGTGTTGCCAAAGGGTGTTAGCATCAAGATTGGTACTGCACAGCAGAGTGTTGAACCCGGCAAGTGGTATGTCATCCACACACCAAGAAATCCACATGAGAAAGCAACAGAATTCGCCATGCCAGGCGGAACCATTGCCGCAGTAGGTGGTCTGGTTAATGACAACGGCAACTCGCTCACCGTTACCCAAACCTCCGTAATCGAGCCCCTTACCTCTGCAGAGGGTGCTTTGGTTGACAATTACTACTCCAACCTGGTCCGTTTCTCGTCAACCGGTCAGGACGATGTCTACAAAATCCAGTTTGCCAATGGTCGTTGGCTTAAGGAAATAGGCTCTGGCACAGATGCCTCTGATGCTATGGCCAACGAATACAATTTCTACCCCATCAAGCGTAATGGTGTGGCCAATCAGGCTGGCCGATTCGGTTGGAACAATTACTACATGCGCAACCGAGTTGACAACAACGGCGCAGGCAATGGAGTTGTATTCTGGGACTCAGGCGAACTTGAGGCCGAAAACATGGACCAATACGACGCATCCCAAGGCGATGCGGGCATCAAGGGCAACAATGTATGGCAGATATACGATGTGGTTATTCCAGGTAATGCCGAATACTACGAGGCCCTCGACCAGATTTTTGCCGAGTATGAAAGCATGGTCAGCAAGAATGGCGCTTTCATCAACGATTTGAAGAACAATGTTGGCGTTGGCACCTCCACCGGCGACTACATTAAAGCAAATGTTGACGCTTTCCTGGCAAAGCACAACGATATCGAAGCTCTGATAAACAATGCCAAGACCTATGGCGAGGCAGGTATCGAGAGCAGCTATCCCGATGCCGCTTCACTGAAGCAGCTCAAGAGCGACTACCTCGCTTTATATAATAAGGCGGTGAACGACAGGGTTATTGCCTCAGGCTACTATACCATCCGAAACATGTTCCCCTATAACGACGGACAGATCAGAGTACTGGGAGTTTGGTCAGCAGGTGAAGGTTCTGATTGTATTTTAAATTGGGCTGGTTGGGGCGAGAATAGCCGCTTCATCTGGAAAGTGGAGCGCAAGGAGGGATCTGACAACGAATATCGTCTGGTCAGCGCGTTCAACGACCTCTGCTATAACGGCATCAGCAAGAGCAATAGGTCTAATGTATTGGACGACAGCGAATCTTATGTCAATTTCGAATACATGGGCAATGGCGTGGCTCCCACCGACAATGGCAATGGCAAGGATGTCATAGTCTATGGCATCCGTGCCTCACATCAGAGTGGCGATACCTATTTAAATTGCGGAGACCGTGACAATGGTGCTGCAGGTTCTGGCGGTATATATGGTTGGAATGCAAACGAGCCTGCCTCACAATGGTATCTGGAACCCGTTGATGACGAGACTGTCAACAGATGTCTGCATGGCGAATTCAGAGTAGATGGTATTGGGTACTGGATCAAAAACTCTGACGAAGTGGCTGTGGATGCAAGTTGTTATAGCGACTACTCCATGCTGACAGATGTGGTGATACCCTCGACTGTAAGCCACGAAGGCAAGGAGTATAAGGTGACTGAGATTGATGGCTGGGCCTTTACACAATCTCCCAACCTGAAGACCCTGAAGATTGGCGAGAATGTAAGTTATATTGGTCGTGATGCATTCCTACGTTGCCCCAATCTCGAAAAGGTTTACCTGCCTTCCACACTCACCGGCATCGTAGAATATGCATTTGCTGATAACAGCAAGCTGACAAGCATCTACTCTTCTATTCCTGCCGACAAGTTGTTCGCTATCAGCGAAAATGTCTTCCTGGGCGTGGACAAGGATGCCTGCAAACTATATATCCCCAACGGTAGCATAGATGCATACGAGGCTGCTGAGGGTTGGAACCAGTTTACCAATATGCCCGAAATGATCACACCTGGCTACTACACCATCAGAAGCATGATGAGCTTTGATGATGGAGATATTAAGGCATTGTCGATTGCAAGGATAGAAGGTGCAGAGGGATTTGAGTGGATAAACTGGTATAGCTTATTGAACCCCAGCAATCAATATATCTATAATGATAGCAGATTCCTTTGGAAGGTGGAAAGTGTTAATGGTTCTGATGACGAGTATCGTCTTGTGAATATGTTCACTGGTAATTCATTCGCTGGTGTCGAAAAGAGCAAGGTCACTGAATTGAAAGACTATATCACACTTACGAATTTTGATTTTATCCGCAACGGAACAGCTCCTGTAACAGGCAAGAGTGTTTCTGCTTATGCCATCCGTGCCGCACATCAGAGCAACGACGATTTCGCATACATACATTGCGATTGGCACAGTGACGGTGCTGGAGGGGCAGGATATGGTGTAGGTTGGGAAGCCAACGTCCCAGCATCTCAATGGTATCTGGAACCAGTTGACGAGGAAACAGCAAATAAATGGATGTATGGTCAGTTTAAAGTGAATGGTATTGGCTTTAATATCATTTCCTCTGATGAAGTGGAGGTTGCTCGCAATATTTACAGTGAGTATAACAGGCTGACCCATGCAGAAATTCCTGCTACAGTAAGTTTCGAAGGCAAGAGTTACAAGGTTACCAATATTGATTACGAGGCATTTTTGAGTCGTGAAAATTTGAAAAGTGTTACATTGCCTTCGTCTTTGAAGACTATTGAATATGGAGTATTCAGCCGCACTGGCATCTCTGAATTGCGCATTCCTGAGGGTATTATTTCAATTGGTGATTTTGTCGCGGATAATTGCCCCAATCTTGAGACTGTTTGCTTGCCTGCTACAGTCACACACATAGGATGGAATGCTTTTAAAGATAACAGCAAGTTGACAAGTGTCTACTCAAACATCCCTGCCAGCAAGTTGTTCGCTATTGATGCAAATGTCTTTAATGGTATTGACATGAACTCTTGCACACTCTATGTGCCAACAGGTGCTGCCGAAACATATAGAGCAACAGAAGGCTGGAATCAGTTTAAGAACATCACCGAGGTAGCCACACGCTTTGAAGTGGATGGCATACATTATCAGACAATTGCTGCCGACAAGGTTGAGGTGCTTGCTCCCACAGAAGGCAAGTATAGCGGCAACATCATCATTCCAGCAACTGTTACTGCTTCATGTGGCACAACATACGATGTCACACAGATTGGTGGCAATGCATTCTATAGATGTGACGAACTGACAGGTATCACTCTTGGCAACAAGATTGAACAGTTATGTTTCCAGGCTTTCTGCCGTTGTGAAAACCTGACAGAGATTGAATTGCCTGCCTCTTTGAAGGTTATCGGAGAAGGCGCCCTCAGCCGAATCGGCATCTCTGAACTCCGCATTCCCGAGGGTGTGACTTCACTGGGTAATTGGGCAGCAGACAACTGTCCCAACCTTGAAAAGGTGTATCTGCCTTCTACACTTCAGGAGATTGGCGAATCGGCATTCTGGGCTCAGTACCCCGAAAACGACAACTTGAAGTTGGTTTATTCCAAGATTCCCGCTGCCAATCTGTTCGTTATCAATTCCAATGTGTTCGAGGGCGTAAGCAAGACCAATTGCCAGTTGGTTGTTCCTGATGGTGCTAAATCTACATATAGTACCATAGGTGCTTGGAACGAATTCACTGCCAACATTGTTGAGGTAGGTGCTTCTGTAAATATCGCTGATGGTGCTTTGACCAACTTTGTTAACGGTATGGAGCGCGAGGTGCCAAATATCACATACACTCGTACTCTGCCAAATCTCATGTGGAATGCATTGTATGTTCCATTCGAGATCCCCGTTTCAGAAATCGAGAGCAAGTACGAAGTGGCTTATATCTACAATATCCATTCTTATGATACCGACGACAATGGAACCATTGATGATTTGAATATGGAAATTATTAAGATTAAGTCAGGTACTCTGAAGGCCAATTATCCTTACTTGATTAAGGCAAAGACTGATGCTGAGAAGCAGATGAATATCAGTTTGAACAATGTTATGTTGTTTGAAACAAAGTCTACAGCCATTGACTGTTCTTCTGCCTATACTATACACAATATAACTGGTATATACAACAGAATGTCCAGCAACGAGTTGATTGGCAGTCTGGCTATCTCAACAGAGGGTGCTTGGCAACCACTTTCGTCTAACTCACCTCTCGATCCTTTCCGCCTATATATGACCATCACTAACCGTGACGATTCTCCTGTGAAAGTGGAGCCCGCTGCTCTTTCACGTGTTAGAATCAGTGTCTTGGGCGAGGATTTAGAAACAGGTATTGAGGAATTTGAAAACGAAAATTCTGATTCACAGAACATTATCCTTGACTTGAGTGGTCGCCGAGTACAGAATCCTTCAAAGGGTGGTGTGTATATTATAAATGGTAAGAAAGTAGTGTATTAAATTGTCAGTAAGAATAGTTACATTGTTCCTCAATGCGATGTGGTGAACGTTCAACCTTGTTTGTTGATGGCTGCTTCAATAGATACTATTCCCGTTGATCCAGATCGCCTGCTATACCTGCAGCCAGAGAGGAACATGATTCTCGCAAAAACATTTATTTAAATTCATAGGCCGTGGCATCAATGTCGTGGCCTATGTTTTTAGAGGTTGTTTGAATAATGATGCCGTAAATAGTCGCCAGATTATCAAAATAGAAACTAATGGCAGCTGTGAACGCACAATGTCCCTACGATGTAACCTAAGATATTACTTTAGATATATAATTAGAGGAGACGAGCATTATGGCCCGCCTCCTCCAATTGTATGATAGTGTAAAGTAATTAAATCAGGCCATTGCTACCCAAGAAGATGAGCAGAACATAACCGATGGCCATGCTGATGAAACCAAGGATAAGACCCACCTTCATCATGCACTTCTGTTCGATAAGACCAGTGGCGTGTGCCAAGGCATTGGGAGGAGTGCTGATGGGAAGAACCATAGCAACAGAAGAACATAGGGCAACGCCAATGAGCAGTGTGCTGACACCACCTACACCAGCCAGTTCGCTGGTCATGCTCATGCCAACAACAGCCAGGATGGGCACCAAGAGGGCTGCGGTGGCGGTGTGAGAGATGAAGTTGCTCATAGCATAGCATACCAGACCGGAACCGATGATGACAAGCAGGGGTGACCATGTGTTGAAGGGAATGGCATCGATCATGTGAGAAGCCAGACCAGACTTGTTCAGTGCCACGCCGAGGGCGAAACCACCTGCAACCATCCAGAGCACGCTCCAGTTGATCTGCTCCAGGTCGCGACGGTCAATGATACCGGTAGCGCAGAATACTGCTACGGGGAACATGGCCACAGCATTGGTCTTCACACCCAGATACTTGTCAAACATCCACATGAGTATGGTGGCAAAGAAGGTAACGTACACCAATGTAGTGCGCCAGCTCTTCTGTGAATTGTCGGGAATCTCCAGGTTGATGGTCTTCTGCTTGAAGGGGAACATCTTCAGCAGGATAATCCATGAGAGGAACAGAAGCAGTACGGTGAGGGGGAACATGAAGGCTGTCCAGTCGCCGAAACCGATGTTCAAATTCATGCCGGCAGGATCGTTCAGATACTTCAGCACGATACCGTTGGGAGGTGTGCCGATGGGAGTGGCCATACCGCCGATGTTGGCAGCTACGGGAATGGACAGAGCCAAACCAATCTTACCCTTGCCGTCGGCAGGCAGAGCCTTCAATACAGGAGCAAGGAAAGCCAGCATCATGGCTGCGGTGGCGGTGTTGCTGACGAACATGGAGAACAGACCTGTTACCATGATGAAACCCAGCATGACGAAGCGTGACTGGGTGCCGAAGGGCTTCAGCAGTACGCGTGCGATGGTAGCATCCAGACCGTACTTGGTAGCAGCAATAGCCAGGATGAAACCGCCGATGAAGAGCATGATGATGGGGTCGGCAAAGCAGTGTAGAATGTCCTCGTACTTGAGGATAACGCCCAGCTGGTCGGCATCATAGCCTTCAACGAAGGGCTTCAATGCACTGGTAGAGACCATGAACAGGAGCAGTACCACGGCAATGAGCGAGGTGGTCCATGCAGGGATGGCCTCCATAATCCACATCAGAGTGGCAAACACGAATACACCGATGATGCGTTGCTCTACAACGGTAAGGTTGGCAATGCCGAATGAATCGGCAGGCAGCAGCCAGATGGTGAGAGTGGCGGCAATCGCCAGCAGAAGCTTGAAGAACTTGCCGTTAAGTCGCTTGGCTGCTCTCTCCAGATTGCTTTTGTGGAGTTCCTCTACGAGATGGAATCCATGGAAATTGTTAAACATAGTGTTATTATATTATTAGGGTTTATGTATATCCCAAAAGGAAGGCGAGTGCTCCGTCTGTCGGGCACCCGCCTGATAGTCTTCTCTTACATCTTGTCCATTGCCTGCTGGAGGTCGGCAATGATGTCGTCCACGTTCTCAATGCCAACTGAGAGACGTACGAGGTCGGGGGAAATTCCTGCCTCGCGCAACTGTTCTTCAGATAACTGGCGGTGTGTGTGGCTGGCGGGATGGAGCACGCAGGTGCGGGCATCTGCCACGTGGGTAACGATGGAAATGAAGTCCAGGTTGTCCATGAAGCGGATGGCTTCCTCACGGCTGCCCTTCAGACCGAAGGCAATGACGCCACAGGTGCCAGTGGGCAGATACTTCTGTGCCAGGGCATAGTCCTGGTTGCTGGGAAGGCTGGCATAACTTACCCAACCCACCTTCTCGTTCTTCTCCAGCCACTCTGCCACCTTCAGTGCATTTGCACAATGCTGGCGCATGCGCAGTGCCAGGGTCTCCAGACCGATGTTCAGCAGGAAGGAGTTCTGGGGAGCAGGGATGCTGCCCAGGTCGCGCATGAGCTGTACCACCATCTTTGTGGTGTATGCCATGTTGCCGAAGGCGGTGGTGTAGGTAAGTCCGTGATAACTCTCGTCGGGTTCGGTCAGACAGGTGAACTTGTCGTGCTGTGCCTCCCAGTCGAAGTTGCCGCTATCCACAACGCAACCACCCACCTGGCTGGCATGACCGTCCATATACTTTGTGGTAGAGTGAGTAACGATATCGGCACCCCACTCAAAGGGACGGCAGTTGATAGGAGTGGCAAAGGTGTTGTCCACGATGAGAGGCACGCCATGCTTGTGTGCAATGCGTGCAAAGCGCTCTATGTCGAAGATGCGGCAACCGGGGTTGCTGATGGTCTCTCCGAAGAAGCACTTTGTGTTGGGACGGAACTCGGCCTCGATGCGCTCGTCGTCCCAGTCCTGGTCGACGAAGGTGCACTCTATGCCCAGTTTCTTCAGCGTTACGCCGAAGAGGTTGAACGTGCCTCCATAGATGTTGTTGGAGGTGATGAAGTGGTCGCCAGCCTGGCAGATATTGAAGATGGCGTAGAAGTTGGCAGCCTGACCGGATGAGGTGAGCACTGCGCCCACACCGCCTTCCAGAGCGGCAATCTTTTTTGCCACGGCATCGTTGGTGGGGTTTGCCAGTCGTGTATAGAAATAGCCAGTGTCCTCCAGGTCGAAGAGCTTGGCCATCTGGTCGCTTGTCTCATAACGGAAGGTTGTGCTCTGGTATATGGGCAACTGCTGAGGTTCGCCCTTGCTGGCTTTCCAACCGCCATGGATGCAGATAGTTTCGAGGTTCTTTTTCATTGCTTTGCTTGATGTTTTAGGTTTTATGTTTTCCTATGATAGCCTAAGGGGTCCTAAGGCTTCATGGTTATTTCTCTCTTCCAAAGAGTTTAGAGAACTCCATTTCGAAGTTGGGGGTCAGTATGCCCTGGCCAATGGCGTCTTGAATCTCCTGCAACGACCAGAAGCGCCCGCCGTCGGTCTCCTCGCTGGGAGTTATGTCCTTGTCGTAGACAATCTTGTAGGCATAGACGAGTTCGTGCTCGCGGTCAGAGTGGAACTCATACATCTGCATCAGTTCGCAGCCCTCGGCATTGATGCCCAGTTCTTCGCGAGTCTCGCGCAGAAGGGCGGTGGGGATGTCCTCGCCGAAGTCCACATGGCCGCCCACGGCAGTGTCCCACTTGCCGGGCTGTATGTCCTTCCACATGGGACGCTTCTGCAGGTATAGTTCGCCCTTGCTGTTGAACACATGCAGGTGCACCACTGGGTGCAGGAGCATGGAACCGTTGTGGCACTCGGTGCGTGTGGACTTGCCGATGACATTGCCAGCAGGGTCAACGAGGGGGAGGAGTTCCCCATCCCCAGCGGAGGGTCCGTTGAAGTAGGGTCCTTCCAACAAACTGCTATCTCCATAGGAGAGGAAACGAAAATCGTTCTCCAGGGCGTAGTCGTAGATGCTGCGCCAGTTGCCCTGCACGAAGGCACTAACGAGGAGCAGGAGCGTGCTTTGCGGCTGGTGGAAGTTGGTTACCATCATCTTGACGATGTGGAACTTGTATCCAGGTGCTATGATTATCTGGGTGGAGGAGTGCAGGATGTCCAGACCTCTCTCGTTCATGTATTTCAGCAAGGCTTGCAGAGCCTGGCAAGTGTCAGGCAGAGCCTCGGTGTGCTCGGCGTATGGCATCCATTGCTCCACATGGAGGTCTTCCTTGCCCTGCATGGCCAGAAGTCCCATGTAGTAGAGGCTCTCCAGGGTGCGCACACTGGTGGTGCCAACGGCAATGGCAGAGCCTTCGTGTGCAATGAGCCTTTCTATGGTTGTGCGGTTCACGGCAATGTGTTCCGTGTGCATGTCGTGGTCGCCTATCTCCTCGCTCTTCACAGGCTTGAAGGTGCCGGCGCCAACATGCAGGGTAACCTCCTCGCGCTCAATGCCATGGTTGTCCAGTTCTGCCAGCACCTCGGGGGTGAAATGCAGGCCTGCCGTGGGGGCAGCCACACTGCCCTTTACCTTGGAGTAGACGGTCTGGTAGGTGGTGAGGTCGCTCTGCTCCGTCTTTCTGTTCAGGTATGGAGGAATGGGCAGTTCGCCCGTGGCCTCGAGGATTTCTGCCCAAGTATGGTCGGTATCCCAGGTGAAGTCTATCTGGTGACTGGTGCCGTGTGTCTCGCCACGGGTGGCAGAGAGGGTAACGGTTTCCTCGCCAATCTGTATCTGCTGGTGCAGGGAACCTGTCTTCCACTTCTTCAGGTTGCCCACCAGACAGTACCATGAGCATCGGCCTCGGCTGAGGAAGTTCTCCTGATACTCAACAGGCAGGGCAGGCTCCAGGATGAATATCTCTATGAGTGCCCCCTGGGGCTTGCCTGAAGTGTCTCCCGAGGCGATGGCCATCGCATCGTGTTGCGAAGGCTCTCGCGTCCCGATGCGTTGCCCCTCGGAACACGGAGCGGTGGACTTCCTGAAATGAAGCCTTGCCCTCACCACACGGGTATTGTTGAAAATCATCAGCGCCCCCTTGGGCAGATACTCGGGCAGATGGCAGAAAGTATCCTGGCTGATGTCTCCGTGACGGTACACAAGCAGCTTGCTCTTGTCGCGCTGGGCAAGGGGGAATTTCGCTATACGCTCCTCTGGCAGAGGGTAATTATAGTCCTTGATTTGTATGTGCTTAGGCTCCATCATACTGAATTTGGGTGCAAAGGTACGCTTTTTTGACGACTAATCTGCCTAAGGCAAGGAAAAATACAACAATTTATACATAATATATATACAAGGAAGTTAAAGTTTGTTTTTTGCTTTTGTAGTTACTATAAAATACATACATTTGCATAGCGTAACTGCGTATATCAAGTAAGAAACACTAATCAAATCTAATCTAAAAACCTAAATTATGAGGAAATTTACACTATGTATGTTGGCCTGCTGCTCGGTGGCGGCAAGCCTGTATGCACAGGACGTTCCTGTTAATCGCGAGAAGTATCCCGATTACGTCGACCCGCAGAAAGCGTATCCCGCAGAACCTCGCTTGCTGAAGTTCGTGCCGGTAGAGGGCGAATCGCAGAGCAGAAAGGCAGCTATAGCAAAGGCTGCCAGCGAGTTGCCCGAGTATTGGAACAATGCCGATACCAAGTACTTCCCTCCCGTGTTCAACCAGGATGGCGGTTCTTGTGGCAGTGCCAGCCGTATCAGTTATATGTTTACTCACGAGATTAATGCCTTGCGTGACGTAAGCGGCAAGTTGCCCGAAAACCAATATCCTTCCCATTTCGTGTGGCTGCACACCAATGGTAACGACGGCAAGGACCAGTTCGTAGAATTTATCGGTGTGCCTAATTCGGTTCATTATGGCGGTCGTACATACAGTTCGTTCTTTGGATACCAGGAGGAGACCAATAACGACTTCGGCTGGATGACCGGATATGACAGGTGGATGAATGCTATAGGCAACCGTATGCTTCGCCCCACCTCCAACCCTTTGACTGTAGACACCGAGGCAGGTCGTCTGGCAGCCAAGGCATGGCTCTACAACCATGCTGGAGACTTGGACTTCAAGACTGGTGGCCTCATCGGTCTTGGTGTGGCTTCTGGTGGCCAGTGGTACAACATACCTTCAACCCCTGCCAACGATGCGGCCGGAGTTACCGGCAAGTATTTCGTTCACCGTTGGGGTACTCAGGTGGACCATGCCGTAACTATGGTTGGTTGGGATGACCGCATAGAGTTTGACCTGGATGGCAATGGTATTGCCGGTGAGGTGGACAAGGACGAGAAGGGAGCATGGATTATAGTAAACAGCTGGGGAAACTGGTGCAATGCCGGTTTTATCTACTGTCCCTATAAGTATGCAGGTCCTGTGAGCGATCCTGAGACCGGTGCAATGAGGAACGGCTATTGGTCAGGTGAACTCTATCATGCCCGCAAGAACTTCCGTCCTCTGCGTGCCATCAAGTTGAAGATGGACTACTCGCACCGTAGCGAATTGTTCCTGCAGGTGGGTATCAGCACCGACGTGAATGCTACAGAACCTGAATATGTTACCGACATGCATCATTTCCGCTATGCCGGTGACGGTGCCAACGGTAATGCCAATCCTGTGCCGGCAACTCCAATGCTGGGTAGTTGGAAAGGCACTATGAACGAAGCTCCGATGGAGTGGGTGTACGACCTGACCGACTTCAGCGCCAGCTTTGACACAAACAAGCCACTGAAGTACTTCTTTATCATCAACCGCAAGAAGGACACCAGCGTAGGTAGCGGCAATATCCATGCTGCAAGCATCGTGGACATGGAGTCTGACGTGAAGGGTATAGAGACTCCGTTTGACCTGGGCGGCGATAAATTCGAGGTTACCACCAAGGGCAAGCGCGTGATGATTTCTACCGTAGTATACGGAATGGGTTACCAGCCTGTAACCAACCTTGTGCTGACGGAAGGCACATTGACTTGGGATGCCCCCATAAGGAGCAGTTTCAACGTAGCATCCTATAATATATATAAGGATGGAGTGTTGCTGGACAATACAAAGGAAAGGACCTATACCGTGAATGGTGGCATGGAATATGCCGTAACAGCAGTCTACGAGGACGGAAAGGAAAGCGCCAAGGCAACATGCACCGCGTCTGTTCCGCAGAACAAGAAGGCAGTTTCATTCAATAGTGCAGGTTTCACTATTCCAAACGTCTTCTCCAACAAATACCAGGAGTGTACAATAGACCTGTTGATCAAGCCTACCCAGTTCTTGAATTACAACTGCGCGGCAGGTCCGGGCTGGGGCACATACATGCATCACTTTAACAGCAACGGCACTTTCACATGCGGTTGGGATACCCAAAACCGTTTGACAACAAGTAGCGCATTTACGAAAAATGCATGGAACCACCTTGTCATTGTGGTAAAGGGTAATGTCATGACTGTGTACAAGGATGGATCCCTCATGTCCTCTGTTACAAGTAGCAGTTACAGCGGTCTTGGCGGTTTCGGTGACTTGGTGTTCAGATCCGACAATGGCAATAACTCCTGGCAGCATGCGCAGTACGACGAAATCCGCATATGGGACTATGCCCGTACTCCCGAGCAGATTAAGGGTTCTGCAAGTTCTACAAGGAAGGTGGAGTTCTTTGGCGATGTAATGCCCCAGGGACTTATTGCCTACTACAAGGGCGACACCTTTGTTGGCGAGGACGGCAAATGCTATATGCGCGATTATGTAGGAGGCAACCATGCCACCATCCAGTCAGCAGAAGACCCAATGATAGATATCACTGCAAACTGGGGCAAGCCTTCGCTGAATCCATCTGTAGGCGTAAACGTTCCCCAGGAAGTAAATGCCGGAGTTCCTGTTACTCTGACTGCTCAGTATGGAGAAGCAATCAACAAGTTGGCCTGGACGGTTGCGTCTTGTGATATTGCCGATATGTGCACCAAGTCTCTCACCGTAACGTTCAAGGAGGCAGGACAGCATACCGTGGCTATCAAGGGTACTGCCTATGATGGTCAGGAATATGTTAGCGAGGTAACCGTGGATGTAAAGGCTACTCCTGCTTTGGATGCATCATTCTCATTAAGCACCAGCAGGCTGCCTGCAGGAGAGCACCTGAGCATGTGGGCAAACAATTTTGTGGACGGATGTAGTTATGAATGGCATATGCCTGGCGCAGAGACTGAGGTTGCTTATGGCATGAAATGCGGTGCCACTTATCAGGAACATGGTGAATATGACATTGTTCTGAAGGTGACATCAGCGGACGGCACTACGGCCGAGACAAGCCAGAGAGTTCGTGTTACTGCGGTTGCTCCGGAGGCGGATTTCAGAGTTTCTGAGTCTGTCGTAATGAAGGGAACCCCCATAACCCTGACAAGCACATCCAAGTATGCTCCCACTTCCTACGAGTGGACTATAGTCGGCGACGCGCGTAATACTACCATTGTCAACGCTTCGGCCGAGGAACAGTGGACACCCGAACATCCCGGCAAGTATGACATTACCTTGGAGGCAGCTAATATTATAGGCAGCAGCAGTGTCACCAAGGAACGTGCACTGATTGTAGTCAATGACGATTCCAAGAATGGCCTCTCATTCTCCAAGCCGGAATCAAAGGTGTCTGTTCCCAACTCTGCAAACCTGCTTGCCTTTACCCTGGAGTTCTGGGCCAACCCATCCACCCTTTCTGATTTCTGCTTGGGCATGGGAGATAAGGCCGAAAACCTTCTGATCAAGGTAAATGCCCAGGGTGCTATGATTGTTACCATAAATGGCAGGAACTTTACTTCCAAAGCCGGTTTCGTGAAGGCTGGTGAATGGAATCACTATGCTATACGCCGCGCAATAAATGGTTATCTTTATCTATATAGGAACTGCGAGTTGTTCGACTCAAGAACTGCTGCGGTCAACAAAGACGCCATCATGAATATGTCCACCTTTACTATAGGTGTTGACGGTATACCCATGAATGGCTCTATAGACGAGTTCCGTCTGTGGAATTCCGACTATTCTGTATCAAATCTCAAAAAGACCAGCAACCAGGCCTTGGAGGAACCGGAATCCTATGTCGGTGGTACCAAGAAACTGCTGGTATACTATGATTTCAATCAAAGTGGCGGCGACGTTATAGATCGTTCTGGCAACGGTAACAACGGTGTTCGCTCCGGATTTGGTCCCGATGGTGATGCTTGGGGCCTGTCAAAGGGAGTCTTCTCTTTGTATCTGGGCGAAAAACTTGGTGATGAAACCATTACTGCCATAGACGAGGTCTGGACAGACGAAAGCATTACTGCTGGCAGAACTGGCGTCTACACCCTGTCAGGCCAGTATGTAGGAAAGACTATCGAAGGTTTGCCCGCAGGTCTGTACATCGTAAACGGCAAGAAGATGTTTGTAAAGTAATTCCGTTTCATTCCGTATAAAAATAGCCTCTGTCCAAGCAAACGGACAGAGGCTGTTTATTTGTATGCTATGTGTCTCCAGAGGACGGTCACGAGAGTTCCCGGTTCTTTCGGGTCGGTCTTCCCGAGGACCAAGGCGAGAGTTCCCGGTACTTTAGGTCCGGTCCTCGGGAGGGCCTTTTGAGGATGTATTTTATTCGTGTGGATGGCTACTTCAATACCATGCCAACGGGGCAGTGGTCGCTGCCGAGGATGTCGGTGTGTATGTTTGCCTCTTCTATTCTTTCGCACAGGCGGTTGGAGGCAATGAAATAGTCGATACGCCACCCTGTGTTCTTCTCCCTTGCCTTGAAACGGTAGCTCCACCACGAGTAGATGTCCTTTTCTCCGGGGTGCAGGAAGCGGAAGGTGTCTGTAAAGCCCGAATCAAGGAGTTCGGTCATCTTCTCGCGCTCCTCGTCGGTGAACCCCGGATTCATGCGGTTTGTCTTCGGGTTCTTCAGGTCAATCTCCTGGTGCGCCACATTCAGGTCACCACAATATACAACGGGTTTCTTGGCGTCCAGCTGCATGAGGTAGGCACGCAGATCCGCCTCCCACTGCATACGGTAGTCCAGTCGCTTCAGCCCGTCCTGAGAATTGGGGGTATAGCAGCATACGAGATAGAAATCCTCCATCTCCATGGTGATAAGCCTGCCCTCATGGTCATGCTCCTCTATACCCATGCCGTAGGAAACGGACAGGGGGGTATGGCGGGTGAAGATGGCTGTGCCACTGTATCCTTTCTTCTCAGCATAATTCCAGTATGATTGATAACCGGGAATGTCAAGGTCTATCTGCCCCTCCTGGAGTTTCGTTTCCTGAAGGCAGAAGAAGTCGGCATCCAGGGCATTGAATGCCTCTATGAAGTTCTTGCCTACAACGGCACGCAGGCCGTTTACGTTCCAACTTATGAATTTCATGTGTCTTTTATATCTATTCTTTAAATGTTGCTATTGACAGGACGTAGCCCTTGTCGGGATGTTCCTCGGTATGGAAGACTACGTCTGCTGTATTTCGTGGCAGAAGCAGGTCGTGCAGATTGTCCTGTAGTCCCGTGCCGCGTAGTTTGACCAATGCCTCCTTTTGTGTCCAGAAACGGAAGAAGCGTATAGGGTTGCCTGCTATTTCCTCCTGTTCCTGGGGGCTCATTGTGTGCCTGATCAGGGCATCGCTGATTTTGCGTTCGGTACTCTCCACATCAATGCCTATAGGGTGTTCTCCCACGGCACAGGCAATGGCCCTGGCGCAATGGCTCATGTTGAAATGTATGCCGGGATGTTCCTGCAACGAAGGCTTGCCATGCTCGCCAACGAGAAATGTCGGTTTGTCCGTTATGCCATACTCCTCCTCCAGCGCTTGGCAAAGCAGCAGGTAGGAGAGTGTGCAATCCCTTTGCCCCTGGAAATGCCTGTATCTTAGGGCCTGTTCCCGTCGCCATGTGGGGAGCAAGGCCATATCCTTGTCCAGTTGCTCCTGTGTGTATTGGGCAAGGTTTTCCTTTACAATCAGTCTCATGCCTGTTTCGCCTCCTTGGCACGAATATGCCTCACCTGCCACCAAAGCATGGTCGAGGTAAAGATGCAGCTCATAGTATCAGCAAAAGGCAGGCTGTACCACACGCCGTCCAAACCGAGGAAGTTGGGCAGGATGAGCATGCCTGGTATCAGGAAAATCAATTGTCGTGACAGGCTCAGGAAGATGCTCTTTCCAGCATGTCCTATGCTTTGGAAGAAGTGGCTCACCACTATCTGCCCGCCCACCAGCGGGAATATCATCACACAGATGCGGAAACCTCGTGCCGCCATGGATATGATATGCTCGTCCTTGGTGAATGCCATAGCCGGTATTTCCGGTATGAACATGCCTATGAGGAAACCGAGCGTAGTTACCACCGTGCCTGCTGCCATAGTGTAGCGTAGTGCCTGCCAAACGCGGTCGTTGCGGTGCGCTCCCCAGTTGTAGCCTACTATGGGCTGCATGCCCTGGTTAAGGCCCATGACAACCATGAAGAACACGAATGCCACGCTATTTACTATGCCATAGGCAGCCAGGGCATCGTCGCCACCATACTTCTGCATGCTGCGGTTCAAGAGCAGCACCACCAGGCACGAACAGGCATTCATCAGGAATGGCGACATGCCTATGGCCAGTGTCTGCCTAACGATGCTTGCCTTCAGCTTGTATATGCCACGCCTCAGATGTAGCAGTTCGCCCTTGCGGCTGAACAGCATAAGCACCGCCACGAGGGCCAGCGTCTGGGAAATCACCGTGGCAATGGCGGCACCACGTATCCCCATGCCAAGGACAATGATAAACAAGGGGTCCAAGGCAGCATTTACCAGTACACCGCACAGGGTCAGTGTCATGGCGGTTATAGGATGGCCCGCCGCACGCATTATGGCATTCAGACCGAGGTAACTGTGCGATATCACGTTAAATATCAGTATTATCTGCATATACTCTCTGGCATATGGCAGAGTAATCTCCGATGCACCGAAGAGTAGCAGTATGGGGTCCAGGAACATCATGCATACGATGGTGAACAAGGTGCCAAGGATGATGTTCAGCGTGATAGTGTTGCCCAGTACGTTCTGTGCCGTGGCATAGTCCTTCTGTCCAAGTCTTACGCTTATCACCGTACATGCCCCCACTCCCACCATGGCGCCAAAGGCGGCTCCAAGGTTCATGAATGGAAAGGTGGCGGTCAGGCCACCCAATGCCAACTTACCGACAAAGTGTCCGATAAACGCTCTGTCCACCATATTATACAATGAACTTGCTATCATTGCCATGATGGCTGGCAAAGCATAGTTCAGCAACAATCTTCCAACGGGCTTCTCGCCCAATTCTGTAGGTACTCTCTGTGCCATATCAAGGTCCAACTTACGGTTAAGTGAGTGAAAAAGCAATTATTCGTTTTTTCGAGTGTAAGATTAGGACTGGAAGTCAAAATTATAAAAAAAGGAGCAAACTTGGATGCACCAATGCGAATATTTAAGAAAAACATGCTTGGCAAAGCAATTTAGCGCCACCATGTCGGCAAACATTCGTTATTTATTGTTAACTTTGCAAACGATTGTGCGTATTTAATAAATAAGTACGCGCGATTATTTGTTTTGAAGAAGTAATTAACACTATATCATTTAAAACTCAAAATGAGCAATCAAACAGAAAAGATCAAGGAGTTGATGGAACTCCGCGAGAAGGCTCGCATCGGTGGTGGCGAGAAAGCCATTGCCAAGCAGCATGAGAAGGGCAAGTTGACAGCACGTGAGCGCATCGCCATGCTGCTGGACGAAGGCAGCTTCGAGGAAATGGACATGTTCGTCGAGCATCGTTGCTACAACTTCGGCATGGAGAAGAAGCACTATCTGGGCGATGGTGTGGTAACCGGCAGCGGTACCATCGACGGTCGTCTGGTTTATGTTTTCGCACAGGACTTTACCGTTAGTGCAGGTTCTCTGTCCGAGATGTTGGCCAGCAAGATTTGCAAAGTAATGGACATGGCCATGAAGGTGGGCGCACCCGTTATCGGTCTGAACGACTCTGGCGGTGCCCGTCTGCAGGAGGGTATCAACTCTCTGGCAGGTTATGCCGAAATATTCCAGCGCAACATCATGGCTTCTGGTGTGGTTCCCCAGATCAGTGCCATTATGGGCCCCTGCGCCGGTGGTGCAGTTTACAGCCCTGCCCTGACCGACTTCACCCTGATGGTAGAAAACACCTCATACATGTTCCTCACAGGCCCCGGTCCCGTTAAGGCAGTTCTTGGCGAGGTTGTTACCCAGGAACAATTGGGCGGTGCCAGCGTACATGCCACCAAGAGCGGTGTAACCCACTTCACCGCCAGCAACGAGGAAGAGGCCATCGCTATGCTCAAGAAGCTGATGAGCTACATTCCCCAGAACAACATGGAGAAGACCCCTCGCAAGGTTTGCACCGACCCCATCGGCCGTATGGAGGACTACCTGAACGACATCATCCCCGACAATCCCAACATGCCCTACGACATGTATCAGGTTATTGCCGGTATCGTGGACGATGGCGAGTTCTTCGAGGTTCAGCCCAACTATGCCAAGAACCTGATTATCGGTTTCGCACGCTTCAACGGTCAGTCTGTTGGCATCGTTGCCAACCAGCCCAAGCAGTTGGCAGGTGTACTGGACTGCAACAGCAGCCGCAAGGGTGCACGCTTCGTACGTTTCTGCGACGCCTTCAATATTCCCATCGTTACCCTCGTGGACGTTCCCGGCTTCCTGCCCGGTACTGCACAGGAGTACAATGCCGTTATCCTGCATGGTGCCAAGTTGCTCTACGCTTACGGCGAGGCTACTGTGCCCAAGGTTACCGTTACCCTGCGCAAGAGCTATGGCGGCAGCCACATCGTGATGAGCTGTAAGCAGCTCCGTGGCGACATCAACTACGCATGGCCCTCTTCCGAGATTGCCGTTATGGGTGCCAGCGGTGCTGCCAGCGTACTCTACGCCAAGGATGCCAAGGCCCTGAAGGATGAAGGCAAGGTGGAGGAAGCAAAGGCTTACATCAAGGAGAAGGAAGACGAGTACACCAAGCTTTTTGCCAACCCCTATCAGGCGGCCAAGTTTGGTTACATCGACGATGTTATCGAGCCTCGCAATACTCGCTTCCGCGTGATTCGTGCTCTGGCTCAACTGGAGAACAAGAAACTTACCAACCCTGCCAAGAAGCATGGCAACATACCCCTGTAACCTATGAATATCCTTGCAGTAACACCTGAAACATGGGGATTGGCACTAGTCAGCATTGCCGTAGTCTTCGTCATTCTTTTGGTTCTGGTATGGATATTGGGCATCTTCAGTTTTGTAGCTCGCAAGACAGCCAACAAGGCCAGCAGCGCTAAGGTGGCATACAACCAGCAGAAGCAGGCCAAGACCTTTGCCAATGCCAGCGATGAGGACAAGGCTGCAGTTGCAGTGGCTCTCTATCTGTACGAACAGGAAGAGAAGAGACAGGAAAGCCGTGTGCTCACCATTACCCATAACAACCAGAACTGGACTTCCCAGTTGAACCCCAGACTCTAAGTCGTGTAACACATTAAATAACGTACAAATGAAAGAATTCAAATTCAAGATAGGTGGCACCGACTATTTGGCCACCGTGGAAGACCTCAAAGGCGGCAACATGCAGGTAACTGTGAATGGCCAGACCTATCAGGTGGAGATTCCCCAAAACAAGGCTCAAGGTCCACGTCCTGCAGCTTCTGCCCCTGCGGCAAGCCAGGCTGGCGGTCCCAAGAATGTGGTAAGCGAACTGCCCGGCACCGTTACCGAGGTGAAGGTGGCTGCTGGCCAGCACGTGAAGCGTGGCGATGTGCTGCTCGTTATTGAAGCCATGAAGATGGCCAACGATATCGTTTCCGAGGTGGATGGTACCGTACAGCGCGTAGCCGTAAGCAATGGTCAGAGCGTTAACCAGGGCGACCTGCTCGTGGAAATGGTGGCTGACTTTGTTGCTGCCAAGGCTCCTGCCCTGGAGCCCAAGCCTGCTCCAGCAACACCTGCCGGAGTGAGTGCCGCTCCTGCCATGTCTGCACCTGCTGCAGGCAGCAAGACCGTTACCGCACCCTTGCCAGGTGCTATCACCAAGATCAGCGTCAAGGTGGGCGACCGTGTTTCCACCGGCGACACTGTTCTGATGATGGAAGCCATGAAGATGGAGAACAGTATTACCAGCGAGGCCAGCGGTATCGTGAAGGCTATCCTCTGCAAGGAGGGCGACCAGGTACAGAGCGGCCAGGCACTTGTTGAACTGGATTAACAAGGGAACCATTCTATTATGAAGAACTTTATCAAGTATCTCTCCCTGTTGGCCGTCATGTTGCTTGTGGCAACACCTGCTATGGCATTCAGTCTGGAGGAAGGAATGGTCGATTTTGTAAAGGAGATGGGGTTCGTGAGTTTTGCATCAATTGATGGCTTGAAGAACCTCTTCATGATTGCCGTAGCCTGCTATCTCCTTTATAGGGCTATAGTCAAGAACAACGAACCCTTGTTGCTTCTTCCCATTGCCTTTGGTATGATTCTGTCCAACTTGCCGGGTGCCGGCATGTACAGTAGCGAATTGTGGGCCGATTTCATCAATCCTGCAAGTCCCCACTACCACAGCTATGGTCATATTCTGGCCCATGGCGGTCTGTTGGACATCCTTTACATTGGCGTCAAGGCTGGTATCTATCCCTGTCTGATATTCCTGGGTGTGGGTGCAATGACCGACTTTGGTCCGCTGATTGCCAACCCCAAGAGCCTGCTCCTCGGTGCAGCCGCTCAGATCGGTATCTTCGCAACTTTCATCGTCACCCAGATAGATATCCCTGGATTGGGCTTTACCCCCGAGCAGGCTGCATCTATCGGTATCATTGGTGGTGCTGATGGTCCTACAGCCATCTTCCTTACCTCCAAGCTGGCACCCGAACTGCTTGGCCCCATTGCCGTGGCTGCTTACAGTTACATGGCACTGGTACCCGTTATCCAGCCTCCCATCATGCGTTTTCTGACCTCCAAGCAGGAGCGTCTCATCCGCATGTCTCAGTTGCGCACCGTCAGCAAGAAAGAGAAGATCATCTTCCCCATAGTTGTAGCAGTAATCGTAACTTTGGTTGTTCCCAGCGCAGGAACTTTGATTGGTTGCTTGATGCTCGGTAACCTGATGAAGGAGTGTGGCGTTGTTGACCGTCTGAGCAAGACCGCACAGAACGAATTGAACAACATTGTGGTCATCTTCCTCGGTGTCACCGTGGGTGCTACTGCCACAGCATCGTCCTTCCTCAACCTGCAGACCATCGGTATCCTTGCTGTAGGTATCGTAGCCTTCGGTGTAGGTTCAGCCTCTGGTGTGCTTATGGCCAAGTTCATGAACCTCTTCCTGAAGGAGAAGATCAACCCCCTCATCGGTTCTGCTGGTGTCAGCGCCGTACCTATGGCAGCCCGCGTTTCTCAGCAGGAAGGCCAGAAGGAAGACCGCCGCAACTTCCTCCTCATGCACGCCATGGGTCCCAACGTTGCCGGTGTTATCGGTTCTGCCGTAGCAGCAGGTATCCTGCTTAGTTTCCTGGGATAATCCTATGTTCAAATAGATTATACCTTATATATAATATAATACAGGCTCGGTCTCATCACGACCGAGCCTGTATTTCTTTTTGGGGTGAAGGGAGGCGGATGAGCGGTGAGGTTTTTCGTTTTGTTTTATTCATCCCCTCCGCTTCGCTTGTCCCACCTATCTTAGAGGGACAAAGGGAGCGGAACACTGAAATGTGAAAATGGAAAAATGAAACCGCTCATCCGCTCCATGCTCACCGTTCTAAAATCTCCGCTCATCTCGTCTTTCTCAGGTAGTCGGCACGTTTGACCATGTATGTGGCTTGTGCCTGTGCCAGGCGGTTAAGACTTTCTCTAAGGAGGGTCTCGCTTTCCAGCAGGTCGGAAAGGATTTCAGTACCGGAGCGGTATTTGTCCATGGACATGCGCATGTTTTCGGTGGCTTCTGCCACACTGGTGCGGGCAATGTCTATCTGCTTGTAGGCCTCCATGAGTGAGGACCAGGAGGATTCTATGTCGATGATGAGCTGCTCGCGGGCATCCTGCAACTGGTTCTGCGACTGCTGCAGGGCAAGTTTCTCGCGACGTATGGCATGCGAGCCTCCCCACCACGAGGTGATGGGCACGCTGACGGTGCCGAAGACCATGCCGTTGGTGGTGTTGCTCTCCACCATGGACTTTGCCCCTTCGGAGAGTCCGCCAAGGCCCACGTTGCTGATGGTAAGCCCCACAGCCACGGTGGGCAGATGCTTGCCACTCTCCATGCGCACCTTCAACTTGCCTGCTTCCACGCCCTTCTGTGCCAAGGCAAGTTCCTGGCGGGCGGCCACGGCATCGTCGGGTGCGATGTAGTAGTTCAAGGGACTTTCTATGTCGGCGAGCGCCATGTCCTGCACATCTATCTTCTCGCCAGCCATGCCCGTCTGCTGTGCCAGGAGCAGGCACATGACGTGGTGCGCATTGCTGACGGTGAGGCTGTCGGAGGAGAGGCGCTGGAGTTCCAGGCGCACACGAAGCAGGTCGTTGCGAGTCGTCACCCCTGCATCCACATAGGACTGCACCTCGCGATAGATGGCATGCAGCTGCTCCTGAGCCGAGCGTATGGTGGCAAGGTTGAGTTTCAGTTTCACTATCTGGTAGTAGTTTTCGGTCACCTTCTGCAGGAGGTCCTTTGTCTGTAGTTCTGCCTGCAGTTCCGCCACCTGCTTGCCAATGTCGGCCAGTCGGTTGCCGTTCACTATCTGCCCGCCGGCAAATAGCGGTTGCGTGAGTGTACCCATCACGGCATAGGCCTCATCCAACTCGCGCACGGAGAAGGGCTGTCCTGCCAATGCAGCCAGTTGTGGGTTAATCTGCCCTAATGCCATCAGTTCCTGAGGATAGTATCCGTCAGCCTTTAGCATCTTGTCAAAGGCATGGAAGGCCATGATGTTGGCAGAGATTTCGGGGAAGTACTTGGTGAAGGCCTCCCTTTTCTGCTCGCCAGCCATCTGTATCTGCAGGGTGGCATTCAGCAGGGTGCGGTTCTGTGTGGCAGCACTTTGCAGGCACTCCTGCAGGGAAACGGTGCGAGGCTGAGCTTGCATGGCAAGGCAGCAGAAGAAGAAAAGACCCACCCCCAAACCCCTCCCTCTATGGAGGGGAGTAGGATGTACTGCTGATGGGGTTCCGAGTCGGTTGTTACCACTCCCTGTCCTCGCGTCGCACTGGGGAGTGCTCCCCTCACGAGGCACAGAAGCACATTCAGTGCTTCTTCCAAAGACCTCGCTCGCCCTTGTGGAGGGGTTGGGGGAGGGTCCGCTGGGTCCATTCTCGTACAGTTTCCAGTACACCACTGGCAGTACCGTGGTGACGAGCAGGAGCATGCCTATGCCGCCGGCAAAGATGGTTATGCCCACGGGCATCCAGAAACTGCTGCCAGCCAGAATCATGGGCACTACGCCCACGGCCGTGGTGGCGGTGGTGAGGAAGATGGGCACCATGCGGCGCTTGCCGGCATCCAGGGCAGCCTCCTTGGCCGACATGCCCTCGGCCATCTTCTCGTTGGCATGCTCGAAGATGAGTATCTCGTTGCGCATAATCATGCCCATGAGGGTGATGACGCCGAACATGCCCGTGAGGCCCAGCACCTTGTTGGCAATGAGCAGGCCTATGATGGCACCCGGCATGCCCAGGCTGATGGCCACGATGCACACGATGGCTATGGAGAACTTGCGGAAGTTGAACAGCAGGAAGAAGAAGATGAGCACCATGGCCATGGCTATGCTAACCATGACGTCGGGTGTGGTCTCGCTGTTCTTCTCCGTCTCTCCGCCCACTTCGGCACGCACACCCTGAGGTAGGTTCATGTGGCCGATGTAGTCAATGAGGTGGTTCTGTATGTCCAGGGCGAAGGTGCCACGCTTGCCCTCGGCGGTGACCGAGATGCAGCGCTCGCCATTGCGGTGCACTATCTTTGTCTGGCTCCACACGGGCTTCACCTCGGCCACCTGACGGAGTGCCACGGACGATGCGGTGGGAGTGGTCAGGTAGGTGTCCTCCACGTCGCTCAGCTGCATGGCATCCTGGTTGCGGTCCTTCATGATGATTGGCACTTCATAGGTGCGGCTCTTTCCGTCCACATCGCCGGCCTCCCAGATGCTTCCCACCTGCACCTTGCCCGTCTGTAGCATCAGTTGTAATTCGGCAGAGGTACGTGTTATGCCCATTTGAGCCGATGCCACGGGGTCAAGATTCACCTCCACCAGAGGCGAAGGCATGTCGTAATCCGTATGCACCCACTCCAGTTCGGGAATCCTGCGCATCTCTTCCATGAGCATCTGTGCAGCCTTCTGTATGGAATCCGTGTTGTTGCCATAGAAACGATATTCATAGGTAGGCACGGGGAGATAGTCCATCTGTTTCCAGCGCACATATGCATTGGGCCAGTGGTTGCTGTATTTCGGTGCCAGTTCGTCAAGTATCTCCAGCGAAGCCTCGTTGCTCTCGGTATTCACTATTAGCTGTGCGAAGTTCTTGCCTGCAATAACAGGAGCATAGGTGGTATGGAAGCGAGGCGAAGAGCAACCAATGAAACTTGTCACACCAGTCACCTTGTCGTTGCCTTCCAGTATGGTGCTCAATTCCTCGGCAATGAGTTTCGTCTCCTCCAATCCGCTACCCTCGGGCAGGTACACCTCCACGGCAAACTGGTTGCGGTCGGCAAAGGGGAACTGGCGCATCTTGAGCAAAGGGAACAAGGCACCAGTGGCAACGACCAGCACTATGCTCCCCATGATGGTGAGCCAGGGGTGGCGGAAGTTCCACTCCAGTGTCTTGTCATACCAGTGCTGCACCCAGTCGGTTATGTCGCGCTTGCCGGGCTCCTTTGCCTTCACACGGCGAATGATGGCAGCATTGAGCAAAGGGATGATGAAGGCCGCCACCACCAAGGATACCATCAGGTTGATGGTGATGGTGATGGGGAAGAGCCTGAAGACATCGGCTGCCTCGCCCTTCATGAACTTGAGTATGGGGAAGAAGATGGCACAGATGCACACCGTGGCCAGAAGCATGGGCCAGAAGTACTGCTGCACGCTCTTCACCGCCGCCTCTCGACGGCCCATTCCCTTGCCCAGGTACTCGAGATAGCCGTCGATGACCACTATGCTGTTGTCCACTATCATGCCCAGCACCACGATGAGGCAAGCCAGTGTGATGATGTTCAGTTCTATGCCCAAAGCATACATTATGCCCGTGCTCACGAAGGTGGACAGGGGGATGGTGAGAGCTGCCACTATGGCACTCCTTATGGGGAATAACACCATCATCACCGCCACGATGATGAGCATGGAGATGATGAGGTCGCGCATGAAGTCGCTCACGCTGGTACCCACCACCTGGGGCTGGTCGGTGATGCGGCGCATGTGCACATCGTCGGGCAGGCATTCATGGCGGAACTGCTTCAGTATCTCGTCCACATCCTCGCCGAACATGACTATGTTGTTGCCCTTCAGCATTTCCAGGGACAGGATTACGCAACGCTTGCCGTTTGACTCAATGTAGCTGTCGCTCAGGTCATATTCCCTCTGCACGGTGGCAATGTCACGCACGCGCACAGTCTTGCCGTCAGGAGTGGCAAGGATGATGCGGTCGCCTATCTCCTGTTCGGAATTGACGCTGGGCGCCACGTGTATGTTCAGATTTTGCTTGGGAGTTGACACCATGCCGCTCATTGTGGTGAGCCCCTGGCTTGTCAGCGCCTGTATCAGTGCCGTTTGGCCTATGCCATAGGCAGCCAGACGCTCTCTGTCCACGCAGATGGTCAGCTGCTCCTTCTTTTCGCCCAACTGCTGCACCTTGCTCACGCTGGGAAGGCGGCGCAGGCGGTCGGCCAGCTCGTCGCTATAGCCCTGCAGTTCCCGATAGGAGCGCTGGTCGCTCTCCACGGTGATGAGCAAGGCGCTGGTGTCGCCAAAGTCGTCCTGGGCCACCAGTGCCAGCACACCCTGGGGCAGGGAGGACTTGAACTGGTTGAGTCCATGCTTCATCTTGCTCCACACGGGGGTGAGGTTGTTCTGGTCCTGCTGGAACTGCACCATCACTATGCACATGCCGTTCTGGCTGGTGGAGTAGGTCTTGCTGCGGTCCACCTCCTTGTAGGTGAAGATGTAGCGCTCCAGAGGCCGTGCCACCTGCTCCTCTATCTCCTCGGCCGTGGCCCCAGGCATTACGGCAATCACCACACCCTGACGAATGGTGAAGGGCGGAAACTCGTCCTTGGGCATCACATATATCGCCCACAGGCCAAAGGCCAGAAGCAGTGCCGTGAGAAAGGCCGTTATCTTATAGTTGTTGATAGGCCATGCTATCCAACTGCTGTTCTTGAAAGTCATAATTGATAGGACCCCTCCCCGAATACTCGGACCCAGCGGACCACTCCCCATCCCTCCCACAAGGGGCGGGAGTATATAGTACTGGGAGTTAGGGATTTTATTAAAGGGTTAATAGATTTGTTAAAAGTTAATATTCAATAGTCAGTTGTAACTACTCCCTCCCATAAGGGGAGGGCTGGGGGAGGGGTCCGTTACTCCCTTCCCTTGCGGACTGGCTGGGGGGGGTCCGTTACTTTACTTCTGTTCCTTCGCTCACCTTCTGGTAACCGTTGGTTATCACGCGGTCGTCCTTGTCAAGGCCGGAGAGCACCTCTATGCGGTTGCCCAGGGTCTTGCCCATGGTGATGACTTTTCTGTGCGCCTTGCCGCCTTTCACCACCCACACGAAGTGCTTGCCGTCGGCAGATTGCTGTATACTGCGCACGGGAAGGGTCATGCCCTGGATGCTGTCATTGGCATGCAGATACACCTTTGCCACCATGCCGGGAAGGATGTCGCCCTCGGGGTTGGGCAGGGTAATGCGTATATCGTAGGTATGTGTCAGTGCATCTGCCACCACACCTTTCTCTATTGCACCGCCCTCCAGGGTCTTGTCTCCGATGGCCTCAATGCTGATGCTCGATGCCGTGCCGGGCTTGATGGAGGAAATCTCCTTCTCGGGGATGCTGACCTTCACCTTCAGTGCCCTGATGTCCAGGATGGTAAGCACTGGCTGGCTGGGCAGGGCGGTTTCTCCTGCACTAACCCACTTCTTGCCCACCACACCGTCTATGGGAGCGTATATGCTGCAATCCTCCAGCATCTTCCTGGCGGCAGAGAGAGAGGCCTCGGCTTGCTCCACCTTGCTCTGCACCTCCACCCACTTCATGTCGGCCAAGGACTTGTTCTCGTGCAACTGGCGCATGCGCTCCAGGGCATCGGTGGCCTGCTTGTGCGACGCCTCTGCCATGGCCAGGGTGTTCTGTGCCTGGGTCTTGTCCATCTCGGCAACAAGCTGACCCTTGCGCACGCGCTGTCCCTCGCCAACGCATATCTGCTTCACCATGCCCATGCCGATGAAACTCACCGCCACGGAGGTTGACTCCTCCACCGTGCCCACATAGGCGGTACCGGTTTCCCGAGGCTGGGCGGCAACGCTTTCGGTTGTCACCTTCAGTGGAGCGGTGGCATGCTGCACCTTCTCTTGCGAGCATGCCACCAGGCAAACTGCCATCAGCATCATTTGCCACAGGTGTAACGCTTTCATTGTCTTCTTTTTCATATGTTCGTGATACTGTTTTGTTTTTCGGGTACAAAGGTATGCATATAATGTTTATATTGCCTCAGACTTTTAACGTAAATAATGTTCTAATGGGAATATTCAGCAAAGATTAACATTACGTGTGGTGGTGGGGTGCGATTTGTCGCGGTGTTTTTTGCATGGCGACGGAAAAAAGCGTACCTTTGTATTCACTACCCTGGTATAAAACCTAATAACTCATGCAGGCACTATCACTCTTTGAACTCAATGCCATGGTACGCTCCTTCATCGAGGGGTGTGCCGAGGATGCCTATTGGGTGCATGGCGAACTGCTGGAAGGCCGTGCAGGATATGGCGGGCATTTCTATGGCGAACTGGTGGAGAAGAGCGAACACACCGGCGCCATAGTGGCAAAGGCACGCATAACGATATGGGCACGTACATATAATATGTTGGCGCTGCGTTTCCGTGAGGAGACCGGACAGAGTCTTCGCACAGGGTTGAAAGTGCTCATGCAGGTACGCCTCACCTTCAGCGAACTCTACGGTTATGCCCTCAATGTTCTGGATATAGACGGCACATACACACTGGGCGACATGGCACGCCGCCGACAGGAGATATTGAGCCAGCTGGAGAAGGACGGTATCATCAACGACAACAAGGACCTGCCTATGCCCGCCTTGCTCAAGCGCATTGCCGTGGTGTCCAGTGCCACGGCGGCAGGTTATGGCGACTTTTGCCGTCAGTTGATGGAGAACGAGTGGGGGATGGCATTCCGTGTGCAGCTCTTTCCTGCCGTAATGCAGGGCCAGCATGTGCCCGAGAGCATCTCTGCTGCACTGTTGCAGATAGCCGACGAGAGCGATAACTGGGATGCCGTGGTAATTATCCGTGGAGGCGGTGCCACTAGCGACCTTTCCGACTATGATTCCTATGAACTGGCTGCCTGTATAGCCCAGCATCCTCTGCCTATTATAATAGGTGTGGGGCACGACCGCGACGAGACGGTGCTCGACCATGTGGCGCATACCTCCGTCAAGACCCCCACGGCAGCTGCTGCCTTCATCCTGGAGCATCAGTTGGAGCAACTCACCCTGTTGCACGACCTCCAGCAACGCATTCCCCTTGCCGCCTCCAGCAAGATGCAGCGCGAGGAGCAACGCCTGGCTCTCCTTCGTCAGCGCCTTCCCTCGGTGGTGACGCTGCGTTTGCAAAGGGAGCATCAGCGTCTCGAACGCTCATCGCTACTCCTGCCCATCTCTGCCGCCCGTGTGCTGACTCAAGAGAAGCACCGCCTGGAACTTCTCTCCCAACGCCTCGAAAGCCTCAATCCCGAACTGCTCCTCCGCCGTGGATACTCCATCACCATGCTCAATGGCAAGATAGTTACCGACATCTCGGATATAAAGCCAGAGGCGGTTCTTACCACAATGATGCAAGGTGGCACCGTGCTCTCGCAGGTGGTGGGAGTGGAAACGGAAAACCGACAAGACCCTCCCCCTCACCCCTCCACAAGGGCGAGCGAGGTCTTTGGAAGAAGCACTGAATGTGCTTCTGTGCCTCGTGAGGGGAGCACTCCCCAGTGCGACGCGAGGACAGGGAGTGGTTACAACTGACTATTGAATATTAACTTTTAACAAATCTATTAACCCTTTAACCAAATTATCATTTCCCGGTACTATATACTCCCGCCCCTTGTGGGAGGGTTGGGGAGGGGTCCGCCGGTACGGGGAGGGGTCTTTATATGAAATACGAAGAAGCCATTGCCAAGCTTGAACAGATAGCACGTCAGCTTGAGCAGAACCAGTTGCCCATCGACCAGATTGCCGCTCAATTGCGTGAAGCGCAGGAGCTGGTAAAGTATTGTCGCGAACAGCTTACCTCGGTGGACGAGGAAATAAAGAAGATAGAGGGAGAGGAAACGGCGGAGTGACAAAAATCCACCTGTTTTCCTAAATTTCCCTTACATTTGTATTGTCTTTATAGGAGAATTGTGTAAATTTGTGCACAAAACCTAATGAAACTATGAACGAAATAGATTGGAGTAGCCTTTCCTTTGGCTACATGAAAACGGATTACAACGTGCGTTGCTACTATCGCAACGGCGCATGGGGCGAGATAGAGAACTGCAGCGAGGAGACCATTCCCATGCACATGGCAGCCACCTGCTTGCACTATGGCCAGGAGGCTTTCGAGGGTCTGAAGGCATACCGTTGCCCCGACGGCAAGGTGCGTGTGTTCCGCTCCGACGAGAATGCTGCCCGTTTGCAGAGCACATGCCGTGGCATACTGATGCCCGAACTGCCCACGGAGAAGTTCAACGAGATGGTGGACCGTGTGGTGCGCCTGAACGAGCGCTTCATCCCTCCCTACGAGAGCGGTGCAAGCCTCTACATCCGTCCCCTCATGATAGGTACCAGTGCACAGGTGGGCGTGCATCCTTCCGAGGAATACTTGTTCCTCATTTTTGTAACCCCCGTAGGTCCTTACTTCAAGGGCGGTTTCTCCACCAATCCCTATGTTATCATACGCGAGTTTGACCGTTCTGCTCCTCTTGGCACCGGTGTCTACAAGGTGGGTGGCAACTATGCCGCTTCTCTGCGTGCCAACAAGATGGCGCACGACCTGGGCTACTCCTGCGAGTTCTATCTTGATGCCAAGGAGAAGAAGTACATAGACGAGTGCGGTGCAGCCAACTTCTTCGGTATCAAGGACAATACCTACGTTACCCCCAAGTCTACCAGCATTCTGCCCTCCATTACCAACAAGAGCCTGATGCAACTGGCGCAGGACCTTGGTCTAAACGTTGAGCGTCGCCCCATCCCCGTGGAGGAACTCTCCACCTTCGAGGAGGCAGGTGCATGTGGCACGGCGGCCGTCATTTCGCCCATCCAGCGCATCGACGACCTGGAGAACCAGATCAGCTATGTCATCTCCAAGGACGGCAAGCCCGGTCCCGTTTCCACCCAGCTCTACAACAAGCTTCGCGGTATCCAGTACGGCACAGAACCCGACATCCACGGCTGGACACGCGTGGTAATAGAGTAAAGAGAGAAAAGAAAAGGACCCTCCCCCTGACCCCTCCATACAGGGAGGGGTCAGGGGGAGGGTCTGTTATAATATCTTTAATCAAGAATACAGATACCTCTTGATGCTCTGCTTGGGAGTCTTCTCAAAGGGTTCGCTGAGGAGCTCGGTACAGGAGATTTTGCTGTAGGCAGGCAGTTCTGCGTTCAGGGCAAGGACACTGCTGTTGACAAGTTTGTCAAGTGCCTGGCTGTCCAGACCTGCCTTCTTGCCAGCCTCGTAGTCGGCAACAACGAGTGCCACGATGGCGTTCTTGCGGCCTACGACCAGTGACTCCATCACGTAGGGCAGGTTGTTAATCTTGTCCTCTATCTCCTCGGGGTATATGTTCTGGCCGTTGCCGGTGAGAATCATGTTCTTGCAGCGTCCCTTGATGAAGACGTTGCCCTTGCTGTCCACAACGCCCATGTCGCCGGTCTTCAGCCAGCCGTCCTTGGTGAATGTGGCGGCGGTGGCATCCTCGTTCTTGTAGTATCCCAGCATGACGGCATCGCCCTTTACCTGGATTTCGCCCAGTATCTTGGTGGGGTTGGCAGAGTCTATGCGCAACTCCAGGGGGTCGGCCTTCTTGCCGCATGAGTATTTTACGAACTCGCTCTTGTCGCAGTATGAGATAAGGGGGCCGCACTCGGTCATGCCATAGCCTACGACGTAGGGGAAGTTCATGCGCTTGAGCAGGTCCTCTACCTCGCGGTTCAGCGCTGCACCGCCAAGGATGAGGCCTGTGGTGAAACCGTTGCCAAAGGCGGTGAGAAGCGATTTCTTTATCTTGTTGAGCACAATCTTGTTTAGGCCGGGCACCTTCAGGAGCATGTTGGCAGGGAAGGCTTGTGTTGCGGGGAATACCTTTGACTTGAATATCTTCTCGATGACCAGAGGTACGGTGAGGAACATGAATGGCTTTACCTTGGCCAGGCCCTCCAGCAGACGTGCCGGTGTGGGCTTGCCGGGCATGACGTACACGTGGCATCCGCCAGCCAGGGGGAAGAGTACGTCGAATGTCTGGCCGAACATGTGTGCCATGGGCAGGATGGCAAAGATGTGGCCTCCCTGTGTGGCAGGAATCTCGCGGCGTGCAAAGTCGAGGTTCACCGACAGCGAGCGTGCAGGCAGTACGACGCCCTTGGATGTGGCGCTGGTTGTGCCCGATGTGAAACTGATTTCAACCACGGCTTCCATGTCGCGCTCCTCGGGATAGTAGTTTACGAGGTCTGCGCTCAGGCCATTGGGGTAGAGTTTTGCAAAGTGCTCCTCCATGGTGTCGTGTGCAGTGGCCAGTTCCTTCTTTGTTGCCAGGAAGATGCTGATGTCCTTCACGTTGATGATGCCGGCAAAGCCAGGGGTGGACTCAAGCTGCTTGATGTATCTGTCCTCGGGTTCCAGACTGTTGAATGCAATGTCGTCGGCTATGAGCAGTTTGCACTCCGAGAAGGCACCCAGTTCTGCCACGGCTCCGGGGATGAAGTCGGGGAGGAAGGGCACTGAAACCGCCTCGTAGGTCAGTGTGGCAAAGTATGCTATTACCCATTCTGCCGAGTTGCGGGCGTAGAGTGCAACCTTATCGCCCTTCTTTATGCCGGCTTCGGCAAAGAGGATGTGGTATTTTGCCATTTGCTCGGCCATTTGGCCATAGGTGTAGGTTACGCCGCCATAGTTGGTTACGGCAGGAAATTCCCAGTTCTCTTTTACAGAGTCATTCAGAAGACTGACAAAGTGTTTCATCGTATGTAAAATGTTATGTTTGCAAGTTGCTGTCAAGGCACTGGTGTTCTTGTGTCAAATGCCCTTGTATATGAGTGTTTTGCCTTGCAGGGATGTAATTCGTGTACAAAAGTAGTTATTTTTGGGATATTTTATGTTCTTTTTGGCAGAAAAGTGCGCTTAAAGTATGAAAATGCGCAAAAAGAGGCGTTAAACTGCACGTAAATTGACGGATATGAAGAAAAGGGGCGTGAAAAACGGGGAACTATCCACCCCGCTTTAGTGAACGGAAAACTGAAAACTGAAAACTGAAAACAGCGAGAGCAGAGGCATGGTAGGGAGGCTGCGTGCAGCGTCCGAGAACAGAGAACAAACTCCTCGTTGCATATGGGCGGACGCATGCGTCCCTACAAGCAATGGAGATTGCCCCCCCCAGCGCAAGCGTGAAACACGGATGGGAATATAACTTTGCGCTCTTTGCGCACTCTGCGTGAAAAACAAAATGCTATTATCTTTATTTCACGCAAAGAGCGCAGAGGACGCAGAATTTCCAAAGCAAACTGCGCTATCGCTGGAGTAGTCGCAGGCTACGCGCGACAGGAGAACGCAGAGGGAGGGAGGAAAAGGAAAGGTATAATCCACCCCCTCCGCGCTTCGCGCTCGTCCCCCTGTCTCAGAGGGACAGTTGGCTGGCGCGGCAAACGATACTATAGGAAGAAAAACGCATCCAACTTATTCATCCTGTCTCAGGGGGACAGTCTATAATCGCAAAAACGAAATGTACAACTTTTCAAAACGAAATGTACATTTTTCTCATTTTTTCGCACCTTGCAAAAACTATCTTTGAAAGGCTTTTAATCACTGTTTGAATGGTAATTAAAAGCCTTTTATTTATACTCAAAAATAACAAATTAAGTGCTTATTTTTCAAGCGTTTTATTTGGTGGTTTCAGTAAAAATTTGTACCTTTGTATAGGTTAAGATATTATCTTGCCTCTTTGCATTCTGTTTGAAAAGCAGAGTTCATAAACGATTTTTCGTCTTTACACAAAGGTCGAGTTTTCGTTTTTGCTTCCCCAAGCATTTACAGTGTGTTTAAGTTGCCGCTTAACACACTTTTTTATTACTACTCTTTCACCAACATTATATCTGTAAAAGAGCCTTGATAATTCAGTTTGTTTTCTTGCAGTCGTTTCTCTATGTCAGTAAAAGGATTTCCTATTTCAGCATTGTTTTTTATCCACTCGCAAAGCTCAATTACTTGCGATTTATTGCTGGTAAAGTATATAAACTTTGTCCCGACAAGAACTTTGAGAACATCAAGGTATTCTGACAACCCCCAATAATTTTTGTAGGATTTGCAGTCTGTCGAAAGATAAGGAGGATCAACAAGGAATAAAACACGCTTGTTGTCCTTATATTCGGCAAATAGTTCCTTATAATCTCTGTGTTCTATCTGCAAGCCATCAAGATAACCATCAGCTTTGTAATCGGTTTGTTTGACACGATTATAGAACACTTCCGCTGATAATTCTTTGTATGTTTGTGCCCATTGACCGCTGAACAGCAAAGAAGTGCTGAGAGTAAGATAATCAACAAAGCCATTCAAAGAATAGTCTTTAATAAGGGCAAGTATTTCACAGCGTAGCTTGTCAGGCATTCTTTTATCTGGCCCTATTTCTGTTACCATAAGGCGAATTTTACCGAGCAGTTCGTTTGTTCTGGCAATATTTACAAGCCTCTCACAATAGTTGTCATAATCGTTATATATTACTTTCAGTTCCGGGCGTTCCCGCTTGATGGTGTGTGAAAGCAAACCGCTGCCACCAAATAGGTCTATAACAATATCTATGTCATTGAAGCGTGTGATAACACTGCGTAAATCGTTCAAAAAACGCCGTTTCTGACCTTGAAACGGCAAAGGTGCAGACTTATATACCTTTTCACACATTCAGCTCAAATTTTACATTTTCCTCACCTGCAAGCAACCTGCGTGTATTGGCTTCGTTGCTCTCGTATATGTGGAGATTACCAAAATTCACTGTTATAGACTTCAACGGCACATCTATCTGGCGACTTATCAAATAGAGGTGGTATATATCTGCCGGCAAACCCAAATTTGCGTCAGAACTGCGTTGATATGCCGATACGACCAATTCGCCCTCATCAATCTGGAACTGCACAAGGCTCAAACAAGGCATTTGGTTGCTCTCGACACCTGTTTCACCCAAGAATAGCACATAATTCTTGCTGTTGCGTTTCTCTTTGTTGATTTTTGCAATTAGCGGAGGCAGTTTTTCAAAATATGTCGGATATGAGTTTACGAGAATTGAGCCGCAGTAGTCCCACCAATTTATACCGGCTTCCCTGTACTTCTCAACATTGCGCTCACCCTCCATGAAGAGGCTTAATTCGTTGCGCAACTTCTTTCTTGCTATGCCGTGGCTCTCGAATATCAACACCAAAATACGCATAACTCACTGAAAACAAAGAGGTTTAACCATTCAAGGCACTACACCCACATTGTACACTTCGTTTTTGTGCCCGTAAGTCAGTTACAATCGTAAGCACCGCGCCAGCCCTTCCCCCCCATAGAGGGGGCGAACAAGGTCTTTAGAAGATGGACTGAAACAACGTTCGACGCCCGAAGGGGCTGAAGTCAATGTCCATCTGTGCCTGGTGAGGGGAAAACTCCCCAGTTTGACGAGAGGACATTGCCTGAAAGGCAGAGGGGGGCTTCTTCATCTTTCCCCTTTTATCACCTCCCCTGCCAGCATCATGCCGAAGATGGCGGTGATGTGGCAGAGGGAACCGTTTGTCTGCACCTTGTTGAACTTCAGTTCTTCGGTGAGAGTGGTGTCCTCGGTCTTGTTCTCCATGGCAGGCTCCTCGCTGTGGACGCAGAGGAACTTGCGGCGGGGGAAGGTTTTTGCCTTCTTGAAGCGGTTGCGCACGGCACGTGCCAGGGCATCGCCCTGCACCTTGGAGAACTCCGTCAGACGGACCTTCGTAGGGTCTATCCTCAGTGCAGCTCCCATGCTGGAGAGCAGGGTGGGGCGCTCCATGGCGGTGGTGCGCAGGATCAGGTCGCACTTGTCGCGCAGGGAGTCTATGCAGTCTATTACGTAGTCGTATTGTTCCAGGTGGAAGTCGGGAGCAGTCTCCTCTGTGTACATCATGTTCAGAGCCAGAATCTCTGCTTCGGGGTTGATGGAGAGCAGACGTTGCTTCATGGCCTCCACCTTGGGCTGGCCTATGGTCTCTTGTGTGGCCATGAGCTGGCGGTTCAGGTTGGTGGGGCACACACGGTCGCTGTCCACCAGGGTCAGGTGTGTCAGTCCTGCACGGACGAGCCCCTCGGCGCACCACGAGCCTACGCCACCTACGCCAAAAAGTATTACCCTTGCCTCGTCAAGGGCTTTCATGCCTTCGCGTCCAAGCAGTAGGGTGGAGCGGTTGAAGATTTCGTTTCCTGCCATTGGAATGTATTATGTAGTTTTATCGCTACAAAGATAATCATTTATGCTTTTTAATGTTCTTGTTGTGTTAAATATAATAGATTACAATTGATTGCAGAAGTGTTTCTATTGCCATGAAAGAAAAAAAATGTATATTTGCATTCGCTATATATTATATATAAATAAGGTATACGCAATATGGAACTGTATCCCAAACTAATAATGGATGCCCTGGCTACGGTGCGTTATCCTGGCACGGGCAAGAACATAGTGGAGATGGAAATGGTGGAGGACGACTTGCGCATAGCAGGCATGCACGTGAGTTTCTCCCTCATCTTTGACAAACCAACAAACCCCTTCCTCAAGTCGCTCGTAAAGGCTGCCGAGGCTGCCATACATGCCTATGTGAGCAAGGACGTGGAAGTGGAGATAAAAACCAAGACCTTGCAGGCGCCACGTCCCGACCTGCCCGACCTACTGCCCGGAGTGAAGAACATCATTGCCGTGAGCAGCGGCAAGGGTGGAGTGGGCAAGAGCACGGTGGCAACTAACCTGGCCGTGGCATTGGCACGCATGGGGCATCGTGTGGGCTTGCTGGATTGCGACATCTTTGGCCCCAGCGCACCCAAGATGTTTGGCATGGAGGATGCTCGTCCCTATAGCGAGAACATTGGCGGACGCGACCTCATCATGCCGGTGGAGAAGTACGGCATCAAGGTGCTGAGCATAGGTTTCTTTGTTGATCCCGATACTCCAACCCTTTGGCGTGGCGGCATGGCATCGAATGCCTTGAAGCAACTCATTGGTGATGCTGCTTGGGGCGACCTCGACTACTTCGTGCTCGACACCCCTCCTGGCACCTCCGACATACACCTCACCCTGGTGCAGACCCTCCCTATCACTGGTGCGGTCATCGTGAGCACACCTCAGCAGGTGGCTCTTGCCGATGCCAGAAAGGGCATAAACATGTACACCAACGAGAAGGTGAATGTGCCCATCCTGGGCCTTGTGGAGAACATGGCATGGTTCACTCCCGAGGAGCATCCCCAAGAGAAATACTACCTCTTCGGCCGTGAGGGTGTGAAGACCTTGGCAGAGGAAATGAACGTACCCCTGCTCGGACAGATCCCCGTGGTGCAGAGCATCTGCGAGAACGGCGACGGCGGCACTCCAGTAGCCCTGGAACCAGGCAGCATCACCGGTCAGGCCTTCCTCCAACTCGCCGCTCGTGTGGTCACCGAAACCGACCGCCGCAATGTCGAGCGCGAGAAGACAAAGATAGTGGAGATGAAGAAGTAATACACAGATTACAGATTACAGAGAACGGATTACGGATTAAATAATAACTGCCCACTGTAGGGACGCTGCGTGCAGCGTCCCTGCTTTTTCTCACCTTTCACCTTCCTTGATCCATTCCTCGTGCCTCTTTATCTTCCAACCGAAGGCGGCGTGGATGATGGACATCATGGGGGAGAGCAGACAGAAGAAACAGTAGGGAAGATAGGTGAGGGTGGCAACGCCGAGCACCGTTGCCTGGGTCATGCCGCAGGTATTCCAGGGGATGAGCACCGAAACCACGGTAGCACTGTCCTCGGTGGAGCGGGACAAGAGGCGTGATTCGTAGCCCTGGCGTGTGTACTCGTCCTTGAACATGTTGCTTGACAGGATGATGGAGATGTACTGGTCGCCGGTCATCAGGTTCATGGCAATGCCATTGAACACGGTGGAACAGACAAGTCCCAGGCGTGTTTTCATGAAACGGCGGAAGACGGCCTCGAGGAAGCTCTTCAGCATGCCGCACGACGTCATGGTGCCACCGAATACCATAGCGGAGAGGATGAGCCAGATGGTGTCCATCATGCCGCCCATGCCTCGGGTGGAGACAAGGTCGTTAAGGAGGGCATTGCCCGTATCAACAGCCGTGGAGTTGGCAAATGTGGTGATGATGCCACGGAAGAGTGCCTCGAAGGAATATGCTCCATCGGCAGAACCTCCTATTTGCATCAGTATGTTCTCCTGAAATACTATTGCCTGGATGATGGCCATGATGGAGGAGAGGAAAAGCACTATGAGGGTGGGTACTTTCTTATAGATGAGCACACCGGTGATGATTGGTACAACAAGCAGCCAAGGCGAGATATAGAATGTGTTGTTCAAGGCCTCAGTATATGTGCCGACCGATTCCGTCAGATTGCTGCTACCTATCCATATGCCTGCAATTCCGAATATTACCAGTGAGATGAACATGCTAGGCAGGGTGGTTAGCAGCATGTATCGGATATGCTGGAAGAGTGGTGTGCCACTGCTTGAACTTGCCAGTACGGTGGTGTCGGAGAGCGGAGAAATCTTGTCGCCGAAGTAGGCTCCAGAGATGATAGCGCCAGCCGTCCAGCCGTCTTCAAAACCCAATGCTCGGCCTATGCCAATTAGCGCTATGCCTATGGTGGCAATAGTTGTCCACGATGACCCCGACATCAGCGATACCAGTGCGCAGATGAGGCACGAGGAAAGCAGGAATACCGCAGGGTGTATCATCTGTATGCCGTAGCAGATGAGTGTGGGTACAATGCCAGATATCATCCACGAGGCCGAAAGCATGCCAATGAGCAGGAGAATGCAGATGGCTATAGTGCTTTCGCGTACTTTCTCGGCAATGCTTTCTTCTATCGTGCTCCACTTTATGTGGCATACCCCCATGCCCAGGGCAATGCAAACGCCGCTGGCGGTGAGCAGCACTATCTGCGAGGGACCTCCCAACGAATCGCTCCCGAAGATATACAGTGTGCAGGAGAGCAGTGCTATAAGTGTGATGAACGGTATGGCGCTGAGCCATGCAGAGGGTTTGCGCGGCTCAAGTGACGATTGGATATCTTCCATGAGGTTTTGTGTTTTATAGAATAGGAGGGTATAGGAGGTTATAGGAGGACCTAGGAGGGCCTAGGATGTCCTAGGATTTCCTGTGGGAAAGCATGGTTTCTCTTCTAAAAGCCGCTATCGAGGCCGCTTCGCTTGTTGCGGCCGTAACTGCGGTATTCATCAAACTCTATCTCCACTTCGGGTTCTTTCAGTTCTCCCTCCTGGGGCAGGCGGAAGGCCAGGTACTTGATGTCGATGCCACGAGAGCGCCACATCTCTTCGTAATAGGTCTGGCGTGAACGTGCCTCGGCGGTGTCTTCGCCTGTCTCGTTGTAAAGGCTGCGGGTGCACACGAGGGGTTGCAGGCTGTTGGCCTTGAGCATCTCCTCGGTGTAGGTGAAGAGGAAGTTGGAGTCGGTCTTCAGATGCACGATGCCACCGTCCTTCATAATCTTGCGATAGCGCTGGAGGAAGTAGGTGGAGGTCAGTCGCTTTGTGGCCTTCTTCATCTGGGGGTCGGAGAAGGTAAGCCATATCTCGGACACCTCGCCGGGAGAGAAGAACTTGTCTATGAACTCTATGTTGGTGCGCAGGAAGCCCACGTTCTTCATGCCCTCGTGCATGGCATCCTGGGCGCCTGTCCACATGCGTGCACCCTTGATGTCCACGCCTATATAGTTGTTGTGCGGATACAGGCGACCCATGCCCACGGTGTATTCTCCGCGTCCGCATCCAAGTTCCAGAATGATGGGGTTCTCGTTATGGAAGAACTCCCGGTGCCAATCCATGCGCACGGGTTCGTCGCCAGGGCGGTAGGGACGTTCAACAACGAGAGGATTTGCCGCCATGTCGGCGAATTTGGCCAGTTTGCCTTTTCCCATAATATGGTATTTTGAGATTGAAGTAAAAGATGTTTTGTGGAGTCTGCCTGAAGGGCGCTATCTGGTCCTCCCGAGGACCGACCCGAGAGTTCCCGGTTCTTTCGCCTTGGTCCTCGGGAGGACCGGCCTTTGACGTCGGGACGTCTCTTTTGGGTGCTCGGGATGGCTGTCTTGCTTTCGCCAGGTCTTGCTCCTGCTATTTCATGTCAAAGGTGGTACTGCCGATGTTTTGTCCGTCGCAGAAGATATCCACACGGTATCCGCCGGCCGAGAGAGTTTCGGCAATATCCCAGTACACGGTTACGGGCAGTTCCTCGCCAGTGTACTCAACCTCCTTGGCTATGCTGTATTGCAGCTCGCGGTTCTCGTACTGGAAGTTTCCTCCGTTTGTGAGGACGGCACCTGTTGGTGTGGCAATGCGCACATACACGAAGCGCATACCCGTCTCGGTAGTAACGTTACGGGCCAGGTTGAAGGAAATGACGAATTTCTTGGCCTTGCTGATTTTCTTAGTGTCCTTGCCGCGCTTGTTCTGCGCCTCAACGTATATGCCTGTAGCATTCAACTGGCTGGCAATTGCCACCTTTTCCACCAGCTGCTCCTTCTCGGTGGAAAGGTCGGTGATGTGTGCCTGTGCCTGCTGGTTCTGGTTGCGAAGTTTGTCGTTGTCCACCTTCAGTGCCATGTTCTCGCGGTTCAGCGAGTCAATCTGCATCACGTAGTCCTTCAGTATGGCACGCAGGGTGGCCAGTTCCTTCTTCAGACGCATTATCTCGCGAGCGTTGTCCGCCTTTGTCTGCTTCAGTTCGGCAAGCAGTTTCTGCACGCGCTCCTGCTCGATGGAAAGCTGGTTGATGAGCGAGTCGTTGTTGATCTGTGCCATCATCTCGTTGTACTGCATGGCAAACTGCTCGTACTCGTTCTCCATTTCTGCCTTGTCCATCTTCAGGACCTCTATCATCTGCTCGTTTTCCTCCTGGCGAGCCTTCATCTGTGTGTTCATGTAGATGAGTACGCCGATAAGCACGATGCATACCGCTGATGCGGCAATCAATATTACCTTTTTGTTCATAGTGCAATGTGTTTTCCTTGTGTGTATTACTATTTGCGTACAAAGGTACGATTAAGCGAGCGAAAAAGCAAAAGAATTTTGTTTTTTCCGAATGTAAGTACATAAAACGCAGTTAACGGTACGAAATTTACTTATATTATTAAAGTATATGTAGTAAAACTTGATTCATGCTTGTTGTGGTTAAATATTTTTACTATCTTTGCGCTAGTTAAATGAAATTACTTAACAAATAAATCAATGCGTAAAGTCATTCTGTTGTTAGCAGTACTTTTCAGTACTGCTGCTAATTTGTGTGCAGACGGTATCCGTATGCTCAACAAGACCACCGCTGAGGTTACCCTTGATGGAGGTCATCGTATGTATGTGGACTTCTATGGTCCCCATACCTTCCGTGTGTTCCAGGACCCCAACGGAGGTATCATCCGTGACCCCAAGGCAAGTCCCGAGGCACAGATCTTGGTAAACAATCCTCGTCGCGATGCCGGTGAGGTAGTGCTTGATGCCGCGGCAGGTACACTTGCCACAAAGGAAATTGTTGTGAAGGTGAACACCAAGACCGGTCAGATTCAGGCCCTGAAGGGTGGCAAGGTCATAGTAGACCAGGTGGTTCCCACTGAGTTTGCCAAGAAGCGCACCATCGTGAAGTTCGCTCAGGACGAGGATGATTATTTCTTCGGCGGTGGCGTGCAGAACGGCCGTTTCTCTCACAAGGACAAGTTCATTGCCATCGTGAACACCAACAACTGGGTGGATGGTGGCGTCTGCAGTCCCACTCCCTACTATTGGAGCACTGCCGGCTATGGCTTGATGTGGCACACCTTCAAGCCTGGCGGCTATGACTTCGGTGCTGCCGAGGCAGACAACACTGTGCTTTATCACGAGACAGATTATCTGGATATCTTCGTTATGGTCAACGAGGGTGCTGTGCCCCTGCTGAACGACTTCTATCAGCTGACCGGCAATCCAGTACTCTTGCCCAAGTTTGGTTTCTATCAGGGTCACCTGAATGCCTACAACCGTGACTTCTGGACAGAGGAGGAGAAGAATGACAAGAGAATCCAGATGCCCTACGAGGACGGCAAGTTCTACAAGGAGAGCCAGAAGGACAACGGTGGCGTGCAGGAGACTTTGAACGGCGAGAAGAACAACTATCAGTTCTCTGCCCGTGCAGCTATCGACCGTTATCTGGACAACGACTTCCCCTTGGGCTGGTTCCTTCCCAATGACGGTTATGGTGCCGGTTATGGCCAGACAGGTACCCTGGACGGCAACATCCAGAACCTGAAGGAGTTTGGCGACTATGCCCGTAGCAAGGGGGTGGAGATTGGTCTTTGGACACAGAGCGACCTTCATCCCAAGGAGGGCGTGGAGGCTTTGCTCCAGCGCGATATCGTCAAGGAGGTTGGCGTTGCCGGTGTTCGTGTGCTGAAGACCGACGTGGCATGGGTAGGTGCAGGTTACTCGTTCGGCTTGAACGGTGTGGCAGACGTGGCACAGATTATGCCCTACTATGGCAATGATGCACGTCCCTTTATCATCTCTTTGGACGGTTGGGCAGGTACCCAGCGCTATGCAGGCATTTGGTCAGGCGACCAGACTGGTGGCGAGTGGGAGTATATCCGTTTCCACATTCCTACCTACATCGGTGCAGGTCTTGCAGGCCAGCCCAATATAACCAGCGATACCGACGGTATTTTCGGTGGCCAGAACCTTCAGGTCAATGTGCGCGACTTCCAGTGGAAGACCTACGGACCCATGCAGTTGAACATGGACGGTTGGGGTTCAAGTCCCAAGTATCCCCAGGCTTTGGGCGAGAAGGCTGCTGATTTGAACCGCTACTATCTCAAGCTCAAGTCAAAGATTCTGCCCTATCAGTATGCTATTGCCCGCGAGGCAGTTGATGGTCTGCCCATGATTCGTGCCATGTTCCTCGAGGAGGAGAATGCCTTCACTCTGGGCAAGCGCACCGAGTATCAGTATATGTTCGGTCCATACATCCTTGTTGCCCCCATTTATCAGGCAACTCGTGCCGACAAGGAAGGCAACGATGTTCGTGATGGCATCTACCTGCCTAAGGGCGAGTGGGTTGACTATTTCACTGGCGAAGTGTATCAGGGTGGCCGTATCATCAACAACTTCCCCGCACCCCTGTGGAAGTTGCCCGTTCTGATGAAGCGTGGTGCCATCATTCCCGTGCACAAGACAACAAACACTCCTGCCGAACTGGACCCCAAGATGCGTGCATACGAAATCTATCCCTTCGGCGAGAGTACATTCACAGAATATGACGACGATGCCAAGACTCAGGCTTATCTCCTGGGCGAGTGCACCAAGACAAAGGTGAACAGCAACCTTGACGCCAAGGGAAACCTCACCGTTACCGTAGAACCCACAAAGGGCGGTTTCAAGGGCTTTGAGAAGCAGAAGTTTACCCATGTTACCGTATTCTGCAGCCAGAAACCCGCAAAGGTTGCCGCAAGGGTAGGTGGCAAGAAGGTTAAACTCGTCGAGGTCAGCGACTATGCTGCATGGAAGTCTACTCCCAACAGCTTCTACTATGGCGAGAATGCCGAGGACAAGTACATGAAGGCTGAGGGCCTGATGGTGAACATTGCCGAGACCGATGTTGTTGCCAACGAGGTTGTGGTTACTGCTTCTAATGTTGTGGTTGACAATACTAACAAGTTGCTAGCCAATACTGGTGCTTTGGTTGCTCCCAAGGCTCAGTTGGAGGGTACCGAGGCGTATACTCTCACTCCTACTTGGGAGGCTGTAGAGAATGCCGACTACTATGAACTTGAGTTTGATGGTCAGATATATAGCACCATTGCCGCTACAGAGTACACCATCGACGGTCTTTCTGCATCTACCTCTTACGAAATGAAGGTTCGTGCCGTCAACAAGGATGGTGTGAGCGAGTGGACTTCACTGAAGGCTACCACAGCTGCCGATCCTCTCCGTTTTGCTATCCGTGGCATCCAGGCCGAGACATCATGTGAAAACCAAGGTGGCCAGGGTGTAAACAAGCTGTTCGACTTTGACGAGACCAGCATCTGGCACACCGCATGGAGCAAGTCAGCAGTTCCCTTCGAAATGGTTATCGACTTGAGAACCGTCAACTTCCTTGACAAGATGCATTATATGCCTCGTCCCGACGGTGGCAATGGCACTATCCTGAAGGCAAGCTACGAGTTGAGTATGGACAAGATGAACTGGAGCGAGCCTGTTGCTCTTGACTGGGCACGCAACGGCGAGGTCAAGGAGGTTGTATTCGAGGGTGCGCCCAAGGCTCGCTTCATCCGCATCAAGGTAGAGGAGGCTCTTGGCAACTTCGGTTCTGGCTATGAGTTGTACATCTTCCGTCAGCCCGATTCTGAATACTATATCCCTGGTGATATTAATCTGGATGGCAAACTGGACGAGAACGACCTCACCTCTTATATGAACTACACAGGTCTGCGCAAGGGTGATGGCGACTTTGACTATGTGAGCAAGGGCGACCTCAATGGCAATGGTCTGCTGGATGCATACGACGTCATGTCTGTTGCCGTGGCACTGAACGATGGCGTAAGTCATAGCAAGGTAGAGCATGTGGCTGGCGAGATTGCCGTTAAGGCAGACAAGGCCCAGTACAATGCCAGTGACGTGGCCGCTATCACCGTTAGCGGTAAGGGCCTGAAGAGTGTGAACGGTCTCAGCTTCGCTCTTCCCTATGATGCCCAGGAGTGGGAATATGTAGGCGTTGAGGCTCCCGCACTTGGCCAGATGTACAATATGACCTACGACCGTCTGCACACCAATGGCGACAAGGTACTTTATCCCACCTTCGTCAACCTTGGCGAACAGAAGAATGTTGAGGGCGACACCACTCTGATGCTCATCAAGATGAAGGCCAAGAAGAAGCAGAAATTCAATCTTAAGCACACCAATGGCATGCTTGTGGACAAGCATCAGAATGTAGTGGCGTTCTAATTCGCTGATATGTAGCAATAAATGTAGTATAAACAATGATTTTGGGAAACTTTTTCTTTAACGAGAGAAAAAGGATGGCTGAAAATCAATAGTTTATAAAAACATACGGAAAACTTTCCTGTTTTAGTAAATAAAAAAGTTTGCTAAAATGGGGAAGTTTTTTTGTATAAACGCTTGTGTCGTATTGCCTAATGTCGTATATTTGCAACACTTTTCGCCCAAATTGAAAAGGGGTGCGAGGGAGGTCGTGGAACAGACCAATGTCCGTACATGGGAACGCCCCTTTTGCGACACGAGGCGAATGCCAATGGAACACGAGGCAAACCTTATTGCGATACGATACCTTTTTACCTTATATATAATAATAGAAAAACAACTAAACACACCAGTATGATACAGACAGTAGTAAAGCGCGACGGACGCATCGTTGGTTTCAACGAACAGAAGATAGGTGCCGCCATCCGTAAGGCAATGCTTACCACCGAGACAGGTGAGGACAGCGAGTTGATAGTGAAGATTACCGACCGTGTGAGCATCCGTGGCAAGTCGCAGATGACCGTGGAGGAAATTCAGGATATGGTAGAGGACGAACTGATGAAGTCCAGCCGCCCCGACGTTGCCAAGATCTACATCAAGTACCGCAGTGCCCGTACTATTGCCCGTAAGGCCAAGACCCGCGATATCTTCCTGGAGATTATCAACATCAAGAACAACGATGTTACCCGCGAGAACGCCAACATGAATGCCGACACCCCTGCCGGCATGATGATGAAGTTTTCCAGCGAGACCACAAAGCCCTTCGTGGACGACTATCTGCTGAGTGAAGATGTGAAGGATGCCGTGAAGAACAACTACCTGCACATTCACGACAAGGACTACTATCCCACCAAGTCGCTGACCTGCGTGCAGCACCCTTTGGACCGTATCCTCAAGTATGGTTTCCAGGCCGGTCATGGCGAGAGCCGTCCTGCAAAGCGCATAGAGACTGCTTCTATTCTGGGTTGTATCAGCATGGAGACCGTGCAGAACGAGATGCACGGCGGTCAGGCCATCCCTGCCTTTGACTTCTATCTGGCTCCCTATGTGCGCAAGAGTTTCATAGAGGAGGTGAAGGTGCTGGAAGACCTCAATGCCGAAGACTATAGCGAACTGTACAACAGCGACATAGAGGACTTCATAGAGACTCCCCTCACAGGTCTGGTTGGTCGTGAGCGTGTGCGCCAGCATGCCATCAACAAGACCGTGGAGCGCGTGCACCAGTCCATGGAGGCTTTCATCCACAATATGAACACCATCCACTCACGTGGCGGCAATCAGGTTGTGTTCTCTTCTATCAACTACGGTACCGATACCAGTGCCGAGGGCCGTTGCATTATCCGCGAATTGCTTAAGAGCACCTACGAGGGTGTGGGCAATGGCGAGACAGCCATCTTCCCCATCCAGATATGGAAGAAGAAGCGTGGTGTGAGCTATCTGCCCACCGACCGCAACTACGACCTCTACAAGTATGCTTGTCAGGTAACAGCCCGTCGTTTCTTCCCCAACTTTATCAATCTTGATGCCCCCTATAACTATCACGAGAAGTGGGACATCAACGACCCCGAGCGCTACAAGTACGAGTGCGCCACCATGGGTTGCCGTACCCGTGTGTTCGAGAACCGTTTCGGTCCCAAGACCAGTATCGGACGCGGTAACCTGTCCTTCTCTACCATCAATATTGTTCGCCTTGCCATCGAGTGCATGAACATCAAGGACAAGGACGACCGCATAGCAGCCTTCTTTGCAAAGTTGGACAACCTCCTGGAGGTTACCGCCCAGCAGTTGCACGACCGTATGGAGTTCCAGAAGACTGCCTTTGCCAAGCAGTTCCCCCTGCTCATGCGCGGTTTGTGGATAGGCAGCGAGAACCTCTCGCCCAACGACACCATCGCTTCCGTTATCAACCAGGGTACACTGGGTATCGGTTTCATAGGTCTGGCAGAGTGCCTTATTGCCCTCACCGGCAAGCACCATGGAGAGAGCGAGGAGAGCCAGGAACTGGGTCTGAAGATTGTTACCTACATGCGCGACCGTGTGGTGGAATTCTGCGACCGCTATCAGCATAACTACAGCGTGCTGGCAACTCCTGCCGAGGGTCTTTCCGGCCGCTTCACCAAGTATGACAAGAAGAAGTTTGGTATCATCCCCGGCATTACCGACAAGGACTACTATACCAACTCCAACCACGTGCCCGTGTACTACAAGTGCTCTGCCCTGCACAAGGCTCAAATAGAGGCTCCCTATCATGCCCTGACCGGAGGCGGCCACATCTTCTACGTGGAGATAGACGGCGATGCTACACACAACCCCGAGGCTGTTATGAACATCGTGGACATGATGGACAAGTTCAACATCGGTTATGGTTCGGTTAACCACACACGCAACCGTTGCATGGATTGCGGCTACGAGAATGCCGAGAAGGTAATGGACGAGTGCCCCAGCTGCGGCAGCCACAACATTGACCGCCTTCAGCGCATCACTGGTTACCTCGTGGGTACAACCGACCGTTGGAACAAGGCCAAGCTGGCTGAGTTGAACGACCGTGTGATACACAAGTAATATACCTTATATGTAATACAGGCAGACAGACCAAGCATGTCATCAGAGTGCCGTCTGTCTGCCTTTTTTATCTTGCAGAAATGAACTTGCGTGTACTTGATATTTTAGAAGATACCACGGTGGACGGCCCAGGTTTCCGCACGAGCATCTACCTGGCGGGATGCCGCCATCATTGCCCTGGGTGCCATAATCCCGAGTCGTGGGATGAGAACGGGGGGGAGGAACTCTCTGTTGACGACCTTCTGCGCGTTATCGTCAATGATCCCTTTGCCCATGTTACCCTGTCCGGAGGCGATCCCTTGCTTCAGGCAGCGGGATGTGCCGAACTTGCACGCAAGGTAAAGGCCGAGACGGACAAGACCATCTGGTGCTATACGGGATATACCTGGGAGGCCCTATTGGCCAAGAACGACCTTGTAGTCATGTCCTTGCTGGAGAACCTTGATGTCCTCGTGGACGGCCCATTTGTGCAGTCCTTGCGTGATACCGATCTTCTTTTTCGTGGCTCGTCTAACCAGAGGCTGATAGACGTGCAGAAGTCACTTCGGAGTGGCGAGGTGGTGGAGTGGCACCGGTAAGGTGACTGTATAGGTGCTATTTCCTCTTGTAGAGTTCTGCTCTCTTTCTGGTAATGTAATTCCTCCTCGCCCGCTTCTCAAACCATATTGGTTCTGGGGGGGGGGACGTGTTCCTTTCCCCTGTATGGGCGCTTTTTCATGCAGAGGAAGCTTCTTTGTGGATTTTCACCCGTTCCTTTTCAGCAATAGAGTGTTTTGGCAATACTCCACCACGGTAGGGCGGTGGGTGATGAATAGGATTGTCTGATGCCTTTCCTTGGCCTGTGCCGAGATGTTGGCGATGAGTTGCTGCTCGGTTTCTGGGTCAAGCGCACTGGTTGCTTCGTCCAGCAGTAGGATGTTGCCCTGGCGCAGGAGGGCACGGGCAATGGCTATGCGTTGTGCCTGGCCTTCCGACAATCCGGTGCCGCCTTCTCCGCAGACGGTGTCGATAGAGTTCGGCAGGGAGAGGACGAAATCGGCACATGCCATGCCAAGTGCCTGATGTATTTCTGCTTCTGTAGCATTGGGGTTGCCCAAAAGGAGGTTGTCTCGGATGGTGCCGCTCAGGAGCGTGTTGCCCTGGGGTACGTAGACAAGGTTGCATCGTGTATCAGGCGAGGCAGGTACGTTACGTTCGTTGTCATAGAACTCCACACTGCCCTTTACTGGCGACAGGAGGGCGAGGACGAGACGTATGAGGGTGGTCTTGCCGGCTCCGGTCTCTCCAAGGATGGCAGTGGTGCTCCCGGGCTTGAAGTCATGCGAGAAATCCTCCATGATGTTGCGGTGCCCGTCCCTGTATCTGTACGTGACATTTCTTAGGCGTATTCCCGCACCCTGGGGGAAGAACTGTTGTCCGCTACTCTTTTCTACAGGAGTCTGTTCCAGTTGCTCCATGCGCTCGGCTGCGGTAAGGGCACTTATGATAGAAGGCACGAAACGTGTCATATCGCGGAAAGGTCCCTGTATCTGCCCTACCAATTGGATGAATGCCAGCATGGTGCCGTAGGTGATGGCACCGGCATCCAGACGGTAGACGCCCCAGATGAACGTAAGCAGATAGCCGGCGGTGAAACCGAGGTTGACGGTAAGGTTACTGAAACTGGAGAATAGCGTCTTATGCTTTACCTGCCCGTGTAGCTGGTCCTGAGTCTGTGCCAGTCGTTCCACCATGCCATCGGTTTGCTCCAACGTTTTCAGGACCATGCGGTGCTGAATGCTTTCCTGCAGGATGCTTTGTATTCGGCTGTCGGTATTGCGAATTTCGCGTGTCAGCATGCGCATCTTCTTGATATACACCTTGCTGAGCAACAGGAAAAGAGGTGCCATTACAAGCACGATGAGCGCTAGCCATGGGTCGAAGTGGAAGAGGTAGAGAAAGGCAAAGACCAGACGTACGCAGACGCACAGGGCGGCAGGCAGGGTGTCGGTGATTACGGAGGTTATCTCGTTGGCATCGCGTATCAGTCGGTTCATCACGTCGCCCGAGTGGAACTGTTCCTTGCCGGTCCATACGCTATGCATAAGTCGTGCAAAGGCCCTCTGTTGCATCAGGTTCTGGCTTTTTACTCCCAACAGGGCGCTGCTCCATCTGCGGGCAAAGGAAATGGCGATGTTTGCCAGGCCTATGCCTACGAGCAGAGCGCATCCTGCCCATAGCGGATGGGTGCTTTCGCCGGTAGCCGTGTCTATGGTCATCTTCGTTGCCCAGATGAAAGCAAAATCCATGCCAACAACGGTTAGTCCCAGGATGATGTTCACTATGGACTTCATCCTGATGCCACGGCTTGTCCGCCAGAACCAGGCGAGCAGATGCTTTATCTGTTGTGGTGTTGCCATATTGATAGTTCTATTCTCTGGAGTCTGCTCCCCACATGAGTTTGTCTCTCAGTGTGGAGAAGAAACTGCCCTTGCTGCGCTTGAGTACGCTGATGGTGTAGGGAGCCTTGCGTATGGTTATGGTCGTGTCCTCGGTGGCAGATTCGCTACGTCCGTCCACGGAAAGCAGGAAGTTGTGCGAACGGCTTTTCACCCTCATGCGGACAATGGTGTCGGCAGAAAGAGTCAGGGGACGTACCGTCAGCGAGTGTGGCGCTACCGGGACCAGGCCAATGATTTTTGTGCCTGGCACTATGATGGGGCCACCTACGGACAGAGCATATCCGGTACTTCCTGTTGAGGTATTCACAATGAGGCCGTCGGCCTGGTAGGTGGTAAGGAACTCCCCGTTTATCTCCACGTCTATGCTTATCATTGAGGAGATGTCATGCTTCAGCACCGCTACTTCGTTCAGGGCGTAGGGATAGCCCTGTAGGTCATCGCCGTCCTTTTCTACCATCAGCACCGTGCGCTCCTCAATGCGGTATGTGTCGTTGTAGATGTGGTCTATGGCAGATGCAATGTCTTCTGCCTGGTAGTCAGACAGAAATCCCAGTCTGCCCATGTTTATGCCAAGGATGGGCATGCCTTTGTCGCCCACTCGTCGGGCGGCCTCCAGGAACGTTCCGTCGCCACCCATGGAGATGACGAAGTCGGCATGGAAGTCGTTACCCTCTATCAGTGCTTCGGGACTTATCACAATGCCCAGTTTGTTGGTGAGGTATTCATAGAACTGCCTGTCGATAAGCAGGGACGCGCCACGCTCCAAGAGTATGCCGAGAAGTTGCTCTATGCAAGCCGATTTCTTTGCCTGGTATGTGTTGCCGAAGATGGCAAACCGAAGTTTCTTCATTCGTGGGTGCAGTGTATGTTTTCGTGCGCAAAGATACGATTATTATTTATATTCCTTCGTTCTTTTGCCGAATTTCATTATCTTTGTGCGCTATAAAACTAAACAAACTTAGAATACTATGATTTACCAATTCTTAGCAACAGGCTTTGAGGACATCGAGGCATTGGCACCTCTTGACATTATAAGACGTGCAGGTTTGGACATCACCACAGTAAGCATTACCGATGAAAAAGTGGTCGTCAGTGCCCATGGTGTGGGGGTGTTGGCAGATGCCATTCTTTCAGAAGTGGACTTGGATGCTGCCGATATGCTTGTGCTGCCTGGAGGCCTGCCTGGCAGCGTTCATTTGGACGAGTGTGTCCCTTTGCGTGAGGCAATCATGAAGCATCACGCCCAGGGCAAGCCTTTGGCTGCAATTTGTGCCGCTCCCATGGTATTTGGGCATTTGGACATACTTGAGGGCGTGAAGGCAACTTGCTATCCTGGCGTGCAGAGCCAGTTGAGGGGTGCCGAATATACTGCCGAAATAGTTACCGTAGATGGCCAGTTCATAACCGGACGCGGACCTGCTGCCGCCATGGAATTCGGCTATGCCATTGCCGAGCACTTCCTTGGCGCAGAGGCCGTGGCTCCCTTGCGTGAAGGCATGATTTACAATCAGTTGCTGGCTTCTCTTTAGTGGGCGCCCCTATCCTTGACACCGAACTTACTTATCTGCCTGGTATAGGTCCCAAGAGGGCCGACCTGTTGCAGAAGGAACTGGGTCTGAAGACCTGGGGCGACCTGCTGTATTATTTCCCCTACAAGCACATAGACCGAAGCCGCCTCTACCGCACCTCGGAACTGACCTCCGACATGCCTTTTGTGCAGATTCGCGGGCAGTTCATCAGTTTCGAGCAGGTGGGCGAGGGCAGGAAGAAGCGCCTTATAGGTCATTTTACCGACGGCTACGGTTGGGTGGATTGCGTGTGGTTCAACTCTCAGCAATACATACTGAAATCGGTGAAACTGCATGCCGACTATATTGTTTTCGGACGCCCCTCTCTCTTCAACGACAGGATAAACCTGACGCACCCCGATATAGACCCTGCTGACACCTTGGTGCTGAGCAAGATGAGCATGCAGCCGTACTATCAGACGACGGAGCGCATGAAGAAGGCTGGACTCTCCTCGCGCACACTGGAAAAGTTTACCAGCACCCTTCTGCGTCAGATACAGACAGGTGCGATATCGGAAACCCTTCCTTGTCACCTTGTAGAACGTTTGAGCATGGTTTCGCTGGATGAGGCTCTGCGTGCGGCTCACTATCCGGCTACCGCCAATGAATTGACTCAGGCCAATTACCGTCTGAAGTTCGAGGAACTTTTCTACGTGCAACTGTCCGTGCTCCGTTATGCCCGCTTGCGCCAAGGGAGTATCCGCGGACATGTTTTCTCCAGAGTAGGGGAGTATTTTAATACGTTCTATACCCACAACCTGCCATTCCAACTGACCGAGGCGCAGAAGCGTGTAATACGCGAGATGCATGCCGACATGAAGTCGGGCCGGCAGATGAATCGTCTGGTACAAGGCGATGTGGGCTCGGGCAAGACCATGGTGGCGCTGATGACTATGCTCATAGCCTTGGGCAACGGATTTCAGGCCTGTATTATGGCGCCCACAGAAATACTTGCCGAGCAGCATCTGGAAACTTTCCGTAAGATGTTGGGCACGATGCCTGTGCGTGTGGAACTCCTTACGGGTATGGTCAAGGGCAAGCGCCGCAAGGCCGTAATGGAAGGTTTGCAGACGGGCGAGGTGCAGATACTTGTGGGCACGCATGCCGTGATAGAGGACAATGTGCAGTTCCGCAACCTTGGTCTTGTTGTCATTGACGAGCAGCACCGCTTCGGCGTGGCTCAGCGTGCCAAACTTTGGGAGAAGAACCTTACACCGCCGCACGTGCTGGTGATGACCGCCACTCCCATACCGCGCACCCTGGCCATGACGCTGTACGGCGACTTAGACGTTTCCGTTATCGACGAACTCCCCCCTGGGCGCAAACCCATACAGACGATGCACGTGTACGACAACAATCCCGACAAACTATATCGTGGCATCAGCCAGCAGATTCAGGAGGGACGACAGGTGTATATGGTGTATCCCTTGGTCAAGGAGAGCGAGAAACTGGACCTGAAGAACGTGGAGGAAGCCTACGTGCATTTGCAGAAGATATTTCCTCAGTACCGCATCAGCATGGTACACGGACAGATGAAACCCGTGGACAAGGATGCCGAGATGCAGCGCTTCGTTTCGGGAGAAACGCAGATACTGGTTGCAACTACGGTTATCGAGGTTGGTGTGAACGTGCCCAATGCCTCGGTGATGGTCATACAGAATGCCGAGCGCTTTGGCTTGTCGCAATTGCATCAGTTGCGGGGACGAGTGGGACGTGGGGCGAGCCAGAGTTATTGCATCCTGGTTACGAAGTACGACCTGTCCAAGGAAACTCGCCGCCGCATAGACATAATGACTGAGACGAACGACGGTTTTGAGATAGCCGAGGCCGACCTCCGCTTCCGCGGTCCTGGCGACCTGGAAGGAACCCAGCAGAGCGGCATAGCCTTCAACCTGAAACTTGCCAACCTTGCCCGCGACGGGCAGATAGTGCAGTTGGCACGCGATGCGGCATCTTCCCTGCTGGATGCCGACCCCACTCTGTCGCACCCCCAAAATCAGATTGTGGTGGAGCGCATGCGTTACCTGAAGCGCGACGAGATGGATTGGAGCAACATTAGTTAGACCATTCTGTGCGATATTGCTGCATCCCGAGTGTTGCCGTCGTGCCCTTTGCGTGCCCTTGCCAGTTTTCTCACGAGGAAACTCCAGTACTCTCACGAGGAAACTCGAGTTTTCTCACGTGAAAACTCGTCTGTCGTTGTGACGATGCCCCATGGATGTGTGCGTGATGCTGTGCCCTTGCCCATGCGGCTAAATTTAGGAATGCTGGAGTGTGCATGTGCGAAAAAGTGTTGATTTAACGCTTTTTGCTCCGAAAACCTCGCTTTTGTCTAATTTATATGTAATATAATCCTTGGATTTTCAAATAATTGTTGTACCTTTGTCGCTGTATTGGGGTAAATGTGCCCTTTTGAATATAGAGAAAACAGGAATTTAATATGCTGGAAAGAACACTCGTATTGCTCAAGCCTTGCACAATGGAGAGAGGGCTGATGGGCGAAATCATCAACCGTTTTGAGAAGAAAGGCTTGCGTATTGCTGGCATGAAGATGATGCAGCTGGACGATGCTATCCTGGCAGAGCACTATGCTCATCTGGTTGGCAAGTCCTTTTTTGGTATACTTTGCGACTCTATGAAGAGGACTCCCGTGGTGGCCATGTGCCTGGAGGGAGTTGATGCCATTGCCGTGGTGAGAAAGATTACCGGCAGCACCAACGGCCGCAATGCCGACCCCGGCACTATCCGTGGCGACTATTGCATGAGCAACCAGCAGAATATCGTCCATGCCTCTGATTCTCCCGAGGCCGCCGTTGCGGAACTGGACAGGTTCTTCCGTCCCGGAGAAATCTTTGACCTGGGCGACTTGAACATGCCTCGCCTCTATGCCCTGGACGAGATTTGACGTCCCCGGCCTGAAGACAAGACAGAAAACAGGAAACAACATAGATCAACCGCTTAAACAACTTATACACCAATGCACTTCTTAAAGACCACCCAAAAGAAGAGAATCCTAATGTTATTGATGATGGCAATGCCCGCCTGCGCCGGTATTGCCCAGGACCAGTTGGCCAGCGTGGCTCCCATCGACAAGCGCATGCGTGCCATAGACTCTATCAGCATAGCGAAGATGCTGGAGAAGGAGATTGTGGCTCTCTCCGGCATGTCCCTCTATCCTAAATGGGACAATACCTACATCACCAACTATGGTGTGGAGATGCCCAAGGAGTACAAGATAGATCTCCGCGGCTTTCACTTCCCCTGCGACAGCCGCCGTGTGACCAGCAGTTACGGTTACCGCCGCTCTTTCCGCCGCCAGCACTATGGCACGGACATCAAGGTTTACGTTGGCGACACCATCCGCGCTGCTTTTGACGGAAAGGTGCGTATCGTGGCCAATCAGGGCAGAAAAAAGGGCTACGGAAAGTACATAGTAATCCGCCACTACAATGGTTTTGAGACAGTGTACGGCCATCTGAGCAAGCATATTGTTGTTGAGAACCAGGAGGTTAAGGCAGGCGAGGTAATCGGCCTGGGAGGCAATACAGGCCGCTCCACCGGCAGCCACCTGCACTTCGAGACCCGTTTCCTGGGCAAGTTCATTGACCCCGAGACTATGTTTGACTTTACCGCCCACGACAGAAAGGGCGACTACTACCTCTTTTCATCTGTGGGACGCGGCCGTCTGCTCACATCAGAGGAGAGCAGGAATTTGCCAGCCAACGATGTGCTGGCTTCCATGGGCGGTCCTACCTATGAGGCTGACAAGGCAGAGCAGAGCAAGCGATTCCAGGAAGAGCGCCGCCAGTCTCTGCGGGCATCGGTTCACAAGGTGCAGAAGGGTGAAAACCTCTCTACCATTGCACGCAAGCGCGGTACCACCGTTGCCAGATTGTGCAAACTGAATAATATCAAGACAACCACCGTGCTTCGTGTAGGTCAGATCTTGAAGTGCTCGTAAATAAAACTCCGACAAAGCGGATACCTCGGGACATGTGGCGGACGCAAGGCGGATGAATAAATAATAACAGGAAGAACCGGTCCCCCGGCCGGGGATTGGTTCTTTGTCTTATAAGGGGGATATTGTCCCAGTTATATATTAATATATAATGAACACGCGCGAACAATTTGAAACGGTGATGCAGGAATGCCGCACACTCTTCTCCAAGAAACTTCACGACTATGGAGCTGCCTGGCGCATCATGCGTCCGGAATCGGTTACCGACCAGATTTACATCAAGGCAAACCGTATCCGCAGCATTGAGCAGAAGGGCGTGACCATGGTGGGAGAGGGCATACGTCCCGAGTTCATCGGCATTGTCAACTATGCACTGATAGGGCTTATCCAACTGGAACTTGGTGCTGCCGATGTGACCGATGGCATGAGTGCTGAGCGTGCCCTGGCAGAGTACGACCGCCATGCACAGGAATGTTTCGAGTTGATGCTGCGCAAGAATCACGACTACGATGAGGCTTGGCGTTCGATGCGCATAAGCAGTTACACCGACCTCATACTGATGAAGATATTCAGAACAAAGCAAATAGAGTCTCTCAGCGGAGAGACACTGGTGTCCGAGGGCATAGACGCCAACTATATGGACATGCTCAACTATGCCGTGTTCGGCCTGATAAAATTGACTTTCGGTGAGGAGTAGCAGACTTGTCTCCGTGCTGAAGTGGGTGCTGGTCAACCTTTGCCGCCTGACCCTGTCGCTTTCCCTGATATTCTCAGGTGCGGTGAAACTGATTGACCCGCGCGGCATGGAATATAAGATAAAGGACTATGCTGCCGCCTTCGGCATGGAAGATATGCTGGGCCTGTACCTGCCCCTCTTCATGGGCATGGCATTGGCACTGGCCGAGTTCTGCCTGGGTGTGAACCTGCTGTTCGGTAGCAACCGACGGTGGACATCCAGGGTGGTGCTCCTGGCATTCCTGCTGTTCACGCCCTTCACCCTGTATCTGGCGCTGGAGAACCCTGTGCACGATTGCGGATGCTTTGGTGATGCATGGGTGCTGACCAACTGGCAGAGTTTTGCCAAGAACGTGGTCCTTCTGGCCTGCGCCATTGTGGTGGCCCTGTGCCGTAAGTTACAGACACGCTTAATAAGCATACACACGCAATGGCTGGTGAACCTCTACAACTGGATGTATGCCTTCGTGCTTACCTTCTATTGCATGTACACCCTGCCGGTGATAGACTTCCGCCCCTACCACATTGGTGCCGATTTGCATGCAAAGATGCAATGGGACGAGACGGACAGGATTCCGCCCATAACGGACCTGGCCATTACCGATCCGCAATCTGGGGCAGACATGACGGACAGCATCATCTCGGGGCGTGGATGGAAGTTCCTCATCGTGGCGCCAAGGCTGGAAATGGCCGATGACGGTGTGATGGACAAGTTGGCGGAACTGGACGAGTATTGCCACGAACATGACTACATGCTCACGGCACTGACGGCAAGCAGCGATAGCCTCATAGAGTATTGGCGAGACATAACGGGAGCCGAATACCCGTTCCTCGTGGCCGACGAGATACCGCTAAAGACGATGATTCGCAGCAACCCGGGGCTGATACTGCTTAATGGCAGTGTGGTGGCCAACAAATGGGCGGCGACGGAAATACCGGGGGCAGACGAACTGGTTGCTCCTTTGGAAGAACTGGAATGGGCGCAGAAGGAACAGACAACCTATGCCCAGCGTCTTTTCTACCTTCTCTCCTGGTATGTCATACCACTTGTGCTGCTTACGCTGCTGGATGGGCTGTGGCAAATAATAAGACTGCTTAGAGACAGAAGTTAAAGAATATAAAAAACATTAATCAAAAACACATTACTAAAATGAGAAAGCACATTGTAGCAGGTAACTGGAAGATGAACAAGACCCTGCAGGAAGGTGTAGCACTGGCTACCGAGTTGAAGGATATGATGGCTGCCGAGAAGCCCAACTGCGAGGTTATCATCGGTACTCCCTTCATCCACTTGGCTACCGTTAGCGAGTTGCTGAAGGACAGCGTTATCGCCGTAAGCGCAGAGAACTGTGCAGACAAGGAGAGCGGTGCATATACCGGCGAGGTTAGCGCCTCTATGGTTAAGAGCACTGGTGCCGAGTACGTAATCCTGGGCCACTCAGAGCGTCGCGAGTACTACCACGAGACTCCCGAGATTCTGAAGGAGAAGGTTGACCTGGCTTTGGCTAACGGTCTGAAGGTTATCTTCTGCATCGGTGAGAGCCTGGCAGAGCGCGAGGCTAACGAGCAGGAGGCTGTATGTAAGGCAGAGTTGGCTGGCAGCGTATTCCACCTGACCGCTGAGCAGTGGAAGAACGTTGTTATCGCTTACGAACCCATCTGGGCTATCGGTACCGGCAAGACCGCTACTGCTGAGCAGGCTGAGGAAATCCACGCCTTCATCCGTTCTTGTGTTGCCGAGGTTTATGGCGCCGAGGTTGCCGATGAGACCAGCATCCTGTACGGTGGCTCTTGCAAGGCAAGCAACGCTCCCGAACTTTTTGGCAAGCCCAACATCGACGGTGGCCTGATTGGTGGCGCTTCTCTGAAGGCTGCTGACTTCAAGGGCATCATCGACGCTTGGAACTAATCTGAGAATACAAATATGTCGGGATAGGGAAGGCGGCCCCTTTCAGCACAAAGGTACCGTTGGCCCTATCCCCATTTTCCACCAATTCGCCTTTTCTATGAAGAAACGATTCTTCATTCCCATGCTTCTGTCACTGGCCGCCGCCTTGCCGGCATCGGCACAGACGGACAGCACTCTCATCGGTTCACTCTCCTCGGACACCCTGCAGAAGGAGGTGAGGGACAGTGTTCCGCCCAAGCGAATCCGCATAAACGGATTCCGTGTTCAGGTTTACTACGGAGGCAATGACCAGAAGTCCAAGCTGCAAGCCCGCCAGATGGCCGAGCGCACGAAGATCTGGTTCGAGGACCTCAGTGTGTACACCAGTTTCTCCTCTCCTCACTGGATATGCCGTGTGGGCGACTTCCAGACACGCGAGGAGGCTATGGAGGTGCTTACGGCCATGCGCGAATCAGGCAGATTCCCCAGAGCCATCATCGTGAAGAGCAAGATAAACATCTATGAACATGAACTCAGAAGAGAAGAACCAACTGACTCCTGTGCAGCAGGAGATTCAACAGCATATAGAACGTGTCTTGGAATTGCTGGGCGAGGACCCGCACAGGGAGGGCTTGCTAAAGACTCCGTTGCGTGTGGCTCGTGCCATGACTGACCTCACCCGAGGTTACGAACAGGACCCCATTGCCATTCTTCAGAGTGCCATCTTTCACGAGGAGGGGTGCAACCAGATGGTCATCGTCAAGGACATCAATTTCTACTCTCTTTGCGAGCACCACATGCTTCCCTTCTATGGCCGTGTTCATATTGCATATATCCCCAATGGTGTAGTTACGGGCCTGAGCAAGATTCCCCGTGTGGTGGATGTATTCAGTCACAGGTTGCAGTTGCAGGAACGCCTTACCAAGCAAATACGCGAAGCCATTCATGAGGCTCTGCATCCACAGGGTGTGATGGTTGTTGTGGAGGCTCAGCACATGTGCATGCAGATGCGTGGTGTGGAGAAGCAGGGCAGCATCACCACTACCAGCGACTTCTGTGGCGCCTTTAACCAGGCCAAGACCCGCGAGGAGTTCCTATCGCTGATAAGGATGAGAGGGTAACGGATGAGCGTTCAACGGTGAGCGGACGGTAACGTTGAACGTTGAAGGTTTAACGTTGACTTGCGTAGCTTGATGAACTTGCGACTGCTTTAGCTTGATGAGCGCAGGCGAATAATAATGATGACAATAAAGTAGGGACGCTGCGTGCAGCGTCCGCAGTTTTTTTTCGTTTTATCCACCCCCTCCGCGCTTCGCGCTTTACCCTGCGTCGCACTGGGTAGTGCGACCCTCAGAGGGTACAGAAAGACATCAAGTCATTCTTCTAAAGACCCTCTTCGCCCACCTGTCTCAGGGGGCGAAGAGGGTCGCAATTCCCATTGCGATGTTGGGCAGAGTTTGCTGGCACGATGCTTCCGGTTGTAACTTACTCTACCCCTGAGACAGGGGTAGTACCCGAAGGGGGAGGGGGTGGATAAATCTCTCACCGCTCACTCCTCCCCCTATAGGGGATTGAGGGGGCTTCCCCGTTTATCTCAGCACCCTGTCGCCACAGTCTTTGGCAAGGCGCTTTTCGGCATCTTTCAGTTCCTTGTATTTGACAAGCAATTCGCGTCCCTGCTCCTTAGGTGTGGCAGGGTTTTTCATTTCTGCCATCACCCGTTCTATCTCTTTGCGCACGATGGAAATTTTCATGTCTGCCAGTACATGGGTGGTTAGTTCCATCAGCCTGTCGGCGTCGGTAGTTATCTGTTGTCCACGGGTATGGTACTTGCTCAATTCCTCCTTGTCCATGCAAAGTTGGAAGGCTGCCTGCGACAATTGTGGGTTGTGGTGCCCAAGGAAATACTTCTCTGCCACAAAGCCTTCATCGTGGATGTGTTCCATGGCTTTGTCCAGAATTACTTGTGCAGTAGGATGATTGAAGGTAAGGCCATCCTGGGCAAGTGAGTAGAAAATGAATTCAGCAACGGACAAAGGAACATTGTTGCCGTTTTCGTCCTCTGCCTCGCATACTATCTTTTCTCCATATCTTACTATCAGTTGTGCCAGAAGCAGTTCTGTTCCATGCGCAGCCTTACTTTGTATGTTCCTTGCCTGCGCTGGCTGGGGTGATGGGGCAGGTTGCTGGCCGTTGCCATTGGTTGGGATGGCTTCGGTTGGCTGGATAGGTTGTGCTGGTTCTTCGCCTGGTACTCCCAACGGTGATGGCCCGATTTCGTTGGGCAGGTTTTGTGTCGAGTTTCTTCGCTTGTACTCCTCCTCGCGGTTCTTGGACATCTGGTTCTGCACGGCACGGACAATCATTTTCTCGTCCATGCGCATGGTTTGTGCCGTTTCGCGGATGTAGAGCGAGCGGGTTATCTCGTCGGGGATGAAGGATATGCTGGTTACTATCTCTGCCACCAGGGCACTGAGTTTGCGAGGGTCGTTCTGCGCCTCGGCCAGTGCCAGATTGGTCTTGAACTTGAGAAAGTCCACCTGATGCTCCTCTACGTAGCGGCGGAAGTCCTCGGCATTGTGCTTGCGGGCAAAACTGTCGGGGTCGTCCCCGTCGGGCAAGAGCAGTATCTTCACGTTCATGCCTGCCGCCAGAAGCATGTCCGTACCTCGCTGGGCTGCATGTATGCCGGCATCGTCACCGTCGTAGAGAAGGGTGATGTTGTTGGTAAAGCGGTGCAGGAGATGTATCTGCTCCTTGGTCAGGGCGGTACCCGAGTTGGCTACTACATTCTCTATGCCACATTGGTGCATGGAGATAACATCGGTGTAGCCCTCTACCATGTATACCTGGTCCATCTTGACGATGGCTTGCTTGGCTTGGTAGAGACCGTACAGTTCGCGTCGTTTGCTATAGATGCTGGATTCGGGCGAGTTCTGGTACTTGACGGCCACGCCCTTGGTGGCGGCATCCAAGACACGTCCGCCAAAGCCTGCCACCTTGCCGCCTATGGTGTACCATGGGAACATGACGCGTCCCCAAAAGCGGTCCACTACCGTGCCGTCCTCGCGCTTGATGGAAAGTCCGGTGCCCACGAGGTACTGTTCGCGATAACCCTCTTTCAGTGCGGCACGGCTCATGGTGTCTCGTCCTTTGGGACAGAAACCCAACTGGAACTTCTCTATGATATCGTCGCGGAAACCACGTTCGCGGAAGTAGGCAAGGCCAATGGCACGTCCGTCCATGGTGTTGTGCATCTGGTCCTTGAACCATTTGAGCGCCCATTCGTTCAGGATGAACATACTCTCGCGCTCCGTCTGTGCAGCACGCTCCTCGGCGGTGAGTTCCTTCTCCTCCACCTGTATGCCATACTTCTTTGCCAAGTAGCGAAGCGCATCGGGATAGGACAGTTGCTCGTGCTCCATGATGAAGCCGATGGGATTGCCACCCTTACCACAGGCAAAGCACTTGCAATAGTTCTTGGCCGGGGAGACCATGAACGATGGCGTGCGATCGTCATGGAATGGACAGAGGCCCTTGTAGTTGGCACCTGACTTTTTCAGCGTGACGAAATCCGACACCACATCTACTATCTGTGCCGCCTCCTTTATCTTGTCTGTGGTTATTCTATCTATCATATTCAGTGCAAAGATAGATATTTTTCTTGAGCTTTTCGTACTGAGAGATGAGGTATTTTTTCAGAACATAAAAACGAGGAGGTGCACTTCTCTCGTCGGCACCTCCTCGTCCTCATGTGTATATGCGCGCGTAATATTATAAATATGTACGGCGTCTGTTCTTCCAGTTTTACTTCACCAACACCTTCTTGCCATCAACGATGTACATGCCAGGCTTGTTTGCCTTCAGTACACGACGGCCCTGGAGGTCGAAGATTACAGGTTGACAAGGATGACCGTTTTCTGTCACATCCTCGATGCCCGTCTCGAAGTCATCAAAGTCAAAGGCAAGGAAAGCGGCTTGTGCCTCTCCGTCGCTCTCTGAAACTTGCAGATAAGACTTGTTTGCAGCATTGATGAACTGGCTCGTATCATCTTCCAATATAGCCTGATAGAAACCAACCTTTCCGTCGCTAACAGCAAGCACATAGTACTTGCTTCCCTCCTCCTTGGTCATTGTCTGCTTGTAAAGGGTACCGCTCAATATTGCTGTGGCTCTGCTTGTGTTTGCTTTCTCGGTGAGTACAAAGTCATATGAGTTTTCAACCCCCTGAAGAACAACAGCAGTGCGTGCAGGTATAGTGCCACTAACTTCTTCCATCTTCAGTACGTTATCCTCAATAGTTCCTACTTGGTATGCTGTCAAACCATCAGGGATAGCAACGGGATAGTTGAGGTAGAGGGTAGAGTAACCGACACTGCTTACAGATACAGTCTGCTTGATGAGGGATTTGTCGTTAACTTCATCAATACTCCATACAGAGGCGTTTCCAGGGGTTGCTCCCCACTGAACGATGACACCAAGATCCTCCTGTGCATGCATCGGATCGTTCGCGCCTATTTTCAGTGTAACCTGTTCATCGGTAATGCCAGCAATGGTAATCACCTGTGCTTGCTGTGCGGAACCCATAAGCTCTGCATTTTTGGCAAAACTCTTAATATACAAACCTGTGTGCAAGTTCTTCATCTTGTATTGTCCTTGTGTGCCGCTCTTCTCAAACTGGAACATAGCCAAAGGCATTTGCGGAATATCTGCAACAGCATCAAAGATAAGGTGTCGATGGTCGTGAGTTCCTGTATAATTTCCTCTCTGGCGAGTAGTTGGCTGGTAGCAGGTATATACATACTTGCCTTTACAATAATCATTGTTAGCCACTGACTTTATAAAGTAGAAACTATTCTCGTCCACCTCGTTATAGGACAGGTTCTTGCTTGCAGAGCGCAGAGCCATGTATGCATTATAGCAGTCGGCAGAAACAGAAGTGTTACCAGCACTAACCAGTGCCGCAGCATTAGTGTAAGCCTCTCTATACTCCTTGCCACCAGTGTACAAACCGATGCTGGTGCCTCCATAGATATTGGTGCCGTCAACAAGTATTGTCTTTACATCGCTGAGCTGGTAGAAACGGGGATTATCGTTTGAGAAATCAACCTCTTCAAATTTAAATAAAGAACCAGTATCTGTAGTCGGGTCATTTTTCCAGAATCCCATCTTGTTGCTGGTGCCACCGTTATTGCTGAAATAGTTGCTCTTGTCATGAGCCTGAATGTTCCAATAACCGTCACTCTGCTTTATAAACAACCATTCATAGAACACTTTCTCACCCTTTTGAGTGGCCCATACTTTAGCAGGGTCATTGCTGGTATTGTCTGCACTGAGCACCATGCCATCAGCGTTGTAGGGGTGGATGGTGATGCCGTTGGTGCTACCCATGAAGTACCATGCCTGCCATGAATTGTTGTCTGCCTTGTTTTGTACGGCAATCATCTTGTCGCTCTCATCATATTTCAGTACGGTAACATCAGCTGTACGTTTGATGAATATCTTGTAGAGGACAGGGTTGGCTTCGTCGGTGGTGAACTTTACTGAGGTTACATCATTGATCTTTGCCACAAGCGCATCGTAAGCTGTTTGTAGTTCTGCTTTTGCATCCTGCATCTCCTGTGCAGTAGTGCCATTATCGTAAACATCTGTAGTTGCAAGCAAAACATCATACTTTTCTGCAGCAAAATCAGCGGTAAGTGCACTGCCAACGAAGGTTTTATGCAGAGTGGCAGAAGTGGATACTTTGATGAGGTCAAATTTTGCCATGTGGAAGAACTTTCGGTTTGTGCCTGTGGTGACAACAAACTTCAAATATGAATATTTCTTCTCAGGAGAGATAATTTCCGAATTCCAAGAATCCCCAGCTTTTTGGGTCAGATTGTCCACTATTGCAATATTTTCCCAATTCAACTTATCTGTACTTCCTTGTATTTCAATTTTCTTTGGAAAATCATCCGTTGCCCCCTTGCGTTGCATGCCTGCAATCTTGAATTGGCTGAGTTCATTGCCTTCGCCAAGTTCCACCTGCAGGAAGTCGTTGCTTGCAGAAACGTTTGTATAGTTTGTATGAAGATATGTGTCAGCATTCTCGTCGAGTAAGGCAGCAACACCACCTTTACCATCATTTCCACTGGTATGAGGATTGCTACACCAGATGTAATAGTCTGTGCCTTCATTGGTTTGCAGTGAGATTTCTGTGTCCTTGCCAATTGGATTGAACGTACCTACCTGAGCAGTTAGACTCTGCATCTGCTTAATCAAAGTACCTAATGCGCGGCGATCTGCTCCCTTTGCCTTACCCTCGGGGGTGCAGAGAAGTTTACTGCCGTCAGCATTATACAAACAACCGTCGATGGATGAGTAAGTTGTGCTTCCTGCCTCAACTATTATGGCATCAAGATTACTGCAACCACTGAATGCACAAGGAATCTCTCCCTCTGTGATTTCTAATTTTGTGATGTTTACACCAGTTGTTATGTAACTTGAAAGTTGGATAAAACTATTTGGGTTGAAGTCAACTGCTTCGCTCGATTTAGAATCACCATCAGAGTTTATAACAGTTACGATAGCCTTGCCATTGCCTTGATTCGCTATAGAGACTGTGAAAGTGGTTATTTTGCCATTAGTGTGCTCATAAAAGAAGTTGCTGGCATCTTGACTGTCGCTATATAGACTTGCAAAGCCGGGCAATCTTAGATAACCATTACCATGTGCGGACAAGTATAGCCACTGGTTGTTTGAAGCATTGTTGCCGCCAGAAAGCAAAATTGTACCCCATTTGTTGTATAATGAATTTTTACCTTCTGTTTTAAAAGAAACGTTCAAGGTCCAAACTTTATCTCTGTCTAAAGAATAACCTCCAAGGTCAATTAATTGACTTTTGCTGCTGTCAAGTTGGTTTCCGCCTGTAGAGGGGGTAATGTTACCATTAAGGGATGTTTTGAAAACGGAGTTGCTACCTAAAAACTCAACCGACTTTGGCAAGGTGATGGATGTTAATGCTTTGTTGTTGTTGAATAAACCATTGTCAAAACCAATGACAGTATGAGTCTCGCCAAGAATATTGATGGTTTCAGGAATCACCAAGTCGCCTTCACCATTTTTTCTCACATTGGTGAGGATGATGTCGGCACCTTCTGTGCGGTACTCTATCTCCCAACCATCGATTTCGAGGAACTTGCGGAACTTGGCGGTGTAAGTGGCATCTTCACGTGCATACATCGTGTATTCAAGTTCGTTGGTGAGCAGGCGGCCGTAGTGGTCGTACCAGCCGAGGAACTCAACATCTTCGCTTGCCTTGGTAGCACGCAGGTACATGGGTATGTTTGCGCTCACTACCCACTCGGTACCTGTAGAACCGTCGGGGGTCTCATCGGTCCATACCTCAACGGTACCCCAATCCTTGCTGTTGGTCTCAACGTTGATTGTTGCAGCCTTGTCCGACTTTTCGGTTACGTTGATGACAATTTCGTAAACAGGACGGATACAGGGGTCTTTGGCTTTATTGCTTGAAGGTTTGCTATTGTTGTGCCAAGCGCCATCGAAACGTAAGCGCATATGAGTCATTCCTAATGGAATATCGTAGGGCAATATAACATTGATTTTGCTTGAGCATACTGCTGTGTTCTCTTTGCCTTCTGTACCTACTGTTTTAAGAAGTTCGTTCTCGTCATCGAAATCGCCATCGGCATTAAGGTCTATGAATGCGCGGAAGTATGCATATTTAAGTCCATTGCCACCATTGTATTCAATGTCAAAACTTGCGCCTCGTGGAACATTTATTATCTGCGGGACTGTTGTAAAGATGCTTGCAGGTGCATCTGCTGCTTCATATATTGTCTCCTTTTCGCGATTATAGTATGCAAATGTTATGTTTTGTGGAAAGACACCATTAGTCTTTATATCCGAAAGAATAGTCTGTTCATCCTTAACATTTCCGTTGCTATCTTTATCATAGCCACATGCCACAACTCCCCACTTGTCCTGAATAAAGTTTGCCGTGAAGGTGGCTTCTTCCTTGCCGTAGTAAATGAAAGGATTGTCGTTGCTTACCACATTGCTATTGACATCGGTCCAGTTCTCGAAATTGTAACCCGTGTTGGCTGTGGCGGTAATCTTGACAGCCTCGGTTGTAGAGATGGAGAGTTCGTCTGTACCTTCAATCGCAACAGAACCGTTAGCACCGGCAACTGCAGTTACGGTACGCGCACTTGTAATACTTTCTACGAGGGCAAGGCTGAATGTGATGTCTGTGCCATCGCTGAACACGACTTGTGCCTTAGTCTTGCCAATCTTGGCATCGGCGGGGATTGTTACTTTATTGCCGTCGGCTGTGAGTGTCTCGCCGTTGCCTTTAGAACCATCGTTGTTGAGGTCCACCCATACGCTTGATATGGTTACATTCTTACCAATGATAAGCGGAAGTTCCACAGTCTTTCCACGATACACTTCGGGAATCACATCGCTCTTTGTAGCGTTGGTTGTAACGCCCATGGGGAAGATGTAATTCTTTGTAGCACCCTTTACACGACCGAAGTACTTACCGAAGGTTTCTGCTGCCTTTTCTGTGGCAGTCATATCTGTGGGGATTACGACCTTTGAGTAGTCACCCGCAAAGTTGTATGTTTCGTTGAAGTCTACTGTCCAGGGGTATTCAAATCCGCTGAACCAACCGCCACTTGGAGCATTGCCATTATTTTCGAAGAAATGTTTCCAACGCTTGTAGTGGAAGTCCTTAATCAATCCAGCCCAGCAACGGTTAGAATAGTCGTGAAGATCGGTATTACCCTTTGACCAAACGGTCACCTGCGTACGCGCATTCCATTCGAGCCAGTTGCGATCGTTTTCAGTAGTTCCGGCTACTTCATTAGCAATATTGCGTGCAAGGCTTGTCCAACGTTCGAGCTTAAAGTTCTCGTCGTAAGAGAGCATCGTGTCGAGGTCGAGCATCAGTTGCAGGTAGAGCTGATAGAGACGGGTGTATTCTGCGGTGTTGCCACGTGCTGCATTTATCAAGGGCAGCAATTGTGCGGCATAGTCCACCATGGACTGACGAATGACATCTATGACGTCGTAGTTGTAGTTGTCCTTTCCTGCTGCACTTTCTATTATTTCTTCGGCAGAAACGAGCAGGTCTGCTGCCATCAGCACATCCTGTGTGTCCCAGTAGATGGCAGATGTACTCCAAGAAGAAACGCTACTTACCGTCCAGTTAGGACGTGCAAGAATCACGGCTTCAGAAGTACCCTGCTGGTTTACCTTACAGTCCCAAACTGACTTCTTCAAGTTCTTCAAAGCAGAGAGGGCTGTATCATTCTGCACGCCATAGCGAGAATAAGCATATTCTTCCAACCACGCATCTGCACCTGGATTGCTATTCATCCAAGGAAGTTCGAAGAGCATGTCATAAAGGATGGGATTCGTTTCCGTACCTTCAGGAGTTGCACCAATACCCTGACAGTTGTTGTTCTTTGCAAGTGCCTGGAAGTAACCATCCATAGTTGTTTCCAAACGACCGTGCAAACCGCTACGACCACCGAAGTTGTGGAGCATGCAGTAGATGTAGGGGCAAGTGTCATAGTAGTTGGTACGCCACTTGGCTGCATTGTCTGCATAGATATTGTCAGCAAAAAGGTCAAGACCGATGAAACGACTTGCGTAACCGGCATCCTTCATTGCAGTAAACGCACCACTTTGGGGCACGCCCTGCCAGTACTGAATCATCCACTTGGGTTGTTCGTCAACGTTGTATTTGGTCTTGTCGTCCTGACTGACATTATTGTAGTATACGTCAAGCTCCTCCATGATTTCGGGGTAGCAGGTTTCATTTGAAACTCCCGAGGGGAGACTACCTTCGTGGAAGGGGTCAATGCTATAGAGTTCAGACACACCCATTACTTCGTGCAAATGCTTGTAATATACAGCTGCGAAAGTGCGATAACTTTCAGTATTGGGTTTCAAAATGTCGGGACGTGTATAACCACCTGCCCAAGTACCGTTGTTTACTACATCACCACTGCTAAAGCCATTGATGCTATAGTTTACAATGCAGTTGGGAACCTGACCGCTGAAGCCGGGGATTACTGGCTGCATACCCAGTTCACGCATTCGCTGGAGCATATTGCGGCAGAGCTGTTCCTGACGGGTGTACCACCAGTCGGGGTTGCCGCTCATATTCACACCTGTGTTAGGCGAATTGATGGTACCGCCCCAGCCTTCCAGATTGTTCATGGCAAACCATGCGATAAAGCCAGGGCCTGCGATGTAGGCGTTGATATCGCTCTCGCTCACACCGAGTTCACGGAGGAACTTGCGTGTAACGACATCAAGACCTACGAGGTTCAAGGGAGCATTGATGCCGTGCAAGGCCATCCAGTCAATCTCCTGTTGCCAGCGCTCCCACGTCCAGAAGGCCATAGAATAGGAGAAGGTACAGGTGTTGAAGTTGTAGCGGTACTTTGCCGTGCTTTCATGTGTCTCCTCTGTGGCGGGGGTGGGCAGGCTTACCGCAGAGAGGTCGGTGGTAAGCTGGTTCCATGTCAGGTTGATATGCGCATGGTGGCTCAGATACCAATTGATACCCGTTGTCACCGACAACTGTGTGTTACCCTTGATACAGGGTTTGCCGTCCTGCGATGTGATGACGAACACATCCTTGCCGTTCTCGGCGAGGCTGGCATCAATCACGAACTTGATTTTGTCTGCAGTGCCGTTGCCGCCAATACGGTTGAGCAATGCCGTCACAGCCTCCTCAGGTGTTGCCACCGGCGCTTGGGCATAAGTCACTTGTGCAACAACTGCAAGCAACAACAGTAGTGCTAAATGAAGTCTTCTTTTCATGATAGAAGGGTTTATTGTTTGAATATGATTTGTTTGCAATATAGTGCAATAGGCATAATATGCCACACAAAGATAACTAATTGCTATAAATAAAAGAATGAACACAGTCTTTTTTAGTGTATGTAACTGTAATTTATCGTGAATAAGACAAATTATGCCCGTGTAATGAAAAATATTTTATTAACTTTGAGCAGATAGACGTGAGAACGGAGACAGTAGAAAGATTCTTGAAACATGTTAGTTTCTAATGCCGTCAGGTCAACGTAAATACCTGTCTTTACAATATAGTATTGTGAAAGGGCGACTTCCTCATATTGTTCTAAAGGCGAGAACTACACTTATTAAAAGCATTAAGACAAGGAAATAAACTGATGAAAAACGCGTTCATAAATTTGTCCCCAATATTGAGTACAATTGTCCCCAATGTTTAGTACATTCGTTCTCAACGTTCAGTACAATGCTCCGCAATATTGAGTTTATTTTTTAGAAAGTGCTCTTTCTGCTTATTATTGCCTTACTTAGAACTTTGGCATAGCGCTGTCTCAATGATGCTTTTGGCCAAGGGCTGCTCAGTGACGATTGATGAGGCGACAAACTTCAAGACTACTATGGATATAAGGTGTGTGAATTCATAGAGTTTACCTATATATATAATGTATAGTACTATGACTATAGTTGCTTGTTGGCGTTTTTGCTTATCTAAATACTATAATCGTAGTTAAAAATGTTTGCCAGTATATCTTTTTGTACTACATTTGCAGTAGAAGAAACAGAACAACGTATACTTTTTGATTATCAAATGCAATGAATATAACACTTAGGCGATATGGAAAACAAGAAATCTTTGACCAAGGCTGAGCTAAACGTGATGAACATCCTGTGGAGCAAGAACGAAGCCACCGTGAACGAGATAATCGAAGTAATGGGCGAACCTAAACCAGCCTATACAACGGTGCTGACCGTGATGCAGGTGCTAACTCGCAAAGGAGTGGTTTCACCTGAGCGCAGGGGCAAGGCACATGTATTTCGTCCTTTGCTCTCTCGCGAAGAATACATTAATGGCTTTATGCAGGAAACCCGTAACATACTCTTTCAGGGTTCTTTGCGTAACTTCTTCTCCTATTTCGTGAAGAGCGAAAAATTGAGCAAGGAAGAACTGAATAAAATCCTTGACGAAATCAATGACGAGGAATAATCCTGTTACATGTCCACCCCCAAAAATCACTTTAACCCCTTCACACCTTATGATAAACTTTAATTCCCTCATTCCCATGCTACAAAGCTATGGCCATATCCTGCTGGTATCAACTCTGCTGATGGCATTCTACTTATTGGTGATGTCGCGCAAGCAATCGTTTCGTTTTCAGCGCATGTACTTGCTGAGTATCCCTGTGGTATGTCTCCTGCAGATAGTCTCATTGGCAGTTCTGCCTAAAATTATGCCTCAAGAAGAAGTTGAGGTTATTACTCTCACCCAGGAAGAGGCCAGGCGATACCAATATGAGAATCCTGATACGAAGGTGATTGCTGAGGAAATGCCAGCCGCAGAAGCAGAGGGCATATCCACTCCAACGCCCTTGCCCGAAAATGGACAATTTGTAATATCTGCCAGCACTATCCAAAAATGTATCTACCTTGGCATTCCCATAGTGTCAGCACTGCTCTTGCTCATAATACTCATCCCTCTTGTGCAGCTCTTGCTTCGTACACGTGCTATCAGGCTCTCAAACATGGAGGGTTCCTGCACCATCGTACGGAAACCATGGGTCAGCACTCCCTTCTCCATGGGAAGCATCATATTCCTGCCCATGGGAAGCAGCAAAGAGGCTGAAGAGATATTTATCAAGCATGAAAAGGCTCATATCCAGAGTTTGCACTACATTGACGTGTGGTGCATAGAGGTGATGGTAAGGCTACTATGGTTCAACCCCATGCTATGGGTGGTACGCAAGCACTTGCGCGACTTGCACGAATTTGAGGCCGATCACCTTGTTCTTGCACAAGGAGTGGATGTACATTCTTATCAGTGCCTGTTGCTGGAAGTGGCTTCTGACGAATGTTCCATCTTTACCAATGGTTTCAATCAATCCTTTATCCGTCGTCGCATCAAGGAAATGAAGCGCAAGGGTGTCACTGTTCTTGGGCATTGGGGTAAAACCGCGGCCATATTGTGGGGCGTTACACTGGTAGGTGCTTCTACCATATTTGCCCTGCCGGAGCAAAATACAGTAGTAATACATATCGAGAAACAGATAACCGCAACTGGCGATACCATCTATTCGGATTCAGAGATAAAAGACTGGATTAGCCAATTACGGTCAGAAGGAAAACTTGAGTTGGTAAATGGAATTCTCATCGAATTAGAAGCAGACATGAATGTCACCGAGGTTGTTAAGGTTTCTCCGCATGATACACTATGTCTTGATGAGAAGACCATACAAATCATTGCCCAGATGTACCGCAATAATCCAAAGGCCCTCTATGAAGTGCTTGGACGTCCTCAGCCAACAGAGGAAGAATTGGTAAAGAAGAGATTTAAGGCAAAAAAGGAAGTAAACAAACATCTTTACTCGCATAGATTGAGGAAACATTTAGGACTTTCCAAGTTTCTACCTGTCAATTCGCTAAAGTTTGGCGCCACCTTTATGCTAACATACTCGTTTGGCGACATACAAAAGCACCAAGGCTCACCTATCTTTGAGGTGGGAGCAATATGTACTTACTTCAACAACTTCCTTGTACTAACACAAACAATGGACACTACTACTATAGCTCTCAGACATGAACAGTACGAGTATGACCCAAGCTATTTTCCCACCATCACTGGTTGGATGCTCAAGAATTGTGATACCTATTGGATGGAAGGACAAATAGAGCACAACGGTGGTGTGGATGCAGACACTGACGACAAGAAGAATGCCACTCTCTCTGCTAAAGAGCGTGCCAAGGTAAAAAGTACCATAAAGCAACTACGCGCTAAGTACGAGCGTACATTCACTTCTGGCGAATTTATTGAAAATACCAACGCCGACAAAATCTTCGTTGTTCAGCTTCCTCATTTAGAAGAAATCAAGAATGCAGGCATATTAAATGACCGAATCATCCGGGAGAAGGCAAAGAAATGTTATGCCATCGAGTTCTACAAGAAGGGACGCAAAGATGCCATGCGCATGCTCATCTTCACCTACGAGGAAGTCAGCATAGAAACCATTCTCAGCAAGATTTCAAAATACATCCAATTCGAATAGGACAGATTTCAAAAGTAATAGTACATACGTAAAGGCTTTAAACGCAATGCCAATATGAATAACAAACAGAATTCAAACAAGTTTCTCGTACTTAGAGGACTATTCCTGTCTTCCATGCTTGTTGTCTCCATTCTTTCTCATGCTAAGACAGAGATCGTGGTCAGCAACACTGATAGTTTGAAAACCAAGGAGAGTAGGGACAGTACTATTTATGCAGATTTTGAATTTCTTGCCGAATTTCCAGGTGGGCAGGAAGCATTGAAGGAGTATCTAAGAAAAGAATTCCGATATACCAGGAAATCCCTGAAGAACAAGACATGTGACAGAATAATACTCAGGTTTACAATCAATGTAGACGGAAGCTTAAGCGACATAGAGATAGTTCGTGGTTCAGGAAACAAAGGGTTGGACAGGGAAGCCATGCGAGTCGTGAAGAATATGCCACGATGGAAACCTGCTACTGAAGCCGGTAGAATCATACCAATAAGATACTATCTGCCAATAAAGTTGGATTAGTCTTCCTTTCACAACAGGAAGTCAGCATGCTATGCTCTTGCTTTTTCGCTCACTTAATCGTACCATTGAGACTGCGTCTCGAAGGTACTCACACTCGGAAGCAAAAATAAAACATTATTTATTTTGTACTTCCCTCGCTTAATCGTACCTTTGTGCGGAAGAATAATGTAAGAACATGGACAATATGAAAAAGGAAATAGTAGAAAGATTCTTGAAATATGTGAGTTTCGACACCCAGTCAAGCGAGGAGGCTGAGGGCCGTTGTCCCAGTACTGAGAAACAACTGCGCTTGGCAGAATACCTGGTGGAGGAACTGAAGGAGATAGGCATGCAGGAGGTAGAGATGGATGCTCATGGCTATGTCTTTGCCACACTTCCTGCAAGCGAGGGTATGGAGGAAGTGCCTGTGGTGGGTTTCATTGCACACATGGACACCAGTCCTGACTGCTCGGGTGCTGATGTGAAGCCACGCATCATAGATAACTACGATGGCACGGACATTGTGCTGGACGAGGCGGAAGGAATAGTTACACGCGTCAGCCTGTTTCCTGAACTCTTGGAACATAAGGGCGAGGACCTCATTGTTACCGATGGTCATACCCTGCTCGGTGCCGACGACAAGGCTGGTATAGCAGAGATAATGTCGGCAATGGCATACCTGCTAAGGCACCCCGAGGTGAAGCACGGCAAGGTGCGTGTATGCTTCAATCCCGACGAGGAAATCGGTTGTGGTGCACATCTGTTTGATGTGGAGAAGTTCGGATGCCAGTGGGCATACACCATGGACGGCAGCGAGGTGGGAGAACTGGAGTATGAGAACTTCAATGCCGCCAGTGCCAAGATTGTGGTGAATGGCGTGAGCGTGCATCCCGGTTATGCCAAGGACAAGATGGTGAATGCCGCCCTGCTGGCCACGGAGTTTGCCCAGCAGATGCCGGAGAACGAGGTGCCTGAGCGCACTACGGGTTACGAAGGCTTCTTCCACCTGTACCAGATGCAGGGTGGGGTGGAGCAGGCAACCCTGACCTACATAATCCGCGACCACAACACACAGATGTTCCAGATGCGCAAGCGCCTCATCCTGGACATGTGCGAGAGGATGAACGACAAGTACGGTCATGGCACCTTCCTGCCCGAGGTGAAGGATACCTATTATAATATGCACACCCAGTTGGTGGACAAGCCCCATATCACCGAAATAGCCCTGCGTGCCATAGAGGAGGCATGCGGATTCTCAAAGGTAGTGCCTATCCGTGGCGGTACTGATGGCGCGCAGCTTTCGTTCAAGGGTCTGCCCTGTCCCAACATCTTTGCTGGAGGACTGAACTTCCACGGCCGACACGAGTTCCTGCCCATTCAAAGCATGGAGAAGGCCATGCAGACGGTGGTGAACATCTGCCGTATAGTTTCGGAGAAGTACGCTTAAAGGCTTGGTGCAGACAAGGATGAAGAATGTTTGCATGAAGGCCGTGGGCCTTGTGGCAGTAGGTTTGGGCTTGATGGGCATGTTTCTGCCCCTATTGCCCACTACGCCTTTCCTGTTGCTGGCAGCAGCATTGTTCTTCCGCAGTTCTCCACGACTTTACGCCTGGCTCCTTGGGCATCGCACTCTTGGACCGTATATCCGCAACTTTCGCGAGCACAAGGCAATACCTCTGCATACCAAGGTAGTCTCCGTGTCGCTGGTGTGGATAACTTTATTGTATTGTGCCTTCGGTATGGGACTCCCTATGTGGCTCAGTGTTCTTCTTCTATTGCTGGCGGCCGCTATAACTTGGCACATACTTTCATACAGAACGCTGAAGAACTGTTGACGACATGATTTCCCGTTGCTACCTTGAAATAACCAACGTGTGCAATCTTGAGTGCCTTTTCTGCCCCAAGACGGAGCGGAAGGGGCGCACCATGTCTGTGGATGAGTTTGATTTGCTTACAGACAGGTTGTCGGGCAGGATAAAGTTCCTGTATTTTCACCTGATGGGCGAACCTCTTATGCACCGTCATCTGCCTGAGTATGTCCGTATGGCAAAGGCAAAAGGCTTTATCCCGGTGCTGACAACAAACGGCACTCTTCTGGACAGGGTCGGTGATGCCCTGTTGGAGGCCTTGCCCCATAAGGTGCAGATATCTTTGCACTCGCACGAAGGCAATGGGAAGGATGCACCAGAGGAATATATGCGTCAGGTGATGACCTTCGCGCAGAAGGCAGCACAGTTGGGGGTGATTGTTGTCTTGCGCCTTTGGAATCAGGGAGGTTATGACAAGGACAACGAACGACTCCTGGACCTGGCATCAGAGTATGTGCCACGTCCATGGACGGAGCGCTATGATGGATGGAAGATGACGGATAATATATATTTGGAGTACGACCACATCTTCGAGTGGCCTGATGAGGAGCGTGAGGCTATTGAGACAGAGGAGGTTTTCTGCTATGCCCTGCGCAACCAGATTGGCGTACTCGTGGACGGTACGGTAGTTCCCTGTTGCCTGGACCATAATGGCAACGTTCCTCTGGGCAATTTATTCCACCAGACTTTGGAGGAGGTGCTGGACTCCCCTCGTGCCTGTGCTCTTTATGATGGCTTCACACGTCATATTGCAACAGAACCTCTCTGTCAACGGTGCGGATATGCTGCCGTAACAAAGAGGTTCAGGAAGAGTTGAAAATTGGGAGGCCCCCCTCAGTCCCCCTGTAGGGGGAGGAATAGGTTGGGAGCGTGGAGTGGTGAGCGCCGTAGTTTTCCGTTTTCCGTTCGCTTACCATCCCGAAGTAGAGCCGCCGCCACCAGTGCTGCCACCTCCGAAGGAACCGCCCATGAAACCTCCGCCACCACCGCGGCGTCTGCCTCCAAGCATGGAACCCATCATCATGCCACCCATCATTGCGCCAGTGTCGTCGTTATTGGACTGGTGATACTCCCTGACAACGGTGTGTCCGCAATGGGAGCAGAGCAGGGTCTTTCTGATTAACTTGCCTTTGCGTGTCGGGGTGGTCGTCTGGGAGACGAGTTTAAGGCTGCTTGCCTTTGCGCACTTCGGGCAGGTATGCTCCTGACGGTGTATCAGCCAGATTGGAACAACGATGATGAACATGATTCCCCCCAAGGTTAGGAAAATTTCCCACAATGTAGCTTCTTCCTCTGTGTTGTCGGCCTTCATGGAGCCATCCAGCACGCCCACAACAGCCTTTGTGCCTTCCAGCATGCCCAGGTCGGTGTTTCCTTTGCGGAAATGCGGAATCATGTAGCGCGACTGTATGCGCTTGCACATGGCATCTGGCAGTATGCCTTCCAGACCATAACCGGTGGTAAAGTGTATCTTGCGCTGGTCAGCCACGTAAACAATCAGCATGCCGTTGTTGTTCTCCTTGTTGCCTATGCCCCAGTGGCGGAACAGGTTGTGGGCAAAGTCAAAGATGTCCTCTTGCCCTATGCTTGGAAGCATAACCACCATGGACTGTATGCCGGTGCTGTCCTCCAGAAGAGTTAGCATGCGACTTATCTCGGCAGAGGTTTCGGGCATGAGCAATCCTCCCGGGTCGCTGACGTGCAGACGGCGGTCCTGTGCATAGACATTAGGTACGGACTCTATGGAGTATGCCTTATCCTCTGCACCGATTGCCAGTATCGGTGCAAAGACAAGGAGTATAATACAGAGAATATTTCTCATAGTTCCTTAGAACTGCACGGCAGGAGCCTGCTCGCTGCCCTCCTGAGCCTCGAAGTAGGACTTCTTCTCAAAACCGAACATGCCGGCCAGGATATTTTTGGGGAAGCTGCGCAGAGTGGTGTTGTACTTGCGTGCGGCTTCGTTATAGTCGTGGCGTGCCACGCTGATGCGGTTCTCGGTACCTTCCAGTTGTGCCTGAAGTTCACGGAAGTTCTCATTGGCCTTCAGGTCGGGATACTTTTCCACGGTAACAAGCAGGCGTCCCAAGGCGGAACTTACACCGTCCTGTGCCTTCTGGAAGTTGGTAATCTGCTCTGCCGACATATTGCTGGGGTCGATGTTCACGCTTGTTGCCTTGGCACGAGCCTCTACCACGGCAGCCAGGGTCTCGCTCTCGTGTGCGGCGTATCCCTTGACGGTGTTCACCAGGTTGGGGATAAGGTCGGCACGACGCTGGTACTGGGTCTCCACGTCAGCCCACTTGGTCTGCACTCCCTCGTCCATGCTCACGAGGCCATTATAGCCTGTAATGCCCCATACTACAGCAGCGCATGCTGCTAATGCGATGATGATAATGCTTAACTTCTTCATAGTTCTTTTGCTTTAGTTTGGTGGTTATGTATTATATATAAGGTATATCTCAATTGTGGGGACGAGACTAATCTTCTTCTGTCTCCTCCTCTTCCGCTTCATCAATCTCCTCTTCTTCCTCCAGGTCGTCATCAAAGTCGAAGTCGAAGTCGCCGAAGAACTCAGGCATGTCGCTGGTAAACTCGTCCAGGCTTCTGCGGTCCTTCTTGGTCGGACGACCAAGACCCTTGGCACGTCCTATGAATCCGGAAATCTTTGCCATCTCCAGGAGTTCGTACTGTTCGGGAGCGGTAACGTTTTCCATCACCTCGGGCACAAGCTTGGCGCCCACACGCTTCTCTATGGTCTGCAGTACGCGGAAACTATAGGTGATAGGAGGCTTGCGCACGTCAATCACATCACTCACACGTATGGTGCGCGAAGGCTTCAGTTGTGCTCCCTTCATACTTACCTGTCCCTTTTTGCAGGCAGCAGCGGCAATGGTCCGTGTCTTGAAGATACGTGCGGCCCACAGCCATTTGTCTATTCTCGCTTCGTTGTTCTTCATTTGCAGAGAGAGATGAAAGGATGCCTCTATTTGTTGTTATAGTGGTTCATTGCAAACTGTATCCCGCTCAGGGCAAAGGCTTTGATAGCATCGCATGCCACGGCAACTTTCTCGTTGATTGCCTTGTTGTCCTCGGGTGAGAACTTGCCCAGGACGAAGTCCACCTGTCCGCCACGGGGGAAGTCGTTACCTATACCGAACTTCAAGCGGTTGTAGTTCTGGGTGCTCAGCATCTGTGCTATGTGCTTCAGGCCATTGTGTCCGGCATCGGAACCATTTTGTTTCATGCGTATGGCACCCACGGGTAGCGACAGGTCGTCCACGATAATCAGCACATTCTCAACGGGAATCTTTTCCTGTTGCATCCAATAGCGCACGGCATTGCCGGAGAGGTTCATGTAGGTGCTGGGTTTCAGCAGGAGCAGTTCTGCATTCTTCACTCGTGTCTTGCACACGAAGCCATAGCGCTTGTCCTGGAATGTGGCACCCTGAGCCTCTGCCAGTGCATCCACCACACGGAACCCCACGTTGTGACGTGTGCCATCATATTCGTTGCCGATGTTGCCAAGTCCTACTATCAGGTATTTCATAGTTGCAGGTTCTTCACGTCCTGTTTTCTCCTCTGCGTTGGCAGAAGAGGGTAGCAGGAACGAGAATATCTTTTGTAGTATGTTCATAAAAAAGCAAAATACGGATAGCGGTTGTTTTATGACCGTTACCCGTATTTGAATGTTTAGTGTCTCAGTTCTTTACTTCTTACCCTTACCGGCAGCAGCAGCCATTGCGCTCATAGCGCTACGTGTCATCTTAACCTGACAAACTACTACGCTGGGGCTGGTAACGAGTTCCAGACCTTCGAAGCTCAGCTCAGCAACCTTGATGGTCTTGCCGAGGCCCAGGTGGGTAACGTCGATGTTCAGCTTCTCGGGAATCTGTGTGTAGGGAGCGCGAACCTTCAGGTTACGTACGCTTGCAGCCAACTTACCACCGGCCTTAACACCCTCTGCCAGACCGTTCAGCTTGATGGGCACTTCCATTACGATGGGCTTCTCCTCGGTGATCTCGTAGAAGTCGATGTGCAGAAGCTGGTCAGTTACGGGGTGGAACTGGAGCTCCTTCATTACAGCCTTGTACTCCTGACCGTCGATGTTCAGGTTTACGCTGTAGATGTCGGGAGAGTAAACCAGGTTGCGAACCTCAGAAGCGGTTACAGAGAAACCGAGGGCTACGGGCAGACCGTTCTCGCCACGCTTCTCGCCATACAGGTTGCAGGGGATAGAGCCGCTCTTGCGGATTTCACGGGTGGCTTTCTTGCCAGTAGCGGTGCGGGCTGTGCCCTTTACGTCGATACTTTTCATTTTGTTTGTTTTTGTTAGTTTGTGTTACTCTAAATTAAGTGTTTTGCCTAATTCGCCATCACACGGGCTCTAATAAGCGGGTGCAAAGGTACGTAAAAAAGGTGAAAGCGGCATGCTTTTGCCATCTGTTTTTTACAGAAAAGATGCTTTTATGCCGATTTTATGCTTCCGCTCCCTTGTTCTTCATTAAAAATGAGTACCTTTGTGCGCTTTATAAATCGTTCTTATGATAAATCGTAAACTTATCCGCATCAAGACCGTGCAGGTCGTATACTCCCATTGCCTCAATGGATCACGTTGTCCCGAGGATGGCGAGAAGATTCTCTTGAGCAGTTTGGGCACTGCCTATGACCTGTACAATACGATGCTGACCCTGATGGTAGAGATTTCCCGTCTGGCTTTGCGTGCCTACGAGGCACAGGCAAACAGGGCCAAGCGTCTGGGACTGTCCGAGCCAAGCCGAAAGTTCGTGGACAACCGTTTCATGCTGCAGTTAGAGAGCAACCGCCAGTTGCAGGACAACCGCAGGAACCAGCGCCTGGATTGGGCCAACGAAGAGGAGTTCGTCCGCACATTGTTCAACAAGGTAGTTGATTCCGACTTCTTCCGCGAGTATATGGAAAGCGGCGTTGACACCTACGAGGAAGACCGTGAGCTCTGGCGTAAGATATACCGCCACATCATAGTGGACAACGACGACGTGGATAGCCTGCTGGAGGATGTGAATATATACTGGAACGATGACCGTTTCATTATAGACACCTTCGTGCTTAAGACAATCAACCGCTTCTCTGCCGAAAGTAACGACGACCAGCCCCTTCTGCCCGAGTTCCGCGACGAGGAAGACCAGGAGTTTGCATGCAAGCTGATCCTTCAGGCACTGAACGGTGGCGAGTACTACAGAAGCCTTATCGCCCAGAGTACTCACAATTGGGATGTGGAGCGCGTTCCGCTGATGGACAGGGTGATTATGCAGGTGGCACTTGCCGAGATAACATCTTTCCCCTCAATTCCCCTCTCCGTGTCCATGAACGAGTACATTGAGATAGCCAAGAGCTACAGCACCCCCAACAGCGCACGCTATATCAATGCCACTCTCGACGGCATCAGCAAGAAACTCATTGCCGAGCACAAGCTTGCCAAGGATGCCTGATTCACTTGCTGCAGGCAATGGCTTTAACAAAACAACAGTAAAACAAAAACACATAACAAAATAGAACAAGCATTATGATACAGACACTTGCAGCCGCACAGGGCGGTTTTGATATGACCATGGTAATCATGTGGGTTTTAATCGGCCTTATCTTCTGGTTTCTAATCTATCGTCCTCAGAAGAAGCGCCAGCAGGAAATCCAGAACTTCCGCAACTCCATAGCCATCGGTACTCGCGTGGTAACCTCAGGTGGCATCTATGGTGAGGTGCGTGCCGTAGAGGAAGCGGACAACATCCTGGTAATCGAGATTGCCAAGGGCGTGAACATCCGTGTGGATCGTAATAGCGTCTATGCAACTGCCCAAGAAAATCAGAACAAGTAGAAGAAGGGTAGCCTTTGACCCTGCATCCCTGCTCCGTGAAAAGGGCAGGGATATGTTGGTGTTTGCCTTCTTCCTTGCCGTAAGCGCAGGATTCTGGCTTCTGCAGAAGCTGGACGATACCTTCGAGACAGACATCAGCGTGCCTCTGGAACTGGTAAACGTGCCAGAAGGCATCATCATCACTTCGTCCCTGCCCGAGGAAGTAACATTCACGGTTCAGGATCGTGGCACCAACCTTTTTAATTACATGCGCAGGAGCGGTGGCGTGGAACCTTTGCGCCTGGACTTCTCCGTCTACGACAACGGAGCCGCTGCTGGCAAGGCATCCATTTCTGCCACTGACGTGCAGAGGGCTTTCCTTCAGCAGATGAGTTCCTCCACACAGGTAGTGCGCCTGACGCCCAGCAAGTTCGAATTCCACTACAACAGGGGCATGTCCCGTCGTGTGCCAGTAAGGTTCACGGGCCATGTGTCCACCAGTTCGCAGAACTATCTTCAGGACTTGACCTTGTCTCCCGATTCGGTTGTCGTATATGCCCCAAAGGCCATACTGGACACTTTGCGTTACGCCTATACACAGAACCGGAGCCTGGAGGGCTTGACCAAGACTACGGAGTTCGATGTTGACTTCCCCAGAATACCTGGAGTAAAGTGCATGCCGGAGAAGGTACGCATGACGGCCCACGTGGACTACTATACCGAGCAGTCAATGAAGGTTCCCGTCATAGGGCTTAACTTTCCTGCCGACATATCCCTGAAGACCTTCCCTGCCGAGGTTACGCTCAAGTTCAGGGTTGGCGCAGCCTATGCAAAAACTCTCACTCCTGCCAACTTCGTGCTTGCTGCCACCTATGAGGAGCTGATGCTGAACCCCAGCCAGAAGTTCAGCCTGGAACTCAGGTCCATCCCGTACGGAGTAAGCAACGTGCGCATATATCCCTCGGAGGTGGAATACCTGCTCGAGCACTCATCTGCCGAGGATTCTGACCAGCAGGTCGAATCCGGCAATGCACGCAAGAAGGGAGGCGCGAAATGACACCGAAGAAGGTGAAACTGGCCATAACGGGTGGTATCGGGAGCGGAAAGAGCCATGTGGCAAGGCAGATGACCGCGTTGCTCGGAATTCCTGTCTACGACTCCGATACCAACGCCAAGCGCCTGAATGAGGAGAGCCGTGAAATCCGCGAAGGACTGATTGCCCTGGTGGGACATGACGTCTACGACTTTCACGGACATCTGGACAAGCAGCGGCTTGCCGCCTATCTGTTCGCTTCCAGGGAGAATGCCCAAAGGGTCAATGCACTCATACATCCCGTGGTCAGGGCCGACTTTCTCCGTTGGGCAGAACAGCAGGATTCGCCGGTAGTGGCTATAGAGACGGCATTGCTTGCCGAAAGTGGCCTGGACCAGGACGTGGACCAGGTAATCAGGGTGGATGCCCCGTTGGAGGTTCGGATTGCCCGTGCCATGCAAAGGGATGGGACCAGCCGCGAACAGGTTCTTGCCAGAATGGCCCGGCAGAGCGAATACCCCAATCCGCATATAATAATAAACAATGTATAACCTCATATCCCTGCCCATACAAGGAGGGGATTTGGACAAAGACTAAAAAAGACAAATGCTCGAAACAATTCTCGCCATCTCCGGCAAGCCCGGACTTTACCGCCTGGTAAATCGCGGTAACCGTAGTCTCATTGTGGAGACACTGGACGCTCAGAAGAAGCGTATGCCTGCATTCGGCACAGATAAGATTATCTCACTGGCAGATATCGCCATGTACACCGACGAGGAAGAGGTGCCCCTGCGTCAGGTCTTGAAGAACATCTACGATATGGAGGGTGGCAAGCCTGCTGCTTTGGATTACCGCAAGGCAACAAACGAGGAACTTGCCGACTTCATGGCCAAGGCTCTGCCCAACTACGACCGCGACCATGTGTATCCCAGCGACATGAAGAAACTCGTTCAGTGGTACAATATTCTCATTGAGAATGGCGTTACCGATTTTGAGGAGAAGGATGCAGAGTAATTGAATATTGCCCGTCCCCCATACTCCCCGTAATGGAAGGAGAAGCATGGGTGTGGGCATTCCCCGCTTCGTGAGGGCAGGAAACTGTCCTCGGGAGGACCGGCCCGAGAGTTCCCGGTTCTTTCGCCTTGGTCCTCGGGACGACGGACGTCTGCCCTCGGGAGGGCCGGATTTCTTGCCCCGAGAGAGCCAGGATAAGAAGATGGGGGCAATACAGATAAACCTTAGAAGGTGCTTGCTGAATATGTATGTATCAGCAAGCACCTTCTGCTTTTGCCCTACTCGTGATAATACACCCTCTTCACACGGGATGACACGGAGGTGAGAATTTCGTAGGGAATAGTGTCTACAATGTCTGCCAGGACACTTGGCGAAAGTTCCTCGCCAAACAGGACAACCTGGTCGCCTTCCTGGACCTCGGGGATGTCCGTAACGTCTATCATGCACACGTCCATGCAGATGTTGCCCACGTAGGGCGCCTGCTTGCCATGCACCAGACAATGGGCACGGCCGTTGCCAAAGAGGCGGTCCAGTCCGTCGGCATATCCTATGGGAATTGCCGCTATGCGCGAATCGCGGGCAAGGGCGCCCCGTCGGCTGTATCCTACGGTTTCTGAGGCAGGCACATCATGAATCTGCAGAATGGTGGTCTTCAGGGTGGATACATTGTGCAGCATAGCATTGTTGCGTGGGTTGATGCCGTAAAGTCCCAGTCCCAGTCGCACCATGTCCATCTGCCGTTCGGGGAAGTGCTCTATGCCGGCACTGTTGCACATGTGGCGCAGGATATGATGTGGGAAAGCCTCCTGCAGAGCGTCTGCTCCAACAAGGTAGCGGCGATATTGCTCGGCAGAGAAATCGTCAAGTCCGTCATTGTCGCTGCCCACGAAATGCGAGAAGACGGAACGCGGCACAAGTGCCGTCTGGTTCTTCAGCCTCTCTATAAGCGCAGGCATGTCCTTCATGGGATCGAAGCCCAGGCGGTGCATGCCAGTGTCCAGCTTGATGTGTATGGGCATTCCGGTGATGCCAGCACGCTCGGCAGCATGTATGAGGGCGTCAAGAATCCGGAAACTGTATACCTCCGGTTCCAGGTTGTATTCGAAGAGGGTGTTGAAACTGGTCATCTCGGGGTTCATGACCATGATGTTCTTGGTAATGCCCGAAGCGCGCAGCAGGGCACCCTCGTCGGCAACCGCCACGGCCAGATAGCCCACCTGCTGCTGGCTCTGCAGGGTCTTTGCCACCTCTACGGCACCAGCGCCATAGGCATCGGCCTTGACCATGCAGATGACACGCGTCTGCGGCTGGAGGAAGGAACGGTAGTAGTTGAGGTTCTCCACCACGGCACCCAGGTTGACCTCCAGTATGGTTTCGTGCACCTTCTGCTCCAGCGCCTCGGTGATGGTGTCGAAGTGGAACGAGCGTGCACCCTTGATGAGCACCAGGCTGTTGCGCAGGTTCAGAAACTCGGCGCTTTGCATGAATGCCTCGGTGGTGGGATAGAAGGAGCATCGCGAGGGCACATTGGCAAAGCAGCAAGACTGGCTCACCAGTTCTCCGCCTATGCCAACAAACACCTCCACGCCACGTTTTTCCACCAGGCGTGCCACATGCGCATACAACTCGCCAGAGGGAGTGCCGCTCTGCAGTATGTCGCTCAGTATCAGCACCCGTGAGCGCCCCTTGCGGTCGGGACGGCGGTTCATGAAGTCCAGGGCTATGTCCAGGCTGCTGAGGTCGCTATTGTACGTATCGTTTATCAGCGTGCACGAATGCCTGCCCTGCTTCACCTCCAGGCGCATGGCCACGGGTTCCAGCCTGTGCAGACGTTCCTGTATCACCTCCTCCTTCATGCCCAGATAGCGGCACACACGGGCACAGAGTTCCCTGTTGCGTTCCATAGCGTCGGCCAGCGCCTCGTCGGCCTCCAGCACCACGGGGCAGTCCTTGAACAGGAGCATCTTCTCGGTGCGCTTCTGCTCCATGGTGTGGAAGTTCTCCTGATGTGCAGGACCCAGGCCAGTGAAGACACCTATCGTGGGCTGTATGATGCGTTGCAATGCTTCCATCTCGCCAGGCTGGCTGATACCAGCCTCGAAGATGGCCACCTGGCTGTTCTGGTTCAGTGCCCACACGCTCAGCGGCACGCCTATCTGCGAGTTGTAACTGCGAGGCGAGCGGGTCACGGCCATGTCGGGAGAGAGCATCTGGTAGAGCCACTCCTTGACCACGGTCTTGCCGTTGCTTCCCGTAATGCCTATGACGGGGATATTGAACTCTTCGCGATGGCGCTCGGCAAGGCGCTGCAGGGCCGTAAGGGTGTCGGGCACCAGGAGTTGCACTGCTCCAGGCAGACTTTCCTGCAGGGCACTGACCACAAAGGCACGCACGCCACGGCTGTAGAGGTCCTGGATGTAGCGGTGCCCGTCGCCACGTTCTGTGCGGATGGCGAAGAACAGGGTGGTCTCGGGGAAGCAAAGGCTGCGGCTGTCCGTCAGGAGCCATTCCACCTCCGCATCGTACTGCCCCGTCATCTGGGCACCTGTCAATGATGCTATGGTATCTATTCGCATAATCTGTTCCAAATAATGTCCACTGCCTCGGGCGAGGGATGCAGCCCGTCCTCGGCATAATAGCGGTAGTCTCTCAGTTCGTCCATCATTATCTCGTAGGACGGGAAATAGTCCACCCTTTGGGCATGCCGCTTCTGCATCTCGTCGATGGCAAGGAGCAGCGTGGCCTTGCTCAACTGCGAGCGGTGCCAGCCGTATTTCCTGTAGCGGAAGGGGCTCAGGGTGAAGGTAACCCGTATGCCGGGGTTCTTGGCGAAAAGGCATTGCAGGGTCTCGTCCAGCACCTGGCACACCTCCTGCAAAGACAGGGTCTCCTCGCTGAAGAGGCGGTCGGCCTGGCGCTGGCAGTTGCTCACCACCATGCCATCCTCCACCAGCCGGTAGCACACATTGGTACCGAGGGTCAGAAACAGGCGGTCGGCATGGCACAGGGCATTGCCAAGGGCGTGGAAAGACTCCTGAACCAGGGCACGCGCCTCATCCTGCTGAGCGGCACGGAAACGTGTGTTTGCCCACCAGCAGCGCCACTCCTGCATGGCCTCATCCCAGAACATGGGCAGGCCTTCCTGGCCTCCGCAGAGTGCATGCCGGACGGTATTGCGTATGCTCTCCGGATTGAACAAAGTGCCCACCGGATTGCACAGGGCGTGGTAGCCCTCTGCCTGCATACGCTCGCCCATGTACTGGGAGAAGCAGGAGCCAAGAAGGACGTATCTTTGAGTTTTGTCAAGCATTGCGCTCAGGGCTATTCTTGTCTAATTATGCAACAAAGATACAAAAAAGGACACTATGACTTATAACATATTAGTATTTTTTTTATATCTTTGCTTTGAAATAAAATCAAAACTATTGTGAACGACAATACAGAAAGTCTGCTTTCGACCATAGAATACCCCTCGGACCTGAGAAAACTGTCCATAAAGCAGTTGCCTCAAGTCTGCGACGAGTTGCGCCAGTTTCTGATAAACGAACTGAGCCGCAACCCTGGCCATTTTGCCAGCAGCCTGGGCGTGGTGGAACTGACCGTGGCCTTGCACTATGTCTTTGACACACCCGAGGACCGCATCGTCTGGGACGTGGGACACCAGGCCTATGGACACAAGATACTGACAGGGCGCAGGGAGAAGTTCCACACCAACCGCCGCCTTGGCGGCATAAAGCCCTTCCCCTCGCCGCAGGAGAGCGAATACGACACCACCACCTGCGGACATGCATCGGTGAGCATATCTGCCGCCCTGGGTATGGCCGTGGCGGCCAACAGACAGAAGACCAACCGCCATGTGGTGGCCGTCATTGGCGACGGTGCCATGAGCGGAGGACTGGCCTTTGAGGGACTGAACAATGCCGGATGCACGCCCAACAACATGCTCATCATACTGAACGACAACAACATGAGCATAGACCATGCCGTGGGTGGCATGAAGGACTATCTGCACCAGCTGCACACCAGCAGCACGTACAACCGTCTGCGCAACAGGGTGGCACAGAAACTAACCTCATGGGGCTGGCTTTCCGACAAGGGCAAGAAACGCATCATCCGCCTGAACAACTCCATCAAGTCCTTCATACACAACCAGCAGAATGTGTTCGAGGGTATGGACATACGCTATTTCGGTCCGCACGACGGCCACGATGTCATCTCGCTGGTCTACACCCTGCAGAGCATCAAGGAGATGACTGGTCCGCGACTGCTGCACATACACACCCAGAAGGGGCACGGCTACCAGCCTGCCGTGGAGGATCCCACCACGTTCCATGCACCTGGCAAGTTTGACCCCGAAACGGGCGAGCGTATCAAGAGCAATGCCGCCAATATGCCGCCACGCTACCAGGATGTCTTTGGCGAGACTCTGCTGGAGATGGCACGCAGGAACGACCGCATCGTGGGTGTAACGCCAGCCATGCCAACGGGCTGCTCCATGAACATCATGATGCGCGAGATGCCCGACCGCTGCTTCGACGTGGGCATAGCCGAGGGACATGCCGTTACCTTCTCTGCCGGTATGGCAAAGGACGGTCTCATACCCGTGTGCAACATATACTCCAGTTTTGCCCAGCGTGCCTACGACAACATCATACACGACGTGGCCATCAGCCGCTTGCATGTGGTGATGTGCCTGGACCGTGCGGGCATCGTTGGCGAGGACGGTCCCACGCATCATGGTTTGTTCGACCTGCCAAGCCTGCGCACCATACCCAACCTGACCATCGCTTCGCCCATGAACGAGGCAGAGTTGCGCCGCCTCATGTACACCGCCATAGAGTGCCAGGACGGTCCCTTCGTGATACGCTACCCGCGTGGAAACGGTGTAATGACCGATTGGCGCTGTCCGCTGGAGGCTGTAGAAATAGGCACTGGACGACTGGTAAGCGAGGGAAAGCACACCTTTAAACACAAGCCAAAAATTGCCATACTGACACTGGGTCCCTTGGGCAATGTGGTACAGGACACCATTGCCAAGATTGCAGAAGAAGGCAAGAGCATGAACCTACCTGCACACTACGACATGCGTTTCCTCAAGCCTTTGGACAATATAATATTGGAAAAGGTGGCACAGGAGTATGACTACATCATCACCGTTGAGGATGGTGCGCTGAACGGAGGTTTCGGTTCTGCCGTACTGGAATGGTTGGCCGACCATGACTACACGAAGCCAGTAACACGTCTGGGCATACCCGACAGATTCATAGAGCACGGTTCTCCTGCCGAACTGTACCGCATCTGTGGCATTGATGCCGAAAGCATCGCCAAAGCCATCTTGGCGGAACTCTAAAAAAACGAAAACTGATTCGTTCATCGTAAAACTTTCAACGTCAAACCCTCAACGTTAATCGTTCAACCAACCCACACATGAAAATAATCATCGCCGGTGCAGGTGCCGTGGGAACCCACCTTGCAGAACTCCTTTCGCAGGAGAACCACGACATCATCCTGATGGACGAGAACCCGGACAAGACCGAAGAACTGGCCAACGGAAACTACGACATCCTCATAATGAACGTTTCGCCAACAAGCATCAGCGGACTCAAGGAGGCTGGAGTGGCGCACACTGACCTGTTCATAGCCGTAACGCCGGCAGAAACGAAGAACATCACCTGCTGCATGCTGGCACATACGCTGGGTGCCAAGAAAACTGTGGCACGAGTGGACAACAGCGAATACACCACAGAGCACTGCCGCGAGATGTTCAGGCAGATGGGCATAGACTCGCTGGTATACCCCGAGGAACTTGCCGCCAAGGAAATCATTGACGGCCTGAAACGCTCCTGGGTACGCCAATACTGGGAGGTTCATGGCGGAGCACTGTGCCTGATGGGCATAAAACTCAGGGAGGAGGCCAAGGAACTTTTCGGAAAGCCACTGAAAGACCTATGCGGTCCCACCTCGCCCTTCCACATCGTGGCCATAAAGCGCGACGAGACAACCATCATCCCCAACGGCAACACGGAACTCCTGCTGGGCGACATTGCCTACTTCATGACCACACGCAAGCACATCTCCCTCATCCGCAAGATAGTGGGCAAGGAAAACTATGCCGACGTGCGCAAGGCCATGATAATGGGAGGCGGAGACATCACCCTGCATGTGGCGCATGCCAAGCCGGACAATATAAGCCTGAAAATCATAGAGCACAACGAAGACCGCTGCCAGCAACTGCTGGAGCAGCTGGACGACAGCGATCTGATGATAATACACGGCGATGCCCGCGACACCGACCTGCTCATAGACGAGGGCATACGCGATGTGCAGGGCTTCGTGGCACTGACCAGCAACACGGAGAACAACATCCTGGCATGCCTTGCCGCCAAGCGACTGGGCGTCAGGAAGACCGTGGCACAGGTGGAGAACATGGACTACGTGGCCATGGCAGGCAAACTGGACATAGGCACCATCGTCAACAAGAAGACCATAGCGGCAAGCCACATCTACCGCATGCTTCTGGACACCGACGTGGCAAACATACGCCGACTGACCATTGCAGACGCCGACATAGCCGAGTTTACGGCTGCCGAGGGCAGTCCCATAACCCGCAAGCCCATTCGCGAGTTCCGCTTCCCCTCTGGCATCACCCTCGGAGGCCTTGTCCGCAACGGTGTGGGCATGAGCATCGGCGGCAACACCCAGATACAGCCCGGCGATTGTGTGGTGGTGTTCAGCAAGTCAGGACTAATCCGCCAGATAGACAACTATTTTGTGCCTCCAACTTCCACCATCAGCCGTATAGTTTCAGCACTGAGGGGGTGAGAGGAATGTTGAACGTTTAAAGTTTAAAGTTTAACGGTGAGCGGATGAACGATTAGCGTTGACTTGCAAAGCTTGATGAACTTGCGAATAACGATGACAGCGTAGGTAGGGCGAACGAGGTCCTTGGAAGATTGACTGGGATGTCAATCTGTGCCTCGTGAGGGTCGCAATCCCCATTGCGACGTTGGGGGACTGCGTGCAGCGTCCGCATAGTTTTCCGTTTCTCGTTTGTCCACCCCTCCGCTTTAATGAACGGAAAGGGGAAACCATCCACCCCCTCCGTCGCTTCGCTCCTCGTCCCGCCTGTCTCAGGGGGGAGAAAGTAAACGATGACGAAAACGAAGACGATAACTATCCACCCCCTCCGCTTCGCTCGTCCCCCTGTCTCAGAGGGACAGTTGGTTACTACTGGCGAACGCTATCACCCACTTTCCTCCCCTGAGACAGGGGAGGTCCCAAAGGGGGAGGGGTGGATAAAACGCTCATCCGCTCACCGCTCCTCGTTCAACCTTCAACGTTCAACCTTCAACGTTAAACGTTCAACGTTCAACGTAAAATCACCCCTTCAGCAATCTCTCTATATCCCCACGCAGCCACTGGTAGGGGGTGGAGTGGCGGTATGCTATGCTTTTCTTCAGGGCATCGTCTATGGAAATGCTGCTGTTGCGATAACCGGAAAGTTCGTTTTGGCGCTGCACCTCGTGCATGGCCAGGTTGTTGATGTCGCGCTCCCTTTCGCGGCGCAGCATGTGGCAGATGGGAGTGAGCAGGGGCAGGATTACACCGTCCTTCAGTCCGTGGCCCTGTATATATAAATAGGTGGTTTCGGGCGTCAGTCCCATGCCAAGGAGCTCTTCCCTAAGCGGAGCATAGGTTTTCTTGCCCTCGGGGAAATGCTGTTGCAGCCAGTTGATTTTCTTGTTCACACGCCGGCGCACATATTCCAGGGTGTCTTCGGGGTTGCGGATGCTGGCCTCGTGATATGTGATGGTGTCTATAAAGTGCATTATGCCGAACTCGTTGTCCCTGCCCTGGCGGTATACCCAGATGTTCCAGACGAACAGGGGCCACACTATCTTGCTGAATTCCTCCATGTAGGCCTCCAGGTTCATGACCTCGCGGTCGTTCAGCGTGGCACGTGTGCAGGCACGGTGCAATCCCTCGGCATAGCACTGGTAGTTCTCGATGGCATAGACGTAGGTGTGGAGCACATATCTGTTGTCGCAGAGTTCCTTGCTCAATGGGGTCTTGCCCTGCAGGAGCCAGTCGTAGTCGGCATCCACACAGGCTATCATGTATGGCCCCAGGTTGTTCATCAGTGCCGTCTTCTTGCCCTTGCCAAGGGATGTGCGGGAGGGTAGCATAACTTCGAAACGGAGAGTCTCGGTCTCATATTCGTCCAGTACGTCTCGCCAGAAGGTAATGTCGTCGTAACTCTCCACATAGGCCACTATGCGTTTCTTCGCACGGCTTGGCCTAAGCCTGTTTGCCGCAGCGATGTAATCGGAGGTAATGTTGCAAACTAACCTTCTTCCCATGTATTTAAACGATTAGCGGTGAGCGGTGAGCGGTGAGTGGTGAATGGTGAATGGTGAATGGTGAATGGTGAGTGGTGTTTTATCCACCCCTCCCCCTTTGGGACCTCCCCTGTCTCAGGGGAGGAAAGTAGGTGATAGCGTTAGCAGTTGTAACTGATTGTCCCCCTGAGACAGGTGGGACGAGCGAAGCGGATGGGGTGGATAGTTCATACCACTATGTCCTCAACATCGGTAACGCAATCTGCCCATCCGTCCATTATCACGGCCGGAGAGTGGGTGGTAAGGATAATCTGCGCATTGGGGTTGAGGTCCCGAATCAGGGATATCAGTTTCTGCTGCCACTCCACATGCAGGGAAATTTCCGGTTCGTCCATGAAGAGCGTGTAGGGCTGTTTGTCCTGGACAAGCACCGTGAGCAGGATAATCAGCATCTGCTTTTCGCCGCTGCTCAACTGGTATGGGGTCAAGTGCTCGCCATGTTGCACCAGCAAGATCTCGTTGCTTGTGCGCAAGAGGCTTTTGCCCGTGTCGGCAAAAAGAGAGTCCACCAGGTCCTGGAAATGTGCCTTTTCCTGTGCAATCTCCTGCGCCTTCTGCTGGGCATCAGGTATCTGGTCGGTGAAGAGTTGCACCATGCGGTTGGACATGTTCACCTGATAGTCCAGGAAACGGCGTTGCAGTTGGTATAGCTGGAAGTCCAGTTCGCTGTGCAGACTGATGTCTGCCACCTTGGACAGGATATCCTGGGAGATAAGTGGACGGTCGAAGGAGCGTATCACATCAAACCTGACCTGCTCGGCATCGGCTGGTTCGTAGGTCAGCGTTACCCCCTCTGTAGCCTTGGCCAGGCGGTCTATGTTCAGCAGGTACTTCACCACTCTGTTCAGAATGGTACTCTTTCCCACGCCGTTCACACCGCTGAGGATGTTGACGTCCGGACGCAGGTCCCACACCACATGATGATGACCCGACCAGAGGGATTCTATTTCTATGCGACTGATGTATGCCATATTTGAACGATTAACGAAGAGAGATGGATGGATCCTCCCCCGTACCCAGTCCTCAAAGCAGGAGTGAGGTGAGGACCCTCCCCCTTACCCAGTCCTCGCGTCGCAATGGAGATTTGTCCTCGCGTCGCACTGGGGAGTGCTCCCCTCAAAGGGCACGAAAGTACATTCAAGACTTTCTCTAAAGCCACTTTTCGCCCCTCTCAAGGTACAGAAGCACATTGGTGCTTCTTCTAAAGACCTTGCTCGCCCTGTATGGAGGGGATATAATGTACTGGAGGATGAGGGTTTAAAATGGTTCGTATTTTATTAAAAGTCGTCTCCCTAATAGCCAGTTGTAACTGACTGTCCCCCTGAGACAGGGGCGACGAGGAGCGCAGCGACGGAGGGGGTGGATAGTTCTATTTGTTTAGGATGGATGGAGAGCGGATGACTGTTTTATCCACCCTTCCCCCTTTGGGACCTCCCCTGTTCAGGGGAGGATCCTCCCCTGTTCAGGGGAGGAAAGTGGGTGTTAGTGAGTTTTCCGTTTTTAATATATCGTCGTGCTATCGCAGGGATATGTCTGCGAATTTACGCTGAAGTAGGATAGGGCCTTTTCCACCTTTGTCTCGGTCAGAGGGATGTAGCACATGCGGGCACTGTTGCGGCCGATGTACTTCTTTATCTTCTGAGGAATGTGGTCCCAATACTCCTTCAGGGTATCGTCCGTCACCACAGTCTCACCCTTGAAGGCCACAATAACGGGCAGGTGGTAGCGGTTCACGGCACGGCTTATCTGCCAGTTCAGCCACACGTTGTCGGCATCCGTCTCCTTAGTAACAACGAGCATCAGGTTGTCGGCCTTTTCCATACGCGCAAAGAAGTCGCTCTTCACGGTGGTCTCCACCAGGTCGTCGTGGGTGGCTATGAAGTTGATGTAGTCTATGTTCAGGAAATTGAAACGGTTGGGATAGCGCTTCTGCCAGTCGCCAAGCAGATTCAGCGTGTGCAGGTTCTCCTTCTTGCTATCACGCACGGCATCCACATTGAATGCCAGGTATGTCTTGTGGTTATTCATGCTGTTTCTGTCGTTTTTAATGGTTTATTCCATCGCAAATATACAATTTTTCCTACTCAATCCCCACGCTTACGTCTTTTTTTTAATAAATTTGCATCGTGATACAGGATTTAGTCAGGCAGAAGGACCTGCTGCTACGGGAATACGAGTTTGAGAAGGAGCAATTCCAGCGACAGACAGAGAACATGGGCGTGCAAAAAAAAGTGCGCCGTGGCATGTGCTGGTTTCCATTGTCTGTTGGGCGTTCCTACTACAACAGCCTTGACCAGATGGTGGTGGAGGTAAGCCGCACTGCCGACACCGATGTGGAGCACCAGTTCGAGCCAGGCAAACCCGTGTGCTTCTTCCAGGAGGACGCCAGCGGCATGCTCTCCTACATGAAGTTTGTTGCACAGGTCAGTTTCGTGGAGGAGAACCGCATGGTCATTGCCCTGCCCTCGGCACAGGCCTTGACGCAACTCTCCAATGCCGACCGTCTGGGCGTACAACTGTATCTCGACGAATACACCTATCGTCTGATGTTCCAGGCCTTGGACACCGTCATATCCGCCAAAGACAACCGTCTGGCGCAATTGCGCGACATCTGCCACACCAGCACTCCGGCATCCGAGTTTTCCTTTGCCCCCGTGCGCTTTCCATGGCTCAACGCCTCCCAGGAAAAGGCTGCCGACCTGGTGCTTCGCGCCAAGGACGTGGCCGTGGTGCATGGACCTCCGGGCACAGGCAAGACCACTACACTCGTGGAGGCCATCTACGAAGCCCTTCACCGCGAGGTTCAGGTGCTTGTCTGTGCACAGAGCAACATGGCGGTGGACTGGATCAGCGAGAAACTCTCCGAGCGTGGCGTGAACATCCTGCGCATAGGCAACCCAACCAGGGTGACCGACCGCATGCTCAACGACACCTACGAGCGCCGCTTCGAGCGCCATCCGCTCTACGACCAGTTGTGGGGCATACGCCGCAACATACGACAACTCTACGACTCCCGCGAGGGCAACCGCGAGAACCGTCACCAGAAGATCGCACGACTCAAGGAGCGTGCCGCCGAACTGGAATACACCATCAACGAGAGCCTCTTCGCCGATGCTCGTGTCATAGCCTGCACCCTTACGGGCAGTGCCCATCCTCTGCTCACAGGCCGTCGCTTCGGCACACTCTTCATCGACGAGGCGGCACAGGCACTGGAGGCATCGTGCTGGATAGCCATACAGAAGGCCGACCGTGTCATCCTGGCCGGAGACCACCGCCAGTTGCCGCCAACCATAAAGTCGCCTGCCGCTCTCTCTGGCGGACTGGACAAGACGCTCATGCAAACCATCTGCGAGAACAAGCCGCGTTGCCTCTCCATGCTCACCATACAATACCGCATGTCGGACGAGATAATGCAGTTCCCCAACCGCGAATTTTACGACGGCCTCCTGCAAAGCGACCACAGCGTCAAGTACCGTGGCATCCTCGACTGGGACACCGCCATAGAGTGGGTGGAAAGCGAGGAGAACGAGGGTGAAACCCTTGCCTCCGATGGTCTCAGCCGCATAAACCCTGTCGAAGCAGAACTTGCTCTGCAAACCCTGCACGACTACATAGAGCGCATAGGCAAGGACCGCATCCTATACGAACGCCTGGACATAGGCATCATCTCCCCCTACAAGGGACAGGTACAGTTGCTTCGTCGCATGCTACGCAAGGACTCCTACTGGAAACCCTTGCGCCACCTCATCTCCATCAACACCGTGGACGGATTCCAAGGCCAAGAGCGCGACATCATCCTCATCTCCATGGTGCGCAACAACGAACAAGGGCAGGTGGGTTTCCTCTCCGACCTCCGCCGCATGAATGTGGCAATCACCCGAGCACGCATGAAACTCATCATCATAGGCCACTCCCCAACCCTGTGCAAACATCCCTTCTACCGAAGGCTAAAACACTACATCGACAACCTATGGGGGTAACTAATAAACGGGAAACGGAAAACGGACTTGCGTTAGCTTTATGAGCGAAGGCGACTGCATTAGCTTGATGAACCAAAGGTGAATAATAAAGCAGAAAACTATCCACCCCCTCCGTCGCTTTGCTCCTCGTCGCCCCTGTCTCAGGGGGACAGTCAGTCACAACTGAGTAACGCCATCACCCACTTTCTACCCCTGGGGTAGTACCCCGCAGGGGGGAGGGGGTGGAAAAACACCCACCGCTCATCCGCTCCTCGTTAAACATTAAACGTTAAACGTTAAATGAGGGGCTCCGAAACTACAAACCAATAACCATATAAAACTATGAACTTCAAAAACCTTTGCGAGGCACGCTACAGTTGCCGCAAGTATCAGGACCGTCCTATCGAGGCGGAAAAGTTGGACTACATCCGCGAGTGTGTGCGCCTTGCACCCTCTGCCGTAAACCGCCAGCCATGGCGCTTCATCTTCGTGGACAACAGTCAGCCCGAACTCTTTGCCCGTGTCAAGGAGACCTACCACCGCGACTGGATAAACGACGTACCTGCCATCATCCTCTGCATGAAGGCCGAGGCTGAGTGCTGGACACGCCGCTATGACAATAAACCCCACGCCGACATCGATCTGGCCATTGCCATCGAGCACCTCTGCCTGGCAGCCACCGAGCAAGGCCTTGGCACCTGCTGGGTGTGCAACTTCGACATCAACCAGTTCCACGAAATCGTTCCCATGCCCGAAGGCCTGGAACCCGTAGCCCTCATCCCCATCGGTTACCCTGCCGACGAGCAAGCCCCCAAGGTCCGCAAGGCTATGGAAGACGTGTGGCAGTAGACCTTCATTGCCCAGCACGCCCACACCTTATATATAATATATAGAGAACAAACCTATGGAGAGAACCAGCACCATCGGTTCTCTCCATTTTGTTTATTGCACCACTGAACAAGTCAAGAATAACCAGACATTACGTGTTTTATACCACAATACCACCGATTCTTTATCGGTAAGTCCTAAAAAAAACGAGTTACCGACCAAGAATCCATATATTTTGCTTATCTTTGCGCATATTTAAACGGTTATAATATGAGCGATGTTATCATAGGACGAAAGGCAGAACAGGAGATTCTACGCCAGCGCATAGAATCAAAGTCTCCAGAACTTATTGCCATTTATGGAAGACGACGCATTGGCAAGACCTATCTGGTAAGACAATATTTCAATGATTCGTTCAGTTTTTATGCCACAGGCATTTACCAAGGGACGAAGAACGAACAACTTGGAGAGTTCAACAGACAGTTGGAATACTATTCAGGTCACAAGTGGGATGTTGCTAAAGACTGGTTTGACGCATTCGCCCAGTTGCGGGAATATCTTGATTCTATTAAGGGAGATAGTCCCATTGTTGTGTTCCTTGATGAACTGCCCTGGATGGATACCCAGAAGAGCCGATTCATTAAAGCATTTGAATACTTTTGGAACTCCTGGGGTGCAGCAAACAACCGTTTGAAGCTTATCGTTTGTGGCAGTGCCACTACATGGATGCGCGAGAATGTACTTTCAGACAAAGGCGGTCTGTATAACAGAACCACCCGAAGCATCTATCTTGCTCCATTCTCGCTATACGAAACAGAGCAATACCTTGTTTCACATGGAATAAACTGGAACAGGTATCAAATAGCTGAATGTTATATGATACTTGGCGGCACACCTCTATATCTTCAAATGCTTGAACGTGACAAGAGTCTGCCCCAGAATATAGACAGTCTCTTCTTCAAGCAAAACGCACCGCTCGCACGGGAATACAACTTCCTGTTCCGCTCTTTGTTCAATGAAGCCACATTGCATAAACAAATTATAGAAGTGTTAGCTAACAAGGCATCAGGATTGACACGCACAGAGATTATGGCTGCCACAAAAATTGAAGACGGTGGAGCCTTGACAAAAGCACTTCGCAACCTCTGTGATTGCGACTTTATCCGTCAATACACTGCTTTTGGTAAAAAAGAGCGTGGCACCATATTCCAATTGACAGACTTATTCACGCTGTTCCATCTCCGATATGTAAAGGGCTATCGTGGTCAGGATGAAAACCATTGGCAAAATATGATTGACTCTCCTTCTCGCAGAGCATGGAGTGGTTATTCATTCGAGCAGTTGTGCCTGCACCATATTAGGCAGATAAAGCAAAGGTTGGGTATCAATGGTGTACAAAGCGATATATGTGGTTGGAAGGGAGATGGAGCACAAATTGATTTGCTGATTGATCGTAGAGACCAAACCATAAACCTATGTAAAATGAAGTTCTCACAAGGTGAGTTTGAAATCACCAAACAGTATGATGAACGTCTGAGGGAGCGTGCTGAGATTTTCCGCTCAGCAACCAAGACACGCAAAGCAATACATCAAACATTCGTAACTACCTACGGACTAAAAAAGAATATGTATAGCGGAACTGTACAAAGTGAAATAGTGCTTGATGACTTGTTTGTGGAGTAATTAGAGAATGGATAAATGAGAAAGAAATGAATACGAACCTAAACCACAAAGTCTTGTAATGTTTAACCGAGTTGGCGCAACGAGACGTTGCTGCCTCTCACAACATTCAAGACAAAATGAGTAGAAGCAGAAAGCGAACACCTGTATTCTGCAATGTTTGCTGCAGGTCGCAAAAGCAAGGCAAAAGAGCATGCAATCGTATATTTCGTCGCCATGCACATCAGTTGATTTTAAAGGAGGATTATGAAAAGACACCCTCTATCTCCCTCTATCTCCCCTCGCACTGGAAATTGGTTGTATCTTTGTGATTGAAATCACGGAGTAGTTTACTACTGACTGTCAAGGGCCCTGATGGGAAGTGGGAGACTACACCAAGAAAACGAAATGATGCATCACTATCCGTGTTAACTAACCCTAATTACTAACCTAATCTTTACTCCTTGAATGGAATTATATACACCTTCTCGCCTCCTTGCTCGTTAAGACCTCGTTCCACAAAAACATCTTTGTTGAAACTGATGAAAAATTGCTTTAGCATCTGGCCTGTGAACAAAATCTTGGCATAACAGTTGTTCTCGTCCGAATATCGTTCGAAGTTATAATCCGTAGCCAGTACCTTATTGCCCATGGCATTGGTCTTACCCTCTTGGGCCTCTAAGATTTTGTTTTTGGCATCCATCACCGTCTTGCTCCCCTCCAGCGATGTTTCTATGCGTTTGTCATAACCGTCTTTATTATAATCGTCCGACACTTGATTTAATTCCCACAACTCATATATTGTTACCAAGATACGTTTTGTCAGGAAGGATGGTTTAAGCAACAATGTCTTCAAGTCTCGTCGTTTGGTATCTTGCGAGAGACTTTTATCTTTGAAATGCATCAGTGCAACGTCTATTTCATAGTTGTAGTTACGGAGATTCAGATATAGGTTGTGCATCACCTCATATCTTTTTCCATTTCCATAAAATGCTTCCAAGTGCACATTCTCCATTGGTATCTTCAACTTCACCAGATGTTCCTCCGAAGGGTAACCCTCAAAGTTGATATCCTCCAGTTTGGTTTTGATAGCATAGGTGATGACAAAGTTTCTATACAAATGCCTTATGAGGTCAAGCAATAGATTGCGTTGTGTCTTCTGTGAGATTTTTTGTGTATTATCCGATGTGTTTTTCTGAGAAAGATATGTAAAGAAGGAAAACAGCAACGCAAGTACTGCGACAAGGATGTTAAAGCCATCCCACCAGAACTCGAAGGTTGTATTCACTGCCGTTGCTTCAGTAAACTTCTGAATGTTTGTCAGGTGGTCATTGTTCACCCAATTGCTATCCACCACCACTGCGCTTGCATGTAATAAAATGCCGTACATCTTCTAAATGATTAAGTTCTCTGCAAAAGTATGGATATTTTTTAGATAATGGAAGAAAACTTGAATCAAAATCTTCTCTACACCTTGCTATAAAAAGTTGTGGCGGGGATGTGCCAATCAGCTCATCCCCGTCGTGTGTGTGTGTTAAATCTGTTTGTAGAAAAGAAACAGGATTATGTCTTGTGTGTCTCTGCTAAGTATTCGTTTCCCGTTCCCAGGGCTCCATGTGTATGCCGATATGAGTGTTCTCTCCGAATTCCAATCGCAGGGATGTTTCTATTTGTCTGGTAATTTCATGTGCCTGCTTCAGGGACATATCTCCGTCCATTCGGATGTGAATCTCTATGGCTATGATGTTGCCTATCTGGCGTGTGCGCAGGTGGTGTGGCGAACTTACCTGGGGATAGGACTCTACGATGCTGAGAATCTTGTCCTCAGTGGCTTTGGGCAGGGATTTCTCTACGAGTTCGTCTACGCAGGGTTTGATGAGTTGGAATGAGACTTTGAATATAAAGAAACTGACCACCACGGCTGCCATGGGGTCGAGGATGCTCCATGGCTGCCCCAGCAGTATGGCTCCACCAATGCCTATGAGTGTTCCGATGGAGGAGAAGGCATCGCTGCGGTGGTGCCATGCGTTGGCTATGACGGCCTGCGAGTTGAGTCGTTTGCCCACTATTGTGGTGTACTGATAGAGCAGTTCCTTGAGCAGGATACTGGCCAGCGCAGCCCATAGTGCAATGTAGCCAGGGGATTCCAGGTGATGACCTCGGAAGACTGAGATGATGCTGGTGAGTCCGTTGTATAGGAGTCCAGCGCCTACGAGCATTAGTATCAGACCGATGATGGCCGTGGCGAGGGTTTCGTACTTGCCGTGTCCGTAGTCGTGGTCGGTGTCCTCCGGTCGGGAGGATATGCGCACAAAGGCAATGACAATGATGTCGGTGACGAAGTCCGTGAGCGAGTGTGTAGCATCGGCCACCATGGCAGCGCTGTTGCCCAGAATGCCTGCTATAAACTTGAATACAAGCAGCAGGAGGTTGATGATGCTACCTATGATGGTTATTCGGTATATTTCCTTTTCGCGCTGAGGTGTGGTTGTCATATTCCTGGTATGAAGAAAAAAGTGGATGTGTCCAACGTATTGTGAACACATCCCCCTTTTTTGTCTGTATATTACTTCTAAGGTGAGGACTTTGTATTCCACCTCCTCCTCCTCCTCCTTCACCCCTTATGAGGTGGGGAGTAAGTTTGTTTCTTAGTAGAAGAGGTAACGCTTGTCCTCTACGTTGGCCTTGCGGTACAGATCGCTTTGGAAAGTGTTGATAGCGCGGAGAGCAGTCTGTGTGAGGATGCCCTGTTCAGACTTCTGGTCAAAGGTGGTCTCCTGCTTGTCGGCGGCAAGAACCTGGTAAGCATATACGGCACCGTTGCCGATAATGCCATTCTTGAACGCATCCTTAGCCTGTGCGCTTGCACTACCGCTGAGAGCAGGCTCGATGTTGCCGGTCTTGCTAACGAATACAGGCTGTGCAAATGTTACACGACGGAGAGTGTCGGTTACTGCGCCGGGGAGTGCTGCTACCTCGGAGATGTTCTTGGCAGAAGCAATTTTCTCCTGAAGCATGGCTGCTTTCTTGTCTTTGATTACCTCTGCGGTCAGGAAGCGCTTGACATCTTCATTGTCTATGGACATATAGCCCTTGGGGGTGATTCCGGTGAGAACGATGCACATGAGGTGGTCGTTGTTGCCGCACTCGTAGAGGGGGCTGACATCGCCAACCTTAGTGTCCTCGTTGAAAATCCAGCGCATAGCGTCGCGAGTGTTGCCTACACCGCCCACATTATGTTCTGCACTGCTCAGGTTGTCGCGTTCAAGTACGCGGTAGCCAGCCTTTGCAGCAAGAGTGTCGATAGCCTCTGCATCCTTGCCGGCAAGGAAAGAAGAGAAGTTTGTGAATGCCTTGTCGTAGGTCTGCTTGGAAAAGTCCATAGAGGTCTTCACAACTGCTACGTCATATTTCTTGATGGGGTTGCGGGTCTCCAGTACGTTGATGACAAGTACGCTCTGGTTGTCCAGGACGAGTTTGGTGAGGCTGCCTGCAGATGCGGAGTTGAGGGTCTCAATGAACTTCTTGTTGGTCTCGTCTATGTTCATGCCTTCGTATTGCGCAGATGCCATCCAAACCTTTTCGCCGGTTTGGTTGTACTTCTTGGCAATGGTGTCAAATGGAGCACCTGCCTTGATTGCATTCATGATGCTGTCAGCAGACTGCTCGGCCAGGGTCATGTCCATGGCGGGAAGGCTGATGACACGATACTGTACGCTGTCGGGCATGGTCTGTGCAGAGATAAGGCGTACGATGTTCATGGTGTTGTCCATGTTGTTGTAGTAGGGGCCTACCTGCTGGCCTGCGCTCATGCTGTCCAACTGAGAAGCGATGTCGTTGGGCAGGGCGTTCTTGCTGATGGGCAGGGTAGAGTAGGGGACGAGTGAGCGTGCCTCGCGGATAACCTTGGCAGGTGCAGCGCCTTCTGCTAGCTGCTGTGCGTACTCGGTCATCTGGTTGTTCAGTTCGGTTTCATCCTCCTTGCTTGCCTTGATGGCAATGTCAATGTACTTGATGTTGCGAGTCTCTTCGTCAGTTTCAAAGATGCTCTTCAATTCGTTGTACTTGGCCTTCAGGTCCTTGTCCTCAACGGTAATCTCGCTATCCATGATGCTGCTGTAGGGAAGGGCTGCCATGAGGAGAGTCTTCTCGTTGGTGCGGCCGTCAAAGTTCTGTTGTGCGGCAACGGGATTGCTGAGGATGCTTGCGGCAAGCAGGCTCTGGTACTTCTGTGCCAGCAGGGTGCTGCGCAGGTTCTTTTCCATGAACTTCCACCACTGGAGCATGTTGCTTGCGTATTCCACATAGTCGGCGGAAACATCGGGAGTGTTGAGAATCTCCTGGCACTGCTCGATTGACTGCTTGAGAATGCTGTAGTCAAACTTGTTCTCCTGGTTGCGGAAAGGCATCTGGCTGAGCATGGGGTGCTCGCCCTTGATGAGAATCTGCTGCAGTTCCTTGTCTGTAACGGTCAGGCCAAGTTCATTTGTCTCGTTGGCAATGAGTTCCTCCTGAACGAGATCCTGCCAAACCTGGTCGCGGATGCCCTGCATCTGTTCGTCGGTGAGGTTTGTCAGGTTGTTGTTGGCTTTGATGACGTTGACGTACTCGTCAACCTTGTTGTTAAAATCCTGGAGATCAATGTCCTTGCCGTTGATGCTGCCAACGGTGTTGTGGCTGGACATTGAGAAAACCTCCACAACTCTTGTCCAGTCTGTGGCGATGAAACCGATCAGACCGAGAAAGAGGGCGCCTACCACAATGGGGCCGGCGTTTCTTACTTTCTGTAAAGCTGCCATTTTGTTTAGATTATTTTGTTTTTATTGTTATTTTATCGTCTGCTATGCGTTTTTATGCGCATTTAGGGCACAAAGTTAATGAAAAATCTTGGATATACCTTATTAAAAAGATAATAATTTGATGGATTCCTGGATTATTCCTTATTTGTGCTATGTTGCGGAAGAGGCGGAAATGTATATATGCAGGTGGCTGGTGTGCACCTTGACCTTAGTGTGAAAGCAGGACTTCCTCTATCTTGCTTGCCGTCTTTTTAATGACTTTCACGTTCCAGCTGCCGCATTGGATGACCTCGTTAAGCTTTGGGAAACTTTGGTATTCGTTCAGTATCCATCCGCCTACGGTGATGTAGTCGTCGCTTTCCGGCAGGTCCAGGTTCAGCAGGTCGTTGACTTTTTCTATCTCCATTCGTGCTGATACATGGAATTCGCCGGTGGGAAGTTGCTTGGCAATGTAGTTGCTGTTGTCGTGCTCGTCCTCGATGTCGCCGAAGATTTCTTCCACCAGGTCCTCTACGGTGACGATGCCGGATGTGCCGCCGAACTCGTCTACGACAACGGCGATGGATTTCTTCTTGCCCATGAGCATGGAGAGCAGTTTCTGTGCCGACATGGTTTCGGGGACGATGGGAGTTTCTCGTATGCAGCGTGTCCAGTCGTCGGTTGGTGCCAGGCGGAACATTTCGCTGGAATGGAGGAAGCCAACTATGTCGTCCATGTCTTCCTTGTATATGATGAGTTTGGATATTCCGCTGTCAGTGAACTGGTTGCGTATTTCATTCAGGCTGGCATCCATGCCTACTGCCACAATCTCTGTTCGAGGCACAATGCAGTCCCTCACTTTCACGTTGCGGAAATCCAGGGCATTCTGGAAGATTTTTACCTCGTCTTCCAGCATGTCCTCGTTGTCGATGTTGTCAATATTGCTCTGTATGAGATGGTCCAGGTCGGCCTTGCGGAATCCCTCTTCCTTTTTTTCTGTTGGTGCGCGCATGCCAAAGATGAACAGTATCAGGTGAGAAAGTCCGCTGGTGAATTTGCTGATTGGCCATAGCAGGATGTAGAACAACAGGGCCGGGAAGGCGAATATCTTGATGGTCCTGTTGGGGTTGATGCGAAACAATGCCTTGGGAAGGAACTCGCCAGTAAAAAGTACGATTATTGTACTTACAACGGTTTGCACAATCAGTCCCGGTATCAGTTTGGCCATGAGTATGCCATAGATTACCAGGGCAATGTTGTTGCCCACGAGGATGGTGGATATGAAATTACTGGGATGCTTGTAGAATATGTCTATAATGCGTGATGTAATTCCGCTTTCTTCTCGCTCCATTTCAAACAGCATCTTGTTGCTTGAAACGAAGGCGATCTCAGTTCCTGAGAAGAAAGCCGAGAACATCAATACTATTAGTATCTCAATGAATAACGTATTGGATATTTCTTCCATGTCTATGTGTCTTTCTCTTGCTTTCAGTCTTGTTTTATTGGTGCCATAGGCTTGGCCGGGGCAACCTTCATGTTATTTTTGGTTTGCGTGTCGAGGTTGGACTTTGCTGCTTTTGCCGCACCTTCGTTTGTCGTTATGGCAGGTGTTTTTGTTGCTGCGGCAGGTGTTTTCGTCGCTGTGCTGGTCACTCGTTCTGTTGACGGGGCGGGCTTTTCTGTTGCCGTGGCGGCTGTTTCTGTAGTACTGGAATCGGCTGGTGCTGTATCTCCGTCCGCATCGGACATGGGGAAGTTGCCTTTGGAGTTGGCCACGGAGTAGCGTGTCATCTGCTCGTTGCTGCGGAACTCTGTGCCTTCCAGTGTGCGCTCGGGTGTGATGATGGTCATGTAGGCATGATTCCACATTTCATGCTTATCCAAATCCCAGAAAAGTTCTTCTGTCTTGAATATGGTGCCCTGTACGTTTCGTATTCGCACCCTGCCTCTGAGTTCCCATGTCTGCTGCTTGTGCAGGTAGGCGGTGTCGGCCTGCACGTAAAGGTCTACGTCCAGGTTTTCGTCAAGCCTGAGCATCAGCAGGCCTTTGATAAACTTCCATGTGGCAGCCTGGCTGCTGGGAGTGTATATGTCCCATTCTTCTGCCACCAGGTGATAGCGTATGATGCCGGAGTCGGAGATAAGGGTGCTGACCCCTATGCTATGCATGAATGGCAGGGAGTCCCCGGTCTGTACTTTCTGTCTGGAACGTACTTCGCCGGAAGAGCATGCCATGGTACATAGCAATACGAAAAGACACCCCATCCCCCAAAGGGATGAGATGCGCAGATTTCTTGTCTTGGGTTGGAAACTGTCCGTGTCCATGTCTCGGGTTACTGAATCTTGAATTTCATGAACCAGCGTTCATTGAATGTTACGCCGAGATTCAGGATTATGTAATTCTCTGTAACGAGGTTTGGGGAACTGGGTGCACGACGCAGCCATTGCAAACCGAGGTTCACCGTGGAGCGGCTGTTTATGCGGTTTGTTATTGGCAATCCGAAACCGAGACTTACACCCATTTCCGACGGACCGTCCGTTGTGCTTATGCCGTTGCTCCCTGCCTGTGATACCGGGATGTTCATGTAGGGACTGCTGTATGACACGCCCAAACGGTATTTTATGCGTTTGTGATAACCGCGCGTTGCCATGGGGTCGGGGGTATATTCCGCACCGGCATTTATGGAGTAGCGGTCTTTGTACATTTTGTTGGAGCTATGGTAGGTTACGTTGTCGTTTGTGGTAACCATGGTGGGCATGTTGCAGGTTCCCCATGTCTGGTAATGTGCATCGGCAGAGATGATCAGGGTGTTTTTGTGATACCATGCTATGCCTCCGGAATAGCCCATGGGCAGGTCAAAGCCATTCTTGTCTCCTTCGATTCGAAGAGTGTCGCCGGAGGTCATGAAGCGGTAGAGAAAGGCGTCTCCGTCAAACTTGTGCCCCAAATCTACTGTTGCGCCCAACGAAATCCAGTCTTTGGGACTTACGCGGAAGGCGTACTGTGCGCCAAAATCCAGCTTGTATGTTACTACATCGGCATGCTGGATGAAGTTGAATCCGTCAAAGTCGCTGCTGCTGCTATTGTTCACGGTAAAGTCCTGTATCAGGACGTGGTCGTATCCACCCCACAATATACTTGCGTTTGCACCGATGGAAAAGTTGGAGAATGGTTTCCATCCAAGTCCCACAAAGACTTGATTCAAACCTCCATAACCCTGGTAGTTGGTGGTGTTTCGTATTATTGCTCCGTTTGTCTCGTCGCGGTACACCTTGCTACTCGCGGTGGTGTAGTTGTATCCGATTGTGCTGTATGGCCTGAAGCCGAAAGATATGCCCAGTCCACGCAGTATGCGGAAACCGGCAGCCAGGTAGTCGAAACTGGCGTTGTTCACGAATTTGCTTCCGCCATCCATGGACATGTAGCCAAGGTTGCCCGACATTCCTGCGTCCAGAATGAAACTGAGCGAGTCAATGTGTGCATAAGAGGCGGGGTTCATGGTGTTGAGCTTGCTGCCTGAGGGTAGGGCGATTCCCACACCTCCCATGGAGCGGTTCCATCCTTGGGTCTGGTCGTAGAGCAGACCCAGTCCGAAACGTGAGTATGAGGAGTGTGTTCCTCCCTTCTGGGCGCTTGCTGAAATGCAGCATACGGCCAGCAGCAGGACGAGTATGATGTGGCGTCTTCTGAGTTTTTGGATGTATTTCAAGGTGTGTACAATTTTATGCGTGTGCAAAGGTAGGATAAAACTTCTAAATGACCAAGTCCGCTATTCCTTATTTGCCGACAATACACCTATTTTATATATATTTTAACTCGCATGTGGACAAAAAACATTTATTTTTGCTAACTTTGCGCCCGAATGAAACGGATATTATTCCTTGTAGTGCTTATTTGTGCCGTTTTTATGGCGCATGTGAATGCTTCTGCCAGAGGTATTGAGGTCAGCGTGCTGACTTGCTCACCTGGCCAGGAGGTGTATTCCCTGTATGGGCATACTGCTATCCGTGTGCAGGACAACCGGACCGGAGAGGACTATGTCTTCAACTATGGGGTGTTTGATTTCAATACCGAGTATTTCGTGTGGAAATTCGTTCTTGGCAAGACGGACTATATATGTGCATCGGTGCCATGGCCTTATTTCATTCGTGAATACGAGGCTCGTGGCAGCAGCGTGGTAGCACAGGTCTTGAACCTGACGGAGAGCGAGGCTATAAAGGTGAAGGAGTACCTCTACAATAACGTGAAGAGGGAGAACAGGGTTTACAGATACAACTTCCTGACGAACAACTGTACCACTAAGGTGATGGATTGTGTGGAGGCCTGCGTGGAAGGCAACCTTGTTTATTCCTGGGCACAGGACCCCTATACCTATCGCAGCATTCTGCACAAATACACGGAAGCCTATCCCTGGTCGCAGGACGGAAACGATTTCCTTTTAGGTGCTGATGTGGATACCACGCTTTCCCATCGTGCTGTTTGCTTTATTCCGGATTTTTACAAAAATGCCCTGGATGGCGCTGTGGTACGTAATGAGTTTGAGGATACCCGCAAACTGGTGGCTTCGACTCAGGTTTGGCCGGCGACGGACAATGTGTCGTCAGGGCATGCGGAATGTATTTGGATGACTCCGGCAATAGCAGGCTGGGGGCTCCTGGTACTGGGAATGCTTCTGATGGGATTGGAATATCTTACAAGAAGGATGTTCTGGCTTATTGATGTCGTGCTTATGCTGGCGCATGGCATGGCTGGATGCTTGATTGCATTCGTATTCTTCTTCTCCGAACATCCCACGCTGGATAGCAATTGGCTAGTGGCTGTGCTTAATCCCCTGCCGCTTGTGGCCTTGCCTTATGTAGTCCGGGCCTCTTGGAACGATCGTTTTACCGCCTGGCATTACATTATGGCGGTATGGCTTGCCTTGTTCCTCCTCTTTATGCCTTGGATACCGCAACAGATGCCCGTGCTGACGGTCCCTGTACTCGCTACGCTGCTGACGCGCCAGCTCTCCTATATCCTGCATTACGGACGTGCCAAGTCTACTAAGACCGGCAAAAAACGAAAGAATACACCTAAGAAAAAGAAATGAATCCGCTGACCACATATAATAGACTCTTTACCACCTTGGCTGTGCTGCTTTCTTTCTGTGGGGCAGAGGCACAGCAGGCACCGGCATTGCCTCGTCTGGTTGTAAACGTGATGATTGACCAGTTGAGGTCGGATTACATGGAGGCCTTCTATCCCTTGTTTGGTGAACAGGGTTTCCGCAGGTTGCTCCGGGAGGGTACGGTATATGCTCAGGCAGAATATCCTTTTGCCCGCCCGGACCGTGCAAGTGCTACGGCATGCCTCCACTCTGGAACAGTGCCTTACGACAATGGCATTCCTGCAGAGCAATGGCTTGACAGGCAGAGTTTGCGCCCAGTGTATTGTGTGGATGACAAAGCGCATTCCGGACATCTCACGGCAGAGTTCTCCTCGCCGGCGCATTTGGGAGTATCTACGATTGGGGACGAACTCAAGGTCGCCACAGAGGGCAAGGGAATAGTGATAAGCGTTTCGCCTTTCCGAGATGCAGCCATCTTGTCTGCCGGACATGCCGCCGATGCATGCTTCTGGATTAACGACCTTACCGGGCAGTGGTGCTCCACATCATATTATGGCGAGTTCCCTTCCTGGGCCTTGACATACAGCAGATACAATTCCCTACATGATCGTATAGATGACATAGTATGGGTTCCGTCAAACGATGTCGTGGGCAATTTCAGCTATTTTGTGTCCGGAGGGTTGAAGAAGCCTTTCTCGCATAAATTCAAGGGCCAGAGGTCTTTCCGTGAATTCAAGACCAGCGGAATGGTAAATGAGGAGGTTAACCGCTTTGCGCTCCATTGCGTAGGTTCTGCTGGTTTGGGCCTGGATGCTGTTACTGACATGCTATCCATAACTTACTATGCCGGAACGTATGGGCATGCCTCCGTATCTGAGTTCCCGATGGAGCTTCAGGATACCTATGTCCGTCTGGACAAGGCCTTGGGCCAGCTGATGGATAACCTGGAGAACCGCATTGGTAAGGGAAAGGTAATGTTCGTGGTAACGGGTACCGGATACACGGACGAACCTGTGTCGGCAGATCTTTTCCGCTATCGCATCCCTTCGGGTACCTTTGACATGCATCGTGCCGGAATGCTTCTCAACATGTATCTTATTGCCGTTTATGGACAGGGACAATGGGTGGAAAGCAGTCTTGGCAATGAGATATACCTCAACCGCAAACTCATAGAGCAGCGAAACGTGAACATGACGGAACTGCTGGACATGAGTTCCGCCTTCATTATACAACTTGCCGGAGTCAAGGATGTGTACACAAGCCAACGCCTGTCCCTTGGCGCTTGGACTCCAGGTATATCCAAACTTCGCAATGCCTACAATCCTCATCGTTCAGGCGATATAATGATTCAGATTGCTCCGGGATGGTCTATCTCGGAGATCAATACTACTCCTGTAGCCAAAAAGCAGACCGTTACCAGGGAAAGCTATACGGCATTCCCCTTGATTTTCATGGGTAATGGCTTTGCTTCATACAAGGTGGAGACACCCGTGAGCATAGACCATGTGGCTCCCACGGTGGCAAAAGTTTTGCGAATCCGCTCGCCAAACGGATGTGGCAGAGCACCTTTGCATGTTTCTGCACCATAGACATTCGACCGATCTGAATATGACGGTTCATACACATATAATTCCACTATTCCTCAAATCAGACAATAAACAACAGATCAATGAATATAACAAATTTTTTAGTTAAACTTTTTGGCGACAAGAAGTCGCGCGACCTGAAGGCCTACCGCCCCATGGTGCAGGCTGTGCTGGATGCATATCCCAAGGTTCAGGCCCTCAGCAATGACGAATTGCGCGCCCGTGTTCAGGAAATACGTCAGGCTATTGCCGACAAGGCCGCTCCTCTGCGTCAGCAGATTGCGGAAATCAAGGAGCGTGTGCCACAGACAGAGATTCAGGACCGTGCACCTCTCTTCCAGCAGATGGACAAGTTGGAGAAGGAAGTACTGGATATTCTGGAAAAGGCCCTGGATGAGGTTCGTGCCGAGGTGTTCGCTATCGTGAAGAGCACTGCCGAGCGCTTTACCAACAATCCCGATATTCGCGTCAAGGCAACCGACTTTGACCGTGAACTGGCAACGAAGCATGACTTTGTGGACATCGAGGGTGATACAGCCATCTACCACAATCATTGGATAGCAGGTGGCAACGACATGCAATGGGCCATGGTGCACTTCGATGTACAGCTCTTCGGCGGTACCGTTCTGCATCAGGGCAAGATTGCCGAGATGTTCACAGGTGAGGGTAAGACCCTGACGGCAACCCTGCCTGTGTTCCTCAACGCACTGACCGGCAATGGCGTGCATGTGGTTACCGTGAACGACTACCTGGCAAAGCGTGACTCCGAGTGGATGGGTCCCGTCTACATGTTCCACGGTCTCAGCGTGGATTGCATCGACAAGCACCAGCCCAATAGCGAGAGCCGTCGCCGTGCATATTTGGCAGACATTACCTTTGGTACCAACAACGAGTTCGGTTTCGACTATCTCCGCGACAATATGGCCCAGGATCCTGCCGATCTGGTTCAGCGCAAGCACAACTTTGCTATCGTGGACGAGGTGGACTCCGTGCTTATCGACGATGCCCGTACACCTCTTATTATATCAGGTCCCGTGCCCAAGGGCGATGACCAGATGTACGAGCAGTACCAGCCTCTGGTAGAGCGCCTCGTGGGCGTACAGCGTACTTTGGCAACCCAGTATCTGGCCGAGGCAAAGAAACTGATCGCCGAGGGAACTGCTGGAAATGACAAGCAGAAGACTGCCGAAGGTTTCCTCTCTCTCTACCGCAGTTACAAGGCTCTGCCCAAGAACAAGGCTCTCATCAAGTATCTTTCTGAGCCTGGTATCAAGGCTGGTATGCTCTCTACCGAGGAAATCTACATGGAGAACAACAACCGTCGTATGCCAGAGGCCGTAGAACCCCTTTTCTTCGTGGTAGAGGAAAAGCAGAACAGCGTGGACCTTACCGACAAGGGCAACGAATGGCTTGCATCTCAGGTCAATGACCCTGCACTCTTCGTCCTGCCTGACATTGCCGGCATGATGTCGCAGATAGAGGCAGACACCACCTTGGACGAAGAGGCACGCATCCAGAAGAAGGACGAAGTATACGGCGATTATGCCATCAAGAGCGAGCGTGTGCACACCCTGCAGCAGTTGCTGAAGGCTTACACAATGTTCAACCTCAACGACGAGTATGTTATCCAGGACGGTGAAATCAAGATTGTGGACGAGCAGACGGGCCGTATCATGGAAGGTCGCCGCTGGAGTGACGGTCTTCACCAGGCCGTGGAGGCCAAGGAGCACGTCAAGGTACAGGCTGCTACTCAGACCTATGCTACCATTACCCTGCAGAACTACTTCCGTATGTACCACAAGTTGTCCGGTATGACGGGTACAGCCGTAACAGAGGCAGGTGAGTTCTGGGATATCTACAAGTTGGATGTTGTGGAGGTTCCCACCAACCGCGACGTTATCCGTACCGATGGCAACGACCGTATCTACAAGACCCAGCGTGAGAAGTACAATGCCGTTATCGAGGAGGTAGAGCGCATGCGCAATAGCGGACGTCCTACTCTCGTTGGTACTACCAGTGTGGAAATCAGCGAACTTCTCTCCAAGATGCTCTCTATGCGCAAGATTCCTCATCAGGTGCTGAATGCCAAGCTGCACCAGAAGGAGGCAGATATCGTGGCACAGGCCGGACGTAGCATTGACGGACTGGGTACCGTAACCATAGCCACCAACATGGCAGGACGTGGTACCGATATCAAGCTGTCTCCCGAGGTGAAGGCCGCAGGCGGTCTGGCCATCATCGGTACAGAGCGTCACGAGAGCCGTCGTGTGGACCGCCAGTTGCGCGGACGTTCTGGCCGTCAGGGCGACCCTGGCAGTTCTGTGTTCTACGTTTCTCTGGAGGACAAGCTCATGCGTCTCTTCGCTTCCGAGCGTATAGCAAAAGTTATGGACCGTCTTGGTTTTGAGGATGGCGAAATGATAGAGCACTCTATGATTACCCGTTCCATTGAGAATGCACAGAAGAAGGTGGAGGAGAACAACTTCGGTGTGCGCAAACGCCTGCTGGAGTATGATGACGTGATGAACAAGCAGCGTACCGTCATCTACGAGAAGCGCCGTCATGCTCTCATGGGCGAGCGTCTTGGCATGGATATTGCCGACATGATCTGGGACCGCGTGTGCCATATCATGGAGAGTCACGATTACCAGAATTGCCGCGAGCAGTTCCTGGAGATTCTGGCTATGGAGTTCCCCTTGTCTCAGGACCGTTACGAGGGTGGCAAGATGGACGAATTGGCCGAGGAGGTTTATCAGAAGGCAATGGAGCGCTTCAAGCAGAAGTGCCATATCATTTCCACCAATGCCCACAAGGCCGTGTCTATGATTGTGGAGAATCCCGACGAGATGCCCCGTTACGAGAACATCATGGTTCCCGTTGTAGATGGCCGCCGTGTATATCAGGTAAGTTGCAATATCCGTGAGGCTTACGAAAGTCGTTCCGAGGCTGTCGTGGCCGCATTCCACAAGAGCCTGATACTGCACACCATTGATGATGCATGGAAGGAGAACCTGCGTCTGCTGGATGAACTCAAGCACTCCGTACACAATGCTTCGTACGAGCAGAAGGATCCCCTGCTCATCTACAAGCTGGAGTCTGTGAAGTACTTCGACCAGATGGTGAACAAGATAAACGACCGCGTGGTGAGCGTGCTTATGCGTGCCCAGGTTCCTGAGTTGCAGATTCGTCAGGCCGAGGCTCCTCAGCCTCCCCGCCCACAACAGCGCCTCCAGGAAAGCCACGGCGGTATAGATGAGGGTATGCGTCAGGCTGCGTCACATGATACACGCGAGCAGCAGCCCGTACAGCCTATCCGTCGCGAGAACCTGCCCGGACGTAACGAGCCTTGTCCCTGTGGTTCTGGCAAGAAGTTCAAGCATTGTCACGGCCGCAACCTGTAAGGAAAATAATCCTGCCTGCCTTTCCGCAAAGGAGAGGTGGCAGGATTTTTAGTTTCTCTACAAGAAGTTTCACTTTTAATATACCTTATAACCATGATTACACCTGAAAGACAAATCCAAAGGGCCTTGCGCCATGTTGCAGAGCGTTTCCCGCAGGATAGAGAACCTGTGCTCACGGACATCGTGCTGCGTGTGTTCCCACATAGCGGAGAGGTTAGGTTCTACGACGATGATGAGCGTGAACTCATGCGTATAGTCATAGAGGAATGGATACATGGCTCGCGCGATGAGGAATTCTATCAGAAGGTAACTCCTATACTGCGTAGGGCAATAAGCGAGGTGCGCCAGGAGGTTGTCGAACCAATGTCAGTGCTTCGTCCCTTTACCTTTGTGATGCAGGATGAGGACGGCGAAACCCTTACCGACCTCTATATTGTGGATGATCAGGAAACGGTTATCATTTCCGGTAACCTGCTTGAAGGTGTCGACGAGGATTTGGATAACTTCTTCAAGGAATTGATGAAAGAATAGTACTTGCTGTTTGCAGGCAATATCGCAATACATAGCAGAGCGCCAACGGGATCCGTTGGCGCTCTGTCTATTATATAATAAGGTGTACTTTTCGGCTACACCTTGTATTGAGGCATATTGCTGCTGTTATTTTTCCAGCGTGAGACCCAGGTACATGCCGTCCACATTTTTTGCAAGTCCGGCAATGGCGCTGATGGCAGAGTTGTCGCTTGTGCCAATTACAGAAACTATCTTAGAGATGAACTCAAGCAGTTTGTCGGCATTGAAGGAGATCTGTATGTTGGTAAGGTTTACCTTGCAGTTCATTTTGAAGGAGGTGTATTTTCCCAAACTGCTTGAAGAGGTTAACTTGTTCAGTGTGCCGCTTCCCATATTTATGGTAAGGTCACAACCTTCCACGCTCCATTGGAACGGAATGTTCTTTTGTCCGTATGTTATTGTTCCGCTACCTCCATCGTTGAAGGTGAATTTTGCTTTGCCGGCGGTGAAACCGATCTTGTCCAGATAATTCTGCAACTTTTCCTCTACGGACTTACCTGCTGCCATGCTTCCTAAGTTGGTGAGCATGTTCTCGCTTTCAAAGATTACGGCAGGCTGTTTGTAAGTCCATGTTCCTACAAGTGTGTTCTTGCTCACTTCGTCCTTGCCAAGCAAACCGGCAATGAAATCTCCAATACCGCTGAGGCTGCTTTGTATATTTTGCCCTTGCTGCCCAGCGCTACTTTGTGTTGTGGAGTTTTCAGTGCTGGTGCGGTTCTTGAGCAAATCCAGGATGCTTTGTGCGTTGCTTTGGCCTATGCCCATGGTGAGCATTGCCGTAAGGATGAACAGTGTCTTTTTCATATGTGTTATGTTATTTGTGTTGTAAGTTCTATTTGTTTGACTATGTTTTTGTGTAAAGGTTTAGTGTCTTTTGCCTTAAATGTTTATCCTATTGCCTGGGCTATTGCCGTGGGTAGTGCCAGTGTGGCAAGGGTTACGACCTGTGCCGTGGTGGAACCGACTTCACTTCGTGGCGCACATGTCAGCAGGGTGGGGTAGATGAGCAGTGCTGTAACCAATGTCCATCCGATGAATCTTTCCATTGGCAGTGCTCCACATGCCAGAGGTAGCATGAGTATGCATATGCCTGGCAACATCATCAGTAGTGCCGCAATGTACTTAGCCTGATATATGTGCCAGAATCCATGCATGCGTGTTTGGAGCAGAGGCATATAGGCTTGCTCGTAGCCAAGGCGAGCGGTGAGCAGTGGCAGGGTAGGGAAGGTAAGCGTATACAATACGGTAAAGTCCGTATATGCCTTCGTGTCCAATGCCATGCTTACGAGCGTTAGCATTATAGAAACCACCATCCCGTTCCTGATTTTCTGCCTGAGTATAGGGTGCCTGAACCTCAGTTTCAGTTCGCACGAGAGTAAGGCACCATTGTCCAGGAATTGTGGTAGCCGATGTCTGCTTTCTTTGCCTTGGGTGAGGTGCAGGTAGGTGTGCCAGCATGCCAGATACACGTAGCCGCTCAGTATGAACCACCCCAAGATCCACCATTGTGGCCATACGGCAGGGAGCCATATGAAGTTGATGGGCATGAGAAGCATTCTTAGAAGGTAGGCGGCAAGCACATGCCAGTTTCTGATGGGCATGAGCCGGTATTGCTGTGCATTATATGCCGGAGTGCTTTGGCTGAACCATCGTATTATCTGGTCGGTCAGTAGCAGCAGCGGCAGGCTTTCCCCTATGCTTATTCCTGCGGCCTCAAGTGTGCGTGGCAGAGCCAGTGCTATGCTTGTCCAAAGAACGATTTTCAGGCTCCAGATGATGACGTCGCGTGTGAAATGCATACTGCGCCGTTCACGAAGATATTCGTGGTGGCACAGTTCTGCTATGTTCCTCAGTGCGTTGTTCATCTTTGCGATCGGAAACTGCAAGTCCTACCTCCCTCCCCTTGTGGGAGGGCTGGGGAGGGGGCTGCTTTTATCACTTCAGCGCCTTCACGGTCTCCTGCAGAGCGGCAATCTTGCTCTCGGCATCTGCCAGTTTCTTCTTCTCCATTTCTACCACCTGGGCAGGAGCGTTCTGCACGAAGCGCTCGTTGGAGAGTTTCTTCTGTATACCGCCCATGAAGCCTTGCAGGCGTGCTATCTCTGCCTCGGCCTTCTTTATCTCAGCCTCTGCATCGATGAGGTTGCCCAGAGGTACGGCATATTCGTTGGTACCCACGAGGAAGGCCTGACTGCCCTCGCCCTTCTGTGCAACGTAGAGGATTTCGCCCAAAGTGGCCATCTTGCTGACGATGCTACCCATAGATGGGCATTGTGTAATGCGGCTTTCACCCTCTGCCATTACCACCTCCAGGGTGAGAGGTTCGCGCTGGGCAATGTTCTTGCTTTGACGCACGGCACGTACACCGGATATAATCTGCTTCAACTGCTCGAACTCAGCAATCAGCTTGGCATCCTCAGCGCTGGGTGCTTCCATGTTCAGGGTGCTTACCATGATGCTCTCGCCCTCCTTGCGCTCTGCGATGTGCTGGTAGAGTTCCTCGGTGATGAAGGGCATGAAGGGGTGGATAACCTGCAACAGCTGCTCGAATATCTGCATGGTAGCCTCCAGAGTCTTGCGGTCGATGGGAGCCTGGTAGGCAGGCTTTATCATCTCCAGATACCAGCCAGAGAACTCATCGGTGAAGAGCTTGAACATGGCCATCAGAGCCTCGTTCAAGCGGTACTTGCTATATAGGTCGTTGATTTCTGCCACATAGGTGCGCAACTGTGCCTGCATCCACTCTATGGCCTTCACATTGGGTTCGGGCTGTGCTATCTCGTCGCTTATCTCCCAACCCTTCACCAGACGGAAGGCGTTCCATATCTTGTTGCAGAAGGCAGCACCCTGTCCGCACAGGCTTTCGTCGAAGAGTATGTCGTTGCCAGCAGGAGCAGCCAGAAGCATACCCATGCGCACGCCGTCGGCACCATACTTGTCTATGAGGCCCAAGGGATCGGGGCTATTGCCCAACTGCTTAGACATCTTGCGGCCCAGGTTGTCGCGTACGATACCGGTGAAATATACGTTGCGGAAGGGAACATCCTTCAGGTACTCCTCGCCGGCCATAATCATGCGTGCCACCCAGAAGAAGATGATGTCGGGACCGGTTACCAGGTCGGCCGTGGGGTAGTAGTAGTTTATTTCCTCGTTGCCGGGGTTCAGTATGCCGCCAAACAGGCTCACGGGCCAAAGCCATGAACTGAACCATGTGTCCAGAGCGTCCTCGTCGTGACGGAGCTGCTCGGCGGTGATGTTCTCGTAGCCAGCAATCTTGCGAGCCTTCTCCAGAGCCTCCTCGCGGTTCATTGCCACCACGAACTGCTCCTCCTTACCCTCTTCGGCTGGCAGGTAGTAGGCAGGTATGCGATGACCCCACCAAAGCTGGCGGCTGATGCACCAGTCGTCAATGTTCTCCAGCCAGTTGCGGTATGTTGTAACGTATTTCTGTGGGTAGAACTTGATGTCGCCGTTCAGCACGGGAGGCAGAGCAATGTCGGCAAAGTGCTGCATGGACAGATACCATTGCATGCACAGACGGGGCTCTACTGCCACCTCGGGATTGCGCTCGGAGTAACCCACCTTGTTGGTATAGTCCTCCACCTTCTCCATCAAGCCAGCCTCTGCCAGGTCCTTGGCAATCTGCTTGCGCACCTCCATGCGGTCCTGACCTACGTAGAGACCTGCCGCCTCGCTGAGGGTACCGTCGGGATTGAAGATGTCTATGGTCTCCAGATTGTGAGTCTTGCCCAGGTTGTAGTCGTTCACGTCATGGGCAGGAGTAACCTTCAAGCAGCCAGTACCGAACTCTATCTCCACATAGCGGTCCTCGATAACGGGGATTACACGGCCCACCAGGGGAACAATCACCTTATGACCCTTCAGCCACTGGTTCTTGGGGTCCTTGGGGTTGATGCACATGGCGGTATCGCCCATGATGGTCTCGGGACGTGTTGTTGCCACCACGGCATAGTATCTGCCTTGCTCGTCCTGATGCAGCACCTCGCCTTCCTCGCCAGTGGGAACCACGGGGTTGGTGTCGGCATCGGCTACATAGTAGCGCAGGTTGTACAGTTTGCTCTGCTCCTCGCGGTAGATAACCTCAATGTTTGACAGGGCTGTCTGTGCCTTGGGGTCCCAGTTCACCATACGCAGGCCACGGTAGATGAGTCCCTTCTCGTACAGATCGCAGAACACCTTCAGTACGCTCTCGCTGCGCTCCTCGTCCATGGTGAATGAGGTGCGGTCCCAGTCGCACGAAGCACCCAGTCGGCGCAACTGCTTCAGGATGATGCCACCGTGCTCGTTGGTCCAGTCCCAGGCATGCTTCAGGAACTCCTCGCGTGTGAGGTCCAGTTTCTTGATGCCCTGCTCAGCCAGACGGTTCACCACCTTTGCCTCGGTGGCTATGGATGCGTGGTCGGTACCTGGAACCCAACAAGCGTTCTTGCCCTGCAGGCGTGCACGGCGCACCAGGATGTCCTGGATGGTGTTGTTGAGCATGTGGCCCATGTGCAGTACACCGGTCACATTTGGCGGTGGGATAACCACGGTATAGGGTTCACGACCATCGGGCTTGCTGCTGAACAGTTTGTTGTCCAGCCAGTATTGGTACCATTTGCCCTCCACTTCCGAGGGGCTATACTTAGTAGCTAATTCAGTCATTTGTGTTATGATGTTTTTATTATTTTCCGCGCACAAAGTTACAAAATTTAATCCATATTATATAAGGTGTGGAGTACAAAATGCCCTTATTACAAGTATTTGAAAGAAGAAAAGTCCGTGGTGCATCTCCTTCTTGCACTTCTTTTTGTATCTTTGTGCATGTAAAATGCATTAGCCTATGTCAACAAAAGAACAGAAACTGGCCGCTTTCGGCCGTTTGCTGGATGTGATGGACACTCTGCGCGAGAAGTGCCCATGGGACCGCAAGCAGACCTACGAGAGTCTGCGCCCCAATACCATAGAAGAGACCTTTGAACTGTGCGATGCCCTCATCAAACACGATACCAACGAGATATGCAAGGAACTTGGCGATGTGCTTCTGCACGTTGTCTTCTATGCCAAGATAGGCAGCGAGGAGGGTCAGTTCGACATTGCCGACGTGTGCAACAAGCTGTGCGACAAGCTCATCTTCCGCCACCCCCATGTATATGGCGAGGCCGAGGCTCAGTCGGCAGGTGATGTAAGCCAACTCTGGGAGCAGGTAAAGCAGAAGGAGAAGGACGGCAACAAGACCGTACTCTCCGGTGTGCCCGAATCTCTGCCTTCGCTCATCAAGGCCTACCGCATACAGGACAAGGCACGCAACGTAGGCTTCGACTGGAGCAAGCGAGAAGAGGTTTGGGACAAGGTTCACGAGGAGGTGGACGAATTGCGTACGGAACTGGAGAAGGACGACAAGGAGAACTCCACCAACGAGTTTGGCGACCTGCTATTCTCGCTCATCAATGCCTCCCGCCTCTACGGAATCAACCCCGACAATGCCCTGGAGCGCACCAACCGCAAGTTCATCTCCCGCTTCTCCTATGTAGAGCAGCGCGCTAAGGAGCAAGGTCGTGAACTCAAGGACATGACCCTGGAAGAAATGGACCGCTTCTGGAACGAAGCAAAGCAGAAGGGCAGGTAGGGTGTTGCCAAGAAAGGTGGCTATGTGGCGGTGTAAATTGTGTTTTGGCGGTGTAAATGTACTCTGGTGGCGGTGTAAAACGCCTTTGCCTTACTTGACAGTGTGACTCATAAGGTCACCCCTCCCAACCAGTCAACTATAAAGATAAACGGGCAGAAGAAGGAGATATGTGATATTTTAGCTGCATTGGTGGAAAGGTAAATCAAAGATAGTGCAGACAAAAAGTGTGTAAATACACAAAAAATGTCTCAGACTGCGTACTTGATTTGTGATTTAAGCATTATATTTGCAGACGAAAAGTGTGTAAATACACAACAATTGTATCTGTATGAAATTCGAAAGAGCACATTACATTGAAAAGTTGATAAGTAGCAAGCATAATCATTTGATAAAAATTGTTACTGGGTTACGACGTGTTGGCAAATCGTACTTGCTACTCAACCTGTATAAACAACATCTTTTAGATAACGGTGTTGATACCAGCCATATCATCGAAATAAAACTTGACTCATTTGCTTATCGCAAATATCGCGAGGCAGAAACTTTATATGAATATGTCGAAAATCTGACAAAGCAAGATTCGCAGATGTATTATGTGATAATTGACGAAGTTCAGATGCTGGAGGATTTCGTAGATGTACTCAATGGTTTTCTACATATATATAACCTTGATGTATATGTAACAGGAAGTAATGCAAAGTTCCTTTCTTCTGATATCGTTACCGAGTTTAGAGGACGCGGAGTTCAAATTCACCTCCAGCCGCTATCGTTTAAGGAAATAAAAGAAAAGTCAAATGATGACACATCTTCATTGTGGCGAGATTATATTTATTATGGAGGGTTACCAATGGTTGTCATTGAGAAGGATAAAGCACGAAAAGCAGAAATACTTCAAGAGTTGCTTAAAGAGACATATTTAAGCGATATAATCAACCGCAACAATGTGAAAAATGATGCTGAATTAGAAGAATTATTCTCTCTCTTGGCTTCTAATATAGGAGCATTGACTAATCCCAACAAACTGGCAAACACATTTGTTAGTGAGAAAAAGGTAAAAATAAGTCACAATACAATAAAAACCTATATAGACTATTTTATTGACTCTTTCCTCATCGATAAAGCAGTACGCTATGATATTAAAGGTAAGAAGTATATAGATACTCCCTACAAATATTATTTTGCTGACCTCGGGTTGCGTAATGCACTTTTGAATTTCCGGCAAGTTGAACCTACTCATATTATGGAGAATATCATATATAACCATTTGATAGGTAAAGGCTACAAGGTAGATGTTGGCTGCGTTACTTTATATCAAAAAGATGATGAAGGTAAGACTACTAGAACCACACTTGAGGTTGATTTCGTTTGTAATAGAGGAAGTGAAAGGGTGTATATACAATCTGCTTATTCTTTGCCAGATGAAGATAAACAGAAGCAGGAACAACGCTCACTAACCCTAACAGACGACTCTTTTACAAAAATTATTATCACAACAGATGACATACCAACGCATACTATGCCCAATGGCATTATAATGATGAATGTATTTGATTACCTTCTGAATTAAGGTCAAATTCCCCAACCAGTCAACAATAAAGATAAACGGGCACTCTCCAGTTTCGAGGAGAGGATAAGGGAGTAGAGACCCGACTCGTTAATGAAGATGGCTTGTGTCTTGTAACTAGAACCGGTGCACTGAATTAGTGCAGTGGTTTTGTCATCCTCGTCTACATGTTGCGCGAGAGCATTGCGTGCTGCTTTATATCCCAGAGCCCCGCATCCTTCAGCCATTGGAAGATTTCCTTTTCGTATTCGTTCATGGTAAGGGGTTGGTTTTAATGGTTTGGTCCAACAAAGATAACGAAAAATACCTGTATTCCACCAAACTTTCCAAGCAAAAAAATGCCCCATTCCGGGGCAAATTTTAGTGGTGTTTGATAATGAGGGAGATAGGATCAGTAGCGGATGATCTGGACGTTGGGGCAGCCATCGAAGGCGTCTTCATCCGCATTGCACCCCTTGGGGATGCGCACTTCGGTGAGGCTGGAGCAACCACGGAAAGCATCGTGCCCAATCTCCGTCACCGATGGGGGGATGGAGATGCTCGTGAGGCTGGAGCAATACCAGAAAGCACCTTCTCCAATCTTCGTCACCGATGGTGGTATGGCGATACTCGTGAGGCTGGAGCAGCCATCGAAAGTAGCCCACCCAATCTCCGTCACCGATGGGGGGATGGAGATGCTCGTGAGGCTGGAGCAACCACGGAAAGCATTCCACCCAATCTCCGTCACCGGTGGGGGTATGGAGATGCTCGTGAGGCCGGAGCAACCAGAGAAAGCATACCGCCCAATCTCCGTCACCGATTCTGGGATGGTGATGCTCGTGAGGCTGGAGCAACCAGAGAAAGCACTGCTTCCAATCTCCGTCACCGATGGTGGTATGGAGATGCTATTGAGGCTGGAGCAATACCAGAAAGCACTGCTTCCAATCTCCGTCACCGATGGGGGGATTGTGATGTTCGTGAGGCTGGAGCAATGACAAAAAGCTTGGTTCTCAATCTTCGTTACCCACCGAGGAAGGAAAATGCTTTTAAGGTTCTCGCAACGAAGAAAAGCACTTTCCCCAATCTCTTCCACGCATTCGGGCAGAGTGATTTCCGTGAGGTTCTCGCAACCCAAGAAAGCCTCTTTCCCAATCTTCTTTATCCACTGAGGTAATTCTACGCTCGTGAGTTCTTTGCAATACTCGAACGCTTTATCTTTTATCTCCGTCTCCCACTCGGGTATGATGGCCTTGCCATCCTGGATGTCGTAGCCGTATTTTTTGTATTTTGCCATAGTAGTGTTTTCGGGTGGTTTATTCAGGGCAAAGATACGAATAAACGAGTGAAAGAATATCAAGCTCGCTTGAATATTTTTTTGCAACGAGTGAAAGTATCTTCGAGTTTATCTCAAAGATACGAATAAACGAGTGAAATAATATCAAGCTTGCTTGAATATTTTTTTGCAACGAGTGAAAGTATCTTCGAGTTTATCTCAAAGATACAAAAAAAAGCGCGCCATATGCAAGCATTCCGCCGTATTTATTTTCCATCCCTCTTCGTTCAACATTAAACGTTAAACGTTCAAAACCCCTCCCATCGTCCACCTTTTCCGTCAAAAGTCAACGAAACCTTGAGGCAAAAGTCAACCCGTTCGGTATGGATTGGGGGATGTAGCAGATGGTGCTGATAGTGTATGTTGTTTAATTTCATTGTCTTAGGTTCAGGAGGGGTAAACGGTAAACAGTAAACAGTTAGAATTTGTGCCAGTGTATTACAGCATCCGAAAGGGGTAAAGAAAAATTTTATTATTATAATAAATAATAAAGTATATTTAGAAGTGTATCACCTGGCAGATGGTGAGCGGGTGGGCAAGGGGCAGGGGTGAGTAGGCGTAAAACTAAACTGTTTACTGTTTACCGTTTACCCTTACCCCCTTACATCTACGAACGGAATATGACTGCTTAAGATTGATGAACCAAAGATGAATAATAAATCGGAAAACGAAAAACTGCGGACGCCAGCGTCACTACTGTTCACCACTCACCCCCTCTTCCCTCAGGACACATCGCTCCTTGAATCATGTTCCTTCCGCCCTCGCCTCACGATGTCGCCTCAATCCCCCTAAAGGGGGAAGAGAGGCGGGCAAAACGCTATTTCTCGCTATTTCTCACATCGCCGGGGGGATGCCGTATCTTTGCAATAGAAAACGTTGACTTGCGAAGCTTGATGAGCTTGCGACTGCTTTAGCTTGATGAGCGCAGGCGAATAATAAAGTTTAACGTTTAACGACTTCGCTCACCCGCTCACCCGCTCACCTTTAACCTTTAATCTATTTTTACCACTATGGGAACCTTCAACAACAATTCGACCTGGGGCAAGATCCTCAACATCGTAATCACCGTACTTACGGCAATTGCTCCCACCTTCGGCACGGCAAGTTGCATGTAAAGCCCCCCTCTGCCCTTTGGGCATCCCCCCCCTCTATGGGGGGAACTATCCACCCCCTCCCCCCCCTGCGGGGTACTCGCCCCTGTCTCAGGGGGAGAGTAAGTTACTATCGCAAACACTGCGCCAGCAAACTGTCCCCCTGAGACAGGCGGGACGAGGAGCGAAGCGACGGAGGGGGTGGATGATACCGCTCACCGTTCACCGCTCACCGTTCACCGTTCACCGCTCACCTCTCACCTTTAACCCTTTAATCCATTAACCCTTTAACAAAATCCTCATTCCCCAGTACTATATACTCCCCTCCCTTGTGGCGAATGGAGTCCCTGGAGGATTGACTGAATGTCAATCTGTGCTCCATGAGGGGAGCAATCCCCATTGCGACGCGAGGACTGGGTTGGGGGAGGGTCTTGAGGTGAGAAGGCGACGAGGGAGGCGGTTTGGGTGATTGAGCGGATGAGCGGTGAGCGTTTTTTTCTTTTTTCATAAAATATTTCACTTTTTTCTTGACTCGTCCCTAAGGGTATGTATTAACTTTGTGCTCGCTAGCAAAAAAAATCGTACGGTTATGAGTAAAACAACAAGGTTAAAAATAGGAGAGTTCTCGAAGATGATGCAGGTGACGGTGAAGACCTTGCGCCACTATGAGCAGAGAGGATTGCTCACTCCAGATGAAGTGGATGAGTGGACAGGATACCGATACTATAGCATCGGGCAGATGCAACGGCTCAATACCATTCGTGGACTGCAGCGACAGGGCTTCACGCTCCAGGAAATCAAGGATCTGCTGGAGGATGGTGCGCAGATGCCCAGCATGGAGTTGCTGACCCGGAAAATAGAGGAGACGGAGCGACAATTGCAATTGCTGATGGAACGCCGCAATCAACTGCTCAATTGGATGGACTCTCACAAGCGAATCAGAACAATGGAGAAATTCAGTATTCAGTCTTTGCCAGAGATTATCGTGGCAAGTCATCGTGAAATCATCTCGGACTATAGTGCATTGGGGATGCTGTGTGTGAACAAGATTGGTCCAGAGATGCAACGTCTCGGTTGTCAATGTCCGCCCCCCGGGTATTGCTTTACCATTGAACATGGAAAGGAGCATAGGCCCACGGACATCGATATAGAGTATTGCGAGCAGGTGGAAGAGATGGGAACCGATAGCAGTATAATACAGTTCAAGCGTATGGAGGCCGTCCCCAAGGCTCTGTGCATGAAGCATGTGGGACCATACGGGCGTTTCTACGAGTCGTATGCCGAGGCTTTCAGTTATATGGAAGAGCAGGGCTATAAGATGGCTGGTCATCCGCGCACGTGCTATATAGACGGTGCATGGAATCAAGACGACCCAGAGCAGTGGCTCTCCATCATCCAGATTCCCATTGAGTAGATTTCCTTATCATGATAACGCTAATGGCCCATTTGGGCTAAAAACAAACATCCGCAACACCTTGCCTTTTGCTGGGGTGTTGCGGATAGTGTGTTGTATTCTGTAGTCACCTTTCCATTCTCTTAAACCTGTCGGAGAAGAAGAGGAACTGGTACTTGACGGCATTGAGCCAGTAGGGCCAGTTGTGGGCGCCAGGACGGGAGTGGAACTCGTGGGGAATCTTTTCCTGGAGGAGTTTCTCGTGCATGTTGCAGTTGATCTTGTAGAAGAAGTCCTCGGTACCGCAATCGAAGATGATGTTCATGGCGCCGGGCTTGAGCAGGTGGGTGAGGTTGATGACAGTGTTCTCGTTCCATAGTTCGGGATTCTCCTCGTAGGTGCCCAAACGTCCTGCTATGTTCCAGTTCTTGGTGAAGGGACGGAAGTCCAGTCCGCCTGACATGCTGCCCATGTTGCCGAAGGTGTCCTGATGACGCATGGCCAGGTAGAAGGCTCCATGTCCGCCCATGGAGAGACCGGTGATGGCTCGGTTTGCTCTGTCGGCGATGGTGGAGTAGGAGGTGTCTATGTGTGCAACGAGTTCCTTGGCAACGAAGGTCTCGTAGCGGTATTCGGGAGTTACTGGGCTGTCGAAGTACCAACTGTCGCGTGCTCCGTCGGGCATGACAACGATGAGGTTGTACTGGTCGGCCAATTGTCCTACTGCACCGTCCTTTGTCCATACGGTGTGATTGCCGCCATGGCCGTGGAGCAGGTAGATGACGGGGTAGGACTGCTGGGTGCTATATCCCTCGGGGGTAATTACGGTGCAAAGGACGTCCTTATTCATACTGTTGCTCCTGACGGCGATTTCCTTCTGCTCGAAGGCGAAGATACTCGTTGTGAGGAACAGAAGGGCAAAGATGGAAATTATTTTCTTGGTTTTCATAGGAGTTAGATTACAGATTACAGATTACAGATAGCAGATTACAGAGATGTAGGTGTGTGGTTTGAGAGTTTGGAGAGGTTGGTTTAGGGGAGTGGGCTTGGGGACGCTAACGTGCGCAAGTAAAAGGGTATAGAGAATATAGTTTAGAGGTTTTCGTTTTTCGTTCGTGCTGGCAGTTCCAGGGTGGCGGCAATGGGGTAGTGGTCGGAGATGACATGTGCCTTGTGGGAGTTGCCCTGCTCATTCTGGGCGGCTTGCCAGTAGTTGTAGGTGAGTACGCCATGCCTGCGCACGCTGAAGTGTGGCGATACGAAGATGTGGTCTATGCGGTTGGTGGTGAAGTTGTCTGTGCCAAAAGCATTGTAGGTGCCGTTTTCTGCCATGAGTGCCTTGGCCTCGGTGTATGTGTCCCTAAGTTTGCCCGAGGAGGTGAGCAGGGTGTAAGGCTCTTCGTTCTGGCTGGCATTGAAGTCGCCGGTGAGGATATATGGTTCGTTGCCACACATCTCGTCTATCTTTGCCAATATGAGCTTGGACGATTCGGCGCGTGCTATGGGGCCACGATGGTCCATATGGAGGTTGAAGAACCAGAAGCGCCACTTGGTTGCCTTGTCCTCAAAATAGCCCCAGGTGCATATCCTCTCCATAGATGCATCCCAGCCTACTGAACCTACGGCATCGGGTGTTTCGGACAACCAGAACTGCCCTTGCTTCAAGCATGTCAAGCGGTCCTTCCTGTAAAAAATGGGAGCATACTCGCCCTTGGTCTTGCCGTCTCGGCGCCCCTTGCCTATGTGGGCATAGTCCTGCAAACCTGCCGCCATGTCCTGCAACTGACGGTGCAGAACCTCCTGTGCGCCAAAGATGTCCCACTGCTCGTAGTTGATGAGGCTGATTAGTTTGGGGCATCGGTTGTTCCAGCCGTTGCCTTTCGTCTCGTCGCTCTGGTTGGCATAGCGGATGTTGTAGGTGCCCACATGGAGTGAGTTTTGCGCCACGAAGGTGGCGATGCAGAATGTGCAGAGGAGTATTAGGATAAGCAGTCGTTTGTGCATGGCGGTAGCACTTTTGTTGTTAGTCTTTTTCGGTGATATGGCACGTTCAGATGCTTTCGTAGTAATCCAGGAACTCCTTGGGGAAGCGCACGGGCTTGTTCCTGTCCATGTTGAAGTAGTATCCCACCTGGTGTGCGGTGCAGTAGATACGTTCGCCTTCCACTATCTCTATTTCTGCCTCCCAACGGCTGGCGCCAGTCAGTGTTACGTTTATCTTGCCCGTAGGTTTGCTTTCCAGTGTGAGGGGACGCTTGTACATGATGTGCGTCTCGGCCAGTATGGGAGTGTTGTGTTCCTTCATCATCTCCTCCAGAGGGAAGTACTGGTCCAGGATGGCATTTCGCAGGTCCTCGAAGTACTTGGGGTAAACGGTGTTGCTGACAATGCCCATGTAGTCGGTGTCGTAGGTGTGTACCTTCACCGGGGCTTCCAGATAGAATTTTTTGTTGCTTTCCATAGTGTGTCCTAATATTATACATATAATAAGGTATAGGCCTTTTAAACGAAATGAGGAGAACCATCGCTGATTCTCCTCGTTTGCGGTGCGGACGGGGCTCGAACCCGCGACCCCTAGCGTGACAGGCTAGTATTCTAACCAACTGAACTACCGCACCATTGTTGGTTGCTCCTTTCGGTTTGCGAGTGCAAAGGTATGATGTTTTTCCGAAACTACCAAATGTTTGGC
>JAZLAC010000031.1:0-62527 GCA_045612965.1 Bacteroidaceae bacterium | reverse complement strand
ATGGGTGTTTACGACCGCAAGGGTTCTCTATCTCGTGGCAAGGATGCAGATATCCTTATCCTCGACCACGACTTGAACGTGCGTTGCGTATGGCAGATGGGTAACATCATCGAGAATACTTTGTTCTAAGATTCTTTCAGCGCAAAAGAAACACTACAATATAGCATTGAGCCACCGCCTCCCTCAAAAGGGCGATGGCTTTTTTAGCTATCTACTTTTATTGACACCTTATATATATAATATAGTGTGCATTAGGAAAAGTAAAAAGAATTTACTATCTTTGCACGTAAAAAGTATTCCTAAACGAATTTTAATCCAATAAATATTATTTACTAAAACAAATCTCTTATGAAGAAAAGCCTAAAGAAAATTGGCCGTTGGCTAATGTGTGCATGCTTGTTACTATCAGCCAGCACCATCTATGCACAGGTTAATGAGAAGCCCTTCGTTATCCCCGAGCTTCAGACTTGGACAGGTGCCGAAGGTACAGTTACTCCTTCGGGAGTGGTATGTGTGAGCGGAAGCAACAAGGAGTTGATGCGCGTGGCACAAGCCTATGCCGCTGACTACGAAACTATGTTTGGCAAGGCTCTCACTGTTAAGAAAGGCAACCCCAAGGCTGGCGACATCCAGTTGGTGCTAAAGAAGGATAAGGCTCTTGGCAAGGAGGGTTACCGCCTTACCATTGGTAAGCACATCACCATTACTGCTGCTACTACTCAGGGTGCTTTCTGGGCTACACGTACTTTGCTTCAGTTAACAGAGCAGAATGCTGCCCTACCCAAGGGTGAGACAGTAGACGTACCTGCATATGAATTGCGTGGTTTCATGGTGGACGTTGGCCGTAAGTTCATGCCTATTGACTACCTCAACGACTTGGTAAAGGTGATGGCATACTACAAGATGAATGCCCTGCAGGTTCACCTCAACGACAATGGTTTCCGTCAGTTCTTTGGCAATGATTGGGACAAGACTCCCTCTGGCTTCCGTCTGGAGAGTACCTTGCATCCTGGCCTCACCTCTAAGGATGGACATTACACCAAGCAGGAGTTTATTGACCTACAGATTCTTGGCGAGAACAACTACGTAGAGGTTATCCCCGAGATTGACGTACCTGCTCATTGCCTTGCTTTCGTTCACTACAAGCCTCAGCTTGGTAGCAAGGAGTATGGTATGGACCACCTGGATATGTTCCACCCCGAAACTTACCCCTTCATCGATAGCGTATTCCGCGAGTACCTTGAGGGCGAAAACCCCGTATTCCGTGGCAAGCGTGTAAACATTGGTACCGACGAGTACAGCAATCGTGATAAGAAGGTGGTGGAGAAGTTCCGCGAATTTACAGACCACTACATCCGCTTTGTTGAAAGCTTTGGCAAGCAGGCTATGGTATGGGGTGCATTGACCCACGCCAAGGGTGAAACTCCTGTCAAGAGCGAAAACGTAATCATGAACATCTGGCACAATCCCTATGCCCAGCCCAAGGATATGAAGGAGCAGGGCTATAAGCTGGTGTCCATCCCCGATGGTCTTGTCTACATCGTTCCTGCTGCAGGTTACTACTACGATTACCTGAACTGCCAGTACCTCTACAATACCTGGACTCCTGCCAACATCGGCGGCGTACAGTTCGAGGAGAACGACCCCGACATCCTCGGCGGTATGTTTGCCGTATGGAACGACCATCATGGCAATGGTATCTCCACCTACGACGTGCACCACCGTACATTCCCTGCCCTGCAGACTATTGCCGTCAAGTGCTGGTCAGCAAGCAAGACCTCTCTGCCCTATGCTGAGTGGGATGCCAAGCGTTGGGACCTGAGCGAGGCTCCCGGTGTGAACTGGCTGGGCCGTCTGGGCGACAAGAAGCAGTCTCTCGTGGCAGAGATTGCCGAGGTGAAGGCTGGCGCAACACTTCCCTACGAGGAAATCGGCTACGACTACACCGTAACCTTCAAGGTAACAGGTGCCAAGGAGGAGAAGGGAACCAAGCTCTTCAGTTCTAAGCATACCAACTTCTATCTCTCTGATCCCAAGGAGGGCAAGCTCGGTTTCGAGCGCGACGGCTATCTGAACACCTTCAACTACAGGGTTCCCCAGGGCCAGACCGTAGAGATCACCATCCAGGGCAACAACAAGATGACCCGTCTCCTGGTTGATGGCAAGCAGCGTGAGGAACTTGGTGTGAAGATGCTCTACACCATTAACGAGAGCAACAAGGTGAACTACATCTCCGACCCCAACATGAAGAACGTGGAGATGTACAACACCGATGGTGCCAAGCTCTTCTACCAGCGCACCCTCGTCTTCCCCCTCCGCAAGGCCGGTGACTTCAAGAGCACAGTCAAGGACCTCAAGATTTGGAACTACGTGAAGTAAGCCTTATCCTTATTTAGGATAATACATATAATGTAGCAATGAAATATGGAGCACAATCGTGCTCCATATTTTATTTGTCTTTGTTCCCATCGTGCTAGCCACTCTCTCCCTGAGGCAGGGAGAGTACCCGTAGGGGGAGAGGGTGGATGAAACACACTCCCCTCTGTGCTCTTTGCGTGTTAATCCATCCACCCCCTCCGCTTCGCTCGTCCCCCTGTCTCAGAGGGACAGTCTGCTGGCGCGGTGTGCTTTTCACTTTGTCCTCCCTGGGGCACTCTCCTGCCGTGATGTGATTTCAATTTATACGCTCTTATTACCACCGCGCCAGCAACTCTCCCCCTGAGACAGGGGGAGTACCCGTAGGGGGAGAGGGTGGATGAAACAAACGGAAAACCGAAAACAGAAAACCATCACCGCGCTAGCCCAATTGTCCCCCTGAGACAGGGGTGACGAGGAGCACAGCGACGGAGGGGGTGGATTAGAACGAACTTGCAAAGCTTAATAAGTGCAGGCGCATAAAGGTTGAACAGTGAGAACTTTCATCCACCCCCTCCCCCTGCGGGGTACTCCACCCTGTCCCAGGGGGAGAGTGGCTAGCGCGGTGGAAACTAAATAATAACCTACAAAGACAATAATCATACCATCATAACGTTATCACTATATGGAAGACAATCAGGCCAACAAGAAAGACTATAGCCACAATCTAAAAGAACAGAAGTCCATACGCCGAACTCTACGAACACATGGTACTCCTGCTGAAGCAATGATGTGGAAATTACTGAAAGGTAAACAATTGGAAGGCGCAAAATTCCGCAGACAATTCAGCATAGGAGCATATATACTTGACTTCTACTGTCCAGAATTTCGTATCTGTATAGAATTAGATGGTGATGGTCACTATAATGCCGATGGTTATGAGCACGACCAAGTACGAAATACATACCTGCATGAAGAGCATGGCATCATGACACTTAGGTATGAGAACAAGGATGTGTTCAAAAATCCAGAAGCTATATGTAGACAGATTTGCGAAATTATCAAAGCCAAGAGAGAGGATATAACCTTTGTGACCACCGCGCCAGCCGACTGTCCCCCTGAGACAGGGGCGACGAGGAGCGTAGCGACGGAGGGGGTGGATTAAAACAAAAAATAAATAACGAAAAGCTGGAACTTTTATCCACCCCCTCCCCCCCTGCGGGGTACTCCACCCTGTCTCAGGGGGAGAGCCTGCTGGCGCGGTGTGGTTTTTCACTTTGTCCTCCTTGGGATACTCTCCTGACGTGATGTGACTTCAATTCCCACATATTATCCGATAGGACATATACGCTCTTATTACCACCGCGCCAGCCTACTCTCCCCCTGAGACAGGGGGAGTACCCGCAGGGGGAGGGGGTGGATACTTGGTCCGCGTTTGCTTTCTACATTTGCTGTTTCCCCGTTCCAGTCTGTTCTCATCCACCCCCTCCGCTTCGCTCCCTTCGGGTCCAGCGTCGCACTGGGTAGTGCTCCCCTCAGAGGGCACAGAATGACATTTAGTCATTCTTCTAAAGACCCTCTTCGCCCCCTGTCTCAGGTGGCCACTCTCCTGGCGCGATGTGTTTTTCACTTTCTACTCCTTGGTATAAATACAATAACTGAGGCAGTGCCAGGCACAGCCTCAGTTATGTTAGTCCTCTCCCTGCAGGGAGGGATAGGGTGGGTCTTGTGTCTTATTACAGGTTGTCCTTCTCGATATCCTTGAAGTACAGGTATGTGCCGTGCTTCAGTTCGGCGGTAGCAGCCTCGTCGCAAACGATGATTGCGTGGGGGTGCATCTGCAGGGCAGAGATAGTCCACTCCTGGCTAACACCAGCCTCGATAGCGTGCTGCAGGGCACGAGCCTTGTTGTGACCGTTACATACGATCAGAACCTCCTTAGCATCCATAACAGTACCGATACCTACGGTCAGAGCAGTCTTGGGCACCTTGTTCACATCGTTGTCGAAGAAACGGCTGTTAGCGATGATGGTGTCGGTAGTCAGGCTCTTGATACGAGTGCGGCTTGTCAGAGAAGAGAAAGGCTCGTTGAAGGCCAGGTGACCGTCGGGGCCGATACCGCCCATGAACAGGTCGATGCCGCCAGCAGCCTCGATAGCAGCCTCGTAAGCAGCACATTCTGCCTCCAGATCCTCAGCGTTGCCGTTCAGGATGTGCACGTTCTCCTTCTTGATGTTGATGTGGCTGAAGAAGTTGTTCCACATGAAGCTGTGGTAGCTCTCGGGATGCTCCTCGGGCAGACCAACGTACTCGTCCATGTTGAAGGTAACGACGTTCTCGAAGCTAACCTTGCCAGCCTTGTACATCTCAATCAGGTTCTTGTACAGACCCAGAGGAGAACCACCGGTGGGGCAGCCCAGCTTGAAGGGCTTCTCGGGGGTGGGGTTAGCAGCGTTGATGCGTGCAGCAACATACTCGGCAGCCCAACGGCTCAACTCAGTGTAATTAGGTTCAATAATTACTCGCATAGTTGTAATTGTTTATAGGGTTAGTATTTTGGGTTATTTGTTTTCGTTTTTGTTTTCACATTTATTCGTCTTTGCTCATCAAGCTCCGCAAGTCCGCTTTCCGTTTACTTTGTCCCCCTGAGACAGGGTGGACGAGGAGCTAAGCGACGGAGGGGGTGGATAGCTTTCACATTTCCGTTTTACGTTTTCACTTGACTTATCGTCGACCTTTGTTTCGTCGAGCCTGCTCTCGCTTACTCACAGCTTTTACTTTCCCGTTCGTTAGGTGTGGATAGTTTTCCTATCTCATCCACCCCCTCCGCTTCGCTCCCTTCGGGTCCAGCGTCGCACTGGGTAGTGCTCCCCTCAGTGGGCACAGAATGACATTTGGTCATTCTTCTAAAGCCCCTCTTCGTCCCCTGTCTCAAGGGGACAGTCTGCTGCTATTGGCTAACGTTATCACCCAACTTTCTCCCCCTGAGACAGGGGTGAGTACCCCGCAGGGGGGAGGGGGTGGATTATATACCGTTCTCAGCTCTCACCTTTCCGCTTTCCGTTTTCCGTTTTTACCTTTCCGTTCTCCCCGTTGCTCCCGATACAGCATCTGTCCTCGGTTCGCCCACGTAGGTTGCAGTATCTCCGTCCGTGTTGTAAATCACGTCCCGTAGAGTTCGTACCGATACCTGAACGGCATTTTTGCTCAGTTCGGGTACGTTGTAGCTTCTCAGGAGCAGCACATTGTGCTCTGGGTCGCGCTGTGGCAGGCAGAAGGCTTTGTGTGCCTTGCCTTGCTTGTCAAAGTATGCAATGAAGGGTCGTGTGTAGTTTCCGTCCATACGGCGTGTAGAGAACACTATCCAGCGCCCGTTGCTGCTCCACGAGTGGTACGAGTCAACATCCTCGCTGTTTGCCTCGCTCAGGGCATAGCATGAATCTGTTTGCAGGTCCTTCACCCACAGGTCGCTGCTCTTGTGCCAGATATGGAACTGTCCGTAGTCGCCTTCGGCATAAAGCACATAGCGCCCGTCAGGACTGATGCGTGGGAAGGTAACGCTCTTTTCCTTTGCCACGGCGTCTACCACCACTTCTGGAGTGCCGAAACTGTCCTTCTCCATGTCGTAGGGCATGCTCATCAGGTTGTAGCGTATCTTATCGTAGTTTGCCGTGATTACCTGTGCACGAAGGCTGTCGGGGACTTCTGCCAGAATTGGAATGTGTGTGGCACAGAAGTAAAGGCGGTTGCCTTCAGGATTCCAGCAAGGGAAGGTCTCCAGGTAATCGGTGCTCAGGATATTCCTTACCTCGTTCTTCTCGGGATAGTAGAGCAGCATGTCGCTATCCGTGTCCACCACCTCTATCTTCTCGGCATGGTACATGTGGAATGTCTGTCCCGTCTTGTTTGTAGAGAAGCACACCAGGTTCTTCTTGGGGTGCCATGAGGGGTACACTCCGGCAGCCAGGATGTTTGGGTTCTTTATCTGTATCTTCCTTGCCTTGTCGCCTTCTATCATTATGGTACCGCCATGGTTTGCACGCACATGGAACAGCATACGGTCGGTACTGTGATTCTGGTAGTTGTGGCAATTTATGCAATGGTTGTTGCTGTCCTCGTAAGACCTGTTGTTCTCGTAGATGGGTACCTGGCTGAAGTTTTCCAGGCAGCGCTGGTATATACCCAATTGTCTGTACAGTTCATAGCCAGGTTCTATCAGGCGGTAGGACAGGTACGGGTCGATGGGTTCTGCCACCTTGATAGAGTGGGGCGCATACCTGTACCATTTCCCCTCCGTCATGGCATACACGGTAACCTTCAGTTCTCCTCCGGCATTCTCCTTCAGCAGGGCACGCCACTCTGTGGTATCCATGTCTATGCGGTCCTGGCCAGAGACAGTCATGCATGCACTCTTGCCTTCAAATGTCGCTACCAATCCCTCTGCACCCTCAATCATGAAGTTCATGGGTGCGATATTCTCGGGTATGACAATGTCCTTGTAGTCGGGGTATATATTGGCCTGCTCCGTTTTGTCCTCGTAGGTGGCTGGCACGTCAAAGGTCTTCTGCTTGCAGGCGATCAGTATGGCTGCAGTCAGTATTATATATAATATATAAGGTGTACGTTTCATGTATGGTTTTGTATATGTGTAATATCGTTGTTTCTGTTTGTACTTCTGGCGGACCCGGCACTATGTCATTATTGCTTTGCTTGTAGGGACGCTGCGTGCAGCGTCCGCATTGTGTCTTGCTTGCTGTTATCGGACGCAGCACGCGGGGTCCCTACTGTTGTTCAACCTTTGACTCTCTCCTTTGACCTCAGCCTCTCTATTGGCGTAGACCTTCGGTTCCATTTTTGTTTTATGTTCTCATCCACCCCCTCCGCTTCGCTCCCTTCGGGGCCAGCGTCGCACTGGGTAGTGCTCCCCTCAGAGGGCACAGAATGACATTTAGTCATTCTTCTAAAGACCCTCTTCGCCCCCTGTCTCAAGGGGACAGTCAGTTACTGCTGGCTAACGTTATCGCCCAACTTTCTCCCCCTGAGACAGGGGCGAGTACCCCGCAGGGGGGGAGGGGGTGGATAGTTTTCCGTTTTCGCCTTTTCGTTCGTTCTAATCCACCCCCTCCGTCGCTTCGCTCCTCGTCCACCCTGTCTCAGGGGGACAGTCAGTTACTATTGGCTAACGTTATCGCCCAACTTTCTCCCCCTGAGACAGGGGTGAGTACCCCGCAGGGGGGAGGGGGTGGATAGTTTCCACCTTTCCGTTTAATTCACTCCCGCTGTGCTTGACCCCTCCTTCTTTGGTGACTTGCGTGTAGCCTTCAGGTTACCGAAGAAATAGTAATAGGGGTAATAGCCCTTGTATCTGGGGAACAGTTCCTTTGCGTACTTGGGACGGTCCTTCATGTATGGCTTCATTTCGTTTATTCTTGCTGCCATTTTCTGCTGTCTGAAATCCATGCCCGGGAATCTCTGCAAGATGCTCTCGTCCTTGGTTATCATCAGGCACAGGGCGTCTGCCACGTTCTCAGGAGGAACGGTTCCTACCAGCGGTTGTGTGCGCATCATGAAGGCAGGCATTGCCTTGGAATACATGCATACTGCCAGCGAGTTCATCAGTGCATTCCTGCTCCTGCCTTCTGTCAGCGCCACGTTGTAGCCCAGGAAGGTAGGTTGCTGGTATTCATTTTCGAAGGAATCGCTCATGGGTTCCAGTTGTCTGATGAACGCCATTTCCTTGTCGGCATTCACCTTGTCCATTGATCCAACGTAGGCGCTGTATTTCTCCACGAACTCAGCCTCAAAGGGCACGTCCTTCAGAATGCGCAGATATTTCTTTGCCACTTCCCATTCGCCCCGCATCAGTGCGCATTTTGTCATCAGTTCCAGTGAATGGACGTTAGGGCCGATCATTGTTATGCGCTCCATGGCATGGTGTATGCATGTCTGTATGAAGCCGGCATAGTAGTCGCAATCCTCCTGATAAAGCATCAGTGCATGATTGTCATTGGGCTTGGTATTGCTTCTGTGTATGTAGATCGAATCATAATCCAGTCGTATGTCGTAAAGGCGTTCGCAGATTTGGTTCGTATTCACCAGCGCTATGGCATAGTTGGCAGCAATGGGGCGGTACGACAGGTCTGCATTCTCCCGTGCCGTTTCCATGATGCCTTTCCAGTCGCTGTTCAGCAAGTCCACGTTCATGCTTGCGATAACGCGGTTGTAGGGGCGCCATACTTCGGTTATTGCGGCCTGTGCGGCAAATGCCAGCACCAGTACCAGCAGTTGTGCCCTGTTCTGCCATGGCGTCTCGTCCTTGGGGATTCCCACTATTGCTGGTGCCTTCTTGCGTGAGAAGCTTGCTATCATCAAGGCCCAGATGGTCAGTATGACGGTTGCGCAGAACGGTATGCCCATAATGGCGCCAGCCTCGTTCTCGAAGTATATGTTCACTCCCTCGTATGCTATCCATCCCATAAACACTCCCACGGGCAGATACTGTATCCAACGCCATCGTGCGGTCAGTCTCATGCCGTAGCCTATGCACCAGGTGCACCATGTCAGCATAGTTGCCAGCAGCAGTGCTCCTGCCCATGGGTATCGGAACAAGGTCATCATCATGCGCCCCAGGTACCACAGAGCGCCATATTCCTGGCTCAGGAGGAACTCCATCTGTTCTTCGCTTGCCACCCAGAAGCTGCGTTCGCGTGCCATGCGCAGCACATCTCCGTAATACCACGCTGCCCACAGGTATGTCAGCACGAACAAAATGGGCAATACTGGCAACAGCAAGTGCTTCTTCTCTTTTGTTGCCTTTTGTGGTGCTTTATCTGTCTTTGGTGTGTTTTTTTGCTTCATAATCACGGCAAAGTTAATAAAATAATTTGAGAAAGAGAAATGAAAGGCTGAAAAAGTAGGCCGACGCTGGACTTGAGCCATGCCCTGGGAATATCCTTCCCCCCTCCTTTCCCGTATTATGCATACAGCAGGCGGTGCACCCGGAAGTCCGAGTGCACCGCCTTGTTATATCCTCGCAGATTGCGATTGCGTGTCTTGTCTTACTTGATAACCTTCTTGCCGCCTATGATGAAGACGCCATTGCCATTGGCATTGTCCAGCTTGCGTCCGGACAGGTCGTAGATTGTAGAATCCTTGGCCTCTTCTGCAGCCTCGATGTCGTTGATGTCCACGGTGGGATCTATCTGGCTTGCGGGATCATAGACTCTCTTGTAGGCATTGTTCAGGTTGTAGTAGGCCATATAGTTGCCCATTTCGGTCTTGAATGCCTTGTTCACCTGCTGCTCAGCCTCTCTGATTCTCTTGGTCAAGGTTGTAGCCAGAGTTTTGTTCATTCCGCTGAATGCAGTATGGTAGGTGAATTCCTCGCCAACATTGAACACTTTGAACTCTCTCAGCACAAACCAGGGGAACCTGGCGTATTCGTAGTATGATGTACCGGGCACTACTGAAAGCACGTCAAATCTCCAGTAGCGGTATTTTGTTGAGGGAGCAATAAAGTCGCTCACGTAATCCAGGCTCTTTGTGTCGCAATATGCAACCTTGGTCCATGTGGTTTTGTCGTTACTGGCATAAACCTCTATACCGCTGGGACGGTTCCAGGAATTATGTCCGTTGTACTCAAACTGCAGGCTGTTGGTTGTAACTCCGGAGCCCAGGTCCACCATCAGGTTATGGTACTCTGTGCTGTTGTCGTTGTTGGTGTAGTTGGTTATGAAGAAAGTGTTGGTTCTGCCGTCAATCAGTTTTTCTATCTTGTTGCTGGTTCTGTTTTCATCAGGTGCATTTGTAGAGATATATCCAGCCTGAGAAGCGTTTGTGCTCTGCAGGGTATATGGATTCAGCACAAGTGTGTACTTGCCCACGTCTTCCAGCAAATTCTGTGATGCCTCTATCAGCGAAGTCAATGCTTCGTCGGTAACAGGTTCAAACTCCTCATACAGGGTGATATTCCACTGCGAACCCTCGTCGGCATCTCCCCATACGGTAATATAGCCCTGGTTGTGCATGTTCAGGTAGGTGTTGTCGTTGGGTCGCAGACCGAATTTGCCATCACCCAGGCTCTTTATCTTGAACTGGCTTGCCACTACAGGGTTAGCGGAAACAATGTTTACATTTTCAACGTTACCCTTTTCGTTCAGCATAGCGCCAATAAGATTGCCGGCCTGTCTGTTCTGCACGTAATAAGAGCCTTCTCCTGCTGCAACAAATGCCCAGCGGCCATAGTTTGCGGCGGATTCCTTGGTCTCAAAAGCATTTGCAGAGGTTGCGCTCAGATAACGGGTTTTGCCATTAACCTTGCGCACGCAAGAAATCAGATACACTGCATTGGGCTTGATCTGAATCATTACGTTCTCTGCCTGCAGGCGCAGAACCTCGCTGTTCAGGGCATCTGCCAGAGATAGGTAGTTTGCTACGTTGGCAGAAGAGATTGCTGTTTCGGCATCTGCTACCAGACCCTTCAATGTGGCAATGTCCTCAGAGCGGTAGAAACCAACCTTCTTGCCTGTAGCATCCTCCAGTTTTGTAAATTCCTTTGCTATGGCAATGGCAGACTGAAGAATAGCCAGTTTCTCCTCGTCGGTAGCAGAATCAGCACCATTGGCTACTGTTGAGGTTGAACCGTCGGCATTGATACACTTGATGGTAAAGCCGCCTGCAGCAACCTCGGCGGGAATCTCGAAGCTGTATCTGTTGCTCATGTACACGTTGTTGCCATCCTTGTCGTAAACAATGAAACCAACACCGCCCTTACCCTTCAGAGTGATCTTGTTTCCGCTCAGCATGTATGTGTACTCGCTGGTGTTTGCGCTGCCGTCTATATAGGTAAGGATGTCACCCACATCGCCATACTCGGCCTTGAGTTGTTCCTCGGTGTACCATGTGCCCCAGTTCGTAGGCTTGTACTTTTGTGTACCTGTTGCTGTGTGAGCCCAGATGTCGGTACGCTCGCGAGGAATCTGACGGTCCTCTACGAACATGATCTGCAGGTTCTCGGGATACTTCTTTGCCTTAACCTCGGCAATAGCAGCGTCTATTTCTTCCTGTGTCAGTGAAACGTAGTAGTTGGTATAGTCTCCGAAGTGTACTTCGTCGCAAGGAACGAAGAAGCCCCACATGCGGAAGTATTCGGTCAGGTCTTCCTGAGCAGCCTCACAAGCCTTCTTGTACATGTGTATCCATGTCTTGGTTGCGCGGTGATGACCTACACCATCAATCCACTTGTCAGCGCTGAAGTTCATGGGATCTTCGCGCAGACTCTTTACGAAGGTGGGATAGAAGTCCTTCTTCTTGCCACCGATGTGGTAGTAGAGGAACAGATTGTAGTACATACGCATAGTGATGCTGATGTCGCGATGACCAAATACCTTGTTTTCAGCCACGTATGCATAGTTCTGCTCAAAGTTCCAGCCACGTCCCAGACGGAAACCAGTCAGGTAGGTTATGATGTTTGAGGGCAGGTTTACAGATGACTCGGAGCAAGACTCCAGGTTGTATGCACCCTGGATCTGGTGTCCGTGCTCGTGGCCAGCACACCAGTTGTCAAAGTTGGCACGCTCGGCATTGAAAGAACTCTCCACACCGCCATCACCAGGGTAACTGGTATAGAACGTAGTTGCATGGGGGTTCTGTCCGTTAGGACCTTCCATAGCCATGGTGGGGTTGTTGCAGTATGTGGGATAGAAGGCATCACCGCCCTTGATGTTCAGAGGATAGGCAGCCTTAGAGTATTCCGTGCCGTTCTCGCACAGACCATTTGCCACATCGTCCATAACACCAATCAGGGCAAATTCCCAGAAGTGCAGACGGTCGAACCAGTTGATGCTGTTCCAGATGGTCTTGGGGAAGTGTTTGGTGTATGTGTACTTCTTGAAGTAGAAGAGAGAAGTAGCACCCTTTACCATGAAGTACATGCCGTCATTGGCATTCTTTGTCAGGTACTGGTACTTGGCATCCTCCTCGGCACTGTTCTCGGCTGGTTTCTGGTAGTAACCAACGCACTGACCACCCTCGATGTGGATGTCCAGGTCGGGGAAGTCGCTAATCTTGGCGATAGTCTTGGTGTGTGCGTTTACATTTGATGTAGGTATGGTACTTACCACATAGTTTATAAAGTAAACCACACTGTCCGTAGTGGTGATTATCGCATTGTAACCCTTCTTCAGTTGTGTACCCTCTGTGCGTGAACCGATACGGCCGTGATTGCGGATGGGTGTCAGGTAGAGTGTTGCACCAGCGGGGATGTCGTTGCCTACGAAAACGTGGATAATATCCTTGTTCTTGGCATAGATACCAGTGGGATTGCCCATGAAATTGGGTGCGTATGTGTTCATCTTGTCGCGCCAGTTGTTAGCATCCGAATAGGGCTTGTAGGTAGCCACACGGAAATCCTTGGCATACTTGTTAGCATCGGCAAAGTCAGTGCTGGCGGTATTGTTCCACCACTGGTTCTTAATCTTTATAGCGATCTGCTGAAGTTCATTGGGCAGACCTGCAGCAGACAATGCTGTTGCCAGGTTCTCGTCGCTCATTGCGGCGTATTCGGCTTTCAGCTCTGTGCACAATTCGTTGGTAAAGAAGTTTTTGAGAAGTGTGCTGTACTTGGTTGCATTTGACTTGAAATCATTCAGTCTCAAGTACTCGTTGTGGGCAGCGGTAGCCGCATCTTCGGTTATGTTCACCTCTGTTATGATCCAGTGGTTTGCCTCATTGCCGTTGTCATTCCATCTTACAACGTTTTGAGCAGCATCGCAATGCATCTGGTTGCCGTAGATGTTTATGCCCAAGTGCTCATCGCTCTGCTTGGTGAATGTTACAGTCACAGGTGAACTTCCTGTCTGGAAGGTTTGTGAGGTGCCGCCCTGGTTCTGGATATATTTTTGGGTGTACACGTTCTGCAGCGCACCAGTGGAGGTGTATAGCCAAACCTGAGTGTATGCAGTTTTGTCTTCTCCGTTGCAGACAACTGTAGCGTTACCCCAATTCTCGCTCATTACAGAATTGTGTCGAGCATTGGTAATTCGGTAGTACTTGCCTTTGGTCGGCTGGGCCAGCAGGACAAGACTACTCATCAGACCTAATAAGGTCAAGCAAAGTAATTTTTTCATTAGTCTTGTGTTATTATAGTTATTGATTAGATAGTTTGTGACAAAGGTACGGATTTTATTTGAAACTATTACAGATGAGCGTGTTTTTTATCTTTAATTTAACTTTTCCACACCATCGTAGTGACATGTTATTTCACAAAAAAGCCGTCCCAGGGCCATGGGACGGCTGTATGCTGTGTTCGTGTACCTGATGTTGGATTCTTTGCAGAATGCCCATCAGGAATCGCAAAAGTTCATTTACTTCTCTATCACGGTGCCCATGCTGGCCTGTATGTCCATGAAATGGGTTATTGCCACGCGCTTCACACCCGACGAGATGCTGTCAAAGGCATTGTCCAGTTTTGGAATCATGCCGCCGGACACAATGCCGTTTGCCTTCAGTCGGGCATAGGACTCGGTGTTTATCGTGGGTATGACGCTGTCGTCGTCCTCGGCATCTGCCATCACGCCAGGTTTCTCGAAGCAATATGTCAGCGTAACCTCAAAATCCTCTGCCAGAGCCTTTGCCACCGTGGCTGCCATGGTGTCGGCATTGGTATTCAGGATGTTGCCCTTGCCGTCGTGGGTAAGCGGAGCCACCACCGGCACTATGGGCTGCATGCCCTCTGCAGGACGTATAAGCGAGGCAAGGCGTTTGCCGTCTGCCCAGTCCACATCGCCCACGAAGCCGAAGTCTACCATCTCCTGTGTGCCGTTGTCCAGGGTTACCATCTTGGGTTCGCGCCTATGGCTGCGGATGATGTCCATGTCGGCTCCTGTCAGTCCTACGGCATTGACGCCCCTGGCCTGCAGGGCAGCCACGATGCGCTTGTTCACCAGGCCTCCATACACCATGGTTACAACCTGCAACATGTCCTCGTCGGTAATGCGTCTGCCACCTACCATATGGCTTTCTATACCCAGCTGTGCTGCTATCCTGGTTGCAGAACGTCCTCCGCCGTGCACCAGCACCTTGTGCCCCGGCATGGTGGCAAACTGGTTTATCAGTTCGTTCAGCGAATCACTGTTCTCCACAACAGCGCCGCCCACTTTTATCACGTTTATCCTGTCCATATTCCGCTTATTCCAGATAGGTGTATCCGTACAGTCCGGCACGGTAGTTGCTGATGAACTCCTTGCCCTCGTTCTCGGTAATCTTGCCGTCCTTCACGGCCTTGCTCACCCAGATCTCCAGGCGGCGCACCAGTTTCTTTGGCTCGTACTGAACGTATTCCAGCACATCTGCCACGGTTTCACCGTCGATAATCTGGTCTATATCGTAGCCGCCATTGTCGTTGATTGAGATATGTACAGCATTGGTGTCACCGAACAGGTTGTGCATGTTGCCCAGGATCTCCTGGTATGCTCCAACAAGGAATACACCTATATAATAATGGTCGCCATGCTTTATGCTATGCAGGGGCAGGTAGCTTGTCTGCTGTGTGCCGTTCACGTAGGCAGAAATCTTGCCGTCCGAGTCGCAGGTAATGTCCTGCAGGGTTGCCGAGCGTGTGGGCCTTTCCTCCAGTCGTGCGATGGGCATGATGGGGAAGAGCTGGTCTATGCCCCACGAGTCTGGCAGGCTCTGGAACAGGGAGAAGTTGCAGAAGTACTTGTCTGCCATCTGCTTGTCCAGTGTGCGCAGTTCGTCGGGAACGTGCTTCTGATGATGTGCCAGTTCTGCCACCTCGTGACTGATGGCCCAGTAGAGGCTCTCTATCTGCGCACGGGTCTTCAGGTCGATGATGCCATGGCGGAACAGGTCCAGCGCCTCCTCACGGATGTCCTCGGCATCGTGCCAGTCCTCCAGCATGGAACGGTTGGACAGCTTGTCCCAGATTTCGGTCAGGTCATGCACCAGCTTGTGGTCTTCTGCCGTGGGCTGGAAGTCCTCGGGCATCTGAGGTGCCGTAACGCTTTCCATCACATCCAGAATCAGAACGGAATGGTGTGCCGTCAGGCTTCGTCCGCCCTCGGTGATGAGGTTGGGATGAGGGATATTGTTCTTGTTTGCTGCCTCCACAAAGGTGTAGACACAGTCATTGACATATTCCTGAATGCTATAGTTTACAGAACTTTCCGAGTTGCTGCTTCGTGTACCATCATAGTCAACGCCAAGACCGCCGCCACAATCGACGAACTTGATATTGTATCCCATGGCATGCAGCTGAACATAGAACTGGGCAGCCTCTTTCAGTGCTGTGGATATACGGCGTATCTTGGTTATCTGGCTGCCGATGTGGAAGTGTATGAACGTCAGGCAGTCCTTCAGGTTCATCTCCTCCAAGGTCTGCAAGGCAGTGAGCAGTTCGGAGCTGTTCAGGCCGAACTTGCTGGCATCGCCACCGCTCTCCTGCCACTTGCCGCTACCGCTTGAGGCAAGCTTGATACGTATGCCCAGGTTGGGACGCACACCGAGTTTCTTTGCCGTGTCGGCAATGATTTTCAGTTCGGGCAGCTTCTCCACCACCAGGAACACACGCTTTCCCATCTTCTGGGCTAGTAGAGCCAACTCAATGAAGTTCTGGTCCTTGTGGCCATTGCAGATTATCAGGGATTCTGTATCCATGTGTGTTGCCAGCACGGCATGCAGCTCGGGCTTGCTGCCGGCCTCCAGACCCAGGTTGTATCTCTTGCCATGGCTGATGATTTCCTCAACCACGGGGCGCATCTGGTTCACCTTAATGGGGAATATGATAAAATGCTCTCCCTGATAGTCGTACTCCTTGCCGGCCGTGCGGAAACAGGCGTCCGTCTTCTGTATACGGCTGTCCAGGATATCAGGGAAACGCAGAAGCATAGGTGCTGCAACATGCTTGGTGGCAAGGCGGTCCACCACCTCTTTCAGGTCTATGCGTGCACCGTTCTTCTTGGGTTCCACATAGACATGTCCCTTATCGTTGATACCAAAGAAATTTACACCCCATCCCTTGATGTTGTAAAGCTCTTCCGAGTCCTCAATACGCCACTTTTTCATTTATATGACAGGATTATTGCCAAAGGCGGTTGTTGTTGTTATGATTAGTCTGTATGATAATATTATTGATAATATGCAAGTCTGCTGGTCTATATGCCGGTTGCCTCCCTGAGCAGTTTCACGCTCTCCGCCACCTTCTCCCTGGAATTCAGCAGGTCCACGTTGAAGATGTGCTTGGCCTTCATGTAGAAGGGCTCGCGCTGGTCAAGCATGCCCTGGATGTAGTCGGTCAGTTCCTCGTCGGTCTTGCCCAGAATGAGGGGTCGTACCACCTTGCCCATCTTCAGGTGGGCTGCCAGCACTTCTGCCGACGCCTTCAGGTATATGGTTTCGCATAGCGAGTTCATGTAGTCCATGTTGTCGTAGAAACATGGCGTGCCGCCTCCGCATGAGATGATGACGTTCTCAAACTCCGCCACCTCGTGAAGCATGTTGCGCTCCATCTCGCGGAAGCCCTCCTCGCCGCGTTCCTCAAAGAGCTGCGCCACGGTTCTGTGGAAACGCATCTCTATGTACCAGTCCAGGTCGTAGAACTGCACTCCCATCTCCTTGGCAAGTGCATGGCCCACGGTGGTCTTTCCTGCACCCATGTACCCCAACAGGACTATGCTCTTCATCTCTGCCTACTTCTTTCTTCTGACAGGCTTGGCGGCCGGTGCAGGTGCATTGTTGATAATCTCCATGCACTCCTCATAGGTCAGCGACTCTGCCCTGTCGTGCATGTTCTTGGGCAGCTTGTAGTTCTGTTGCTTGTACGAGAGGTATGGACCATATCTGCCGTTCATGACCTCCAGTTCGGCATCCTCCTCAAAGGTCTTCAGGTGCTTCCTGGCCTCGTCCAGACGGTACTGCAGGATAATCTGCACAGCCTGTTCCAGTGTGATGCTCAGGGGGTCTGTCTCCTTTGGTATGGAAATGTAGGTCTTGCCTATATTTATATACGGGCCGAACTTGCCGGCGCCTATCTTCACGATGGAATCGTCAAACTCTCCCAGTTCGCGTGGCAGGCGGAAGAGTTCCAGTGCCTCCTCCAGGGTGATTGTCTCCAGGCTCTGTTCCTTCTTCAACTGGGCAAAGCGGGGTTTCTCCTCACTGTCCGTGCTGCCTATCTGTGCCACGGGACCAAAGCGGCCTATCTTCACCATCACGGGCTCTCCGCTTTTGGGGTCGGTACCCAGGATGCGCTCGCCCACTCTGCGCTCGCTACGGCTGTTCATGCTCTGCTCCACCTTGGGCTCGAAGTCCTCGTAGAACTTGCGTATCACCTGTGTCCACTCGGCCTTGCCCTCGGCAATGTCGTCAAACTCCTTCTCCACCTCGGCCGTGAAGTTGTAGTCCATAATCTCGGGGAAGCTGACCTGCAGGAAGTCGTTCACCACGATGCCGGTATCAGTGGGCAGCAGTTTGCCTCTCTCGGCGCCGATGGTTATTTCCTTTTCCGTCTCGGTGATGTTGCCGCCGTTCAGTGCTATGGTAGTGTAGGCAACCGTTTCGCCCTGCTTGTCACCCTTCTGGACATATTCGCGGTCCTGGATGGTGGTTATGGTGGTGGCGTATGTTGAGGGACGGCCTATGCCCAGTTCCTCCAGCTTCTTCACCAGAGAGGCCTCGTTGTATCTTGGCGGACGCTGGCTGAAACGCTGTGTGGCAAGGACCTCGCTGCCTGCCAGTACCTGTCCGTTTGCCAGGGTTGGCAACAGGTTCTCGCCAGCCTCGTTCTCCTCGTCTTCCATAGACAGGTTCTGCGACTGGTACACCTTCAGGAAACCGTCAAAGGTAATCACTTCGCCCGATGCCACAAACTGGCAGTCGTCCACTCCGCTTATGGAGATCACGGCCTGCGTGCGCTCTATCTGTGCATCTGCCATCTGGCATGCTATGGTACGCTTCCATATCAGTTCGTACAGTCTTCTTTCCTGTACCGAGCCCTGTATCTCCGTCTTGTCCATGTAGGTGGGACGGATGGCCTCGTGTGCCTCCTGTGCACCCTTGCTGCTGGTGTGGTACTGGCGTGTCTGTGCATACTCCTTGCCCATGGTTTCGGTGATGTGCGCCTTGCTGGCTGCCAGGCAGAGCTTGGACAGGTTCACACTGTCGGTACGCATGTAGGTAATCATACCGCTTTCATACAGGCGCTGTGCTATCATCATGGTCTGTGCCACGCTCAGGCCCAGGCGATGTGCAGCCTCCTGCTGCAGGGTGGAGGTGGTAAAGGGAGGCGCAGGAGTTCTTTTTGCCGGTTTCTTCGTTACCTCCTGTATGGTATATGTAGCACCCTTGCACAGCTCCAGGAAAGTCACCGCCTCTTCCTTGGTCTGGAAACGGCGCGACAGTTCTGCCTTCACCTCCTCGCCCTTCTCAGTCTGGAACAGGGCGGTAACACGGTACGATGCTTCGCTCTGGAAGGCCATCACCTCTCTCTCTCGCTCCACTATCAGGCGGACCGCCACGCTCTGCACACGGCCTGCCGACAGGGCTGGCTTCACCTTGCGCCACAGAACGGGGCTCAGCTTGAAGCCCACAATGCGGTCCAGCAGACGGCGTGCCTGCTGTGCATTCACCAGGTTCTCGTCTATAGTGCGTGGATTCTCTATGGCCTCCAGTATGGCATTCTTTGTAATCTCGTGGAACACAATGCGCTTTGTGCGTGCAGGGTCCAGTTCCAGAACCTGCTGAAGGTGCCATGAAATGGCTTCTCCCTCGCGGTCCTCATCGGAAGCCAGCCAGATGGTTTCTGCCTCGGCCGACAACTTCTTCAGCGTCTGTACTATCTTCTGCTTGTCGGCAGGGATTTCGTACTGGGGTGCAAAGCTGTCTGTATCTATACTGAAGTTCTTCTTCTTCAAATCACGGATGTGCCCATAGGAGGACTGTACCTTGTATTCCTCGCCAAGAAACTTTTCTATAGTCTTTGCCTTGGCAGGGCTCTCCACGATTACCAGATTCTTGTTCATTGTACGTAGTTTTTGCGATGTTGAGCGCAAAGATAAGTTATTTTTCCCATATACACCTTATATATTTATTAAAAAAGTTCCGCCAAATTTTGCCGTTTCATTCCTTTTTCATACCTTTGTCTATGACAAAAGAAGAAGATATCGTACAATCAAATAACGCTAATACCTATGATAGAAACTTTTTATGAATGGTACAATGCTCTGCCCTCTGCCCTGCAGGTCTATTGGGTAGTTGCCCTGATTACCTCTATGGTATTCCTGATCCAGATGGTGCTGACTTTCATTGGCATAGGCGATGCCGACACGGACTTTGACCTGGGCGATGGTGCCGACTTTGGTGGCGATGCCGACTTTTCCGACGGCAACACCCTGGACACCGGCGGTGCCATGCAGCTGTTCACTATCCGCAACCTCATCAACTTCCTCCTCGGCTTGGGTTGGGGCGGTGTGTGTCTGTACTCTGTCATCCCCAACACCCTTCTTCTTGCCCTCGTGGCCATATTGGTGGGCTTGCTCTTCGTGTATATATTCCTTATTATATATAAGCAGCTGCGCAAGCTGGAAAGAAACGGCGCCTACCATATCGACGATTGCGTGGGTCAGACCGTGGACGTGTATCTCACCATCCCTGCCAGCCGCTCCGGCAAGGGCAAGGTGCAGATCAGCTTCTCCGGCTCCGTGCAGGAACTTGCTGCTCTGACAGACTCCGAAGAACCCCTGCGCTCCGGCTCCAAAGTGCGCGTCCTCGAGATCATAGACAGTACCACCGTGCTGGTGGAGAAGCTGTAGCCCCCTGGGGGGGCCTTTAGGCCCCCTCCTAGCTCCTCCTAGGACTTCCTAGGACTTCCTAGGGTTTCCTAGGATATCCTAGGCTCTCCCCCCAATAACCAACAACCTAAAACATACCCATTATGATTGAACCTATTTATTTGATTATCGTAGGCGTAGTGGTGTTCGTAATGCTCGTTATGGCCATACTGAACCGCTACCGTCGTTGTCCCTCGGACAAGATCCTTGTTGTGTATGGCACCACTGGCGACCGTGGCTCTGCCAAGTGCGTCCATGGTGGCGGTACCTTCGTGTGGCCCGTCATCCAGGACTACGCTTACCTGTCGCTGACCCCCATCGGCATTGATGCCAACCTTACCAATGCCCTGTCTCGCCAGAACATCCGTGTGGACGTTCCCTGCCGTTTCACCGTGGGTATCAGCACCGAACCCGATTCCATGCTGGCTGCTGCCGAGCGCCTGCTGGGCCTTCAGTCTTCACAGATTCAGGAGATGGCTCGTGATATCCTGTTCGGCCAGCTGCGTCTGGTTATCGCTACCATGAGCATTGAGGAACTGAACTCCGACCGTGACAAGTTCCTGGAGGCTATCACCGCCAATGTGGAGGTGGAATTGAAGAAGATTGGTCTTCGCCTGATCAACGTTAACGTGACTGACATCAAGGACGAGAGCGGCTACATCGAGGCTCTCGGCCAGGAGGCTGCCGCCAAGGCTATCAACGAGGCAAAGGTTCGTGTTGCCGAACAGGAGAAGGTGGGTGAAATCGGCCGTGCCGAGGCTGTCCGCGAAACCCGTATCCGTACCGCCGAGGCCAATGCCCAGGCAGTGCAGGGCGAGAACGAGGCAAAGATTACCATTGCTAACTCCGATGCCAACCGTCGTGAGCGCGAGGCTGAGGCTCAGCGCAAGGCTATCGCTGCCGAGAAGGTTGCCCAGGCTCAGGCTCTGGAGGAGGCTTATGCTGCCGAGCAGAAGGCCGAGGATGCTCGTGCCGACCGCGACCGTGCCAGCCAGAACGCCAACGTCATCGTGGCTCAGGAGATCGAGAAGCGCCGTCTGGTTATTGCTGCTGAAGCAGAGGCAGAGCAAAAGCGCGTGAACGCCAAGGGTGAGGCTGATGCCATCTACGCCAAGATGGAGGCAGAGGCAAAGGGTCTGTACGAGATCCTTACCAAGCAGGCCGATGGTTACGACCGCATGATCAAGGCTGCCGGAGGCGATGCCACCAAGGCATACACTCTGCTCCTGCTGGAGAAACTGCCCGAACTGGTCAAGACCCAGGTGGATGCCATCAAGGGTATCAATATCGACAAGGTTACCGTTTGGGACGGTGGTGCTGGCAATGCCAACGGCCAGACCTCTACCGCCAACTTCCTGTCTGGTCTCATGAAGTCTGTTCCTCCCCTGAACGACCTGTTCGACCAGGCTGGTATGGCACTTCCCGAGTACCTTGCCAAGAAGAAGGACGAAGAGAAAGACGCTCCTGCCGCCAAGTAAGCAGGACCTGCCTTTATAACATTTCACAGCACGTGCATTCTATCACTCGGAATGCACGTGCTGTTTTTCTTGCCTAATCCTTTGGTAGTTAGACAGAAAATGCATACCTTTGCACCGCTAAAACTATCGTCTACACACTATGACTCAGCATAACGTAACAACCACCACTATGCCCATGCCTTGCGGCCCTATCACGCAGGTTGGGGCTTTACGTGCTGATAATCAATCACTTACCCCCCCCCTATTTCTACGGAATAACCTCGTCTCCTGCCATTGGCAGAAGCGATAAACATACAAGGTTCATGTCATCGTCCCACGTGGCGCTGGCATGAACCTTTTGCGTTTGTATCATAGTCCTTCCCAAGGACATCACTATAACTAACTAATAACAATACAACAAATAAATTAAAACTTATGAAGAAAACATTACTTTTATTCGCTATGCTCCTCGGAGTGGTGGGGGCATGGGCACAGCCCAAAGTTTCAGGTGCGCCACAGGATGGTCAGTGGGCAGCAAATACCACTTGGTATGTGATTACTTTGGATCAACACAAAAGCATTTTAAGTTCCACATACACAGATAATGATAAGGCTCTATTGGTAGAAGGTCAGGCTATGACTTCACCAGGTGAAGAATCTTTGTGGTGTGTAGTTGGTGATGATACTAATGGTTACAAATTCTATAACAAAGCCAGTGGAACCTCAAAAATATTGGGTCTGACTGGAACTGATGGTGCAGCTCGCGCAAAAATGATTGAAGAAGGAGCAAATAACTACGTTACATCGTTTGATATTACTTCCTCTAGAATAGATGGTCATTTTTGCATGAAGCAACCTAATACGAATAATTATTGGAATAACCGAGGTAAATATTTAGCTTATTGGAATAGTACAAACGCACTAAGTGGTACAGGTTCTGCATTCCTTTTTGAAGAGGCAGATCTTGAAGGACTTGATTTTGAGTTCACAGACAATACAGGAACTATACATTCAGGTACAGGTAAATGTGTTAAGAACAGCAATGATGAAATTAATACCCGTTTCACTATTGCCGGTATTCCCTCCGAATGGCTTACTAATGTAACTACTATTGACAATGTTTACAAGGCAACTATAGATTTGCCTTTCCGTTTGTCAAGTGAAAGCAAAAGCAAAAGCAACAAGTTCATGATGGGTGGACATGGTGTAACTAACTTCAAGATTTATGCAGATGGCGATAATGTTAAAGTACAAAAAGGTAAAACTCCAACTACCAGTGATATAAATCAGTTCTTGTGGGAAATATATCCTATTTTTGAGGATGGAATAATAAAGTTCAATATCAAGAATGTGCAAACCGGAGAATATATCTATTCTGCAACTCCTAAAACCGAGCATGCTGAAGGTACGCTCTCTTTGGATCCAAATAATAAGAGTTCCTTTATCCTAAAGAAAATCGGCAACGATGCGACCTTTGCTATTGATGGCGTTAATCTTTCAATTAGTTCTAGTGGCAATAATAATGTGCAATATGTGGGATTAAATAGTTACACCCATGCTGGTAGTAATATGACATTTATCCCTTATTGGATTACATACACCCTTACTGACATGGCAGGTGGCGTGCATACAGGCGAATATGAAGGTTGGTCAAATTTGCGACCCGAATTGCCGACATTTACAGGTGCAGAAGGATATAGTGTTGGAGAAAAGACATGGGGTAATGGAACAGTAAGTGCTACCATAGATTTTGGATTGACAGTATCAAGCGAAACAGTAGCAAACCCCATTCTGATAGGTCAAGGTACTTGGGATGGTGCAAATTCGTATGAGAAATTGTGGAAAGTTGTTGATGGCAATGTAAAGGTTGTTGATGGAACTCCCTATTTGGGCACAAGTTTGTGGTTAATTTATCCCACATTGACTGGAGCAGAGTTTACATATAAAATCAAGAGTGTTTCTACAGATAAGTACGTTACTGCAAATCTGGAAAGCGGAGATGATGCAGAAGCAAACAATACTCCTATTACATTGACCTCAACTGGTACAGCATTTAGATATCAAGCCACAACATGTGGCAGCGACAAGGGTTTCGCTTATACAAACGACAATAGTACTGTGATGTATTTGACCAGAAATGGTATTAATGATAACGATAAACTTTTGGGCGTTCATCAGGCAAAGGCTTCTCACAATGGTAATGGCATCCGTTTCCCCGAGTTCACTGAGTATAATGTAACCATCGGAGAAACTGGTTATACCACGGTTTACTCTCCATTCACTGCTATAACCTCAAGTTCAGACTTGAAAATCTACACAATTACTTCCGCACCCCAAGGTAATAGTGTAACCTTGAACTTGATAAAGCAACCCACCAATGAGGAGGTTTCTAATTATATATACGAAAATCAAGGTGTCATCATAAAGGGTAATCCTGATACATACACATTCACTCTAACTGATTGGGAGGATTATTATGATGCCGATGATTGGACAAATGACAAAGAAAACATGCTCAAAGGCTCTGTAACCAACACCTACGTTAAAGGCGACGCATACGTATTGTCTGCTCCTAATGGTGTAGGGAGTGTTGGTCTCTACAAGGCAACTCTCAATAAAGACGAAAACGGTAATACGGGCGAATCCCACTTCAAGAACAATGCCGGTAAGGCTTACCTCCCCGCAGCAGCAAGCGGCGCTCGCTTCCTCGTATTCAGTTTCGGTGACGACATGGAGACAGGCATCACAGAAACGGAAAACGAAAATGTGAAAACGGAAAACACTGTCGTTTACGACCTCGCCGGCCGCCGTGTTCAGGGTGCTCAGAAGGGTATCTTCATCGTGAACGGCAAAAAGGTTGTGCGTTAGTGAGAGCAGAAGCAAAGTTAACTTTGATTATGCCGAACGTAAACAACTTGAACAAAGTTAAGGTTGTGCGTTAAGCGAGAGCAGAAGCAAAGTTAGCTTTGATTATGCCGAACGCAAACAACTTAAACGAAGTAAAGGTTGTGCGTTAATGGCAACGAAGAAAAAGAGATAAAGTAAAAGTTTTACATAATTGTTTTGATTTATAGTTTATTGAATGGAGCCTTCGGACTCCATGTCTCACCTCCCTCTGCTCCCTTGCCGTGAGGCACGGGACAGGGCGGAAAGGACAGAAACATAAATCGGAACATAAACAACGAATGACGACAATGAAAAAGACATATATCGCTCCCAGCGTGGAGGTAATAAAGGTAGGTGCCATCAGCATGCTGGCAGCAAGCATGGTAATTAACGAGACCGGAGTTGATACCTCTGGCGACGGCGTACAGCTTGGCCGTGAGGACAACACCCCCTCACGTCCCAACCTGTGGGACCAGGGCTGGTAAACCATGGATGTACTCCATAGCAATCCCGACGGAGCACATTACCCCAAACCACAATTAAGGATAAAACACAGCAGCCGCCGTGGCATAACGCCATAGCGGCTGCTGCGTTTATAAGAGGTGCAATTTTTGCCCTCCCGAGCCCGGACCTCGGTCCTCCCGAGGACCGACCCGAGAGTTCCCGGTTCTTTCGCCTCGGTCCTCGGGAGGCCCGAAAGGGGGGGGCCTAGGAGGTTCTAGGAGAACCTAGGAAGACCTAGGATGTCCTAGGATGTCCTAGGAGAATTTAGGAGCTCTATAGTAGGGCGGGAAAGTGGAAGGCGGGAAACGGAAAGCTATCCACCCCCTCCGTCGCTTCGCTCCTCGTCCCACCTGTCTCAGGGGGACAAAGTGAACGGAAAGCGGAAGGCGGGAAAGCGGGAAACGGGAAGCTATCCACCCCCTCCGTCGCTTCGCTCCTCGTCACCCCTGTCTCAGGGGGACAAAGTGAACGGAAAGCGGGAAACGGGAAAGTGGAAAGCGGAAAACGGAAAGTGGAAAACTAATGCGCTCACCTCTCACCACTCACCGCTCATCTCTCACCGCTTTCCTCTCACCTCTCACCGTTAAAGTCCCAGTTCCTTGATGATGTTCTTGCCACCGCCCCAGCGGTCTATGATCCACAGGACGAAGCGGATGTCCACACCGATGCAGCGCTGCAGGGCAGGGTCGAAGCTGATGTCGCCAGCCATGGCCTCCCAGTTGCCGTCGAAGGCAAGGCCTATGACATGGCCATTGGCATCGAACATGGGCGAACCGCTATTGCCGCCGGTGATGTCGTTGTTGCTCAGGAAACAGAGCTGCATCTGCTTGGTCTTCTTGTCCATGTACTTGCCGAACTTGCCCTTCTTGAGGAGTTTCGTTATCTCGGGTTCCATCACATAGTCGGCAATCTCCTGCTGCTTGGCAATCTTGTCCAGGAGGCTCTGATGGTTGGTAAAGTAGTTGTAGTGGGTGCCGTTGGCGGTATAGTCCTTGATGCTGCCATAGGACAGGCGCATGGTCATGTTGGCATCGGGGTAGTGCGCCTGGCTGGGCTCCATCTCCAGGATGGCCTTGTTGAGCAGGCGCTCGTTGTAGTCAATGGTTGGCATGGTGCTCTGTACGGTACCCAGCAGGTCGTAATAGGTTTCCAGAATGGCGTCGGCATACTGCATGCCCATGTCGGTATCACGCAGGGTGCTGTCTGCCAGCACCTTAGCCACGCAGGCGGTGTCCAGCAGGCAGGTCTTGGAGAACACATCTTTGGCGTATGCCATGGTGTTGCCGCCATAGACACTGTCTATCAGGTTATAGAATGAGGGCAGGTACTCGCCCTTGGACCACTGGCGGTAGTTCTGCAGCAGGGTGCCCATGGTTTCCTGGTCCACACGGGGTTCATAGTCCTTGAAGAAATTCTTCAGGTTGTCCACGCAAAGGGCAGCATCCTCGGCATTGGCATCAAGGGGCATACGGGCCACACGGTTTGCCACATTGCGCAGTTCTATGCCACGGAAGAAGGTCTCGCTGTAGTATGTGAGCAGAGCCATCTTGTGCTTGCGCTCGGTATATGCCTTCTCCAGTGCAGAGAGCATGGAGCCGTACTGTGCCTTGGTGGCCTCGTCCTTGCTGTACCACTGGCGCAGGTTCTCCTCTATCTTCTGCTTCTGGCCCACTACGTCCAGGTCCTTCACCGCCTTGTTCATGCCTATGGAGTTCTTCCAGTAGTTGCTGCTGCTTGCCCACTTGCTGGAATACTTCAGCTCGATGGTGCGGTCCTCGTCCATCCAGTGCTTCCACACGTTCTGCTTGGCGGTACGCACATCGATAACGGCCTGGTTTGTTGCCTCGGTGCGCTCCACGATGCCCCAGGAAGAGAGGTAGCGGTTGGTGCGGCCGGGATAACCTATGGTCATGCAGTAGTCGCCGGGAGCATAGCCCTTGATGGATACGGGAGCATAGCCGGGAGTCTTCAGGGGCACGTTGTCCTCGCTGTACTCGGCAGGTGTGCCATCGGGCTTGGCATAGATGCGGAACATGGAGAAGTCGCATGTCTGACGAGGCCACATCCAGTTGTCGGTGTCGCCGCCAAACTTGCCCAGGGTCTCTGTGGCGGTGAACACCAGGCGTATGTCGTGGTACACCTTGTAGAAGTTGGCATAGAAGGCATTGCCGCTATAGTACGATGCCACACGGCACTCAAGACCAGGATTCTTTTCATTAAACTCGTTTTCCAGTGCGTTGCAGATGCTATCGGTACAGCGAGCCTCCACTTGGGCAGAGTCCATCTTGGGAGCCTTCTCCTTATAGAGACGGGCAAGTTCGGCATTCACACGCTCGGTGCAATCCTCCACCCTGTCCAGGAAGCGAACATAGAGCCCGTGAGCAGGACGCTCCTGCTTGCGTTTCTTGGCAACGAAACCGTTCTTCAGGATATCGTCCTCGGTAGTGGACAGTGCCTGGATGGCACCATAGCCACAATGATGGTTGGTGAAGAACAGTCCCTCGGGAGATACTACTACGCCAGAGCAGAAGTCGCCCAGGTTGATGACAGCATCCTTCAGGCTGCTGCCCTCGGGGTTGTACAACTGTTCGGGGGTGAGGTTGATACCCAGGGCCTTCATCTCCTGGGCTGTCTTGGGGCTGATGTTGGAGAGCATCCACATGCCCTCGTCGGCCTTTGCCATGAGCGAGCACAGCACAGCCGTAAGTGCAAAAACAATTTTACGCATACATTATTATATTATATATAGTTATTCTTCTGTGGAAGGAGCCTGCTGGGCGTCCGGCGCCTTGGAAGCGGCATATCGCCACATAATGACTATGCACAGGGTGGACAGCACGCCCACCAGGCACCATGCAACGGACTCGCCACCGATGGCGCTTACCAGGCTGAAGTCCTGAACCCTGTCGCCCAGGAAATAGGCCATAAGGCATGCCGTAGAGTTGTTCAGGACATGAAGCAGGCAGGGCATGAGCAGGCTGCCGCTTTTCCAGTACAGGATGCCCAGCAGTATTCCCATGGCTGTGGCAAAGAAAACCTGAACCGGATTCATGTGTATGATACCGAAAAACAGGGCGCTGACGAGAATGGACCCTGCCACGCCCCTGCCCTTGCGGAGCAGGTGCCCCATTATGCCCCAGCGGAACATTATCTCCTCGGCAATGGGGGCTGCCAGGGCTATTGCCGCTATGCCCCAGGGGTCGCGGCACATTGCTGTCATCTGCTCCTCCATAATGTTGGGCAGTGCCAGCAGCTCGCCAAGCAGGTCCAGGGCAAAGGCACCCAGAACGCACCCCAGCAGCGCCTGGAAATCCATAGCCCAGGTGGAGGAGGACGGACGGTATTCCGCAGGGCCATATATGCTCCGGCGGAATATCCACAGGCATCCCAGCGCCACCAGGCAGTCGCATGCCAGGGTGGCTATGGAAAGCGTGCGTGCATCCAGAGAAGAGTACACAAACATCATCACTACCCCCGACACAGCCTGGAGAACCAGGAACAGGAGGACTGCCAGAAGCGGGCGCTTCAGGACAACAAGGTATCTGTTTGAATCAAAAAATGAAGACATAGCAGTAAATTATGTATGTTGATTATGGCACTGGCATGCACCCGCAAAAGGGGTTAGTGGCGGCTTGGCCGTGCAAAAGTAACCATTTCTCCATAAAAAAACGAGGAAATCTTGCTTGGCTTTAAGGATTTGCTTACTTTTGCCTCCATAATGCAGATACAGGATACCATAACCAGTACACAGAATCCCAAAATCAAGGCACTCATGCTCCTGCAGCAGAAGTCCTCTTGCCGCAGGGAGCAGCGGCTGTTTGTCGTGGAGGGACGCCGCGAACTCATGCACTGCCTGTCCCGTGGATACGAGGCAGACACACTGTTCCTGTGCCCGGAAATCCTCAGGGCGGAACCCGAGTACGGCAGGCTGATGGACACCCTGCCCAAGTGCCGCACCATACAGGTAAGCCCCAATGTCTACGAGCGCATAGCCTATCGCGGAGGCACCGAGGGCATTGTTGCCACCATACGGATGAAAGGGCACGGGCTGGACACCCTGCCTGTTCCTGCCGACGGGCATGCACCGCTGTATGTGGTGCTGGAAAGCGTGGAGAAGCCCGGCAACCTGGGAGCTATACTCCGTAGCGCCGATGCTGCCGGAGTGGATGCCGTGATAGTCTGCGACCCGCTCACCGACCTGTACAACCCGAACCTGATACGCTCGTCGCTGGGAGGCATATTCTCCGTACCCACCGTGGCATGTACCAGCCAGGAGTGTATAGAGCACTTCAGGCAGGAAGGCATACGCATACTCACGGCACAGCTGCAGGACTCCTCGCTGTATTACGATACAGACATGACCCTGCCCACCGCCATAGTCATGGGCACGGAAGCCACGGGACTGACCACAAGGTGGAGGGAAGCCGCAGATGCACACATACGCATCCCCATGCTGGGCATACTGGATTCGCTCAATGTCTCTGTATCGGCAGCCATACTGATGTTCGAGGCCGTAAGGCAAAGACAGACGGTCTGCAAATAGTCCAAAAACCGCCCCGCCGAGGCATTATTGTTGCCCGACCATGCATTATTTCCGTGAATTTCGTTATATTTGTACACGGAAACAATATATGATATATGGGCAGAAACAAGTTCTCGCAACGCGAGATAGAGATTATAGGCAAGCTGCTGCGCCGCAAGATGGCAGGCACACGCTTCCAGCAGAAGATGGTGCGCCACACCCTGCGCACTACTTTCGAGTTCAATATCGCTGACTTCAACATCCAGGGCAAGGCCTTCGGTCCCGAAGACCTGGACGAGTGTGTGCGCCGCGGACGCATACAGATCCTGGACGATGCCACCATCGAGGCCATGAAGCAGCGCCATGCCGAGAAGCGCTTGCGCGATGAGGCCCTGCGCCAAGCCGATGCCGTGGCAGAGGGCGAAATAGTGGACTGGCAGGAGGTGCAGAGGCAATGGGACGAGTACTATGCCCAGCATCCCGAGGATGCGCCACAGCAGGAATAGCAAGACACATTTATTATGATAAGTTACGTCTCTAACAAAAAAACACAATAGACATGAAAAAGACCTTCTTGTTATCTATGTTGCTTATCCTCCTGGGCACAGTCACGGCTTGGGCAGAGTTCGCACCTGAAGCTGATACGAAGTATGCACTGAGAGAAAGCACCAGAGGATTGTTTGTCGACATCCAGACCAAGGGCATAAACGAACCCAACGCTAATGCGACAACAGACAATATCAGCCTCAACACCAAGCCTTGCATAGTCTACTTCGAGGCCGGTAGTGGTGGCAAGTGGAAAATGAAGAATGTGAACGGCGAGTATGTCGGTGTAGGAGACCGCAACTGGAATGCTGTAATTGGACGCACCCACGAATGGACAATAGCAGAGGACGGAGGCTATATAACCATTGCTCGCGAGGCAGGCAAGTATGTCAGTATGGATTCTCCTACTGCAGGACAGCCTCTCTATTGTGACAAGGGAACCGGACTGAAGTTCTTTCTCCTGAAGTTATCTGACAATACCATAGATTGCCCCACACCAGCAACGGTCAAAGACGGCAAGTGCCACTTTGCTTCCGAACAGATGTGGTTTGCCGAACCTTGCAACAAGCTGCGCTTTACCCTGACCGAGTCTGGGGCGTACTATAAGAATGGCAAGAAGCGCATGAGTTTCGATTCGTTTGAACTGTTCAATGCATCTGGCGATAAGGTTGAATTGAAGGAAACCTGCTTCACAGGCAACAACGACGGCAAGGTCTTTGCAAACATGCTGGACGGTGTAAACGGAACATATTGCGCAGGCACATGGACCGACGGAACAGAGGACGACTATTTCGAGATTGCCCTGCCAGAGGACATAGACCTGGGCGGCGCCTTCTCGTTTTCTTTCGTTACAGAGAACACGACCATGGATGCCAGGGCCTTCCGTATAGAAATACTGTACGAGGAGCGCGAAGCCGCAACCTATACCTTTGCCGTAGACGCTCCGGAGGGAAAGGACTATAGCGTAACCTACGACGGAGAACCCATCGAGGCAGGCGCAGTATTCCAGGAGGACGAATTTGACACAGAGCTGTTTTCGGCCACAGAAATATCCGGCTACACATGGAGCATTGCTGTTGACAGGGAGAAGAAGACCATTACCCTTGTATATACGAGGGCGGAGACTGTAAGCAACCCCGATGCCGTTGTTGCCCTTGTAAAACGTGTTGGCGGTGCAGGCTGTGCCGGCAAGTTCAGGTTTGTGCTTGACCCCTCCCTGAACTCCAGGCAGGAAACTTTTGTTATCGGAGGCGAGGATGGCAAAGTCCTGATAAAAGGCTCTACACTGAGTGCCATTACAACAGGCCTGGGCTGGTACCTGAACCATATTGCCAAGATAAACATTGCCTGGAACTCGCTCAACGAGAAGACCGTATCTGGCGAGGCATATGCCGACCTGTCCAATATCCCCGTGCCAACAGCCGAGGAGACACATACCAGCGATGCCAAGTACCGATACTACCTGAATACCTGTACCTTTGGCTACTCCATGACCTCGTGGACATGGAAGCGCTGGCAGCAGGAAATAGACTGGATGGCACTGCATGGCATAAACATGCCGCTGCAGCTTGTAGGCCTCGAGGAGGTGTGGCGCAAGTTCCTCACCATGGAAGAGGGGGGGAAACGCAAATATGGCTATACCGATGAGGCAGCCAAGGCCTTTGTGGCAGGTCCTGCCTTTATTGCCTGGTGGGCAATGAACAACCTGGAGGGCTGGGGCGGAACGGCACCCGGCAGCAAGAGCGGCGGCACATGGGCAGGTGCAGGAGGTGTGCAGGACGATGCCTGGTATGCACGTCAGCGGAACCTTGCAAAGCAGATTACCGACCGTCAGCGCGAACTGGGCATGCAGCCCGTACTGCCAGGCTGGTCAGGCATGGTGCCCACCAACTTTGAATCCAAATCGGGATATGCCACCCGAGGCAACGGCGGCAAGTGGGCTGGCGACTTTGTGCGTCCGCTGCTGCTCAATATCAGCAATGCCAGATATGCCGAGATAGCTGCCGACTACTACAGGTGCCTGAAGGACGTGATGGGCGAAAGCCAGTACTACTCCATGGACCCCTTCCACGAAGGGGGCGGTGCAGGCACTATGGAGGACTATGAGGCTCTTTACGATGCCATGGAAGCGGCAAAGGCTGGTTCGCAATGGGTTATCCAGCAATGGCAATGGAGCTCAACCCAGAGGTACTCTCTGACGGCTGTACCTGCTGGACGCCTTGTAGTTCTGGACCTATTCTCCGACGGTTCTCCAGCATTTGACAGCTACAAAGGATATGCTCCACAGGAGGCAGTCTTCTGCGCTATACCAAACTTTGGCGGACGCTCGGGCCTGATGGGACGCCTGAACAACCTTGCCGACAACTACTTCAGGTACAAGGAAAAGTATCCCAGCATCAAGGGTGTAGGCGCTGCCCCCGAGGCCATAGAGCAGACGCCCGTGAGCTACGACCTGATCTTCCAGCTTCCGTGGATGGGCAGAAAGCCAGACGTAAAGGAATGGGTGGCAAATTATGCCGTGGCACGCTATGGCGCTGACAATGCCGTGGTGAAGGAGGCATGGGAACTGCTCCGTCAGGGTGTGCTGAACTACGGTGCTGACGGCATCCAGGGTCCTGTAGAGGATGTGTGGGCAGCACGTCCCAATCTTGACGCCAAGCCGGCAAGTGCCTGGGGCAAGACCCTGAACCATGCCGGCGGAACATATACCAAGGCACGTCGCCAGATGCTGATAGACGCCACATACAGGCTGCTGAGCCAGCAGGATGTGCTGAACCTGGCTGCAGGCTCTGTGTATGAAAGCAACTACAACTACGACCTTGTGGAATTTGCCGGCGGCGTGATGGCAGACTATGCTTATGACCTGCTGCTGGGTATCAGGGAGGCAAAGAATGCCGGCAAGACAGCACTTTACGAGACACGCAGGGATGCCTTCCTGCAGATGATACTGGATGTGGACAAGTTCAAGGGCACGAACCTGAACTTCCGCCTGGGCAAGTGGACACAGGAAGCGCGCGATGCTGCAAAGGAGGTAACAGGAGCTACTGCCGCTACTCCCGACTGGTATGAATACAACAATGCACGCACCATAGTGTCTACATGGTCGTCGCCAAACACCAACCTGAACGACTATTCATACCGTTCATGGCAGGGCCTCATGAAGGACCTTTACTACCCGCGCTGGAAGCACTATTTCGATAACAACTGCACAACTGCACAATACGGTTTCTTCGAGTGGAACTGGGCGCACGGCATGGAACACTATGTGGGGCAGACGTCCGTAAGCACACGGCCCATAGCCCAGGGGGCAAAGGGACATACCGCTACCTACACCCGTGAACCCGAAGGCAATACCGTGGCAGAGGCAAGGACATTGCTGGGCAGGTACATAATCCCCATAAGCATGGCGGACGGCACATGCTATGCCTACCGCTATCTAAGCAACGACCTGACGGGAAAGGTAACCATCACGGCAAAGGCCGGAACAGAGATAGACCTGACCCCGTACTTCGGTGCGCTTGAGGGCGCTACGGTAACGGGCGACTTTATTGGCGGCGAGGCTGCTGACCTGGCCAAGGTGCCCGTAAGGGGCAGTGCTGCCGACGGTGCGCACATAGGTACCCTGACCATGGCGGACGGTACCGTACTGACATTTGCCGTGGTACTGAATCCGGCATACAGCGGAGTGTACAGCATAAACTACAGGAACGGGAGCAGTGATGCTCCTGTCTTTGTAGGATACAACGAGGATAAGGACAACAGCGGCAACGTGGGCTACAAGCTGATAGCCACAGGAACCTATGAGGCGGATGCCGTTGCAGACGGGATGTTTACCATAGTTCCCAAGGGTACAGGATATTGCTTTTCCGCACAGGGCAAATATTTGAAGGACCCCACGTTAAATGCCTGGAACCATGTGATGTTCTCCGACAATGCCGATGAGGCAGGTGCATACCTCCTTGAGGAGACGGGAAAGGGTACTGGCGTCTTCAGGATACGCAGTACGGGAGAGGGTACAAACTACCTGAACGATTACGACAATCTGGTGTTCGGAAATGACAAGGCCGACAAGCCGGAACTTTCCACCTTCACGATAACGGAGACGGAAGCCTACCCCCTGGCTGTTGACGAGGCAGGAGTTGCCACCCTGTGCCTGCCCTTCAACGTGGTGATGCCAGAGGGCATGTGTGCATACGACATTGCCGCCAATGACATTGCCGTGGGAACCGAGGGCGAGTGCAAGGCTGCCATGCGTGCCGTGGCAAAGCCCGGTGAAACCTTGAAGAAAGGTACTCCCGTAGTGGTGGCGGCAGAGAAGGGCGACTACAGCCTTGTAATCACCATGGATAACAGCGGGAGCAAGGGTTCGCTGCCCGGCTCGCTGCTCTATGGCAACATGGTGTCGCAGAACCTGGCACAGGGAACCGGGAAGTTCGTCCTTGCTGACGGAGACCGCGGCATGGGATTCTACCGTATGCAGGAGGATGGCATCATGCCTGCAAACAAATGCTGGCTGGAATGGACAGTACCTGCTGGTCAGGCAGAGGCTCTCTGCTTTGTGCTCTCCTTTGACGAGGAAACGGGCATAGAGGATGCCCTTTGCAACAACAAGAAGCAGGATAACGGCGAACCTATATACAACCTTGCCGGACAGCGCCTGAAAACCCTGCAAAAGGGACTGAACATCAAGGGAAACAGGAAGGTTGTGGCAAAATGATGCCGCAGGCACGGCTGGCAACGGAAAGACAGTACAAACCGAAGAGACCGCAACTACACCTACAGCAACAAAAACATAAATCCACCATACTATGATAGTACGCACAACACACCAGGGGCATAGCATTGCCGAATACCTGAAGTCTGTTCCCTTTGTGGTAGACCCGCAGGAACTGTACACGGCAGCAAGCCTGTACGACGGATTCGATATTTCCTGTCCCGACTCGTTTGCCAACTGCTACGACCAGGCCACATACCGCCATTACATAGGGCAGGGCAAGGTTACGGAAAATTCCCTTGAAGCCCTGGCACGCAATATGCACGACTTCTGTATAATGCAAAGCCTGAGGCGCATGCTGGCAAAGTATGAAAAGTGCCAGGTGGTGGCAGTGATGGGAGGCAATGCCATGCGCCGCAATGAGGTTGCCTATGAAAAGATAGCACGCATAAGCAAGATGCTCACCGAGCAGGGCTCGCTGATGGTCTCGGGTGGCGGCAGCGGTGCCATGGAGGCAACGGGGTTTGGTGCCTGGATGGCAGGGCGTACGGAAGAGGAGTTCGCCGAAGCCTTGAACAGGCTGAAGGGTACGCCGTCGCAGGAGGACATGGGTTATCTAAGGGTTTCCTTTGGCATTATCCGCGACTTTCCGCAGACACGGTATTCCAATCTGAGCATTCCCACATGGCTCTACGGGCATGAATGGACCTCGCCATTTGCCACACATATAGCAAAATTGTTTGAGAACAGTGTGCGCGAGGATACCCTGCTGACCATAGCATACGGAGGTATCATCTATGCCCCAGGCAGGGCGGGAACCATTCAGGAGGTCTTCCAAGAGGCTGTGCAGAACCATTATCTTACCTTTGGCTTTGCCAGTCCTATGGTCTTCCTGGACAGCGAGTTCTGGACCAGGACAACGCCATTCTATCCCCTGCTGGTGGATCTGTTGGAAAAAGGTATCTACAAAAACCTGCTGCTTTCGCTGACAGACGAGCCCGAGGAGGCGGTGGAGACGATAAGGAAGTTTCAGGAAGAGACCAGGAGGGGATAGGAAACCCGAGGAAACCCTAGAAAGTCCCTATGAAGTCCTAGGAAGCCCTAGGATATCATAGGCAGGAACCTCCGGTATATAATGAACGACTTGGGTTAAATAATGCGGGATTGTCTCAGAAAGTGCGGATGCTGCCACCTTTGAAGATAGCACTCAGTTCTTCGTCTGAAATGTTCATTGTTTTCTTGTTTTGTTCATTTAACAATCTTATATAATACAGGACGTCCTTATATACATCTATACTACGAGACAAATGGTCTATAGCCAATTTTACATCTGCCTCTTGTATGGCTCTCTGTACCTCCTGTCTGAGACAGATATCATCTGTCAGGACAGACTCAACATTTATTAGATAGGAATCATAAGCTTGCCTCAAGTAGGAGTTGTATTCCTCGTGTATTTCGTCTATCACCGACATGAGACTAAAGCATTTTCCAGTATTCTCTATAAAGTTCTTGTCTGATATATCCTGCCAAATCTCTATATTGCTATTGAAAATATTTTGGGTTGTTATGTTATATGCCCAAACATTACAATGCCCAATATTCTCAAGGAAAAAGTTCAAGGTGCTATCGGCTATTTGTACGCTATCCTCTGATACATAATCCAATATAAAATTGTTTATTGAGTCTAACTCTTCCCATTTCTCCATTGTATTTTCAACAAGATCGCAATAGCCTTCGATATCATGAATCACCATCAAGGCTACATGTCGTTCGCGAACTGCTTCTTGGCGTCTTTCTATCAAGTGTGATGTGCCAAAGGTCAATACAATACCAACAATTGTACCTATGGTACTGGCAAGGGTGTTGCTCCAAAAGTCTGATATATGGAATTTCTTGAGACGGGATATGAACATAATGATTTTTTTTTGAGGTTGCAATGAATATAGCTACTTTTTCTTCTTGGGCTTGCGGCGTGCCCAACCTTCCTCGTTGAAGTCGGGCATGTCGCCCTTGAGAGGAGAGGTGTCGGGGTGAAGGAACTTCATCCAGTCGTCCTTGGTGTAATGGCGTTGAGAGGGATTTAACGGTGAGCGTTGAGCGGATGAGCGGTTAGCGGAGTTTTCTTTTTTACGTTTTAATCCCGTTTTGCGGTCTTGAATCTGCTCCTGTCTTTCGGACGCTGCACGCAGCGTCCCTACATTGTTTCTGCTCTCGCTTGCTCGCTGTTTTCCTCTTTCTCCTTTTTGTTTTCTGTTTTCTCCTTTTTCTCTTCTTCCTTTCTGCCTTTCATCTTTGTCGTTCTCTGTCTTGTCGGCAACGTCGCACACCACGCTGCGGCCTTTTACGGTAACGCCGTGCTTCATGGACTTGATGACGTCCTGGGCCTGCTCCGAGGCGACTTCCACGAAGGTGAAGGTCTTCATCAGGTCTATCTTGCCAATCTCTACCTGCATGCCTTTGGTGCTGCGGTTTATCAGGCCCATGACCTCCTTGGCATAGAAACCGTCTATCTTGCCCACGTTCAGGAACAGGCGTGTGTAGCCCTCCTCGGCCTCGCGGGGTCCCTTGCCGCCACGCTTTGAACACTCGGTACGGGAAGTGCCCTTGCTCTCCTGTACCTCCTCTATCTCAGGGGCATCGGCATAGTAGGCAAGGAAGCGGCCGAACTCGCGGCTGACGATACGCTTGATAAGTTCCTCCTTATCCAGCCATTCCCAACGGCGTACCACCTCGGGCATGACGTCGGCAATCTCCTCTTCCATGACGTCCACACGCTCTATGTCGTCAATGACACGGTAGAGCTGCTTCTGACAGATGTCCTTGCCCGAGGGCAGGGTGCCACGCTCGAAATCCTTCTGGATGGCCTTCTCGATGATGCGTATCTTGCCCTTTTCGCGGACATGCACTATGCTGATGCTCGTGCCCTTTTTGCCGGCACGGCCTGTGCGTCCGCTACGGTGGGTGTAGTTCTCAGTGTCGTCGGGCAAACCATAGTTGATGACATGGGTCAGGTCGTTGACATCCAGACCTCGTGCTGCCACGTCCGTTGCCACGAGCAACTGGGTGCGGTGCTGGCGGAACTTCTGCATGGTCAGGTCGCGCTGCTGCTGGGACAGGTCGCCATGCAGGGCATCGGCATTGTAGCCGTCCTGTATTAGCTTGTCGGCAATCTCCTGTGTTTCCATACGGGTACGGCAGAAGACGATACCGTAGATGCGAGGGTAGTAGTCCACAATACGCTTGAGGGCAAGGTATTTGTCCTGAGCGCGTACCATATAATATATATGATTCACGTGTTCGGCACCCTCGTTGCGCGAGCCAACCTGTATTTCCTTCGTGTCCTTGAGGTAGCGTTGCGCTATGCCCTCAATCTCCTTGCTCATGGTGGCAGAGAAGAGCAACGTGCGATGCTCCTCGGGTATGCCGCCGAGAATTTCGTTCAGGTCCTCCTGGAACCCCATGGTAAGCATCTCGTCGGCCTCGTCAAGGACCACGTTCCTTACGGTGGAGAGGTTGGCGGCACCACGCTTCATCAGGTCGATAAGGCGGCCGGGAGTGGCCACAAGCACGTTAACGCCACGGCGCAGGGCACGGATCTGTGCCTCTATGCTTGTGCCGCCATATACGGGCAGGATATGCACGTCTTCGGAATGTTTGGAGAAGCCTTCCAGGTCGTCAGCTATCTGCAGGCAGAGTTCTCTGGTGGGTGCCAGGATAAGGGAGACGGGCTGCAGGGGTGCTCCCTCGGTGAGCTGCACTATGGGCAGGCCGTATGCCGCCGTCTTGCCGGTGCCTGTCTGTGCCAGGGCAACAAGGTCGCCTTGCCATCCGCTTTCGTCGCCGTTGCCCAGAAGAACCGGTATCACGGCCTCCTGAATGGGCATGGGGTATTCATAACCTTGCTCGCCGATGGCTTGCAGTATTCTCTCGTTCAGTCCTAATTCCTCAAATGATTTCATCCGTAACAGCGTTATGCTTTTATTACTTAATGTAGACGTTTGTTTCTTTCTGCTTGAAACCCATCTTGCGGTACAGGGCATTGGCTGCCACGCGTGCCGGCTTGGAGGTAAGGCTTATCTTGTATTCCTTGCCGGTATCGTGGAGGTAATCCAGTGCGGCCTGCACCAGTCTTCTGCCCAGTCCAGTGCCCTGACATTCGGGCAGTACCACAACATCCTCAATAGTGGCATGGCGCCCCGTGGGGATGGTGAAGCAGCATACCGTGGTCATGCCCACGATACGGCCTTCGGCATTGCGTGCCACGAACAGGTGGGAGTCTTCCTGGGCCAAGACCTCGTTGATTACCGTCCTGTCGGCCTTGCAGGATGACGAAAGCACGCCAATCAGGTCTTCTATCTGACGGAAATCCTGGTCCGTGCAGAGTGTCAGTATTGATATGTCCATAGTGTGAGTGTTGTATGTGCCCTTGTTTGGGGCAGAGGTCCGTCCTCCCGAGAACGCCCGATGGGGTGGGGTACGGAAGGACGGAAACGTGTTGTCTCTATGACGGCGGATTACTTACTGGGGATTTGCTGTACAGATACCACGGCGGTGCATGTCCTTGCTGATACGCTCCAGGCGTTTCAGGAAGTTGGCATAGTCGCGGTTCTTCTGCAGGCTCCAGCCGGCTTCGCTCAGTGCCAGTGCCCTCGGGTAGGCCATGTAGTACAGGCGCTCTGTAGAGTTGATGCACTCGCTCCAGAGGGTTCCTGCTACTCCAAAGAGGTTGTTGTCCTCGAAGTCCTTGCCGTAACCCCATGCGGGATCCAGCCTGTAGGTCTGTTGCAGCGTGGTTGTGGGCATGCCCCAGTTCACCTCGGGCATGTCGCCGCCGGCAGCAGGATAGTCCAGATAGCAGTGCTCGCCGGGGCAAAGCATGATGTTGGCTTTGCAGCGTATGGCTGCATCTATGGCGGTAGCAGTAAGGCCATGTCTCCATGCAAAGACAACGCAGCCGGGCTGTATCTCGTGGAAGTCGGTCTCGTACCAGAACATGGGAGTCTTGTCCAGTTTCTTGTGCAGGAAGTCGATGACACGGTCAAACATGTACTTCTGCAGTCTCCAGTTGTCATTCCTTGAACCGGCCTGGGGCTTGGTGTCGGGGGCGGCCATGATTTCCTTCAGCAGGGCCTGGCAACTCTCGCAGCCTGACCAGCACTCCAGTGGAGGATTGCCAGCCTCGTCTCCGCCCAGATGCACATACTTTGACGTGAAAACGGTAGAGAGTTCGCTGAACACGTTCTCCAGGAACTCATAGGTGAAGGCGTTGCTTGGGCAAAGCAGGTTGTCGGAAACACCGCAGGTTGTGCGGATGGGCAACTGTACGGCTCCGCATGTAAGTTCGGGATAGCAGTGTATGGCCGCTACCTGATGGCCGGGCATCTCTATCTCGGGAATAATCTCCACATGGTACTTGGCAGCGTATGCCACCAGTTCCTTCATCTGCTCTTGGGTGTAGAAACCGCCGATGGGCATATTCATGTCGTCCATGCCCACACGGAAGCTTCCCTGCTCCGTAAGCTTGGGATATTTTTTTATCTCGATACGCCATGCCTGGTCGTCAGTAAGATGCAGATGCAGGGCGTTCATCTTGTAGCGTGCCATTTCGTCCACCATTCCCTTCAGGTCCTCGAAGGGGATGAAGATACGGCAGGGGTCTACCATCAGTTCGCGCATCTTGGTTCGCGGCTTGTCCTTGATGGTAACGGCATTCAGCGAAGCCAGCCTGCCGTTTTCCTGTTCGGGGATAAGCATCTGGTCCAATGTCATGATGCCATAGAAGACACCCGTGGCATCCGCTCCGGTGATGTTTATGCCCTGCTCGCTTACCTCGAGGATGTAAGCTTCGGAAGGACCGATACTGGGGTCCAGGGACAATGTTATGGAAGCCTTGCTCTTGCTGAACTTGCTGATACCAAGCCTGTTTGCAAGAACGTGCTTCAGGTGCTCCTGTTCGTTTGCCAGTGAGGCAGGGGCGGAGATGAGGCCCAGATTCTTGGTAGGCAGTGTCTTGCCAGGAGTGTAGCTGACCTCCTGTGGAATGGGTATGATGGAATACTCCTGGGGGCATTGCTCCTTGGCGATCTTGACACGCTTCTGGTAGAAACGCTGCCAGCCGGCATCGTTCCTGTATGCCTTTTCAGATCCCTTGGGCACGCTGAGGGTGATGTTCTTCAGGTCCACTCCGCTGAAGGCATCTTCTGCCAGTTGCGGCGGTGTGGTGGCAAGTACCGTCAGGTTGCGGATACCGCTGCAGTTGCCAAAGGCACGGCTTTCTATCCTTTCCGTGGTGGCAGGCAGGACGATGTCCGTGATGCCATCGCATGCAAACAAGGCCTGGCTGCCTATGATGCGCAGTTTTACAGGGAAGATGATTTTCTTCAGCTTGTGCCTTGAATGCAGGGCATTCTGCCTGATGCTGTCGCAATCCGCTTCGCTCAGGTCCAGCTCCTCCATATCCCAGTGCAGGTCGCGCAGTTGACGGAAATCGTCGTTCCATCCACCGCAACGGAACGCACCGCTTTTCTTTACGGTTTGTGCACTTGCCGCAATGCAAACCATGGCAGATACGGCCACGAAAGCCAGGAATAGTTTCTTCATTGATTGATTTGTGTTAAGTTGTTAGTGCAAAGGTATAAATAAATTTCTACACTGACCGTTGAATTGACAAAAAAAGCGTATCTTTGCACGCATATATTAAACATGTACACAAACAATATAAAAACTAAGCAATATGGCACAGACAAAAAAGATCAAGAGAGCTTTAGTCAGCGTATTCCACAAGGACGGTCTTGACGAGATTCTCCGCACCCTGCACGCCCAGGGCGTAGAGCTGTTGAGCACCGGTGGTACACAGTCTTTCATCGAGAGCCTGGGCATCCCCTGCGTGAAGGTTGAGGACGTAACAACATATCCCAGCATCCTGGGCGGTCGTGTAAAGACCCTGCATCCCAAGGTGTTTGGCGGTATCCTGGGCCGTCGTGACCTGGAGGGCGACCGTCAGCAGATGGAACAGTACGAGATTCCCGAGATAGACCTGGTTATTGTGGACCTCTATCCCTTTGAGCAGACCGTGGCAAGCGGCGCAAGCGAGGCAGACATCATTGAGAAGATAGACATAGGCGGTATCAGCCTGATACGTGCAGGTGCCAAGAACTTCAACGACGTCATCATCGTTCCCAGCAAGGCAGAGTACAAGCCCCTGCTGGATCTCTTGCAGAAGAAGGGCGGCGAGAGCGATATCGAGGACCGCAAGTGGTTTGCTGCACAGGCCTTTGGCGTTAGCAGCCACTACGATACGGCCATTCACGAGTATTTCGTAAAGTAATCCATCTGCAATCGAGGAATACAAATGGGATTCTTTAGTTTTACCAAAGAAATAGCCATGGACCTGGGTACCGCCAATACTATCATTATCAGTGATGGCAAGGTGTTGGTAGACGAACCCAGCGTGGTGGCCTTGGACCGTCGCACGGAGAAGATGATTGCTGTGGGCGGCAGGGCCAAGATGATGTACGAGAAGACAAACCCCGACATCCGCACTATCCGTCCCTTGCGCGACGGTGTGATTGCCGACTTCAATGCCTGCGAGCAGATGATGCGTGGCTTGATCAAGAAAATACACACCGGCACACACCTGTTCACCCCTGCGCTGAAGATGGTTATCGGCGTGCCCAGCGGTTCTACCGAAGTGGAGCTGCGTGCCGTGCGTGACAGTGCCGAGCATGCCGGCGGACGTGAGGTTTACCTGATATACGAACCCATGGCGGCTGCCATTGGCATAGGCCTGGACGTTCTGGCTCCCGAGGGCAACATGATCGTGGACATAGGTGGCGGCAGCACGGAGATTGCCGTTATCAGCCTGGGCGGTATCGTGGCAGACAAGAGCCTTCGTGTGGCTGGCGACGAACTGACTGCAGATATTCAGGAATACATGTCGCGCCAGCACAACGTGAAGGTCAGCGAACGTATGGCCGAGCGTATCAAGATAAACGTGGGTGCAGCCCTCACCGACCTTGGCGACGAGGCTCCGGAGGACTACATCGTGCATGGTCCCAACCGTATCACGGCGCTGCCCATGGAGGTGCCCGTGTGCTACCAGGAGATCGCACGTTGTCTGGAAAAGACTGTGGCAAAGATCGAGACGGCTATCCTGCAGGCTCTGGAGGAGACTCCGCCAGAACTGTATGCCGACATCGTCCACAACGGCATATACCTGGCCGGTGGCGGTGCTCTGCTGAAGGGTTTGGCACGCCGACTGACCGACAAGATAAACATCCCCTTCCATGTGGCCGAAGACCCCTTGCACTGTGTGGCAAAGGGAACCGGCATTGCATTGAAGCACATCCAGGAGTTCTCGTTCCTGATGTAGAATACAAAAAGCCTCATCCAACGCGGATGAGGCTTCAACCATTATGCAGGGCATCATAGATTGGATAAGCAGGTTTTCACACTGGTTGGTACTGCTCCTCTTGGAGTGTATCAGCCTTGCTTTGCTGGTGTCCTTCAATTCATACCAGGGCAGTGTGTGGTTCTCCAGCGCTAACCATGCCATAGGCAAGTTGCAGGCATGGCAGCAGGAGGGACTGGATTACCTCAGTCTTGGAGAGAGGAACAAGGAACTGACAGAGAGGAACATTATGCTGGAAAGCGAACTGGAGGTCCTGCGCAACGAGATTGCCGAACTGAAGCACGACAGTTCCTACACGGAGCGTGTCCTGGCAGCCAAGCTGAGGACCTATCCCACCATGCAGGCGCGTGTCGTGAACAACAGCATAGCCATGCGCGACAACTACCTGACCATTGACAAGGGTGCAAAGGACGGCGTCAGACCCAAGATGGGTGTGGTGTGCGGAACCGGTGTGGTGGGTATTGTCTCGCAGGTAACCGATCACTATGCCATAGTGATGTCTGTACTGAACAGCAAGTCAAGCATTTCGTGCCGTCTCAGGGGCAGCAGCTATTTCGGCTATCTGCATTGGCAGGGAGGCAATGTCTTGTGCGCCACCCTGGACGATGTGCCACGTCATGCCAATTTCAAGATAGGTGATGCAGTGGAAACGAGCGGTTTCAGCAATGTGTTCCCGCCGGGAATCTTCGTGGGCCGTGTGATCCAGATCAAGGACAGTAGGGACGGCCTTAGTTTCCAGTTGATGGTGCAACTGTCCAGCGACCTTGCCAATATCCGTGATGTAGCAGTAGTTTTCAACGACCATGATTCAGACATTATTCCGTAGACTGGGCATCGTGCTCCTTGTAATACTCCTGCAGGTTTCAGTGTTCAACCACATAATCCTATGGGACTATGCCGTGCCGCTGTTGGGTGTCATGGTGCTGTTCCACATGCCCTTGAACTCCGGACGTACGGGCAACATGTTCATGGCCTTTTTCACAGGTATAGTGCTTGATGCTTTTAGCAACTCGCCCGGTGTGGCGGCAGGAGCAATGACCGCCACGGCCTTTGTGCAGTATCCCCTCCTGCATGCCATGGCACCTAAGGATGCTGTGGAGGATGCTGTTCCCGACATGAAGATGTTGGGCAAGTACAACTACATCTCATACATGGCCATACTGATGGCTGTGCATCATTTCCTGTATTTCCTGCTGGAGGCATTTACCTTCTTCAATCCCATGGACCTGTTGCTGCGTTTCCTGGGCAGTTATGCCCTGTCCATGCTTCTGGCCCTGTCATTGGAAATGCTGCTTTCATCCAGGGAGAGATAGACTTATGGCAACGGAGAAGAAGAAATATGAATTGAACAAACGCAAGTATGTGCTGGGTGGCATTGCCTGCGTTATCATCTTTACGTACATCCTGCGCCTGTTCACCCTGCAGTTGCTCAGCGAGGACTTCAAGAAGAATGCCGACAGCAACGCTTTCCTGAAGCATATTCTGTTCCCTGCCAGAGGTGCCATTACCGACCGCAACGGCAAGCTGCTGGTGTTCAACCAGCCTGCCTATGACATCATGGTGGTGATGAAGGAGCAGGTGGGTGTGGATACCCTGGACCTGTGCAACACCCTGGGTATCACGCCGGAGTGGTACAAGCGGCGTATGGACGAGATACGCGACCCTCGCCGCAATCCGGGCTACAGCCGCTATACCCAGCAGTTGTTCATGAGTCAGCTTTCGGCCGAGGAGTTCAGCACTTTCCGCGAGAAACTGTTCAGTTATCCGGGATTCTACATACAGAAGCGCAGCATCCGACAGTACAACTATCCCTATGCCGCCCATGTTCTCGGAGATGTGGGCGAGGTGGGGCCCAAGGATATAGCACGCGACGCCTACTACAGGAGTGGCGACTACATAGGCAAACTGGGTATAGAACGCCAGTACGAAGAACAGTTGCGTGGCGAGAAGGGCATGGAGATTCTTTTGCGCGACTCGAGAGGACGCATCAAAGGGCGCTATCAGGACGGAAAGTTTGACCAGCCCCCTGTGCCCGGCAAGAACCTGACCCTGTCCATAGATGTTGACCTGCAGGCCCTGGGCGAACGCCTTATGACGGGCAAGAAGGGAGGTATCGTGGCCATAGAGCCTTCTACTGGAGAAATACTGTGCATGGTAAGCAGTCCTACCTACGACCCCCGAATGATGGTAGGCCGCCAGCGTGGTGCAAACAATGCGCTCCTTTCACGCAATCCGCATAAACCCTTGCTGAACCGTGCCATCATGGGACAGTACCCCCCGGGGTCTACGTTCAAGACCACACAGGCACTGACTTTCCTGCAGGAGGGTATTGTAACTCCGCAAACCCTGTTCCCGTGCAGCATGGGTTTCCGCTTCAAGGGACTTACGGTGGGATGCCATGCCCATAGCGCCCCGATAGCACTGGTTCCTTCTCTGGCAACCTCCTGCAACAGCTACTATTGCTGGGGACTCTTCCAGATGCTCTCCAACCGCCAGAAATATGCCTCCGTGCAGCAGGCCATGACTCAGTGGAAGGACTACATGGTTTCCATGGGCTTCGGCTATGCCCTTGGTGTGGACCTTCCGGGTGAGAAGCGCGGCATGATCCCCAATGCACCTTTCTACGACAAGGCCTACCGCGGTTCGTGGAACGGTCTTACCGTAATCTCCATTTCCATAGGTCAGGGCGAGGTTAATGCCACCCCCCTGCAGATTGCCAACCTGGGAGCCACTATTGCCAACCGTGGCTGGTTTATCACTCCGCATGTGGTAAAGGACATCCAGGACGAGGAACTTGATTCCTTGTACACGACCCGTCGCTACACTATGGCCGAACGTTCAAACTATGAATACGTGGTGCAGGGCATGCGTCAGGCAGTACTTGCCGGTACTTGCCATGCTGCCAATTCTCCATACTACGAGGTCTGTGGCAAGACCGGCACGGCACAGAACCCTCACGGTCAGGACCATTCGGCATTTATGGGCTTTGCGCCGATGAACGACCCCAAAATAGCCATCTGCGTTTATGTGGAGAACGGTATATGGGGAGCCACGTTCGGCGTGCCGATAGGTGCCCTGATGATGGAGCAATACCTTACCGGCGGATTGACGCCGGAGAGTGAAGAGAAAGCCCAGGCCTTTGAAAACCGACACCTAATAGACATAGACAATGCCGTCAGCAAGTAAGAAAAGCAAGGAACAGAGCATCCTCCGCAACCTGGATTGGTTTACGGTGTTTATCTTCGTGGCCCTTGTTGCTATGGGTTGGATGAGTGTGTGCGGCGCCAGTTACGATTTCGAACAGGGAATACAGTTGTTCGACTTTTCTTCGCGTAGCAGCATGCAGATGGTGTGGATCCTCACCTCCTTGGCTTTGGGCAGTATAATACTGTGTGTGGACGACCGTCTGGTAGAGAGCCTTTCCTATATTATATATATAGCCTTCATGGCCCTGCTCTTTGTTACGCCCATGCTGGCGCACGACATCAAGGGCAGCCTGTCGTGGATAAAGATAGGAAGTTTCAGTATCCAGCCGGCCGAGTTTGCCAAGTTTGCCACGGCACTCTGTGTGGCCAAGGTGATAAGTTCGTTCAACCTGGACCTCTCCCGCTGGCGCGACCTCATAATCAGTTCCGTACTCGTGCTTCTGCCCATGGTGCTCATCGTCATGCAGAAGGAAACGGGATCCGCCCTGGTGTACCTGGCCTTCTTCCTGATGTTCTACCGCGAGGGCATGGTGGGCAGTATCCTCTTTGCCGGGGCAGCAGCAGTATTCTATTTTGTAGTGGGGGTGCGATATGCCGAGGTACCATTGTGGGAGATACAGCAGATAAGCAGTGGCGAGTTTTTCGTGCTGGCGGCCATACACATATTCGCAGCCTGCATGATGTGGGTGTACACCTCCTTGCGCAAGCCTTTCTTCCTGGTTCTTCTGTGTGGTATGGGAACCTATATCCTGGCAGTTCTGTATGCCAAGTACCTCATCCCCTTCAATGCTCGTTGGGTGCAGTGGGCAGTGCTGGCGGCAACAATCGGTTACCTGTTGTATCTTGCCGTGCGTGAAAGATTGTGGTCATATGCCCTGGTAGCCCTCTTTGCGATAGGAAGCACGGGATTTTTCTATTCGGTGAACTATGTACTGAACGATGTACTCCAGCCCCATCAGCAGACGCGTATCCGTGTGCTCCTTGGTCTTGAGGACGATCCCAAGGGAGCCGGTTACAATGTCATTCAGGCAAAGATAGCCATAGGTTCGGGAGGATTGAAGGGCAAGGGCTTCCTGAACGGTACGCAAACAAAGTTGAAGTATGTCCCCGAGCAGGATACCGACTTTATCTTCTGCACCATTGGCGAGGAGCAGGGTTTCGTGGGCAGCGCCCTGGTGCTGCTGCTGTTCCTGGTGTTCATTCTCAGGCTCATGCACCTTGCCGAGCGGCAACCTCTCCGGTTTGGGCGTGTCTTTGGATATTGCGTGCTGAGTATCTTCCTGTTCCATGTCTTCATCAATGTGGGCATGGTTCTGGGCCTGACACCTGTTATAGGCATTCCCTTGCCGTTCTTCAGTTATGGCGGTTCCTCGCTATGGGGCTTTACCATCCTGCTTTTCGTGTTCCTCAGGATAGATGCCGCCCGTAACCGTATGCAGCACTAAGAAAAACGCGTTCTCCCAAGGAACAAAGCGGAGAGGTGCTTCAAGGCAGTTGGTGAATAAGGTTGTAGGCCAATGAACCTTGTGGCGGTGTGGCAGGGCAGGCATTGCGCGGAAACCATGTGGCACGCTGCAGCTCACTTTCCTGGATGTGTATGTCGCCACTCTCGTATTCTGCGGTGAAACCGAGCATGAGTTGGGAGGGAAAAGGCCAGCTCTGACTGCCGAAATAGCGGATGTTTTTTACGCTGATGCCAGTTTCCTCCAGGATTTCCCTGCGCACGGCCTGTTCTGCCGACTCGCCTGCTTCCATGAATCCTGCCAGGCAGGAATAGTATTTTGTATTGCGTTGCCGGTGCAGGGCAAGCAGGATTTCGTCGCCACGGTTTACAAGCACGATGATGCACGGCTCTATACGCGGAAAGATGATGTTGTGGCAGTGAGGGCAGAGGAGCGAGGATTCCTCTTCCGCTGTTCCGGGCTGTAGGGGAGTGCCGCATCGGGGACAGAAGCGTGTCCTGTCCAGCCATTCGTATAGGGCCTTGGCACGGAAAAGGTGGAAAGCGCCGGTTTCTCCGAGGGTGGCAAAGCAGTCGCGCAGGGTTGTGGCACTGTATCCCTCGGGCAGAGTCTCTGTGGCCGGCATGCCAAGAACGCAGATGCCGGTATGCCTTTCCTCAAAAAACAGGGTGTTGTCAAAGTGTTGCCGCAGAATCTCCAGGTCCTGGAACAGGAGAGGGCTGCCGTCCTCTTTCTTTATTACGTCCTGTCCGGCAATGACTATGGGGCGACATGAGGAGGTTGAAGGGTTCAGGGTTATGGCCATTTCACTTTGTCTTGCGCATGATGAGGCGGTAGACGTTGCAGCCAAGGAAATTTCCGGATGCTATTGCCAGCCAAAAGAGCATGACCTGGGGCAGGTGGGCAAGGGTAAAATCCACGGGTACGCACAGGTAGAAGAAAGAGTCGGCCACGCAATGGGGGAAACCGCAATTGATGAAGACGGGGATACCGAAGAGCATGGGCAGGTTCTTGCCTTCACGTGCGAAGGTAACTATGGTGGTCATGATGAAACCGCATCCTATGGCAAGTATGCCACCCTTGACGGGACCCAGGGCAAGGCGTGCCTCCATGATACTCTGGGCGGTTTCCTGTACGGGCATGGGAGAGCAGCGCAGAATCAGCGACATGGCTCCGCAACCCAGTATGTTGCCGAAGAGAATGAGCAGAACCTGTGAAAATTCTCCTTTCTTGAAGAAGCCTGCCGTACCGGTGTAGAGTTTCAGGCTGTATCCCACAACGGCCAGAAGACCGAAGGAGAAGAGTACGGCACCTATGATATTCTTCTCGGCAAGGTAACCGAAACCTGCGATGCCTATGCAGATGCCTGCTATGAAGGCGGAGCGGAGCGTGAACCAAATGTCCTTTATAGTCATTATAATATATATGTACACGCGCGGGCGTGCTTGTTTCGTTTGCAAAGATACGATTAAGTGAGAGAAAAAGCAAAAGAATTTTGATTTTTCCGAGCGTGAGTATCTAAGGCCATAGGCTCAATGATACGATTAAGTGAGAGAAAAAGCAAAGAATTTTGATTTTCCGAGCGTGAGTATCTAAGGCCATAGGCTCAATGATACGATTAAGTGAGAGAAAAAGCAAAGAATTTTGATTTTCCGAGCGTGAGTATCTAAGGCCATAGGCTCAATGATACGCAAATAGGCCGGAACCGCAAAGCCTGCATTTGATTATTTGGTGAAATCCCTCTCATGAATAGAGAAAATCCCCAGGCGGTTTATGCGAAATCCGTCGTAACTCTTCGGCCGCTGCCGTATCTTTGCGACAGAACTTCTAAGATACTCACGCTTAGGATACTTAAAATAACTTTTAGTCTCCGTTCGCTTAATCGTATCTTAGCAGTGTGACAGTTGAGAAAAGGATTAACTTTAAACAGGAAACTACTATGAAACGAATGATGATTCTCTCAGCGATGATGGTAGCCATGTCAATGGCAAGTGTCAATGCAAGCGCACAGGTTCAAGGCCGTGGCCATGATAACGGGAAAGCACGGGTGGAGCGCCGTGAACCCCGCCGCGGAAATGTGGAACGCCGCGAACCGGGCAAGAGCAGCAACCGCGACCTTAGGCATGACAGGCCCGGGAACAGGAGGCATCATGACGCCGTGGCCCATGCACCCAAGCACAACAAGCATTTTGTGCCCCGTGGCGGCCGGCTGGTAAGGTCTGCCCCTCCCAGGGTGGCCCGCGGTTGCTATGTTCCAGGCTGGGAAGGCCGTGTACGTTACATGCACGACGGACGCTGGGCATACTATGTGGACGGATGCTGGAGATATTACGACTGCTACTACAATCCCTATGATTTCTTCTGCGAGCCTGTTCCCGCACATGTACACCACACTCCTGTGGTGCATGCCGGGCATGCTTCTGCTGGTGAAGTGGTTGCCGGTGTGGTGGCTGGGGCTATACTCGGTGGCATAATAGGTGCTGTGGCCAACTGACAAAGGATTTTGCATTTCTTCATCAACCATTTCCCTGAAAAAAGGTATCCGATGAAGAATTTTCGTCGGGCAACATATTGCCTCTCAGGTGTTTTGAACTGAATTATTAGGTCCTGAGGCATTAGAGGGGCAATTCGTACAGATCCAGATGGGCAGGCTTGCTCCCCCCTTATATAAAAAAGAAGGGAGAGTAATAAAATATATTAAAAACTCCGCTGCAAGGCAAAAGATACGTGAACTGTTGCGCTTGTGTCGGAGTTTTATTGTATATTTGTCATACAACAAAGGTAGGAATGTCCCTTTTTCAAGGTCTAAATCCATTGTATTATGAGCAGCAGAAACTATTGTCTTATCTTGGCAGGAGGAATAGGGCAGAGACTGTGGCCGGTGAGCCGAAGCACCAAGCCGAAGCAATTCCTGGACTTCTTCGGTACAGGGCGAACTTTATTGCAGCAGACCTATGACCGTGTGTCCAAGTTTGTTGAACGCGACCATATATATATAAGTACCAATGTCCAGTATCTGCCCTTGGTTTACGAGCAGTTGCCGGAGGTGGACGACATGCACATTCTGGAGGAACCCCTCAGGCGAGGCACCTTGGCTTCGGTGGTATGGGGAATGGCCATGATCACAAAGAACGATCCACAGGCAAGGGTGCTCGTTACTCCGTCTGACCAACTCATTCTGCAGGAAGAGGACTATGTGGGCAACATGCTGGACGGCCTGGACTTCGTGGGCGAGAAAGGCTGCCTGATGGTCATGGGCGTAAAGGCATCGCGTTCCGAAACTGGTTACGGATATATCCAGAAGGATGATGAAACCAATGAAAAAGGTATCAGCGAGGTAAAGGCCTTCTCTGAGAAGCCCTCCCGTGCCTTTGCTGAAATGTTTGTGAAGGACGGAGGTTTTTTGTGGAACACAGGATTGCAGGTGTTCCGCGCCGATGTGTTTCTGGATACCGTGTGCCGTATAGTTCCTGAATACCAGTTGGGCATACCGCGCCTTATGGCAGATGCAGAGAGCGACGATGCACGTCTGGTGCCGGAAGTGTTCCAGATGCTGCCCAACCTGAGCCTGGCCGTAGGAATACTGGAACGTGCCGACAATGTTTATGTGAAGGAGTGCTCTTTCGGTTGGGCCGACCTTGGCACGTGGACCTCCATTCATGATGACTGTCCTGCAGATGCCGACGGGAATGTCCTCATGGACACCAAGGCATATCTATATGAATGCAGGGACAATGTCATCCGCTTGCCGCAAGGACGTATTGCCGTGGTCAAGGGACTGAACGACTATGTGGTGGCCGAGGAGGGCGAGATCCTTATGATATGTCCGCGTGAGGATGTGGCAACAATGCGCAAGATGCACACGGACACCAAATTTACTTAGACAGCACTTTCATCATCTGGTTGTAGCCCAACCGTGCGATGGCTTCTGCCTCGTCGTAGTCGTGGCTGCCGTATTCGCCCAGGTCCATGTTTATGTAGATGTCGGGAGGTGTCAGGCGCAGCGCCATTTCCGTATTGCGTTTCATCAGTATGGAGATGGTGTTGTAGGTCAGGGAGATGTAGTTGTTGCTGAGGGCATTAAGACCGGCCTGGAACTTGCGGGAAAGTATTGTCAGAGGTGAATCCTTATCGTGGGACTTGGGCATTTCCTTGTCGTCGTCCTCCCATTCATAGTCGTCAAGGTTTACGGCAACAAGCATGTCTCCCTCTGTGCGTACCACCCTATCCAATGGCAAACCGTTGGTAATGGCCCCGTCGATAAGCAGCATGTCTCCATACTCCACGGGGCGGAACAGCATGGGGATGGAGATGCTGGCACGTATGGCGTCGTACAGGCTGCCGCTACGGAAAACTACCTCCTTGCCGTTCTTCAGGTCCGTTGCCACGGCGCAATAGGGGATATTCAGGTTCTGGATGTCGCAATCAGGGACTATGGCCTTGAGGGCATCCATGACACGCTCGCCCTTGACCAGGGCATGGGGGCTCAGGGTAAAGTCGACAAGGCGGAACACCTCCTTGTCTGTCAGGTCGTACATCCATTCTTTCACCTTGTCCAGTCCGCCGGTGGCATATATTCCGCCAATCAGCGCTCCCATGGAAGCGCCGGCTATGGATGTGATCTCGTATCCGGACTCCTCCAGGGCTTCGATAGCACCGATGTGGGCAAAGCCCTTTGCGCCACCGCTGGCCAAGACCAAGGCAATTTTCTGCTTTCCTGACATAGTCTGATTCCTTATTTGATATTGTCTACAAGACGGAACAGGCGGTTCCATCTTATTGCTCCCAATCCGCTGCGGTCGGGGTCGATGGACAGCCATATTACGATAGGCTTGCCAACGATATGGTCTTCGGGAACAAAGCCCCAATAGCGCGAGTCGGCACTGTTGTGGCGGTTGTCGCCCTGCATCCAGTAGTAGTCCATCTGGAAGGTGTATTCCGTGGCCTCCTTGCCGTTTATGAGGATGCGGCCGTCGTCGGTAACCTGAAGGTCATTACCCTCGTAGACACGGATGGGACGCTCGTAGACGGGAAGGTTCTCCATGGTCAGGGAAATGGTCTCGCCCTTGGCAGGAATCCATACGGGACCGTAGTTGTCGCAGGTCCAGCCAGTATGACCGTTCAGGGGATATAGCATACCTGTCTCCTCCTGCTTGGTATACTCTATGCTTGCCACAAGGTCGGGGCGTGCTTCCAAAGCAGCCTTGGCCTTGGAGGTCAGGGGCATGTTTCCGAAGTTCTTGAGCGAAGTGAGGTCCTCCTGGGATATGCCAAGCTCTCTGACCAGAGATTCGGGAAGTTGCTGTTTCAGTACCACGTCGTAGTTGTACTGGACCTCGTCCGGTTCCTTGTTTGCTACTCCGTCCAGATAGATGACGTGGTCGCGTATTTCCAGGGTCTGTCCGGGCAGGCCCACGCATCGCTTCACGTAGTTTTCCCTTCGGTCCACGGGACGCCATGATACTTGTCCGAACTCAGGTGTAGACTTTACATAGTCGCTGCCCACCTGAATGGCGTAGTTGTAGAAACGGTACTGCTCCAGGGCAGACATGCTGTCCAGGTTCTCTGGAATGTCCATGTTGTACATGTAGAGTTCCTTGCACATGCGGTAGTAGTCGGTGTTCTGCCAATTGTAGGCTATGGTGTCGCCGGCGGGATAGTTGAACACAACAATGTCGTTCAGGCTTACCTTCTTGGGGGTAACGCGCTTGTAGTCCCACTGTACGCTCTCTATGTAACTCTTGCCCAGTCCCAGGGGCAGGGTGTGCTGGCACAGGGGGGCATGAAGCGGAGTCTGAGGCACACGGGGGCCATAGGTCATCTTGCTTACAAACAGATAATCGCCCACCAGGAGGCTCTTTTCCAAGGAACTGGAAGGTATGGTATAGTTCTGGAAGAAGTATATGTTGACAAAATAGACTGCCACCAATGCAAAGACAATGGCATCCACCCATGACATGACGGTGCGCAGGATGGGGTCCTCAAGGTCTTTCCACCATCCCCAGTTGATCTTCTTGGTCACATAGGCGTCAAAGATGAAAGGCAGCACTATGACACCCCACCATGACTGGATCCATACCAAGAAAGCGATATACAGGGCACAGGCTGCTATTCCCTTTGCCCAATTGATTTTTGAAGGTGTGTATTTTTTCATCCTCTTGTCCTTAATCTTTAAAACTTGAACAGGTCAGCCATGGTCAGCAGGCCCTCATGCTTGGCGGTGTACTCTGCCGCAAGCACGGCTCCCAGGGCAAACCCTTTGCGCGAATGGGCATCGTGGGTTATGGTGATGCAATCCGCCTCGCTCTCCCAAGTGACGGAATGTATGCCGGGTACTTCGTCCCTGCGGATACTGTCTATGCGCAGCTTGTCGGCATCCACACAGGTTGTGCCCTCCTGGCTTCCGTCGGGATTGGTGAGCATACCGAATTCCCATCCGCTCAGGCGGTCCACCTCGGCTACCAGTTCCTCGCCCAATGTGATGCCTGTTCCAGAGGGGTGGTCAAGTTTGTGGATGTGGTGAACCTCCTCCAGAACGGGAGTGTAGGAATCAAAGCCGTTCATGATGCGTGCCAAATAGCGGTTCACGGCACGGAAGATGGTAACGCCAAGGCTGAAATTGGAACTCCAGAACAGGGTCTTGCCCTCCTTCAGGCACATATTCTTGACCTCCTCGCCATGCTGGGGTATCCAGCCGGTGCTGCCACTGACAACCTTCACATTGTGCTTGAAGGCCTTCATGTAATTGTCGTAGGCAGTATGCGGTGCTGTGAATTCAATGGCAACGTCTGCATTCTTGAATGCCTCGCTGTCGAAATCCTGCTGGTTGTCTATGTCTATCCTGCACACGATCTCGTGTCCGCGGCTCAGTGCTATTTCTTCTATCATACGGCCCATCTTGCCGTAACCAATCAATGCTATCTTCATATCTGCTGTGTCTATTTATCTGCGCAAAATTACTATTAAGAGAGGGAAATACAAAATAAATCCTGTTTTATTTTCTGTTTCCGGTTGAAAGTGATTTAGAAACGATGTGCCAAAGGTACAAATAAGCGAGGGAAATACAAAGGAATTTAACTTTTATTGTGAAAATACAGGGAAACTCCTTTTCGTGAACGTCAAAATCGCACTTTTGTAAGCGATTTGTCAAATTTATTTGTATCTTTGCCGTCAAAATGACACTGCGTGCATGGAGAAACTGCTTCACTATGTATGGATGTATAAACTTCTGCCGTCTACGAGTCTGACAACGACAGATGGCAGGGTTGTAGAAATTCTGGACCCGGGTAGGCACAACAACAACCAGGGACCGGATTTCAGCAATGCACGCATACGGCTGGACGGCATGCTGTGGGCCGGCAATGTGGAGATACATACGCTTTCTTCCGACTGGGCAAGGCATGGCCATGACAAGGATTCCGTGTACAATACCACAATCCTTCATGTTGTAGAAAAGGCAGATGCCGAGGTCTTCATGCAGGACGGAAACAAGGTGCCGCAGGTGGTGGTGGAGGTGCCTCAAGAGGTCAGGGACAACTATGAGGAGCTGTTGCGCACTACCGACTATCCCCGTTGCCACAGGTTCGTGCCGAACATAGAGCCTATGAGGGCGCATGCATGGTTTGATGCCCTGCTGGCAGAAAGGATGGAGGTCCGTTCCAAAAGGATACTGGACATCCTGGAGGAGTGTTGTGGCGACTGGGAACAGACAACGTTTATAACCCTGGCACGCAACTTCGGCTTCGGGCTGAACGGTGATATATTTGAGATGTGGGCCAAGCGTGTGCCTCTCAGTGCGGCCGGCAAGCACCGTGACAACCTGTTCCAGATAGAAAGCATGTTTCTTGGTCTGGCCGGACTTATAGACAAGGAGCAGGACGAGGCGAAAAGGGCAAGGATGAATGCGGAATTCCGCTTCCTAAGCCATAAGTTCACTTTGCCAGACCCGATGGGATCGTCCAACTGGCACTACATGCGTACCAGGCCGCAGAATTTTCCCGATGTGCGCATCAGGCAGCTGGCACGCCTCTTCCATGAGGGGCACTGCACGATGCGAAGCCTGCTGGAGGCAACCACGCTGGAGGAGATAGACCAAAGACTGGCCGTTGCAGGTATAAGCAAGGGAAGCCGTACGCTTGTAATCATAAATACGGTGGCAAACCTGCTCTATGCCTACGATAATTACCGCGGGACCTACGACTGCAGAGAAAGGGCGGTGGAGTTTCTGGAGCAGCTACCGGGAGAGAAGAACCATATACTGAAGCAATGGCAGGAATGCGGTCTGAAGGTGGGCACGGCCTATGACAGCCAGGCCCTGATACAGTTGAAGAGGGAATACTGCGACCATGCAAGATGCCTGGACTGCCGTTTCGGTTTCGAGTACATATCGTATTTGATGAAGGAAAATGGATAAGGAAACTCTATACATGATGGCACTGACGAGGGTTCCGAAACTGAACTACTCTCAGCAGAGAACGCTGGTGGAAACGCTGGGCAGCGCTACGGCTGTATATGAGAGCCGGCATGACATAATGGATATCTTCCCCGATGCTATTCCTGCGCTGAAGGAGAACCTCGGGCTGATGGATTCCTGCCTGCAACGCTGCGAGGAGGAACTGGAGTGGGCAGAGAAGGTAAGGGTGGAATGTGTAAGTTTCCTGGATTCGCGATATCCTGCCAGGCTAAAGGAGTGTGACGATGCCCCAATGATGCTGTATTACCGTGGTACGTCGGATCTGAACAAGAAGCGCATAGTAAGCATGGTGGGCACACGGAAGATTACCGATTACGGCCGGCAGATATGCGAGGTGTTCATCCGTGAACTGGCAGAACAGTGTCCTGACGTGCTCGTCATGAGCGGACTGGCCTATGGTGTGGATGTGCAATGCCACCGCCAGGCAATGCAGAGCGGACTGGAAACCATTGGAGTGCTGGCGCATGGGCTGGACCAGATATATCCAGCCATGCACCGCAATACGGCCAAGGACATGATTGCCAGGGGCGGACTGCTGACCGAATTCATGTCGCGTACCGCGATAGAGAAGCGTTACTTCGTGCAACGCAACCGCATAGTGGCCGGCTGTGCCGATGCTACCATTGTTGTGGAGAGTGCCGCACGTGGAGGCAGCCTTATCACGGCAGAGATAGCACAGGGATATGGCAGGGAGGTCTTCGCCTTTCCCGGACGTATGACAGATCTGCAGTCGGCAGGATGCAACAGGATAATTGCCGACAATACGGCAGGACTGATTGCCTGTGCCGAGGATTTTGTGAAGGCAATGGGGTGGCAGGATGACAAGGCAAGGCAGAAGCAGCTGGCCGACGGTGTGCAGCAGGAATTGTTTCCTGAACTGACGGAAGAGGAGATGAAAGTGGTGGATGCACTGCGCAACAGGGACCGCCTGCAGCAGAATATGATTTCCGTGGCCACGGGCATAGCAGCCGGCAGACTTAGCGGCCTGCTTTTCACAATGGAGATGAAAGGTATCGTGCGTATGCTTCCCGGAGGGATGTACCGCATGAACATACAATAGGATAGAAACTAATTACATACGCAATATGAGCAAACAAAAGCGCTACTTCCTCAGCGAAGAGGAAATACCAACACAATGGTACAACATCCAGGCGGACATGCCCAACAAGCCCTTGCCCATGCTGGATCCCAAGACAAAGAAGCCGATGACTCCCGAAGATATGTTCCCGCTCTTCTCCATGGAGGCAAGCAGGCAGGAGATGGACCAGGAGCATGCATGGATAGACATTCCCGAGGCTGTGCGCGAGCAGTACAAGTATTATCGCAGCACTCCCCTGGTGCGTGCCTACGGACTGGAAAAGGCCCTCGGTACTCCGGCACACATATACTTCAAGAACGAGAGCGTAAGTCCCATAGGAAGCCATAAGTTGAACAGCGCCCTGGCACAGGCATACTATTGCAAGCAGGAGGGCGTTACCAACATTACCACCGAGACCGGTGCCGGCCAGTGGGGCTGTGCCCTGAGCTATGCCGCCAAGGTGTTCGGGCTGGAGGCTGCCGTGTATCAGGTGAAGATAAGTTACGAACAGAAGCCTTACCGCCGTGCCATCATGCAGAGTTACGGCGCGCAGGTAACTCCTTCGCCCTCCATGTCCACACGTGCCGGCAAGGATGTGCTTACCGTGGATCCCAATAACAACGGTTCGCTGGGTACAGCCATTTCCGAGGCTGTGGAACTGGCCATGACCACGCCCAACTGCAAATACGTGCTTGGTTCCGTTATGAACCACGTTTCCCTGCACCAGACAATCATAGGCCTGGAGGCCGAGAAGCAGATGCAGATGGCAGGGGAATATCCCGACATCGTGATAGGTTGCTTTGGTGGCGGTTCAAACTTTGCCGGTATCTCTTTCCCCTTCATGCGTCATGTCTTCAGTGGCGAGCGCAAGACCCGATTCATTGCCGCCGAACCTGCCAGCTGTCCCAAACTGACACGTGGCCAGTTCCAGTACGACTTTGGCGACCTTAGCGGACTCACCCCTTTGATGCCCATGTACACTTTGGGACACAACTTTATGCCAGCCAACATCCATGCCGGCGGCCTGCGTTATCATGGCGCCGGTGTAATCATCTCCCAATTGCTGAAGGACGGATATATGGAGGCCATGGACCTGAAGCAGTCCGAGACATTCAAGGCTGGTCTGCTCTTTGCCAAGGAAGAGGGTATCATTCCTGCCCCGGAGTCCTGCCATGCCATTGCCGCCGCCATAGCAGAGGCTGAGAAGTGTAAGGAGACAGGTGAGGAGAAGGTTATCCTGTTCAATCTCTCTGGCCATGGCTTGATAGACATGGCTGCCTACACTCAGTACCTTGCCGGCAACCTGTTCGACCATGAGGTGAGTGACGAGGAGGTAACACGCAATGTGAAGGAACTGGAGCAGATAATTTAAATCTCCTTCCCAGGGTTCCCCTTCTGACATATATACAATTCCGGGCTTGCCAATGCCGAGATATAATGAAACCTCGGCATGGCGAGCCCGGATGTTTATATGTATTGTGGTTGTGTCGTAATATTTCATGTAGTATTGTCGCCTGCTTCTTGTTCGTAAGTGCTACATGAACGGTGTGGGAGAAGCCTGTCTATTCTTTGATCAGGGGAAATGGATACTGCCTGCCTCCTTAACTGCTTGGTTCAGAGTGGTATAGATTGAACAACCCTGTTATTTGCCACCTTGCAGGTTTGCCTGCTGTACGGTTGTCAAGAGAACAGTGCTTTGTCTTCCCGAGGACAAGGCCTTGACGTCCCGAGGACCAAGGCTTGACGTCCCGAGGGCCGAGCTCGCTTTTCGGGACGTCTTATTTTGGATGTCTCGTTCTCCTTGCTTGATTCCGTACCAGTGATTGTTTATGTGACAAGAATTTTGACAAACGATTTAGCAATTGCCTCAACGTTGTTGCGCACATAACAAGCAAAAGGCAGAATGACATGCGAGTCATTCTGCCTTTTTTGTATTTGTTGTTTTATGCTCTTTTATTTTACACGTTTGAAAATCTTTGGGTTTTCTCTATCGATGCCATCGTCGTGTATTTCATAAATAACAGCAGTGTCGTTGTTGAAGAACTCAACTAAATAATTGTCAATATCACTTTCTTCAATCTCAATAAGAGTGAGTTTTCCTGTGATTTCGTCGTATCTGTAGGCAATATCCCAGATTTCTCCATATCCTTTGTATCCTTTGTATCCTTTACCTGTGCCATCGGCATTGAATACATATTTCAGGTCGTAATCATTTGCACTTTTGCTATTGTACCATGTTCCCACAATTCGAGACGGAGTACCACTGTCGCCGCCGTCATTTCCTGGATCTTCTACGTCGTCTTTGTTGCATGAGGTTACTGACAATGTTACGGCAGACGCAAAAATTAATCCTAAAAGGCCTAATAGGTACTTTTTTATGGTTTAGTGCTATTTAGAGATTGTTATTGTGTTTGATTTGTAACTCTTTCCGGAGGTAGTCTTGACCACGCCTCGTATTGTTGATGAGCTGCCAGATGTGTATGTTATGCTGAAGGTGTATTGGTGAGCTGAGGTTTTTACTGCAGTTGGTGGGTAGAAAGTGCCGCTAACTCTTTCTAATCCAATTTGTTCTACGGTAAAGTTGCTGCCTGTTGCCTTTACCGTTATGTCATAGTTTCTTTTGAACCTGTTTGAATCGGTTGTTCTGCTTGAGATGCTTACAGTTATATTTTCTTCTTCTGATGGTGTGGAGTCTTCACTATCCGTGTCCATGGTCCATTCGTCTACGTGTTGGTTGAAGTACGATTCGGAATAATAAGTACGCCCTTTGTATGTTACATAGTCTTTATAGATGCCAATGCTATAACCAGTAGGTTCGCCGGCATTATATATGTCAACTGAGGAACCGTTTATGTCAAGTCCATATATATCCCACTCAAGCATGTCCGAATACCAATCGCCCTTCAGTCCATTGCAATACGTGTCAATATCCCCAACTACCAAATCTGAGTTGTCTATTGACCCATAATCGGTTAGTACGTGTTCTTCTATTTTTAGAGCGTAAGCCTGGTAATAGGTTGCCCAATCGTAGTTGCCAAGTGATATTTTCTCGGGTTTAGTAGCGTAGGTACCTGCAATGTCACTCCAGGAGTACAAATCCTGTTCATTCTCGTTGTCCACATCAGTGCCACTGCATCCAAGCAGCATAGGAATGACCATTATGGCACACAGAATGAGATGCCATGAACTCTTTAGAATCCTCTTCATATCTGTAGTGACTAAATATCCTACTTATATTATCGCAAACATGTGTGCTTATGCGTCGATGTTGGCAAATGTAGCGTTCTGTTCTATGAATTCGCGGCGTGGTGCCACATCCTCGCCCATGAGCATGGAGAAGACGTAGTCGGCCTGTGCGGCATCGTCGATAGTAACCTGCTTGAGCAGACGGCGCTCGGGGTCCATGGTTGTCTCCCACAACTGACCGGGGTTCATCTCACCAAGACCTTTGTAGCGCTGTGTGTGGATAGCGTCTTCACGGCCGTTGGCGTATGTCTGGATGAAGCGCAGACGGCTGGCTTCATCGTAGCAGTATTCTTCGTGCTTGCCAATGGTGCAGCGGTAGAGTGGGGGAGTGGCGATGTAGAGGTGCCCGTTGCGGATGAGTTCGGGCATGTAGCGGTAGAAGAGGGTCATCAGAAGGGTGTCGATGTGAGAACCATCGACGTCGGCATCGGTCATGATGATTACCTTGTAGTAACGCAGTTTGTCGTAGTTGGCTTCCTTGCTGTCCTCGCCAAGACCGAAGCGTACGCCCAGTGCCTGGATGATGTTGTTCACCTCCTCGTGCTCGAAGGCCTTGTGCCACATGACACGTTCTACGTTGAAGATCTTACCACGGATGGGCAGGATGGCCTGGAAATGGCGGTTACGGCCCTGCTTGGCACTGCCGCCTGCAGAATCACCCTCGACGATGAAGAGTTCGCAGTTTGCAGCATCCCTGTCGGAGCAGTCGGCCAGTTTTCCGGGCAGACCGCCGCCTGCCATGGGAGACTTGCGCTGTACGTTCTCGCGTGCCTTGCGTGCTGCTACACGGGCTGTGGCTGCCAGGATAACCTTGTCCACGATTACCTTTGCCTCGTGGGGGTGTTCCTCCAGATAGTTGCTTAGGGCCTCGCCAACAGCCTGCTGAACGGCACCTGCCACCTCGCTGTTGCCCAGCTTGGTCTTTGTCTGACCCTCGAACTGGGGTTCTGAGACCTTCACGCTGATAACGGCGGTAAGACCCTCGCGGAAGTCCTCGCCGGAGATCTCAACGTGGTTCTTGGCGAGTTTCTCCAGTTCCTTCACGCACTGCTTCTCGGCATAGCCCTTCAGTGTACGTGTCAGAGCGGTACGGAAACCCTGCAGGTGAGTGCCACCCTCTATGGTGTTGATGTTGTTGACGTAGGAATGCAGGTTCTCGGAATAACCGGTGTTGTACATGATGGCTATCTCGATGGGCACTCCCTGCTTTTCTGTATTCAGGTAGATGACATCGTTGACCAGGCGGGTGCGGGTGCTGTCGATGTAGCGTACAAAGTCGCGCAAACCGCCCTCGCTGTAGAATACCTCCTTGCGTATGCCCTCTATGCCGGATGCTTCGTTGACGTCCAGTCGCATGTCGGTGAGGGTGATGTGTATGCCGGCATTCAGGTATGCCAGTTCGCGCATACGGTTGGCCAGAATGTCGTATTCGTATATTGTGGTGGTGAAAATTTCAGCATCGGGCCAGAATTGCTGGCGTGTACCGCGCAGATCTGTTTCGCCTACTACTGCTACAGGAGCATCGGGCTTGCCTTGACGGTACTGCTGCTGGTATATCTTACCATCGCGGAATACCTGTGAAAGCATCTTTTGTGAGAGAGCGTTCACGCAGCTTACACCTACACCGTGCAAACCGCCGGAAACCTTGTAGGAACCTTTGTCGAACTTACCACCGGCGTGCAGTACGGTCATTACAACCTCCAGTGCGCTCTTTCCCTCTTTCTCGTGCATATCCACGGGGATACCGCGACCATTGTCCTGCACGGTTATGCTATTGTCTTCGTTAATCGTTACCTCGATGTGTGTACAATATCCGGCCAGTGC
>JAZLAC010000030.1:0-12914 GCA_045612965.1 Bacteroidaceae bacterium | reverse complement strand
ATACATTGCTTCAAAGAATGCTGATGGCAATGCCATTGGTGGCTTGGCAGTAGGCGAACCAGCCGAGGTGATGTACGAGATGATAGAGGTAGTGAATGAGGTTCTTCCCAAGGAGAAACCTCGTTATCTGATGGGTGTTGGAACACCTGCCAATCTGCTCGAGGGTATAGAACGAGGCATTGACATGTTTGACTGCGTAATGCCCACAAGAAACGGACGCAACGCATGCCTCTTCACCAGCGAGGGAATCATGAACATGCGCAACCGCAAATGGGCAGACGACTTCACACCCATCGACCCAAACGGAACGGCATCCGTGGACCTGTTCTACACCAAGGCGTACCTGCACCACCTGTTCAAGGCACAGGAACTCCTGGCACTGGAAATAGCCTCCATACACAACCTGGCATTCTACCTGTGGCTCGTGGGAGAAGCAAGAAAGCACATCATTGCCGGCGACTTCAGCACATGGAAGGAGATAATGGTGAAGCGAGTGACAAACCGTCTGTAAGAACTCTGAACAAGCATGAAAATATTCACCCGACTGGACAGGTACATCATAGGAAAGTTCCTGGGGACATACATCTTCAGCATACTGCTCATCATCAGCATTGCCGTGGTCTTTGACTTCAACGACAATGTGGATAAGTTCACCACGAACAACGCCCCGTGGGAAGGCATCATCTTTACATACTATGCCAACTTCATACCCTTCTACTCCAACCTGTTCTCGTCACTCTTCGTATTCATCTCCGTAATCTTCTTCACGGTAAAACTGGCGGACAACAGTGAAATCATAGCCATGCTGGCAGCAGGGGTAAGTTTCCGCAGGCTGATGTGGCCATACATGTTCAGCGCCGCACTCATTGCCGCACTGAACTACTACCTCGGCACGGACGTAATACCAAGAGGAGGAGTGGAAAGAATCGCCTTTGAAAACCTGTACAAGAAACGTATCAAGGCAAAAGTGTGGGCAGACAACATACACCTGCAGGTGGACAGCGGCGTAGTGGCCTTCATGGAGCACTACGACGGTTCCAACCATACCGGATACCACTTCTCCCTGGACAAGTTTGAAGACAAGAAACTCGTCTCCCACCTGACCGCCACCTCTGTACAATACGATACAATCTCGGACGTACGCTTCAAGTGGACATTACGCAACGTTAACATCCGAGAACTGAGCGGTCCCAAAGAAAAAATCACACACTACAGCCAAATTGACAGCATCATCAAACTGGAACCCCAGGACTTCCTGCTCACCAATAAAATGCAGGAAACAATGACTTCGGTACAACTGAACGACTTCATAGAACGCCAGCGCATCCGCGGAATAGCAGGACTGAAAGACTTCGAAGTGGAATACCACAAGCGCATAGCATCACCCTTCGCCGCCTTTATCCTGAGCATCATCGGAGCAAGCCTTTCTGCCCGTAAACGCAAGGGAGGAATGGGCACCGCCCTCGGCATAGGACTGACCCTCAGCGCCACCTACATCCTGTTGCAAGGCATATGCGCCACCTTCAGCACACAGGCGGGCATGGCCCCCTGGCTGGCGGCATGGCTGCCAAACCTGATGTATCTGCCGGTAGCAATCTATCTCTACAAGAAGGCACCAAGATAGAGCCGGGGCACACCTTATACCTTATAATATATTATATACAGACAGACACACTTTACCGATAACGACACACACAGCAAAAAATAAAATGGATTTTTACAACCTCGACCTAAGTGACCCTGTGCTTGACGCATTGGACGACATGAACTTCCAGCAGACAACACCCATCCAGGAACATGCCATACCACCCATCCTGGAAGGCAAGGATGTGCTGGGCGTAGCACAGACAGGAACAGGCAAGACGGCCGCCTACCTATTGCCCGTACTCTCCGAACTGTCATATGGCGACTATCCTACAAATGCCATAAACTGCGTCATCATGTCGCCCACACGCGAACTGGCACAACAAATAGACCAAGCCCTGCAGGGATTCTCCTATCACCTGCCCTACATCAGTTCCGTGGCCGTATACGGCGGCAACGACGGAATACGCTACGAACAGGAAAAACGCAGCATGCAACAAGGCGCTGACATAGTGATAGCCACTCCAGGACGACTGATAAGCCACCTTTCCCTGGGCAACATAGACCTCTCACGCGTATCATTCTTCATCCTGGACGAAGCCGACCGCATGCTTGACATGGGATTCTCGGACGACATTCTGCAGATAGCCAAGCATCTGCCCGAGAAGCACCAGACAATAATGTTCTCCGCAACCATGCCCGAGAAGATACGCCAACTGGCCAAAACACTCCTGCAAGACCCCGTGGAGATACGTCTGGCAGTAAGTCGCCCCGCCGACAAAATTCACCAAATGGCATACATATGCTACGAAGCACAGAAGATAGGCATCATCAAGGAACTCTTCAAAGAAAAGAAACCCGAGCGGGTAATAATCTTCACGGGCAGCAAGGTGAAGGCAAAAGACCTGGCCATATCGCTGACAAGGTCAAAATTCAATTGCCGCGCCATGCACAGCGACCTGTCCCAACAGGAGAGAGACGAGGTCATGTACCTCTTCCGTAGCGCACAGACAGACATCCTCGTGGCCACAGACATAGTGGCAAGGGGAATTGACATTGACGACATCACCCTGGTAATCAACTTTGACGTGCCCCACGATGCCGAGGACTACGTTCATCGTATCGGCCGCACGGCAAGGGCAGGAGCAGGAGGCAGCGCCATCACCCTGGTATCCGAGAAGGACCAGCCAGAGTTCAAGAAAATAGAACATTTCCTTGGCAAAGAAGTGGAAAAAATGCCAATACCCGAACCCCTCGGCCAAGGACCCGAATACGTAGGAAAAGCCACTGGCAACAAGTTCGCCAAAGGCAAGCCTGGCCGCAGGACAGGAAAAGGCAAAGGACAAAACAAAAGCCAAGGACAACGTCAGGGACATAGCAAAAACCAAGGACAAGGACAAGGACAAGGTCAAGGACAAGGCGAAGCAAGAAACACAGAAAATGCCAAACCCAATGGCGAAAAACGTGAAAAAACAAAGCACTGGAAAACCGCACACAAGAAGAATCACAACAAGACCAAAGCACAAACTGCTGAAACTCAAAACGGAAGTCCCCAAAATAGTTGAATAGACATTGAAAAAGGTCCAGGATACACTAAAAAAAGTTAAACAAAATACATCCAAAGATTTGTTTTATTACAGATAATTATCGTACCTTTGCCAACGTGAAAGATTTGAGCAGACACATAGAGTATCTCCTTTGCGAGCACAATTCCGTTGCCATACCTGGCATCGGAGTCTTCGTCACCGAAGACCTAAAGGCCAGGTATTGCAACGAGGAGAACCTGTATCTGCCACCAGTAAGAAGCGTACGCCTTGACACAGAGAACAAGACGGACGACGGCAAACTGGAAAACAATCTGATACAGCTGCACCGCGTAACACGAAGTGTAGCAAAGAAATGGATTGCCGATTACATCGAAGACATCAACCAGTCGCTCATGGATATGGGCACAATGGATATGGGCACAATGGGCAGGCTTGTCATGACAGGCAACCGCATCACATTTGAAGTATGCGATGCCGGCGTCAATGCGCCTGATCTATATGGCCTTGATTCGTTTCACATGCCCAAATTGCCAGTCTACGCCCACAAGCAAGCAACATACAAAGACAATACGCATTTCACTATTCGCCTGCGCCGCACCACCGTACACCGCATCGCAGCAGCAGTGGCAATGGTTGTCGTTGCACTTACTGTCATTTTGCCCAACTACGGTACCTTCAACCTTGACGGCAATCTGCAAGCACAATGGGCATCCGCAGAAAGCCTGATAACACTTTTCTCAGCCAATCCGCAACCCATAGCCCATTCCGTCGGCATACATCCCATGATTGTGCAACAGGAAAAAGAGACGGCAGACATGACTCCTGTATGTGATCTCATTCCTCTTACCGAAGCCCTGCCTGTACAAAATAATACTATTGCAACACAAGACAGTACGGACATGATAGCGGAACCTGTTGTCTGCGCTGCAGAGGAACAAGGCATCTGCACAACAGAGGAAGCAGTTGTCAGTGCCACAGAGGTACCCATGCCCGTTGCCAATGAAGCACTTCCACCCACACAGAATAAAACGGAAGAACAAACCAGCACACCTGAGGTTAAGGGCTACTGCGTGGTAATGGCAAGTGCCATAACCCATAAGGGGGCAGAGCACCTCATCAGGAAATTAAACAAGGAGGGATTCTGCAATGCCGTCAAATACATGGACAACGGCATGCTACGCGTTGTCCTTGCGGGTTACAGCAGCGAGCAGGAAGCACGTGCAGAAATTGCCGCCGTACGTGCCACAGACAGTCTTTATTCAGGTTCATGGCTCAAGTTTTTTTAATTGGCCAGCAACCTGCTATAATGTATATTCCACAAAACATTATACATCACACATCCCAACATGAAGCGAGTACGTTGTCCCAAGTGTGACAGTTACATCACCTTTGACGAAACCAAGTATCAGGCTGGGCAGCAGCTCGTATTCCAATGCCCCGAATGTTCCAAACAGTTTGGCATACGCATGGGTACAAGTGGAGTGCGTGACACCCGCAAGAACGAAGTCATAGACGAGCAGGCAAACAAGGACCGTTGCGGCAGTATAGTAGTTGTGGAAAACTGCTTCCACTACAAGCAGGTATTACCCCTGAGCATGGGCGACAACGTCCTTGGCAGATATGTCAAGGGCACAAACATCAACCTTCCCATAGAAACCGTTGACCCCAGTGTAGACACCAAGCACTGCATCATCCGTGTCCAGCGTAACAAGCGAGGTGAACTTCAATATATACTTTGGGATGCGCCATCAAACACAGGTACCTTCTACATGAACGATATCCTGGGCGACAATGAACGCGTTTCACTCTCTGACGGAGACATCATCACCATTGGCGCTACCACACTAATCCTACGCACGGCACAAGGCGAGCAAGAAGACGCATAATCTGCAAGATGAAAACTCATGAAAGCTAACCCTATACATGAGAAAGAGACGTTCTGCACCCAGACAAAAAAAGCCTGCATCTTTTTGCAGGCTTTTCCTCAAGAAATATTTTATCCGTTGCTCATTAGCGAACCATTTCGTTAATTTCCCCTATATATTGGAGAAGTTCCTGACGCCCCATACGGTTCTCGCTACTGGTAATAAAATACGGAGGCAATTCTTCCCACTGCTTGGAAAGAACTTTCAGATAATGCTGGACATTACCGCCCAAACGCCCCTTGCTGATCTTGTCTGCCTTGGTAAAAATCAGAGCAAAGGGAACACCGTTTTCACCAAGCCATTCTATAAACTCAAGGTCTATGCGCTGGGGTTCCAGCCTTGCATCCACGAGCAGGAATAACAGGGTCATCTGTTCACGTCCAAGTATATAGGAAGTAATCATCTGCTCAAATTTCTCCTGCTCCTTCTTACCCCTCTTGGCATAACCGTAACCTGGCAGGTCTACCAAATACCAAGGACAATCTGCCTTGCTGGATGGAAGCTTCCCGTCAGGCGCATTATTTACCAGGAAATGATTTATCAGGATGGTCTTGCCAGGCATTGAAGAAGTCTTGGCAAGTTTGCTGTTATCAGTCAACATATTTATCAGCGAACTCTTCCCGACATTACTACGGCCTATAAAAGCATATTCCGGATAACCAGCCTGCGGACATTGGTCAACACGGGCACTTGAAATAAGGTATTCTGCAGTTTTTATGGTCATGATGAATTTCCACTTTTTTATGTCATTCAATAACAAGGACAGCGTACATGCTCACCAACTATATGTCAAACCAAGGGAAAGCATTTCCTTCAACATAAAATAATTCTGCTCCTCCGTGGCGGACTTACTGCTGCTATCGTCAAACTTGGGATAGACAAACAATTTGGCTGTTAGGTATTTGTTGATGGTAAAATCGAACGTGTTCTCCCACTCTATATTGGTATAAGCCAGGTCGCTTATCCAGAATATTCTGGTATTCCAGGAAATATTCTTTATTATCTGCCAAGACGCATTCACCGTAACACTCGGACCAAAGTTATGGAAAGCATGGCTGTCTTCATCAATACCATATCTGGTAGCAAGTTCCAAACGACTGACGTACTTCATATTATAAGCACATGGAGCCAAGTAGACATTTCCCTTGAATTTCTGATTCTTGGTTTCAAATTTATAGTCAAGACCCACAGAAACCGTCAGGTTCAAGGGAGAGAGGAAATTAGATATCAATTTGTCAGAATTTGCCTCATACTGAGGTACAATCTGAGTGTAGGCCTGAACCTGGGTTGTGTAGAATAGACTCTTGTATGCCTTGTAACCGAATTTTGTTGTCAAACGCAACAGATTTTCTGTTGGCTTAAAGGAGTGATACTGTTCCGAGTCACCTGTTGTCTGAAAACCCAGACGAGTCTCAAGACTGTTTTCCCATTGCATATTCTTCTTGTTGTCATAGTTGGCCGATAAGGTCAGAAGTCCAAGGAAAGAATAGTTATTTTCACCGCCCTGATACCAGTTCTCCGAAAAATAGTTCTGAGTAAAATGCACGGAACCAGAACCAGAAAATTTCCAGAAATTAGGTTTGCGCATTACTATCTCAACATGCTCATCCATATCTGTGCCTAGGTCTACAGCAACAACCTTGTCTGAAAGTTTGGTATCGGTTGTCAATGTCGTCTGAACATCCGAACGCAATGTTCCTGCCTGCATAACCTCATCGTCTGTCTGCTTCACAATCTCAGGCTTGTTCACATACATCTTGGCAAAGGCATCGTTAAGCATGTACATTCGCATTAAATGAGGATCTGTTGAACCAGCCGTGCCATCTGCAGAAAACTGTTGCAGAACGGAAGAAGAATAGAACGTAGGCGACAAAGACAAACGGAGGCTATAAGCATCTGCAACCCCACCCTTGGAGGAAACGTTCAAAGCCTCGTTTCGTTGCTCAACCAATTGCGCAAGTTCATTAGCAAAAATGCCTGATATGGAATCAACGCCAGAACTGCTTAATGTATCAACAGCAACTTCTGTACTCTGTCCTACATTCTCTGCAACGACAAAACCCGAAGACAATAAAAGTAATACTATAGACAAATACTTCTGCATAATGATAGGAATTAAAGTGTTATATACGTCACAAAGATACAATTTTATTTTAACATTCATTATATATAATGTAGAATAAAAGACAAGTTTCCTTATTTTACATTAATTTCTCGGGGCATTAGACATTGGACAAGGATACTTTCGTCCGGAAAAACCAAATTAAAGTTGCCATTATTTTGTTATTCGCTCACTTATTCGTAACTTTGTCCGCGTTTTATATGAAAAATCAAACAAAAACTTATGGATAAGAACACTATTACTGGATTTGTGCTCATAGGTCTTGTGCTGATTGGTTTCAGTTGGTATAGCCGCCCATCTGCAGAGGAAATTGCACAAATGCAGGAAATTGCACGCCAAGACAGCATCCAGCAGGCACAACAGGCTGAAGCAGTCAAGAAGGTTGAGGAGCAGAAGGCTCTGGAACTGGCCATGAAGGCACAGGACAGCACCGCCCTTTTCTTTGAAGCACGCAATGCTCAAGGCGAGGAAGTTACCATTGGCAATGGTCTTGTTAACATCACACTGAACACCAAGGGTGGCAGCATCCAGAGTGCAAGCCTTACCCAGTACAAGAACCAGCAGAAAGAGGACGTACAGCTCCTGCGCAAGGGAATGAACAGCCTTAGCTATCAGCTGGTGGGCAAGGATGACAACATCGACACCCGCGACTACACCTTCCAGGCCATCAACCGTACTGACAGCACCGTTACCATGCGTCTGGGCAATGAGACATCGCACCTCGACATCAACTACCATCTGGTGGCAAACAGCTATCTGGTGAAGATAAGCATGCAGGCAACAGGTATGGGCAAGGTCTTGCACCCTGGCACCGAAAGCATGACAATCAACTGGCAGGATGTTGCTGCTCAGCAAGAGAAAGGTTTTGACTTTGAGCAGCAGTTCTCCTCTTTGACTTACAAGGAGAAGAACGACGATACCGACAATCTGTCTGAAGGCGGCGAAGATAGTGAAACCATGGAAAAGCCTTTGGAGTGGGTAGCTTTCAAGAACCAGTTCTTCAGCTGCGTTCTTATCGCTCCCGAACAGTTCGACAATGCGACCTTGAAGAGCAGTCCATGCCAAAAGGGTTCTGGTGACCTGAAGAAATACTCTGCACACATGACTTGTGGCTTTGACCCACGAGGTGCACAGCCTACAGAACTCAGCCTGTACCTTGGTCCCAACGACTTCCACCTGCTAAAGGAGCACGACGACCTCATTGCATCCGGCAAGGACCTCGAACTGGAGAACCTCGTATATCTGGGTTGGCCTCTGTTCCGCATCATCAACCGTTGGATTATCCTACCCTTGTTTGACTTCCTCTCCGGTTTCGGCATGAACATGGGCATTGTACTGCTTCTGCTCACCATCATAGTTAAGATATTTGTCTACCCCACCACCAAGAAGAGCTACCTGAGCAGTGCTCGCATGCGAGTTCTCAAGCCCCAGGTGGATGCTCTGAATGCCAAGTATCCCAAGCCAGAGGATGCCATGAAGAAGCAGACAGAGATGATGCAGCTTTACCGCGAATACGGCGTAAGCCCCATGGGCGGCTGCTTGCCTATGCTCATTCAGATGCCCATCTGGATTGCCCTCTTCAACTTCGTTCCCAACGCCATTGCCCTGCGTGGCGAGAAGTTCCTTTGGGCAGACGACCTTTCTGCCTACGACGAACTTATCAGTTGGGATGCCGACCTGTGGCTCATTGGCGACCACCTGAGCATCTTCTGCATACTGTTCTGCGCCACCAACATCATCAACACATGGATTTCCATGCGCCAGCAGAATGCACAGATGTCCAGCGAGCAGGCACAGCAGATGAAGATGATGCAGTACATGATGTACATCATGCCCCTGATGTTCTTCTTCATGTTCAACAACTACTCAAGCGGCCTCTGCTACTACTACTTCCTTTCTGGCCTGACCAGCATCCTCATCATGTGGTTCCTGCGCAAGACCACCGACGACAAGAAACTTCTTGCCAAACTGGAGGAATACCGTGCCAAGCACAAGAACGACCCCAAGAAGACCAGTGGCATGGCTGCCCGCCTGGAGGCTCTGCAAAAGCAGATGGAAGAGCAGCAAAAGAACAGGAAGTAAACCTATAATATATATAAGGTATAGGAACATTCCTGCCCTGTACACTCTCATACAATTCTGAAATTGGGAATTAGAGCATCAAGCCTTCGGACTTCATCCTCTGGTTCCTGATTTCTGCTTATCAAAGCACCTGACATAACAATAAACCTACAAATATGAACAAACTCTTAACCTCAACTCTTATGTCGCTCTCACTTGTGGCATGCACTCCCTCCGGAGAGAACACTTCGGACGTTGCCAACATCGGACGCACCTCCGAGTTTGCCGACTCTTCACATCAGTTCACCCCCGAGGTAATGTGGCAAATGGGCCGCATAGGCGCTTACCATCTCTCTGCCGATGCACAGAAGTCGGTCTACAGTGTCACATACTATAGCGTGGAGAAGAACCGCAGCCGTTCTGTCATCTACACCTCAACACCCTCGGCAGAAGGCGAGCCTTCAATACTCACTGCCCAGTCTACTTCAGAGTATGCCCCCTCATTCATTCCAGGTACCGACAAGATTGCCTTCCTTGCAAGCGCCAATGATGGTTCCGGTACCATGCAGCTGTGGATGATGAATGCTGACGGAACTGGCCGCCAGCAGATTTCATCCGAGGCAAACGGTGTGGACGATTATCTGTTCTCGCCATGCGGAAAGAAGGTTGTACTGGTAGAGACCGTTGCACACGAGGCAAGTGTGCAGAAGAACGACGACGACCTTGGCCTGTCCAGTGGTATCGTTGCCAACGACCTGATGTACAAGCACTGGGACCACTACACCAAGTCTGCCCCCCACCCCTTCATTGCTTCGTTCGATGGCAACAAGGTTAGCCAGGGCGAGGACCTTCTTGAAGGCACTCCCTACGAAAGCCCCATGCTTCCCTTTGGCGGCACAGAGCAGTTTGCATGGAGCCCCGACGGCAAGCAGTTGGCATACACCTGCCGCAAACTCTCTGGCATTGACTATGCCATCAGCACCGATAGCGATATTTTCCTTTATGACCTGGAGAGCGGAGAGACAAAGAACCTCTGCAAGCCCGAGGGATATGTGCGCCCTGCATGCGACCCCACACGCTCGCTCAAGCACCAGGCCGTGAACCAGTTCCTGGAGGATGTAAATGCAGGTTACGACCAGAATCCGCAGTTCTCGCCCGATGGCAAGTTCATTGCATGGAGCAGCATGGAGCGCGACGGATACGAGAGCGACCGCACACGCCTCTGCATCTACGAGTTTGCTACTGGCAAGAAGTCATACATTACCGAGAGTTTTGAAAGCGGTGTGAATGAGTTTGCATGGGCAAGCGACAACAGCACCCTGTACTTTTCTGGCGTATGGCATGGCAAGACCAACCTCTACTCTACCAACCTTTCTGGCGAGGTAAAGCAGATTACCGACGAGGTGGCCGACTTTGTTCTGCTCGGAGTTCATCCTCAGGGCGACAGACTCCTTGCCAAGCGCCACTCCATGAGCCGTGCCGACGAGGTGTTCTTCGTAAACATCAGCGACGGCAAGACAGAGCAGATTACCAAGGAGAACGAACCCTTCTATGCCCACTTCCAGTTCGGTGAGGTGCGCGAACGCTGGATAAAGACCACCGACAACAAGGACATGCTGGCTTGGGTAATCCTGCCTCCCAATTTCGACGAGACAAAGAAATACCCCACCCTGCTTTTCTGCGAAGGCGGTCCTCAGTCACCCGTTAGCCAGTTCTGGAGTTTCCGCTGGAACTTCCAGGTGATGGCCTCTCAGGGATATGTTGTCATCGCTCCCAACCGCCGTGGCCTTCCCGGTTTCGGCATGGAGTGGCTGGAGCAAATCAGCGGCGACTACTCTGGCCAGTGCATGAAGGACTACCTTTCTGCCATCGACGACATAGCCAAGGAGCCTTGGGTTGATGCCGAGCGCCTTGGTGCCGTAGGTGCAAGCTTCGGCGGATATAGCGTCTACTGGCTTGCCGGCAACCACGACAAGCGCTTCAAGGCCTTCATTGCCCACGACGGCATTTTCAATACCCAGCAGCAGTACATGGAAACCGAGGAACTCTGGTTCCCCAACTGGGATATGGGTCAGGCTCCCTGGTACAAGGACGCCCAGGGCAAGCGTGCCAAGGTGTTTGAGACCTCTCCCCACCTGTATGTCGACCGTTGGGACACTCCCATCCTCTGCATCCACGGACAGAAGGACTTCCGCATCGAGTACACTCAGGCAGAGAGCGCCTTTACCGCAGCCCGCGTGCGTGGCATACCTGCCCAGCTGCTCCTCTTCCCCGACGAGAACCACTGGGTGCTCAAGCCCCAGAACGGCATCCTCTGGCAACGCACCTTCTTCCGCTGGCTGGACAAGTGGCTAAAGACAGAATAATATTTCCTAAATATAGAAGACATAGAGGTTCTATAACAACTATAACAACTAAAATCATCTAACACAAAACATAATGACAACAGCATTAAAACAAACTCTGCGCGATTCATGGGTAGCACGTTGGACGGCACTCATCATCGTAAGCTTCACCATGATGTGGGGCTACTTCCTGACCGATGCCATGTCTCCCCTGATGGACATGCTCGGCATTTCCGTTGAACAGGGCGGTATGGGTTGGAGTGCCAGCGATTTCGGCAACTTCAACTGGGCATACATGTGGTTCAATGTATTCTTCTTTGCACTCTTGTTCGGTGGCATCATCCTGGACAAGATTGGTGTTCGTCTCACTGGTATTGCCACCTGTCTGTTCATGGTAGCAGGTGCCGGTATCAAGTACTATGCCATCGAGTATATTCAGCCTGGTGGTGAGGCTATCTTCCTGGGCCTCAACAAGCAGGTATTAGTAGCATGCCTTGGCTATGCACTCTTTGCCGTAGGTACCGAGAACTGTGGTATCACCGTAACAAAGGTAATCGCACGCTGGTTCCGTGGTTATGAAACAGCTTTGGCTATGGGCATACAGGTGGCTGTTGCTCGTTTGGGCACAGCTTTGGCTTTGGCCGTAAGCCCCATCCTTGCCAAGAACTTTGAGGTATCAACTCCTCTTCTCATGGCTTGGGTTCTGTTGGTTATTGGCCTCATGGCATACCTCGTATTCTGCGTTATGGACAGCCGTCTGGACAAGCAGGAAGGTGCCTTCGTAGCAGATGATGCCGAAGACGAGACTTTCAAAATGGGCGACCTGACCATCATCCTCAAGAGCAAGGGTTTCTGGCTGATAGCATTGTTGTGTCTCTGCTTCTACTCTGCCGTGTTCCCCTTCCTGAAGTATGCCACTTCGCTGATGATAAACAAATACAACGTGGATCCCGAACTGGCCGGTGTGCTTCCCGCCATCCTCCCCTTCGGCAACCTGCTCATGACCCCCATCTTCGGTGGTATATATGACAAGTATGGCAAGGGCGCCACAATCATGGTAATAGGTTCCGTTCTGCTCATCATCGTGCACTTGCTATTTGCCATGCCCATGCTCAACTACTGGTGGTTTGCCGCCATTATCATGGTGCTCCTTGGCATAGCATTCTCTCTGGTACCAAGTGCCATGTGGCCCTCAGTGCCCAAGATTATCCCCTTGCGCCTTTTGGGCTCTGCCTATGCACTCATCTTCTGGGTACAGAACATAGGTCTTGGCGGTGTACCCCTGCTCATTGGCAACGTATTGAGCGAGTACTGCGTAGTAGGCACTGTT
>JAZLAC010000029.1:0-50922 GCA_045612965.1 Bacteroidaceae bacterium | reverse complement strand
CCTCCAGTGCTATGCGGTAATACTCGTCAAAGCGGGCACCCTGCACGGGAGCGTCATAGTTCTGCCACAAGTGCAGAGGCTTGTTGAAACTCTGCACAGACATGCGCTTCAGTTCGCTTGCCACAGGCAGATGCTCGTGGTCGGGCACGGTATCCCTGAGCAAGGCCACAAAACCGTTGTAATCGTTTGCCATCAGCGCACCTTGGTCCACCAGAGCCCTGTACACGGCAAACCACAGTCGGCCGTATGTCACACTGTCCGCCACCCTGCATATTGCTTTCTTCACGGCACGTTCCGAAGGCGGCACCACCTCCTCCTTCTTCTTCTTGGCACGCTTCATTATCTTCAGCATGCCCGCCGTGCTGGTATGCGGATTGTCCGTGCGCACGGCAATCACCTTGCCCACGATGCGCCAGGGGATGTCGCTGGTCAGCTGTATGGGAGCATACTTCTCGTTATGGGGCAGGAGCCAGCGGTCGCCCTCCTCGTCGCGGTAGAAGGTCTTTACCGTCACGCCGCCGTCCACATCGGCCACCACTACATCGCCATCGCGCACACCGCACTCGTTATCAGTGAGCAGCACCTCTATGCGGTTCCCCTCGTAGATGCCCGCATCCTCCATGGAGTCGCCCTTCACGTCCACGCTCAGTATCGTGCCCATGCGCAGGAGTTCCACAGGAATTGCCCTGTAGCGTGTTGGGTCCACGTCGCCCAGTTCCGTGGGCAGACCGCACTGTGCCGACACCTCCAGGTGCGGCACCGCCATATTATGATGCACGGGGTTCAGCCCCGCATCCTTCAGCCATTGGAAGATTTCCTTTTCGTATTCGTTCATGGTAAGGGGGGATGAATTAATGTTGTATTGGGGAGGTCATCAATATAAACGCACTCTCAACCTTTTATCTGGTTCTGTAGACCATTGTACTTGATAGGTTCTCCCTAACTCAGTATCAAGCAATATAAAATTAAACATGTTTTTTGTCGGATAAAGTTCAAACCTTCCATTTTGGACTTCTTCAGAGAACCCGCTCAAAGATGTTTCGTCTATTGGTATTGTCCCTCCCAATGTGTCACCCAAACCAATTTGTATCATCCACAGTTTTCCCGTTGCCGTGTCAAGTTTTATGGAAATATACACATTTTCTGTAGGATAAATCTTGTAACGAGGCTTTATTGCCTGAAGTTGATTGTTGGTTTTTTCCAATTTTGTCAGTATCAAAGTCTCAATTGCCTTGTCGCCAGATTGTGCTGATGCATTAACAGCAAAACTGCATAACACTAAAATCAAAGAAATTGCTAAATGTCTCATATGTTTTATATTCTGTTAGTTTTCTATTCCTTTCGTGCCTGTCTAATAAATAAGACGGGGCCCTTAGCGCCATAACTATTTTTCTACAGATGTTAAAAAAGTATGATGGCTTTGCCGTTCTGGATGTCGTAGTCGTATTTTTTGTATCTTGCCATAGTAGTGGGTTTTGCTTATTGTGTTTTCTGTTATCTTTTGCGTGCATCTCAATTGCCGATTTTCCCCTCCGAACGTGCAATCATTCGTTCCACCTCGGCTATCAACTGCTCCTTATTGGGCAGGCAGAGGGTGTATTTCGAGGCGAAAATCTGATTGGAAAGACCTCCGAGAGCATATTCAGCAGTCAGACTGTCCTTGTCTGTGCAGAGAATGATGCCTATTGGCGGATTGTCTCCTTCGTCGTTAACCTCAGTGGCATAGTAATTCAGGTACATGTTCAATTGGCCAGCCGCTTCGGGGGTGAGTTTGGTACGTTTCAACTCTATCAGTACATAGGCCTTCAGTATCTTGTTGTAGAAGACCATATCAACATAGTAGTGGGTGTTGTTCAGCGTGACCCTTTGCTGAGTGCCAACGAACATGAATCCACGCCCCAACTCCAGCAGGAAGTCCTCAATGCCTCGGACAAGCATACGCTCGAGGTCGCTCTCCATCATGGGCTTGTTTTCGGGGATGCCGATGAACTCAAACACATAAGGGTCCTTGATGATATCCGATGGCTGGCTCATCTCTACCCCCTTGGTGGCCAGTTGCATCACTTTTTCCTTGTTGGCCTGTCCGTCCGAAAGAAGCAGACGTTCAAACAATGAACTCTCTATCTGTCTCTTCAATTCACGAAATGACCAATGGGCATTGACACACTCATGCTCGTAGAACGAACGCTTTGCATCATCCGAGATGGTGAGAAGTTCGCAATAATGGCTCCATGTCAATTTGTTAGACAGTGTCTGACAATTTGGATATTTGATGTACAACTCTCTCATCCAATGAAGATTAGACCGCGAGAACCCCTTTCCGAAATCCTTTGTCAGACGCTTGGAGAGTTCCTTCAGGACCTGCTTGCCATATTCCGCACGACGAGCGCTATTCTGTTCGTCCTCCACTATCAGGCGCCCCACATTCCAGTACGTAAGGAGCAATGTGGTATTGACCTGCGTCACCACCTGCTTGCGTGCCGATTGTATCAGCTCTGCTATCTGCGTATAGAGGTTGCCAAATTTTACTATATTCTCTTCCATCTTTCTATATTTTACAAAAGAAATATTCTCTTTGATATGCCCCATTCCGGGGCAAATTTTAGGGGCGTTTGATAATGAGGGAGATAGGGTCAGTAGCGGATGATCTGGACTTTGAGGGAATAATCGAAGGCAGATTCATGCACATTGCACCCCTTAGGGATGCGCACTTCGGTGAGGCTGGAGCAATAAGAGAAAACCCAGTCCCCAATCTTCGTTACCGATGGTGGGATGGAGATGCTCGTGAGGCTGGAGCAACCACAGAAAACCTCGTTGCCAATCTTCGTCACCGATTCTGGTATGGTGATGCTCGTGAGGCTGGAGCAATCATAGAAAGCATATTTCCCAATCTCCGTCACCGATGGGGGGATAGAGACACTCGTGAGGCTGGAGCAACCATAAAAAGCATCTTCCCCAATCTGCGTCACCGATGGGGGGATGATGGTATTCTTGCACCCACTTATCAGCGTATTGCTCTCCGTATGGATTATGGCATTGCAATCCTCTCGCGAGTCATAGAACTTATTATCTTTGGAAACGATGATACTCGTGAGACTCTCGCAACCAGAGAAAGCACCCTCCCCAATCCACGTCACCGATGGGGGGATGGTGATGCTCGTGAGGCTGGAGCAATCGGAGAAAGCATTGTGCCCAATCTTCGTCACCGATTCAGGAATGGTGATGCTCGTGAGGCTGGAGCAACCAGAGAAAGCACTGTTCCCAATCTCCGTCACCGATTCTGGTATGGTGATGCTCGTAAGGCTGGAGCAATCGTAGAAAGCCCAGCCCCCAATCTCCGTCACCGATGGTGGAATGGTGATGCTCGTGAGGCTGGAGCAATCAGAGAAAGCCTCGTAGCCAATCTCAGTCACCGATGAGGGGATGGTGATGCTCGTGAGACTGGAGCAATCACGGAAAGCACTGCTCCCAATCTCCGTCACCGATTTTGGGATGGTGATGCTCGTGAGGCTTGAGCAACCACGGAAAGCCCAGCCCCCAATCTTCGTCACCGATGGGGGGATGGAGATGCTCGTGAGGCTGGAGCAATCTTCGAAAGCACCCTCCCCAATCTCTGTCACCGATGGTGGGATGGTGATGCTCGTGAGGCTGGAGCAATCAGAGAAAGCCTCGTAGCCAATCTTAGTCACCGATAGAGGGATAATGGTGTTCTTGCACCCACTTATCAGCGTATTGCTCTCCGTATGTATTATGGCATTGCAATCCTCTCTGGAGTCATAGACCTTGTTGTCCTTGGAAACTGTGATGCTCGTGAGGCTGGAGCAACGAGAGAAAGCCCAGTCCCCAATCTCCGTCACCGATTCAGGGATGGTGATGCTCGTGAGGCTGGAGCAACCAGAGAAAGCACTTTGGCCAATCTTCTTCACCCACCGAGGAAGGTCGATGCTTTTTAGATTCTCGCAATCCCCAAAAGCCCATTCCCCAATCTCCTCCACCCATTCGGGCAGAGTGATTTCCGTGAGGTTCTCACAACCCAAGAAAGCCTCTTTCCCAATCTTCTTTATCCACTGAGGTAATTCCACGCTCGTGAGTTCTTTGCAATACTCGAACGCTTTATCTTTTATCTCCGTCTCCCACTCGGGTATGATGGCCTTGCCATCTTGGATGTCGTAGCCGTATTTTTTGTATTTTGCCATATAATGAAACTTCTGTAAAATTTCTTTGAGCCTGTCAATCTTGTTGCTCGTAATAGTAAGAGTAATCTATTCCCTTCATGAAGATTTCGCGGTCTTCAATCTGGTCGGTCATTGCACCTTTTAGTAGTTTTTTGATGGGCAGGGCGTTTGTGGTGCTCTGTCTCATAGCCTCCAAATACTCCTTTTTATCTATCTGACTCCAATCGACACACAATTTCAATTGTTTCTTGAAAATTAGGTCTAACCAGATGCGGGTAGAGCGTCCGTTGCCTTCCATAAAAGGATGGGCAACATTCATTTCAACATATTTGTCCACAATTTCGTCGAATGAATTTTCTGGCATCTGTTCTATTAGACGCAAATTTTCTTGAAGATACTCTGCTCTACAAAACAATGTTCCATCCTTCCATATAGTCTTGGTGCGTATCTTGCCGGCAAAGTCATATAATCCGCCAAAGAGATAGGCATGTATTTGTTGGAGTGAATTCAGAGTACCGACTTCCATATTGTCGAGCAGACCGCTTTCTATGAGAGTGTAGGCTTTCTTCTTGCTCTGTCCATCAATGCTATTGTCGCTATACACAAACCAATCAAGGAAGGCGCTTGCGCGGTTGTTTGGATAATGTTTGGCTATAATCTGTACGCTATCAGCATCCAATACATCTGCGGTTCTCATCTTGCCATCTGGTGCTTCGAACTTGAACTGGTTAGTGGCACTAACCACTTCGATTCCGGCTTTCATCAGTTTACCTTTGAGATACTTCCAATAGTTTCTGCTTTTGGTATAATCATCCTCATCGTTTATGGCGCGCACAACGTCAGTGGCGGAGAACCACCATTTGGATTGTTCTTCGTCCCACACGGCTCTCACCTCACGATTGTTGAAAAAACGTATAGACTTTTTGTTGTATCTTGCCATGATAGTGTGTTTTCAGTATTTCTTCTGCCAAAGATAGTGTTTTTTATTGGTATTTCCACCGCAAAAAGTCAACTTCTCCAGTAATGAGGTCAACCATTTCAGGAAAACGGTCAACTTTACCAGTGAAGAAGGTCAACAAAAACAGTATAGGAAAACTTTAGCATTAAAAATCGTCTAAAAGAGTCAACCATTTTCAGGAAAAGACAGAGGGGTAAACGGTAAACAGTAAACAGTTAGAATTTGTCCCAGTGTATTCTTGCATCCGAAAGGGTAAAGAAAAATTTTATTATATATTATAATATATAATAAAGTATATTTAGAAGTGTATCACCTGGCAGATGGTGAGCGGGTGGGCAAGGGGCAGGGGTGAGTTGGCGTAAAACTAAACTGTTTACTGTTTACCGTTTACCCTTACCCCCTTACATCTACGAACGGAATATGACTGTTTTAGATTGATGAACCAAAGGTGAATAATAAATCGGAAAACTGAGAGTACATCGTTCACCACTCACCCTCTTGCCTCACGGCGCATCGCCCCCTGAATCATGTTTCCTCCGCCCTCGCCTCACGAAGCCCCCTCAATCCCCCTAAAGGGGAGGAGAGCGGTGAGCGTTTAACGAGGAAAGGTGAGCGGCAACGCTATTTCTCGCTAATTCTCGTACCGCAAAAGGGATGTTGTATCTTTGCAGTAGAAAAGAACAGACCCCTCCCCAGCCCTCCCACAAGGGGCGAACAAGGTCTTTAGAAGATGGACTGAATGTCCATCTGTGCCTTGTGAGGGGAGAACTTTCCAGTTCGACGCGCGGACGGAGTAGTTACAACCGTAGCACCGCGCCAGCAAACTGTCCCCCTGAGACAGGGTGGACGAGGAGCATAGCGACGGAGGGGGTGGATATACCGCTCACCTCTCACCTCTCACCTCTCACCTCTCACCTCTCACCTTTAACCTTTAACCTCTAATCCATTAACCCTTTAACAAAATCCCACCAACCTCTGCCAAAGTGCAGAAACACCGCGCCAGCCCTTCCCCCCATAGAGGGGGGGATGCCTGAAAGGCAGAGGGGGTCTGTGGGTCCTCTAAACCACTATGTCAATACCTTATTCATTAGTCCTTCGCCACAACCAGCCTGGCGAGCCCGAACAGGGCAACAAAACTTTCCCCTGCGCACAGGTGCGCACAGTAATGAACCTCTCAGACATGGCAAAGCACATGACCTCGCACTCCAGCAAGTACGACAAGGGCGATGTGATGGCCGTGGCCACCCAACTGACTTCTTGCATCCGTGAGCAGCTGCTTCTGGGCAACAAGGTAACCCTTGGCGACCTCGGCTCGTTCTCCGTCTCCCTCAAGGCCAAGGCGGCACCCAACGCCGAGGAGTTCACCACCTCCCTCATCAAGCAGGTGAAGGTCAAGTGGGAACCCAGTGCAGAGTTCAAGGACCTTGTAAACGAGGCTTCCTACGAGTACGTTGGCACCCGCGAAAGCCAAGCCGAGGCACGCAAGGCCGAGAAGGAGCGCCTCAACGCCCTTGCCACCCAGCAGCCCGGCGAGGACTCTCCCGAAGACGGAGACGAGCAGGGCGGAACTAACGTGGAGTAAACGTTTAACGGTGAGCGGTGAGCGGTTAAAAGACCGCAAAGCGGGATAAAAACGGAAAACTATCCACCCCCTCCGCTTCGCTCGTCGCCCCTGTCTCAGGGGGACAGTCAGTTACAACTGCTAACGCTATCACCCTGCCCAGCGTCGCAATGGGAATTGCGACCCTCAGAGGGCACAGAATGACATCAAGTCATTCTTCTAAAGACCCTCTTCGCCCCTTGAGACAGGGGAGGTCCCAAAGGGGGAGGGGTGGATAAAACACCTCTCACCGCTCACCGCTCACCATTCACCCCTCACCTCTCACCTCTCACCGCTCACCGTTCACCGTTCACCGTTCACCGTTCACCGCTCACCTCTCACCGCTCACCGTTCACCCCTCACCGCTCACCTCTCACCGCTCACCTCTCACCCTTCACCGCTCACCGTTCACACTTTGGGCATGAGAGTACAGAAAAGGAACATCCCTGCTCCTCGATAGGGGGGCAGGGATGCTGTGTGTTATGTGTGTCTGTAATAGCGGACGGGCTTAGCAGAGCTTGCGAGAGCCGTCGCCGATGACAACGTCGATAACGATGGGAGCCTTGCCGTACTTGGCGGCGAACTTCTCCTTAACAACCTTCACGAAGTTGTCGTACAGCTCGTCGGCAACCAGGTTGATGGTGCAGCCACCGAAACCGCCACCCATGATGCGGCTGCCGGTAACGCCTGCCTCCTTGGCAATGTCGTTCAGGAAGTCCAGCTCCTCGCAGGATACCTCGTACTCCTGGCTCAGGCCATAGTGGGTCTCGTACATCTTCTGGCCCACGGTCTCGTAGTCGCCGCGCTCCAGAGCGTCGCAGACTGCCAGTACGCGGTCTACCTCGCCGATGACGTAGCGTGCACGCTTGTAGTCCTCTTCGCTAACCTCGGCCTTAACCTCGTCCAGCAGAGCCATGTTGGCATCGCGCAGGGTCTCCACCTCGGGGTGGTGCTTGTTGATAACGGCGGCAACGCGCTCGCAAGAGAGACGGCGCTCGTTGTAGGGGCTGCCTGCCAGCTCGTGCTTAACGCAGCTGTTCACCAATACCAGCTTGTAGCCCTCGGGGTTCCAGGGGAAGTAGGCATACTCGCCGCTACGGCAGTCCAGGCGCATCAGGCTGCCTGCCTTGCCATGTACGCTGGCAAACTGGTCCATGATACCGCAGTTGCAGCCGATGTACTTGTGCTCGGTGCGCTGGCCTACGCGTGCCAACTCCATCTTCTCGATCTTGTTGTCGCCCCACAGGTCGTTGCAAGCGAAAGCGAAAGTGCTCTCCAGGGCAGCAGAGGAACTCATGCCGGCACCCAGGGGCACATCACCAGCGAAAGCGGTGTTGAAACCCTCTACGGGAACGCCCAGAGCCATCATCTCGCGGCAAACACCGTAGATGTAGCGAGCCCAGGTAGCCTTGGGGCCTTCGGGATCGTCCAGAGAGAAGGTAACCTTGTCCTTCAGGTCGATAGAATATGCATTGACGTTGCGAGTGCCGTTGGGCTTAATCTCGGCAATCATGCCCTGCTGTACTGCACCGGGGAATACGAAACCGTTGTTGTAGTCTGTGTGCTCGCCAATCAGGTTGATACGGCCGGGAGAAGCGTAGACACTGCCTGTAGTACCATCGAAGTGCTTGATGAAGCGACTTCTTACGTCGTCAATTGTAAGTCTCATAGTTTATTTAGGTTTTATAAAGTTTGATTTTATGTAGTTGGCAAGCAACTTTTTGAGGTTGCCTGCCATACATTATATTATTACTCAGAACGCTTTGTCACGCGGCTGCCAACCAGGGCGTAGAACAGCAGGTAAGCGGCGCAGAATACGATAACCCAGAAGCTGGTCATGTAGTCGGTCAGGTCGGCAACGTAGCCCTGGATGGCCATCATTACTGCACAGCCGAATACCATGGTCATGAAGATACCAGAAGCGATAGCGGTGAACTTGCCAAGACCCTCGACAGCCATGTTGAAGATAGCGCCCCACATTACAGAGGTGCACAGACCAACCAGCAGGAATGAGAAGATGCCCAGGGGTACGGGCTGCCAGATGAGTTCCAGCTTGCCCCAGTCAACGCCAGGGAAGTTAACGAGTACATCAGAGGGGGCATACATACCGAAGATTACCAGTACCAGAGTAGCGATAGAAACGGTGGTAATCATGGCGCGTGCGCTAACCTTGGCACCAATAGATGCACCAACCAGACGGCCTACGAGCATCATAGCCCAGTAAACAGCCACAATCATGCCAACGGTGGCGGCGGGGATAGAGTAGGGGTCTGAGGTGAGCATCTGCTGAACAGCGTTGGGCACACCTACCTCGATACCCATGTACAGGAAGATAGCCAAGGCACCCAGTGCGAAGTGACGGTGGCTCATGGCACCGCTGATGAGGTCTATACGAACAGGAGCCTGCTCGGGTTCCTCAATCTTGGTGAAGAGGATAACGATGAATGCAATCACGAAGATGGCCAGAGCAATGAACAGAGCGGGAGTGGCGTCGGCAATCTTAGCCTTTGATGCGTCGGCAATCAGAGCACCCATCAGGATGTAGCAAGCCACAGCAGCAGAAGAGTTGAACACACCGCCAATCTGGATCAGCTGGTTGCCAGAGTTGCCGCCACCGCCCAGCAGGTTCAGCATGGGGTTAACAACGCAGTTCAGGATAGCCATGCAGAGACCAGCAATCAGGGCACCAACAAGGTAAACACCGAACACGAGGCCAAGGTTCTCCTGGGGGTCAAACTGACCGCTCAGCCACTGGATGAGGATACCAACGATACCTACAACCAGACCGATGAGGGCGGTCTTCTTGTAACCGAACTTGGCAATAAGCATACCTGCAGGCATACCCATGAAGAGGTAAGCGAAGAAGTTGCCGTAGTTGCCAATCTGTGCAAGAACGTTAGAAATCTCACCCTGGTTCTTGATGATGGTTGCCATGGGTGTACACAGGTTTGTCACGAAGGCAATCATAGCGAAGAGCGCAATCATCACGATAATAGCGCCCCATTGTTTTGTTTTTTGAGCCATTAGTTAATTTGATTTGTTTAAGTTATTAATAAATAAGTGAATATAATCAGTGCAGGCCACCCCTTCCCGTGGTGGGGAAAGAGCGGCCTTGGGGGGTATTCCTTACTTGTCGGTACCGAACTTGTAGACTGTCTTCTGCACATAAACCTCGCCGGGCTTCAACTGAGTGCTGGGGAAGTGTGCACGGTTGGGGGAGTCGGGGAAGTGCTGTGCCTCGAAGCACAGTCCAGAGTGCTTGCCGAAGGTGGCGCCATGCTGGCCCTTGTAGCCGTCTGCCCAGTTGTCGCTATAGAACTGGACACCGGGTTCCGTGGTCCAGCACTCCATGGTACGGCCGGTAGAGGGTTCTACCATAGAGGCAGCCAGGGTGAGTTCGCCGGGTTCGCGCTTGTTCAGCACGTAGCAGTGGTCATAGCCGGTGCCGTTCTTTATCTGCTCGTCATCGGCGGCAATGTCGCGGCCAACGGGCTTGGGAGTGCGGAAGTCAAAGGGAGTGCCCTCTACCTTGCGGATTTCGCCCGTGGGAATGCTGTTCTCGTCGATGGGAACGTAGAAGTCTGCATTGATGGTCAGGATGGTATCCAACTGTGTGGGGGTGGGAGTGCCAATGCCAGTGAGCGAGAAGAAGCCGTGGCTGGTCATGTTCACTACGGTCTTCTTGTTGGTAGTGCCGCGATAGTCGATAACCAGTTCGTTGTCATTGGTCAGCGAGTACTTCACGGTCATGCTCACCTCGCCGGGGAAGCCCTCCTCGTAGTATGCAAAGGTGTAGCGCAGAACCAGTTCCTGGTCGTTAATCTGCTCGGCATCCCATACACGTGCATGGCATCCGGTGGGACCGCCATGAAGGTGGTTGGGACCGTTGTTGATGGTCAGGCTGTACTCCTTGCCGTTCATGGTGAACTTGCCACGGCAGATGCGGTTGCCATATCTGCCCACAAGGGTAGAGAGGAAGGGTTCGGGGCTGCTCAGGCAATCCTGGATGCAGTCATGGCCCTGGATAACGTTGGCCATGTTGCCATCACGGTCGGGGACCATGATGGATACCAGCGAACCGCCGTAATTGGTTATGCTTACTTCCATGCCCTGAGCATTGGTCAGAGTGTACAGGTCTGTCTCCTTGCCCTGTACCACGGCCTGAAAGTCTTCGCGCTTCAGACCGGAAATCAACTTCTTTTCCATGGGAATTAGTGTTTAAAGTGTAGTCTTTCGTTGCAAATATACAAAATAATCCTAATTCCACCAATACTTGGCAATGGAAAAAGTTGGCGAAAGCCTGCCTAAGGTGGCCAAACCGTGCCCTCAGAGCGTGTTTGCCAGTAGGTCTGCCACCACAAAGGTGCTGCCGCCGATGAAAATGCTGTCCTCGGCCGTGGCATTCCTGCTTGCCTCGCCGTAGGCCTGCATTACGTTGTCGTAACTCTTGCCTTCGAGGCCAAACTCCCGTGCTATTTCAGCAAAATCACCGACGGGCATGGCGCGTGCCACGCTTGCCTGGGTGAAGTAGTAGCGGGCTCTCTTGGGCAGCATGGACACGACCTTCCGCACGTCCTTGTCGCCAACCATGCCGATGACTATATGCAAATCGCCTGGTGTCTGCTCCAGTTGTCTGCTCAGGTACTCCCATCCTCCTACGTTGTGCCCCGTGTCGCACACCGTCAGCGGCTTGCTCTTCAGTATCTGCCATCGGCCCATCAGCCCAGTGAGTTCGCACACGTTCATGAAGCCGCGGTCAATGGCAGAGTCGCTCAGGTCAAGCCTTTCCTTCAGGAATTCCAGGGCGCTGAGTATGGTGCTGGTGTTCTTCTCTTGGCAGAAGCCCTTCAGTTGGGTCTCCCTGTGTGGATGCTCCGCCTCGTCGGCAAAGCAGATGGGGGAGCGGGTCTCCAGTGCCTTCGTGGCAAATACCTCCCTGACTTCGGCATTGCCGCCCGTTTCGCCCACGACCACAGGGATGCCAGGCTTGATGATGCCTGCCTTTTCCCGGGCAATGGCAGGAAGCGTGTTGCCCAGGAACTGCACATGGTCAAAACTGATGTTGGTGATGATGCTCAGGATGGGACGTATGATGTTGGTGCAATCCAGGCGACCGCCCAGTCCGGTCTCTATGACGGCAATGTCCACGCCGGCCTCCTCAAAGTACTTGAAGGCAAGTGCCGTGGCCAGTTCAAAGAACGAGGGGTGGAGGGGCTCGAAGAACTCGCGCTCCTCTTCCACAAAGCGCACAACCCTTTCCTCGGGTATCATCTCGCCGTTCACACGGATGCGCTCGCGGAAGTCCACAAGATGCGGGCTGGTGTACAGGCCCACCCTGTAGCCGGCACTTTGCAGAATGGCTGCCAGCGTGTGGCTGGTGCTGCCCTTGCCGTTGGTGCCGGCAACGTGTATGGTCAGGTACTTTCTGTGAGGGTGTCCGTGGTGTGCATCCAGGGCCTCTGTGTTGCTCAGTCCCTCCTTGTATGCACCAGCCCCGATGTTTTGGAACAACGGGGCTGAGGTGAACAGGTATTCTGTTGCTTCGCTATATGTCATAGTGAAAAGTGTCTATAAAAGAGTGTCTTACCTATATTTAGGTAAACAGGTTCTTGAACTTCTGGAAGAAGGAGTTCTTGGTTGTTTGCGAGGGTTTGAAACTATCGCTCTCCTTCATCTTCTCGAAGGCGGAGTGCTCCTCCTTGGTCAGTGTCTCGGGGATGTATATGGAGATGTTCACTATCAGGTCGCCATAACCATAGCCATATCCCTGCAAAGCGGGCAGTCCCTTGCCACGCAGGCGCACGGTCTTGCCGGGCTGTGTGCCTGGCTCTATCTTTATCTTCACACGGCCGTCTATGGTGGGTATCTCCACGGGTCCGCCCAGTACTGCCGTGGGCAGGTCAAGGAGCAGGTTGTAGACAAGGTCGTTGTTGCGGCGGCTCAGTTCGGCATGGGGCTCAACCTCCACATACACCTGTATGTCGCCGGCATAGCCATTGTTGCGGCCAGCATTGCCCTTGCCCTGGACGGTCAGTATCATGCCGTCCTGAACACCGGCGGGTATCTGTACCTCAACGACCTCTTCGCCGCTTGTTACGCCAGTGCCCGAGCAGTGCGAACACTTGTTCTTGATTACCGTGCCCTGGCCACCGCAGGTAGAGCACACGCTCTGCTGCTGCATGCGTCCGAACATGGTGTTCACCTGGCGTGTAACGTAGCCGGTGCCGTGGCATGTGCCGCAGGACTCGGTCTTGCCGTCCTCAGAACCAGAACCGTGGCAATGCGTGCAGGTAACGTCCTTCTTCACCTTGAACTTCTTGGTGGCACCCTTTGCCACTTCTTCCAGCGTGAGTTTTACCTTCAGGCGCAGGTCGCTGCCCTGATGCTTCTGTGCACCACGGCTGCCTCCGCCGCCAAAGCCGCCAAAGCCTCCGAAACCGCCAAAGCCTCCGCCACCGCCCATGTGGCCACCGAAGATGTCGCCAAACATGGAGAAGATGTCGTTCATGTCAAAGCCCTGGCCTCCGAAACCGCCAGCACCACCCATGCCGGCATGGCCGAACTGGTCGTAGCGTGCACGCTTGTCGGGGTCGCGGAGAACGTCGTAGGCCTCGGCAGCCTCCTTGAACTTCTCCTCGGCTTCCTTGTCGCCCGGATTGCGGTCGGGGTGGTATTTGATGGCCATTTTCTTGTAGGCCTTCTTTATCTCGTCTTCCGAAGCGCCTTTCTGTACGCCAAGCACCTCGTAGTAGTCTCTCTTTTCTGCCATGTTCTTTATTGGTTATGGAGTGGTATGTAATCCAAATATGCGTTTCTGCCTTGTTATCAGATGCCCACGACAACCTGTGCGTGGCGGATGACCTTCTCGTTCAGCTTGTAGCCCTTCAGGGTGCAGTCCACCACCTTGTTCTTCAGTTCGTCGGATGGAGCGGGGAACTGGGCAATGGCCTCGTGAACCTCCACGTCGAAGTCGGCGTCCTTGGTCTCGATGGGCTTTACGCCCTGCTTTTCCAGTATGCCCATGAACTTCTTCTGGATAAGTTCCACACCCTCCACAACGGCCTGTACGTCCTCGGCCTTGCGCATCTGCTCCAGGGCACGCTCCATATCGTCCACGACGGGCAGTATGGCGGTAATCACCTTTTCGCCACCGTTCAGTATCAGGTCGGCCTTTTCCTTGATTACGCGCTTGCGGTAGTTGTCGAACTCTGCCACCTTGTACAGAATCTGCTTCTTCAGTTCGGCTATCTCTGCCTGAGCAGCCTCCAGAGGGTCAATTTCCACCTCGGGTGTCCCGGCGGCATCCTCTGCGCTGTTCTTGGCGGCATCCTGCTGTTCTGCATCCTGCTGTGTCTCCTCTGTCTGGGTGGTTGTGTTTTCCTCCTGCAACTGCTCTTCGCTATTGATTTTCTCTTCTGTTGCCATGCTGTCTTTTCTTTGTTTTGTTTCTGCCTCATTTATCGCACAAAACGTGCCATTGTCGGTTTTGGCACGTTTCATGTCATTTAGGCACTCTTATATTATATATAATGTGTAGTTCTGTCAGTTTTACTGGGCATACACAGTTTTACTGGGCATACATCTTTGCCTTCATCTCCTTGATCTGGTCGTTTGCGATGTAGTCATCGTAGTCCATCAGCTTGTCTATGGTGCCGTTGGGAGTGAGTTCGATGATACGGTTTGCCACGGTCTGGATGAACTCGTGGTCGTGGCTGGCAAAGAGTACATTGCCCTTGTACTGCTTCAGGTTGTTGTTGAAGGCCTGGATGCTTTCCAGGTCCAGGTGGTTGGTGGGAGTGTCCAGTACGAGGCAGTTGGCGTTCTTCAGCTGCATGCGTGCTATCATGCAGCGCATCTTCTCGCCACCGGAGAGCACGTTCACCTTCTTCAGCACCTCCTCGCCAGAGAAGAGCATGCGGCCCAGGAAACCCTTGAAGTACACCTCGTTGCCCTCGCCGAACTGGCTGAGCCAATCCACAAGGTTCAGTTCAGACTGGAAGAAGTCGGTATTGTCCACGGGCAGGTATGCCGTGGTGATGGTAACGCCCCAGTTGTATGTGCCTGCCTGTGCCTGGCGGTTGCCGTTGATGATTTCAAACAGTGCGGTCATGGCACGCGGGTCGTGGCTCAGGAATACCACCTTCTCGCCCTTCTCTATGTTGAAGCTTACGTTGTCGAACAGAACGGTGCCGTCCTCCATAGTGGCCTTGAGGTCCTTGACCTCCAGAATCTGGTTGCCAGGTTCGCGCTCCATCTGGAAGATGATACCAGGATACTTGCGGGTAGAGGGACGGATTTCGTCCACGTTGAGTTTCTCCAGCATCTTCTTGCGGCTTGTGGTCTGCTTGGACTTTGCCACGTTGGCGCTGAATCGGCGTATGAACTCCTCCAGCTCCTTCTTCTTCTCCTCGGCCTTGGCCTTCTGGTTCTGTGCCTGGCGCAGAGCCAACTGGCTGGACTCGTACCAGAAGCTGTAGTTGCCGGCAAACATGGTAACCTTGCCGAAGTCGATGTCCACGGTGTGTGTGCAGACGCTGTCCAGGAAGTGACGGTCGTGGCTAACCACCAGCACGGTGTGCTCAAACTCGCTCAGGTACTGCTCCAGCCACTGTACGGTCTCCAGGTCAAGGTCGTTGGTGGGCTCGTCAAGCAGCAGGTTGTCGGGGTTGCCGAACAGGGCCTTTGCCAGCATCACGCGCACCTTCTCCTTACCAGAGAGTTCGCCCATCAGCTGATGGTGCAGAGCCTCCTTGATGCCCAGGCCAGAGAGCAGGCTTCCGGCATCGCTCTCGGCGGTGTAGCCGCCCATCTCGGCAAACTTGTCCTCCAGTTCAGCCACACGGATACCGTCCTCGTCGGTAAAGTCGGCCTTGCTGTAGAGGGCCTCGCGCTCCTTCATCACATCCCACATGGTGGTGTGACCCATGAGCACGGTGTTCAGTACCGTTTCCTGGTCGTACTGGAAGTGGTCCTGCGAAAGTACAGAAAGACGCTCGCCGGGGCCCAGTTCCACGGTACCCTTGGTTGGTTCCAACTCGCCACTGATGGCCTTCAGCAGAGTAGACTTGCCGGCACCGTTGGCACCGATTACTCCGTAGATGTTTCCGCTTGTGAACTTCATGTTCACGTCCTTGTAAAGGACTCTCTTGCCGAATTGTACGGCTATGTTGCTTAGTGTAATCATTTTCCTGTATGTATGTCAGTTATCCTTAAACAATTATACCTTAAAGGAGACTATATGTCCATGCTTTCCGCGTTGAAGGTCAAGGGCATCAGTGCCTCCACGCTTTCTATGCAATGCGTGCCGTCTTCGCCGTAGAGCAGCATCTTGATGGGCGCACCTTGCTTGTGTTCCACTTCGAGAAGAGCCTGGCGGCACATTCCGCACGGTGCTATAGGGTCTTTTGTGAAGCGTCCGCCTGTCTGTGCCGCTATTGCTATGGCACTGATAGTCGCTCCAGGCCTGTTGGCCCCGCACCAGAACAGTGCTGTCCTCTCGGCACAGCATCCTACGGGATAGGCTGCATTCTCCTGGTTGCTGCCCATGATGATTTCTCCGTCCTGTAGGCGCAAAGCAGCGCCCACCTGAAAATGGCTGTAGGGAGAATAACTGGTTTCCGTGGCTTTCTTTGCTGCTTCCACCAGTTCGCGCTCTTCAGCGCTCATATCCTCTGCCCCAAGCACATTCACATGTGTGCGAATGTCGTACTCTTTCATGGTATGATAGGGTTTTGCTGTGCAAAGGTACGAATAAGTCGGCGAAATGCCAAATTTGTAGTTAGCAGAGAACCGAAAAAGTTGCTTTTTTTCGGACAAGGGCAAACAATCATTTGAACTTTTCCAGAGAGCAACACCTCTGTTGCCGTTCGCCGGGGCAACATTCCTTGTGTCCCGAGGCATTGGCATCCGTCTTCCGAGGCATTGGCATCCGCTTCCCGAGGCATTGGCATCCGCTTCCGGGACCTAAATGTTGCTCATAGGGTAGAGGCACTGGGAGTTTTGCACAGAAACCGTCTTGCCAGCCTGTGCGCTAAGAAAAAAGTGAGGGTAAGGAGGAAGTTTTTGGGGGGTGCGGGACCGGGTAAGTGTCTTATGTCTTGCCCAGTATCCTGTCCATAACCCAATTGACGGAGGTGGCGGAAATGCAGTCCGACTCGCACAGTCCGGTTCCCTGAAGATGCCTTACCACCTGTTCGATGAGCGGCAACTGGACATGCTTGGGATTCTCTATGACTATCTCTTCCTTGCCCAGGCTGGTCTGGAGTATGATGGGGCTGTAGGTGAAGACGGAGAAACAGATGCGTCCCTTTTCGCCAATCAATTCAATCTGGTCTGTTCGTGCACTTTCATGTCCCACGAAGCACCAGCTTCCACTGCCCGGCATACCGTCCTGAAAGGCAAAGGAGGCTGAAACCGTATCTTCCGTCTGGTAGAGTCCGCCACGGTTGGCACTGAAACCGCTTACGTACACAATGGGGCCGAAGAACTCCTGCAACAGGTCCAGCTGGTGTGGTGCCAGGTCGTAGAAGTATCCTCCGCCGGCAATATCGCGTTGTACGCGCCAGGGCAGGTTAGTGCTGTTGTAGTCCAGGTCGCGCGGAGGCACGGAGAATCGTACCTGCACGTTGATGACCTTGCCAATGGCACCCTGGGAGAGCAGTTCGCGCACCTTGTTGAAGTAGGGCAGGTTTCGCCTGTAGTAGGCCACAAAGCATGGAACCCCGGTTTCGGCACTGACACGCATCACCCTTTGGCAATCCATGTAGGAGGCCGCCAGCGGTTTTTCTACATACACCGGTTTTCCAGCCTTCATGGCCATGATGGCATAGGTGGCATGCGAGGAGGGTGGGGTGGCAATGTAAACGGCATTCACCTCCGGGTCATTGACCAGCGAGAGCGCATCGGTGTACCATCTTGGTATGCCATAGCGCTCGGCATAGGACTTTGCTTTATCCTTGCTACGTGACATTACCGCCACTACACTGCTGCCCTCTATCAGGCTGAATGCAGGTCCGCTCTTGCGTTCCGTAACTTCGCCGCATCCGATGAATCCCCAACGTATGTCTTTCATGATATGGCTGTTTAAGGTGTTTTTTCAGATTCTTGACGTTTGTCTATGATATGTGCCGCTTTCGGCATGTTCCCGTTCAATTTGTCCGGAGGCGGACTCTAATTGAAGAAGTTCCATGAAAGCCCGAAGTTTATGGTCAACGGATTCATGGGCATGTGCGGCACGAGGAACATGTTGCCCGAACCCGCATTGACGTGTGCCACATTGAGGTAGATTCTGCAATGCTTGAGATGCAGGTTGGCATAGGCATTTATGATGGGATAGTTGCCTATGGATACACGCTTGTGCTCAGGGTCCTGTACGGCAAACATGCCCACTGCCCCGAAATAGTCGGGTGCGTTGTAGGACGTGAAGTATCTGATGTCTCCGCCTATCTGCACTCGAAGAACCTTGGCCAGCCTGAACTGCACGTAGATGTTGGAGTACACGTTTACCAATGGCAACGGCAGGGCATCGGGGTTGGTGCTGTACTGAAGCGTAACCTCGTTCTCCCAGCCGAACCATTTCAGTATCAGGTCTTGTGAAAGTGAGGCCGTGAATACCTGTATGCCTGCATCGCTTTGACGTACAGCCACGTTGTGCGTGTAGTCCCCGGGAATGGTGCTCTCTGGCGAAGCATCGGGCTTGAGCGTGTTCTGCATTGCCAGGTAGGTGTAGTTGGAGAGGTTCTCCCAGCCGAATCTCAGTCTTGTGCGTGTGCGACTATACTTGACTTCACCTTGTACGCCTGTCCTGAACTGGCGCAACAGGTGGCTGTTGTCCCAGTTTACGTATGCGTTGCGGTAGTTGCGCAGGAAATATGTCGGATTTTGGTTCCTGAGGTGCGCCCGTACTATAAGCGAGGCTGTATCGCGCTTGCCAAGTCTGAAATTCAGGTCTCCCTCGGCTTGGATGTTGAAATCTCCGATGTTAGGTCCTGCAAGGCAGAATTCGCCGTTTGCATTATAGTGCAGGGTCTTGCCCTGTGCCTTTCTGATTTCTGCACCGACAGTAAGCTCGTGCTCGATGTCGGACTGCTGGTAAGTCGTATCCGGCAGATGCACGGGCAGGCCATAGTTCCTGTATTCATGCGTGGCAAAGAATACCATTCCCATCTTCACCCATTTGCGGAATCCCTCGTTCATGGACAGGCCTACGGTGTTGCGTATGCTCATGGCTGTTGCCTGGTCCTGGATGTGGCCTGTATGTCCCCAGTACTGGTTGGTGTAGAAACCGGAGTTCCTGCCCTGGTCATAGAAGGTGTGGTCCAGGTGATGCAGCTGGAATGTGTGTATGATGCTGGCTACGGAAACGAACTCCGTGGGGGGGACCAATTCGTTTGCCCACTTGGTGCGCAGTGAATCAACCACATGCTGGCGTGCAACGCTGTCTGAGGCCAGGGCCACACGGATGGAGTCGTTGAGTTGCTCCATCAGTTCGTAGTCGGAGGGCGGTTGCGGTTTCAGCGAATCGGGGACTTCTATCTCCCGGTCGTATCCCATGTTGTAGCGATGGCTCAGGTAGAAACTCTCGTCATCGTTCTTGTTCCATGTGGAATTGATATTGACGGGGATGTCCTTGGTGTCGAATTTCTGCTGGTATATCCAGGGCTGTGTGATGTATGTGTCCTCTGTCAATCCGCCGTTTTCCGCATTCTTCATGTGGTTGGCATTGAAGTATGTGTGCATGTTGTAGCGGTCCCCCAGATAATAGCCATATAGTATGGCCCCGAACTGGCTGTTCTGCTGGTTCGAGTAATAGCCTCGGGCATAGTTGTAATCCAGGCGGAACCCGACACCAGAAATCTTGTTTATGTTTGTGGCAAAGTTTCCTCGTACACGGTCTTCGCCATCATTGCTGCCTCCGCCCGAGTGGTATGCAAGATTGGTAATGGGGCTTTTGGTGTTGGTAAAGAGGAAATCCGACACGCCCTCGCGGAAATAATCCAGGGGAGTGAGGAAGATGAAGTCGCGGTTCTCCTTCCTGTCCATGAATATGCGGTTCAGTCGTGCGGAACCGGTATTGCCTGTATGGGAGAAGTTGCCCTGCATGCCGTCGTGCATCCTCCAGTTCTGGAAGTTGTGCACTACGGTGTCCGTATTCTCGGCAGGTATTACGGTACCCAGGCGGCTGTCTATCTTCCACTGGAACACTCCCATAGGTATGGGGACCTCCTTGCCACGTGTAGTGTCGCGTCCCCAGGAGGTTGACTGTCCGTGGTCGTGTTCGGAATATTCGTTTTCCTCGTCCTCGTAATTGTAGCCGTCGCTCTGACTTGATACAGCAAAGCGGGCCCACGACGGTAGGCCCACTGTTGCTACTAATGTCAATATCGTAAGTAGTCTTCTCAAAGTTGTTCGATATTATCTTGCAACACAAGGGGTTATCTTATAATCCTGATAAATATCTCGGCCAGCTTGAATGCCATGCCTATACCTACCAGCATCAAGCCGTTGACATGGTTTTCTTCGCCTGAGAAGTATGTCGCCACACCGCAGACAGCCAATACCAGGAAGACATTGTTCAGGATTCTGCGTGCACGGTCCTTCCATTCGCCGTTACCGTTGCGCTTGGCACGTATGCGCTCAACCTGTTCCTCCAGACTTAAATTCTCGTTTGCCATACCTAAAATATATGGATGTGTCCTTATTCAACCACGAACTGGCGTTTCTGTACCTTTTCGGCTTTCTCCTCCTTGGCCTTTTCTTCCTGAGCCTTTGTCTCGAACATGTCCATGGCATTCTCGAAGATTTCGTTCATGCGGTCAATGGTCTTGCGACGGAATTTTCCGCTCATGGGCAGAACCTTGGTGCCTTTCTTGTTCAGTGCCTTTTCGTCGGTAATCCATTCTTCGGCACGGTATCTTTCGCCTTCAGTGCCAGTGGGCTTGTTCTCTTCCCATTCCTCGTTGTAGAGGTAGGAAATCTGCGTGATACTGATGTTTACGGCACCTTGTCCGGTGGTAACGCTTATCTGGTAGCGCAGGCGTGTCTGGTCCAGGTACAGGAACTTCTTGTTGAAAACCATCCATTCTTCCACACGTGCCGCTATGATGCCATCCTCCTTGCCGTCGCTGATCATGCGTGTCCATGCATCCTCAATGCCCTTTACCACAAGGTTGTCCTTCACGAAGAAGAGCATGTTTTCATACAGTTGTGCGTCTGTCTGCCCGGGTACATGGAAGGTCTTCTTGAATGTTACCACACCGTTTTCCACGGGCACGGCACCCTTCAGGTATCTGGGGTCATTCTTGTCAACCTTTGTTTTTTGTGCCATTAGCATGAGTGGCATAAGGAGCATCAGAAGAAGAAGGGTCTTTTTCATATCTTTGTACGTGTTTTAGTATTGTAGTTGTGTATTGTTGATGTTGTTTTCAAATGCAAACTTACAAAAAAAAAATGAGATACATGTTGCTCTTTATTCTTTTTTAAGACAAAAGGCCCCAAAAGTGCCTCCATGCGGAAGATATGGAAGCATTTTTGGGGTCTTGGGGGTAAAAGTATGGTGTGTACCTTACTCGTATCTGATTGCCTCGATGGGGTCCATGCGGGCGGCCTTGCGGGCGGGCAGGTAACCGAAGAATATGCCTATGAAGGCACATACGGCAAAGCTCAGCCATACCGACCAGAAGGGCACCTCGCAGGGCATCATCAGCACGGTTTTGGCAAGGAACGAACCGCCGTAGCCAAGGGCAACACCGAGGAAGGCGCCGGTCAGCGAAATCATGATACTTTCGATGAGGAACTGAAGCATGATGTCCAATCCGCTTGCACCCACGCTCATACGGAGACCGATTTCCTTGGTACGCTCTGTCACGCTCACCAGCATGATGTTCATGATGCCAATGCCGGCAACCAGCAGGGAGAAGGCAGCCGCCACCACCAGTATCAGCGTGATGCCGTCCATGGTGGACGACATGGTGTCCATCATCTCCTGTTGCGAGCGGATGGTGAAGTCGTCCTCGTCGCCCTCCTTTATCTTGTGGCTGCGGCGTAGGATTTCCTTCAGTTCCTCGATGGCGGCATCGGACATTTCTTCGCTCAGTGCGCTCACGGCAATGGATGAGTACCATGTCTGAGCCGCCACACGCTTCATCACCGTGGTGTTGGGCGCTATCAGCAGGTTGTCCTGGTCCATGCCCCAGTTGTTGTAGCCCTTGGACTTGAGTATGCCCACGATGCGGAAGGGTATGTTCTTGAAGCGTATGTTCTTGCCAATGCAGTTGTAGTTCTTGTCGCCGAAGAGCTGCTCCACTACGGTAGTGCCCACCAGGCACACCTTGGCGTTCTTTATGCAATCCTCCTCGGTGAAGCAGTCACCCTCTGCCAGTTCCCATTTCTTTATCTCCAGGTATTCGGGACTTTCGCCATAGAGCGTAGCCGTGGTGTTCTTGTTGCCATAGATGACCTGTCCGCTTGCGCTCACTTCGGCAGAGACGTATGTTATCAGCGTAGCCTCTCTCTTGATGGCCTCCACGTCCTCGTCCTTCAGTGTCTGCATGCTGGCAGGGTCGGGGCGTGCACCGGCAAAGCGGCGTTCGGCACCCGGGCGTATGGTGAGCAGGTTGGTGCCCATCTTGCTCAGTTCTGCCTTCACGTTTTCCTTTGAACCCTGTCCTATGGCCATCATTATGATAACGGCGGCAACACCGATGATGATACCCAGCATGCTCAGGAAGGAGCGGAACTTGTTGCTGAGTATAGCCCGAAGTGCTACTTTCAATAGATTTATGTAACTCATTGTTGCTGTTCTGTTTATCGGTGTGTTTAGTCATCTTGTGGCAAGGGCAGGGCATCGAGGGCCTCCTTGGCACTGAGGATGTTGTCGTTAGTCACGTCGGAACGTATCTTGCCGTCTCTGAGCATGATGTTGCGGCTGGAGTACTGCGCTATCTCGGGGTTGTGCGTCACGAAGATGATGGTGCGTCCCTGGCGGTGCAGTTCCTGGAAGAGGCACAGTATCTCGAAGGATGTGCGAGTGTCCAGGTTACCCGTTGCCTCGTCGGCAAGTATCACGGCAGGGTTGTTCACCAGTGCTCGTGCAATGGCCACTCTCTGCATCTGTCCGCCCGACATCTGGTTGGACTTGTGCTCCAGTCGGTCGCCCAGACCCACCTGTTGCAAGGCCTTAACGGCCGCCTCGCGTCGCTGGCGCGAGTTGTAGTTCTTGTTGTACATCAGGGGCAGTTCCACGTTCTCCACGGCCGTTGTCTTGGCCAGCAGGTTGTAGTTCTGGAAGATGAAGCCTATCTTTCTGTTTCTGAGTACCGCCCTTTCCCTGCGCTTCATTTTCCTTACGGGCACGCCGTCCAGGAAGTATTCGCCGCTGCTGGGTGTGTCCAGACATCCCAATTGGTTCAGTAGGGTTGACTTGCCCGAACCCGATGTGCCCATGATGGTAACGAACTCGCCTTCATGTATCTTGAACGAAACACCCCTGAGAGCCTTTACCGTTTCGCTTCCCACGTGGAACTCGCGCTTCACGTTCTGCAGCTCTATGATGCATTTGCGTCCGTGCTCGTCCACATTGGTGTTTTCCTTGAATTCAGCCATAAAATGTGTATTTATATGGTTCAACGTAGCAGGTTTGTGCGCCCCTTACTTCTTGGCGTTCTTGTTGTTGTTTCTGTTGCGGGGACCTGGCATGAAGGGGTTCTGTGTCTGCTGCTGCTCCACCTCGGGCATCTGTGCACGCAGGTCGGTAACCACCATGTCGCCGGGCTTCAGGCCGCTCTTCACCTCGGTGAGCATGCCGTTTGTCACGCCTGTCTCCACGGGCACTGCCTTGTATGTGTTGCCCTGGCGCATCCACACCTTGCTCTTGCCCTGGCAATCCTCTATGGTTTCGCCGTCGTTCAGCATCATCTCGCGGGGAGTGAAGCGCAGAGCCTTGGAGGGTACAGCCACCACGCCCAGAGTCTCCATGGTGAAGATGGTCACGTTGGCGGTAAGGCCGGGCTTCAGCTTGAGATCGTCGTTGGGAGCAGAGATAACCACCTCGTATGTCACCACGTTGCTCTCTGCCGTTGCCTCCTGGCGCACCTGCTGAACGCTGCCCTCGAACACCATGCTGGGGAATGCGTCCACGGTGAAGCTTACACGCTGACCCTCGCGCACCTCGCCTATGTCGGCCTCATCCACGTCGGCAATCACACGCATCTGTGTCAGGTCCTGTGCAATGTTGAACAGGGTGGGGGTGTTGAAACTTGAAGCCACCGTCTGTCCCTCTTCCACCTCCTTGCTCAGCACCACGCCGTCGATGGGGCTGGTGATGGTGGCATAGCTGAGGTTTGTGCGAGCCTTCTTGACGTTCTCCCTGCGCTGTATTACGCTCTGTTCCGACTGGTGGTAGGAGAGGCGTGCCTTCTCGTAGTCGTTGGCAGAGACGAGGCCCTTGTCGTACAGGTTCTTGTATCTGTCGTGGTTGGTCTTCTGGTATGCCAGATCGCTCTCGGCACTGCGCAGCAGGGATGTTGCGCTCTCCAGTTCGGAGATGAGGTTGGTGCGGTCCAGTTCGGCAATCACCTGTCCTGCCTTTACCACGCTGTTGTAGTCAACGTAGAGCTTGCTTACGATACCAGACACCTGTGTACCCACCTGCACGCTGGTTACGGGTTCTATGGTGCCAGTGGCGGTAACGCTGGTGGTGATGTCGCCACGTGTCACCTCGCCCTCGGTGTGTTCGAATTTAGGTCCGCTCTTGCATGCAGAGAGCATGGCAATGGCGCACATAGATGCGATGAATGTCTTTTTCATATCTTTTCCTTATGTTTTTGAGTCTTTTTGTGTGTTGGGTTAGTCGGGTGGTGTGTCGCGGGGTGGCTTAGAGAGTCAGTTCCTCGCCCTGGTAGAACTTCAAGAGCTGCAGGTTGAGCAGGAAGGTGTACTTGCTCTGCAGCTTGTCCTGCTCGGCCGAGAGCATGTTGTCGCGGCTCTGCAGCACATCCACCACGGTCTTCAGCCCGTTCTTGAACTGCTCGTCCACCAGTTCGAAACTGGTCTTCTGGCTCTGGCACTTTGTCTGTGCGGCAATGAACCTTGCCTGTCCGCTCACGGCATTCAGGTGGAACTGCTGTATGCTGCTTGACAGGGCGTTCTTCTTGTCCTCCAGGTCCAGCTGTGCGGTGGTCTTCTGCAAGCGGGCCTTCTGCTTGTTGGTGCTTGTGCGGCGCTGGTCCCAGATGGGCACGCTCAGGCTCACCGATGCGTTCATGTTCAGGTTGTTCTTCATCTGCTTGCCCACACCGTTTGAACTTGCCGTGTTGTGGCTGTCCGAGATGCCTGCATTCAGGCCTATGGTGGGGTAGTAGCCGCGCTTGGCAATGTTGTACTGCAGTTCGGCACTCTCTATGCTCTTCTCGGCGCTTCTGATCTCGGGGCGTGAAAGCAGCGCCTGGGCATACACCGCCTCGGCTGAGGGGATGATCTCCGAGGAAATGGCATCGTCCGCCGGCACCTCGCCCGTAACGTCAAACTCTGTGCTCATGTCCAGTTGCAGCAGGTTCTTAAGCTGGCGCTTGAAGTTCAGCACCTGTGTGCCGCTGTTCACCACATCGTACTGTGCGCTACCCAGCTGTGCCTCCAGCTGAGCCAGGTCGGCCTTGGACATCTGTCCCTCCTTGTAGAGTTCCACGCCACGGTCGTACTGCTCCTTGGCGGTCTTGGCCAGCGACTGGTTCACCTTCTGCGCCTCCAGGGTGTACATTATCTGCACGTAGAGCTGCACTATCTGCTCCTGGATGTTCAGCTCGCTCGCTTCGGTGCTTAGTTCCATAATCTCGTTAGCCACCTTCTGCGCCTCTACGTTCTTGTGGTTGATGCCTCCGTTCCACACCGTCCAGTTCATGTTTATGCCATACGAACTGCTCACGGTGGTGTTGGGCGTAGTCATTATCTCGCCGTCCACGTCGCGGTAGGTGTCGGTATCCTGTCCGGGTCGGTAGCTGACGCCATGGTTGGTGCTGAAACTGAGCGAGGGCCACAGTACGCTCTTGTTTTGCTTCAGGGTAGCCTCGCCGCTTTCCTCGCTGACACGGTTCTTGCGGATGGTGATGTTGTTCTGCAACGCATGCTGGATGCAGTCGCGCAGTGTCCAAGGCTCTGCCCATGCTCCCAAGGAGCAGAGCAGCGAAATGCCTAAAAGTGTTTTGCGTAACATTGTATCTGTTTTGTTTTTTGGTTTTATCAGTTTTTCCTCGTGGGATAATCGGTGCAAAGATATTAAAAAAAATACGACTTTGCCTCTCTATTTATATTAAATAGTGTGTAAACCGCTATATTTGTTTGCCGCCATTGTCCGCAGGGTGGGGTGGTGGCACGTCTTTTTAGACAGCCAATGGGTGGCTTGGTTTAATGTCTCGACTCAATACCACTTGCAGAAGCATGCTCCCCTTGTCTTCACTGCGATGAGAAAAATGTTTACACCGCCAAGTGTGTCTTTTCCGGACTTCGGGGACGATGTATTGTTGGCGGACGGGCGACGTGTCAAATCAAGGATGTCTTCACTTTGTCGGCAGAGCCACGACACGACGTCCTTTCCTCTGCGACACGAGGCTCCGGGCAACATGTCGGGTGGCGTGTTGCGCAGGTCTCCTTGCTTTGTATGTGTTTGATTTGCAGCAACATAGCAGGGTTGTTGCAAGGCACTGCCATTGCCCCGGTTCCAACTCTTGGCCTAACAAACGCCCGTGGCAGGGCAGTCTTACGGATAGAGTGGGAAGTTGAAAAATAATAACACCCGCCAAACCATGTCTATGCATGCACGAATAAATTAACTGAAAACTGAGTTAACTGAGCCGTCCCCGTCTGTCGGCACATAGCTCAGTTAGCTCAGTTTCAGTTATTATTTATCGCAATCACCCTGCCCCTGCTCCTGCTAAGAAATTTTATATTATATATATTATATAATATAACTAATTATTTAGTAAATATTATCCTTTCATCTTCTTCTCCTCCATCTCCCTGCTCAATGCCTCCAAAGGTGCCTTGCGAAATAAAATTAACCGAAACTGAGCTAACTGAGCTATCGTGGTGAACGATTCGTTCGGTCATCAGTGGATGGAGTCACGTTTTTTGTGTCATCATAGGTGTTGGGGGGCTGAGGTCGGGATTTGCGACCGCAGGAGGTATAAGGATTAGCCCCTGTTTTAGGGCTTCACCATAGGCTGAGGCGTGGAAAACGGAAAACGAAAAGATGAAAACTATCCACCCCCTCCGTCGCTTCGCTCCTCGTCCCGCCTGTCCCAGGGGACAGTCAGTTACAACAGCAAACACCACGCTAGTCAACTGTCCCTCTGAGACAGGGGGACGAGCGAAGCGGAGGGGGTGGATAGTTATCGTCATCGTTTTCGTCATCGTTTACTTTCTCCCCCTGTCTCAGAGATGCGAAAACGGGAAAACTGAGAGGGTAAAAATTCTGCAAAAATAATTGGCAAAACACTTGACAAAGCCGAAAAAATGTTGTATCTTTGCAAGTGGAAATTCAAAGGAAGAAAGACTCTGCCGAAGACCTCCGCTTTACACGTGGAGGACAGAAAACAGAAGAAGAATTTTACCGAAGAAGAGTTAAGTATCACCAGCACTTCAGCACTCTCTTTTCTCCCCTTACCGTTATCATTTCCCTGGCAGACAGGTGGCCTTCACCAGCCCTTGTCATATCCCGTGCCGTAGCCATGCGGCATGCTGGAGCTCTGCCTGTGCTCTATGGACTTCTTGTCCCATGGGGAAGGGGATTTTTGCGTCCCCAGCAGAGCGTGCTGCTGTGCCAAGCGGCCCCAGCCCGTATCAAAGAGAACCAACAGTAAAACCAACCTTAAAACTACAAATCAGCTATGAACAATCCAAACACCAGTTCCACCACCCTGGCAGAATCCGTGCCAGTAAAGTTTCCAACACACTACACCCTTTCCGGCCAAGACGGAAGCATAGAGATTCCCTACCTCCCCATGGGCGATTGCTGCACCAGCATAGTTCGCGAGCTGGAGCGACAGATGGGAGGAGCGCCAGAGCCTGGCATGCGCTCCAACTTCATCTTCTGCATGGCATGCCACCTGCGCCATGTGTGCGACGACAATGCCGAGTGGATAGCCGGTATAATGCCCACCTACGGACAGGAGCACGACAAGTGGCTGGGCGATATACGCCGGGCATGCAACCGCAACCAGAAGCCCGAGATGTCGCGCATCATGCAAAAGACCCTGGAGGCCTGCAAGATGGATATGCTCGTGGAGATGGGTGCCCAGGAGTGCAGAATGCCTCCCGCCATGCCCAAGAGGCTGCCGCCGCTCATCAGGCTCCTCACCAGCCGCACACCCGATATCTATAAGCCCGCCGTGGCGCATGCCGTATTCCCCGCCTTGGCTTCCTACTTGTGGAGGACACGCTTCCGATATGTGGACAACACCCTGCACGAGGCCACGCTCATGAACGTGCTCATGGCTCCCACCGGAGCGGGCAAGAGCTGCATCTCGGAACCCATCAACCGTATTCTCAAAAACATGCGCGAGCGTGACCGCGAGAACCTCCGTTGCGAAAGGGAGTGGAAGCAGCTTGTGCAGGCTAAGGGTGCCAACAAGGACAAGCCTCAGCGACCCGAGGGGCTCGTCATCCAGGAGATAGACCCCGACATGACCAACGCTGCCTTTGTTCAGCGCCTGGCAGATGCCGAAGAGCGTTTCCTCTACACGAAGATGAACGAGATTGACCAGTTCGATGCACTGAAGACCTCCAACCGCAGCAAGGCGCAGTTCCAGATCATGTGCCTGGCATTCGACCACGGCAACACCTACGGACAGACGCGTGTGGGGTGCGGCTCGGTGAGCGAGCGAGTGAGCATACGCTTCAACTGGAACGCCTCCACCACCATACAGAAGGGGCGCAAGTACTTCAACCAGGTGCTGACCGACGGTCCCGTCAGCCGCATAAACTTCTGCACCATACCCGAGCGCGAGATAGGTGCCGACATGCCGGTCTTTGGCACCTACGATGCCGACTTCGACGAGCAGCTGCGCCCCTACATAGAGCGCCTGGAGAAGGCACGAGGGCTGGTAACCTGCCCCAAGGCAGAGGCTCTCTCCAAACGCCTCATCGAGTGCTGTGCCGACTTTGCCGTGCTCTCCGGGAGCCGTTCCTACGAGAACCTCTCCTTCCGTGCCAACGTAATCGCCTATCTCAAGGCCATGGTCCTCTACATAGCAGGAGGGGAGAAGTGGGACAAGACCCTGGAGGAGTTCATCACCTGGTCGCTGCACTACGACCTCTGGTGCAAGATGAACTTCTTTGCCAACGACATGGACGAGGCCGAGATAGCCATGCGCCGACAAGGCCACCGCGGACCCCAGAACATGCTCGACCTGCTCCCCGACGAGTTCACACGCGAAGAAGTGCACCTCCTGCGCCAGAGCCAGGGCATCACCACCGGCTCCACCTCCAAGATGCTCAGCAACTGGAAACACCGCGGCTACATAACCCTCTTCTCCAACTCGCTCCCCGGCTCCGGCGAAGAGCTCTACCGCAAGACAGGCCTCTACCTGAAGCGATAAGCAAAGGCCAATCCCATCCGCTCATCCGTTAAGTAATATTGGTTCATAGCTCCCCCAGCGCACCTTCATCCGCCACCTCCAGGGACAGAGGGTGCGCTATTTAGTTTCCCGTTCGATAGCTCAGTTAGCTCAGTTTCAGTTATGTTTATTCTTATAATTGAAAATACGAGAGCCATTGTGACGTGGAACGGGCAGAAGTCTGGCTCCACGCTTGAACCGAAATGTAAAACATATAACTCTGAAAATCAGATATACAATAACGGGAACTTTATGAATTGATACCATAGAGTTCCCGTGTTTTGTAATTACAACGCAATGCTTGATTGAGCTACTTTGATTGCTTCTGACTTTAATTCTTCCTCATCCTCCACTGCATCGAGGACTTTATCTGCGACCCAGAGAGTGAGAAGTTCTTTTTCGTCAACATTGAAATAGTTGGCTATTTGAATAACTTGTGTACGTTTTGCACGTCTATCACCTCTTTCGATTTTTGAAAACATCGGGGTGTCAATCTCAAGAAGAGAGGCCAATTGTCTTTGTAGCACTCCATTCTCCATTCTTAATTCTTTTATCTTTTGTCCTAACAGCATCTTTATCTCTATTTTACTATTTACCTATAATTTCCCAATAACCGGATCTGTCAGAACCGATACGCTTTATGACTCCTTGTTCTTGGAGTCGCTTCATGGTTTCTGCAACCCAACTTCTTGAGTAGCCAGTTTGTTTCGCAAGTTCCATCAATGTAGATTGCGGATTGTTTTGAATCTGTTCCAATATTTTCAGTCCACTTTTCAGTCCACTTTTCAGTCCACTTTTCAGTCCACTTTCGAGTGCAGTTTGCAGTGCACTTTCTGGTGCACTTTGTAGTGCAGTTTTTAGTGAACCTCGTTTTGACGCTTTTAATGAACCATCTTTATGTGCTATGTCTGCGATAATATTACCAGCAGCTTCATGGCAAGGAATAGTTATTCTAAAGAAGGTTCGTTCATCGTCTGTAACTACAGTTGCTCGTGGTGAACCATTGTTTTCTAAAACATTTTGAATGGTAGGAATACCAGTGCTACGTCCCTCTGTCAAATCCAACTCCTTAAGGTATTCACCAAGCCTGCGATTACGATAACGCTTAGATACTAAAATTTCGCATCTTGAGATATCAGCAGCAGATATGCTTCTATCAGGGCCACCGACATTCTGGATGGTAATTCCTTGAGGTTCTATCGTGATAACCACAGGTTCCCATTCGCGATAATCTCTATGATAGAGCGAATTCGTTACACTCTCCTCCAATGCTTGATATGGATAGGTAAAGAACTTTTGGCTTCTGCTACTATCTTTCGGTTTTATCACCGTCTGCATCACAAGCATACGATTCAAGTATTCCAATGTCCTATCAATTATCTGGGTGATGGAACCTTTAATTACAGGGCCTTCGTATAAGTTGTTTGGATTATTTAATCGTCCTTCAGGGAAATATACCACCTCAACCTGTGTACGTTTAAAGAATTTGCTAGGGTCTTCACAGAACATCATAGCTGCTACATTTCTGAGCATACGATTTTCCTTGGGGCCAACATACAAATCCATCTGTTCCAAAATACTTTCGAGAGGTTTTGTATATAGTTCATTGGCAAGTTTGCTACCTACCTTCACTAAATATTCTCTTAACAATAGCGTTGAAATATCCTCTACCTTTATATCGGGATTCCCTCGTTCATCAAATGGCACACGACTTGCCAATTCACGTAGTTCATCAAGAACTTCACCCTTAGCAATGATACTGCTTGTGCCACTACGAACGTAGAAATACTCCTTTGTGTTACTCTTGGCTGTAACGTTCTCTGGTACAGAATATGGGCGGTTGATTCCTGCAGGACACCATATCACAAGCACAGACTTACCATCCACTTCCTCTACACTAGTGCGAGGCATATAGTAAGGCGAAATCTTATTATTGTAACCTACCATCTCCTGAAGAATACCATCAATCTTTTCTGTAGGTATACCTTCAACTGGACGAATGGCAACTCCTGTCGTTTCATCTGTATCAACACCAATCACGATATACCCACCACCAAGATCGTCAAAATCATTGGCGAATGCACATACGCTATGGTATATGCTTGCAGGATTCCAACCCTTTTTGAACTCAATCCGGTTGGATTCTATCTTCTGCTTGTTGAGCAGGTCGTTTATGTTTATTGCAAGTGCCATAAGTAATACTATTTTAAATTACATTATTTTTGCAAATGCTCCTTCAATAATCGCCTAAATTGAACAGAATAATCGGATGCGATATTGTTGTCTTTTATGATTGAAATATTTTCATCATTCTTAAACTCTGCATTAGATGACCAATTATACGAACCAGTAATAACAACTTGATTATCTATTACACAGAACTTATTATGCATAATACCTCCTCGTTGAGCTTTTATTTTATACAAGGGAATACCAGCCAAATTAACTCCATGACGTTTATTAATCCCGTCATCATATAATGCGACTTTTACGTCTATATCATTATTATGTAATTGAATTAATTTCTGTGCTAATACGTCATTAGTAAACCAAGCCATTGCGACTAATACGCTAACTTTAGTTGCTTCCAGTTCTTTTAATATTTGATTCTGAATATCTTGAAAATGAGCTTCTGTCTCTAACTTGTTTTTATCAACAACATTTATTTCTCCAACCAATACATATTTGTCATTAACTAATTCAATAGTGTAATTCTCAGGCCTGATTATTTCATTGATCATATTTGGAAGTAAATCTCCAATATTAGCAATATGAATTAATACTCTGGACATTTCTAATGTTCCATTAATATTCGATAGTCGTTCTGCTATGTATTCAGACTTTGATGGACGTTGTCCATTAGGTTTACCTATATCAGGCAAGCCTAATTTATCATATACATCCCGAGCACCATAGCTGTTAAAAAGTGTAACCCATGATTTCCCGTTCTGAATATCTTTTAGTTTCTTTGCTATTTGTTCTATTGCAAATGATGTGATTTTCATTATATTATTCCTTTAAGTCAAATGATCTCTCAAGTTCTAATTCGGGTCGGGTCAGAAGAATTGGCATTCCTTTCCTTTCTTCTGCTGGAGCTTCGTTTGACGCATTCTTAGCTCGCGTTACTGCCCAATTTCTAAGTGCTGCTATTTGCTCTCTCATCGTTGTTGATAGAGGAATTGTTTTTAATATAGCATCCACTAGGTGCTTACTCAATAATTTTGGGTTGTCAGGTGCTTCAACGTAGGCTGCAAACATCGCCTCTTTTATACATTCTTCTATTTCTGCACCATTGAAGCCTTCCGTTTTTTTGCCAAGCATTTCCATTGGATATTGAGAAGGGTCTTGCCCTTTCTTTTTCAAATGAATGGAAAATATGTTTTCTCGTTCTTTTTGGTTTGGAAGATCCACAAAGAATATTTCATCGAAACGTCCTTTTCTTAATAGCTCTGGTGGCAGGAGATTGATGTTGTTTGCAGTAGCTACAACAAACACTGGTGATGTCTTCTCTTGCATCCACGTCAATATTGTTGAAAAAATCCTTGATGTCACGCCACCATCTGTGGAGCCACTAGATTGCACTCCATTAAGACCTTTTTCTATTTCATCTATCCATAAGACACAAGGAGCAACTGCTTCTGCCGTAGCAATTGCCTTTCGAATATTGTCTTCACTACTACCCACTAATCCCTGGTAGACTTTACCAATGTCTAATCGAAGTAAAGGCATATTCCAAAATGACGCAATACTCTTTGCTGTGAGACTTTTACCACAACCAGGAACACCTAAAAGCAATAAACCTTTTGGTTCTTGTAATCCAAAGTCTCGAGCTTTTTTCTCATACGCTTTCTGCCTCTTAAACAACCAATCCTTAAGTATATCCATACCACCTACGTCTTTTAGACTTTCGTTTTTAGGAAAATAATCAAGGATTCCGGATTTCTTAATAATCTGTTCCTTTTCAGATGATACGGTGTACGGTGCATTTGGACCAAGATCATCCTTAACTGCAGCAAGGCAAAAAGCCAAATCAGCTTCCATTGAAGTCATTCCTAATGCAGCATCAACCATTCGGTTCCTCATTTCTACAGTGAGGTTGATTTTACATTGCCTTTCAACCACACCGAGGTTTTTTTCCATATCTCCTCTGTCTGGTAAAGGAATGTTCAATACGGTAACATATTTTTCAAGCTCAATAGGCAGTTTATAAACAGCCGATAACACTATGGCATGAGTATTAGTATGTCTTGCTTTCTCGGCAATTGAACGTATGTAGAATTTCACATTCTCTTCTTCAATGTAATTATTAAAGTCTTCTAGAATAAATATATCCTTACTGGATTCTCTATCATTAAGAATAAATTTAAGAGTTTCTTCTGGCTCAACAATTTCTTCTCCATCCTTATTTCGAACAGGAGATGGGGTAACACCCTCTATTAATCTAAGTCCATCAACACAATTCCAATTGAACAAACGCAAATTCTTATTTTCGGATCTAAGAATATTGACAATACCTTCAATCTTTTGTTTGGTTCTGTCATATTCATAGCTCGTAAGATATAATACTGGGTAATATGCCTTAAGCATATCCTTGATTTTTGAATAAACGGCTTCCATGTTATTTTTGTCCTAAAGATTGCATATTTACTCGACGCGGTTTCATTTTTGTCAAGTACTTAGCTGGGATATTTTCTTTTTTAGTCATGATTCTCTTGTTACCCAATAGTTGCTCCAATACATCCATTGCATCATGTGCTCTCTCATTTACATCATTAGGTAGATAGTCAGAATCTGTTACAATGGTGCCATCCTTTAAGATGACAAATTTGATTTGAGCAACAGGCTCATCCTCGTTTTTATCTTTTGAACGTCCGACCATAAAGAAACTATAAACTTCTTCTGTGGTTGGTGTAAAACGATCGTTGGACTTATAGGTGAATCCCTTTTTCTTAAATTCTTGGACTAATGAGTTTTTGGCATATGCAGCATTAAGGGCATAGAACTGATTTTGCAATTCTTCGACTTTTTGTTCTGCATTAGGCATATAGTATGTATTATATGTAACTTCATTAGTTGCAAGGTTTAGTTTTAATGCATATTCTCCATACAATTTAGTTCCTTGCTTTGCATCTGTTACTAATAATTCATTCCCTTTAATGGAATATGACCATCCGAGGTTGTCGCATGCGGACTTTAAAACGTCCACATGCATCACCTTCGGGTTACGTACAAATCTAGAGGACTCAAATCTTGACATAACTATTCTATTTCATATTTTGTAGCAATATCCAATATCTCTGTTGAGTACAAGAATGTTTTGCTTCCGTTCCATCGTGTCACATGATTATCATGTGTGTTTATGATTCCCAGAAGTTCATCATTTAATTTAAATTTTTCATATTGAAATTGAACCCCTTCAATATCAAATATTATACGTTTCTGACTTTTGTTATAAATTATACTCAGATTGTTAAAATCATCGCACTTTTTTATTATTCTTCTAAGAGAATTATGAACGTCGGAAAGTCCCATTTTCTTTTCAATACCCAATTTTATTGCTGAAGCTAAAACGTTAGCACCAGCTAATACTTTGAAAAGTTTATCAACATTCTCGAGACTAAGATTTGTTGGAGAGCACATTCTCTTAGCCGTATTCACAGATTCCATAGTTATTCGAGCACCTTGTGTTTTGTCCATTGCGTCAGATACCAATACCTTTATTCCTGAGATAGAAATGCTATCACAAACAGAAGGAACATAATTTTGGGCTTTTGACTGATTAATTGAACCCGTATTTCTTTGTGTTTTGCCAGGGAATATTTTCTTATCAGGTATGACATCAATTAATTTCAGATTATTATCCAAAAGTTCTAAAGTAGAAGGATCATCAATTGCGTTTGAAGAGAGTTCTTTTGATATGTTCTCAAGAGAAGACTTATACTTCTTCTTGTCTTTCGCATTAAGGCCTCCCATATTCGATGCAGCCACCAACTCATGGCCGATTCTAGTGAGTTGTTTGTAAAGTGCCTCCTTTAGGCATCCCAAAGACTTTTCCTCTATCAAGTCTTCAATCGGACTGAACAACTTATGAATTTCAGGATTATCAATGCCTAAAAAATAATCCAAACGCTCATTTTTATAGTTATTAAGAGATTCAATGTCAAGGTTTTCAACCTCTTTCATAATTCTTGACGCATATATCTCTGCAAATTCCAATTGAAAATCTGCATACTTGTTCCTTGCAACTGTATGATGAGCTAAAGTCATTTCTTCTCTTCGAACATGCTTCTGTTGTTCAGACACAGAGAAAGATAAGACATTAAAGCTTCCTGAGAATAAGACCTTCTGATCTCCTTTGACCTCAATTACATTCTTAAGATGAAACTCTGGCAACTGTACATAAAAGAAGTTCGGATATTGATCATCTAATTGCTTAATGCCGGGTTCTACTTCCTCGTCCATCATTGGCTTTCCGTCATTATTTGACGCAGGTTCAGAATAAGCAATAAAAACTCTCTTGTTTTCATCCTTCAAGAAATTTTCAATCAATGGTCCTCGGTCATGCATAAATGCTCCTTTTCTAATCCATGGACTAATAAGCCAAATTTCATCAGGATCGTCCTCGTTGAAAATCTTTTGAAGTTCTAATTCAAAAGACAATGAGTCGTAAAGAGCTTTTTTATGCAATCTTTCTTTTCCAGAAGATGAAGGTGTGGTGATTGGAGAATCTTGTGTGTTGGTAGAATCTGCATTTTGTGCTTTTTCCTCTTCAATGACAAGTTGCTTTTCTGCTTCTTTAATGTCCTCAGAAATTTCAGACTTTGCAACCTCTACTTCGTCGCCTTCAAGGACAATAGTTTCTTCATCAATTTCACATTCAAATTTAATACAATTCTCTAGCAGCTCAGACATCAACTCTACATTTGAATTGATTTGCTCAGACATGATGCCATTCAGGGCATTAGTGTTTTCATCGAAAACGAATGCACGTACCTGATCAAATGAAGCTACACTTTGAACAAAGCAAACATACACTTTGTAACTTGCCTCATGACCTTCACTCCAAACAGCACTTTCCAACAGATAGCGTTTTTGTGGGAAATGTACATCCTGTGCCTGATATTCTGCAAATTGTTTAATCTGGTCCAACGTGAGGTCAAGATTATCACAAGGCGTATTGATTTCACTAATTTTGGAATTATTATCACCAATGCAATTTTTGATATTTAGCCAAGACATATGAGATTTATCTACGTAAATATCAAAAGTCTTGGAATAGGTATCAGGGCGTTCTCCTTTGTCTGCATATGTACGTCCTGCATCTGTAAGCGCCATACATGAATCATCACCTTCGATGGCATTAAACCCGCGAAGCGTTTCTATCGCAGTGCGTAATATAGACTGTTCTGCCTTATCGTTGACCACATCCAATCCTAAAATATGTCCCATTTTATCAAAGGAGGATGTTTCATCAGCAAGAAGGATGCCAACAATTCCTTTTTCTAATGATGTTATTTTAGCAGGCCTTTGAGTTTTTCCTGTATAAGTAGCTTTTACAAAGTTGATATCGTAAGAAATATATCCGAAAATTCTTTCTGAAATCTTTTTTTCTTCGAAGACAGCCTTTGCAATGCGAGTTCCTATAGGTTCTTGAATCTTCTTTGGAACAGTATTGTTATGTTTCTTTATCTTGCTCATCTTACAGCATCTTTAAGTTGTTCAAAACTAACAGTTTCCATATTTGCTATGGAGGCTACATAATTGCTATTACTTTCAAATTGACGTTTGTTCCCTACGACAATAAGAAGACGTCTTGCACGAGAGAATGCTACGTTTATACGTTCTATCTCCTTTGCAAAGCCAAAGTTGTTCTTAGGATTGCTTCGTACTGTAGAAACGATAATAATATTACGTTCCATACCCTGGAATCTGTCGACAACATCCATTCTAAAGTTTTTACCTTTGTACTTTTTCTTTATCTCTCGACTTTGTGCACTATAGAATGTGATGATGCCAATTTCTTTATCTTCAGGCTTTTGCTGAGCATTAATAAACTCAGAATAGCCATCTGCTTGTTGAAGAGCTTTTAAAACTAAATCAATAGCCTTAAGTTCACCTTCATTTTTATAACCAGGATTCAAATAAGTTTCAGGAGTATGGACATCAATCCATACAGCATGAGTGCTTGGATTAATAATTGGATTCAAAGTAATACCATGCCATCTACTTCCCTTATTTGCTAAATCAGGGATGTCCATAGTCTCGGAAATACCACATTTCAAACCTCCAGTAGCAGCAAGTTCTTCTTGATAGAACTGCTTAATTGTATTCATGATTTGTTCATGCATACGGTACTGAGTATCCAAAGTTGCGACAATGGTTTTTCGTACCTTTGCAGCAGCTTTGAACAAACGCTTAAACTGAGATTCTGCTTTTTGAAGTTTCTCGGCTATATTGTTTTTGCCGATTTTCTCAAGAGCACTATCAATCGTATTTTCGTCCATCATAGGAGGCAACTGTTTGTGGTCACCTATGACAATGATTTTCTTTCCTAATACAAGGGGGACAGCCATTTCTAATGGTGTAGCTTTACTGGCTTCATCCATTATTACCACATCAAAGAACATATCTGTACGCTCATTTCCACCAAACATGTCAGAATATGACTCCATAAAATCACGAGAACCACAAATACTACATGTTGCTGCAACGAGATTTACATTACTTCTGTACAAACGGTTAAACTCTGTTCTTGAATGTTTATCCTTGGTTTCGAGCTCTGTCTTCCAGGAACTGATTGCAGACGAATATTTGGGATCGTTAGAAATTTTATTTACAATTCTATCAATCCAAATTCGAGTGGCGTTATCATCACTATTTTTAGAGTCTTGTGCCCAGCTATCCATTACTGGCAATGAAAATCTTCTCCCCTCAGGCTCTAATTTATCAGGTTTTCCGATACGTACAGGGCGAATACCAGCTTGACCTTGCAGTCTTTCAAGTGCATTGTCAACGGCAAGATTTGTCTGTGATGTTAATAGAATTCTACAATCTGGATTCTTGCGAATTTCTTGCCAAATTATCTCGGCAATAACAGTTGTTTTACCTGTACCAGGAGGACCTTGAATAAGTGCTAAGTCTTTTGCAAGAACTGATTTTGTAACTGCCTCAAGTTGCTTCTCATTCAAATTTCCAATCTTATGAGTACGGATGTCTTCCATTGCAGTATTTATGTCAACAATGGTTTCACCTGCATACTTTGGATCAAAAATGTAATTAGGAAGATTCGGATTTATCGGTCTATGGTTATATTTGCTTTCTGGCTTTAAAATACGACTCATAGCCTTGCTTTGACGCATCAACTCCATAGTTTCACCCATGGCTGGGAATTGTATATAGTCACCACTAACTATCTTCAACTCCTTTGAAGACAACAATTCTAAAACGTCATCATTAGGTTCAATGATAGCGTAGTCTCTTGTTCTTCGTACACAATTACCAATATTCAGACTGTATTTCTGGAGGTATTGACGACGCTTACGACGTATAAGACTTTCCTTAGAGTACTGATAATGCGCAAGTTCTTCCTCATCAACCTCGCTTAACTTATCATATTTTGAACCATTAATATAATTAACATTCTCATTTCTAAAGTCTGATTGAAGTTTACGATCTAATTCTTGCAACAAAGAAAGGTCTTCCGAAAGTGACCATTGTGTGACACCTTTATTGTTGTTATCTTCATATATAATCTTGATTCCATGAATAGAAGCAAGAGCTCCTTCGATTATAGTTTCAACATTGTCTCTTTCATCAATATCAACAAAATTGAAAGCAAAACTTAACTCTTTGGCATCTTTGCTAAGTCTATTTGTGGTGAAATTGCTGCGCTTGTCTGCGAGTGCAACATTGACCTTTTCAAATACACTTCGACGATATTCCTCATTCTCGCTGAGGAACTCTATACGTGCTGTTGGCTCATATTCAGGGGCTTCCGCACAAATAGAATCGTCTAACTGTGAGAAAATATCTTCTTTAAGAGTTGTATAATCTTCTTGAGATTTTGGGTAGAAAACCACGCACGATCTTGGTACATCAACCTGAAGTGAAGGTTTCCCATAATTCTGGAGTTTCAAATCAGCAAGGACAGATTTTTCAATCTGTGGTGCAAAAGCATAGTGGAAGCTACTGCTAACATATTGGTTTGAGTAGTTTTTCCTAACCAAATTGAAATAACGACCAAGACGTGGCAATTCACTAGGATTATTAACTATCCAAGTGTAAGCATTACCTTTTATGTTCGCACCTTCAATTTCAATACTTGTATCTATCTGTTTTGGCGAAACTGATACCATGCAACTTGCAAAACGAAGTTTGCTGAAAATTGATAGCTCAGTATCAAGAGGACGCTTAGAAGTTATCACAAAGTGTTTCCCATGAGGTATAACTTGAGCATCATCAGGAAGATCTTTACAATAACTGTTTATATCAATAGATTCAACAGAAGGCAATAAGGGCATGATTAATTTTGTTGTACAAACAACCTCTGCAATACCTTTATGATGAGTATCTACAATTTTCTGAAGGAATACAATATCCTTATCAGAGGTTAGAAGGAACTCTCCAGATTCGTCTTTCTTTAGATCTACTCCAAACTCAGTCAATTCAGAATCAATAGAAGACGTAATGTCTGCCAACTCTTCAGAGTCTGATATGATTGCAATCTTTCCCCTAACCGTATTGGTCGGTTCTGAATCAGCCTGATAGCAATAGTCCCTTCCTATTGTTTTGATATTTTCTATGGTATCTTCTGGAATGGATTGGTAACTATCAAATGATATAAGACATTCACCATCATCGATGGAAACTTTTGCTTCCATCTCGCACTTTCCTTTTAATTCTTCGGTAATGGCATTGTTAAGATTCTGGGCATAGCTGTCCATGTCAAAATCCAATTTTAGCAAACCACCTTTTTGTTTGCTTATATTTTGAATTTTGATTAAATCACGTTTATTTTCCAATAGAGCATTTAGACCATCAAGATAGGCTTGCCACATCTCTTTGTCATCTTCTATTTGGATTTCAATAGGAGGAATTGGCAAAGAGAAACAATCCTTCATGAATTGTGTGATCTCGTTAACATGACCAATCCAATAAGGACCTGCTCCACTTATCAATTTGAATGAATCTTCATACAAGTCGACAAATCTTACCTCACATTTTCTGATAACAAATCGGTCCTTTTCTTCTGGCAAGACCATATTTTTTACAGTAAAATGTGGTGCTCGCAAAGTGTATTCGTCTCTAGCGAGCTGGGCTGTCATACAATAAGGAAGATCATCGAACTTTATTGCAAGTTCTTCATACACTTTGTTTCTGCCTTTCTGCCTACGATGAATAAATGAGCAGGTGTGCGTACCTGACAATTGGGCAATAGTATCCTCGAAAGATACCTGTGCGTCCTTGTCATGGAATTTGGCATCGTCACTAGTATATCTTACGAACAAAGGAAGAACTTCACTATCTTCAACGTTGCTGTAGATATTGGACTCGAGCTGCCTGATGTCTAATTCTGCCATAACGAATTAAAAATTAACATTTAACAAATCTCGAATGATTATAGTAGTTTTATTTTAGATATACAATACTAATATTCCTGTCATACATATCGAGTTGAACTCGAGATATAACATTATTTTCGATAAGAAGAGAGAATCCATAGTCTGCAAAAGAGGCTCCCATCATATCAAAACCATAGCCTCGTAATTGTATAATATTGCTATCAACATTTATTATACGCATACGTTTGGGAGCCATTTGAACATTATTTTGCCATAATGGATGAATGCCGTCAAGATTATACATAGTCATAGTGTATCCCTCATCGCCTTGAATGTTTTTTTCTATTACAAGTCTACGATTACAACCATAGTTGTGTCCAGAAACATTCTGTCCATTTTGGAAACGAATATGATCTGAAGAATCAAATACGACAGAACCTTCGGGTGGGTTGTTACTTCCTGCAAGAAGACTATTAAGAAATTTATCCATATTACCAATTTGTTGTAATTTTATTGAATTGTCAAATTTTGAACACAAATTTATAAAAGGATTTGCAGATTCACGAAGAAAACTCCGAAAATCTGCAATTCTCTTGTAAAAAAGTTGTTTTCTTATCCGTCTACGATAAAGTGTTATCGTTTTCGTTTAGATGAAGCCATATTGTTGTCATTCTTCTTCTCTCCTCAGAGACAGGCCTCTACCTGAAGCGATAAGCAAAGGCCAATCCCATCCGCTCATCCGTTAAGAAATATTGGTTCATAGCTCCCCAGCGCACCCTCATCCGCCACCTCCATGGAGATAGAGGGTGCGCTATTTAGTTTCCCGTTCGATAGCTCAGTTAGCTCAGTTTCAGTAATTTTTTTTGCCACCTCATACAATCAAAAACATTCGTGCCGTTCAAAAAGTTTGATATTTTTTGTTTATTCAATCATTATCATGTATCTTTGCAAGGATAAATACATTTAAAAAAGTTTACGTATGTTCAGTGGAATAGTAGAAGATACCGCCAAGGTGGTACGCATAGAGCACGACCAGGACAATGTGCATCTTACCCTTTCGTGTTCCTTCGTAGAGGAGTTGAGTATTGACCAGAGCGTGGCGCACAACGGCGTCTGCCTCACCGTGGTGAGCCTTCAAGACGGCACATACACCGTTACAGCCATGCGCGAGACCTTGGAGTGCACCAACATAGGTCTGCTCTCCGTGGGCGACGAGGTCAACGTGGAGCGCTCGATGCTCATGAACGGCCGCCTGGACGGCCACATCGTGCAGGGCCATGTCGACCAGACGGCCCGTTGCATTGCCATTGACGACCAGGAGGGCTCCTGGCAGTTTACCTTCCAGTACGAGAGCAGCAAGGACATGGTACGCCGTGGCTACTTCTGCGTGGACAAGGGCAGCATCACCGTCAACGGTGTCTCCCTCACCGTATGCCGCCCCACGGAGGATACCTTCCAGGTCTGCATCATTCCCTACACCTTTGAGCACACCAACTTCCACACCTTCCAGGTGGGCACCGTGGTGAATCTGGAGTTTGACATCATAGGCAAGTATCTTGCCCGTATGAACAGTCTTTTGTAGGAAGCAAATCGGCAATATAGTCAAGATGCACGTAGCACGTTTACGTGTTGTCCATGCTTGGAAAAACAAAGTGAACCCCGAAGGTCATGCAAAATCTTCGGGGTTCATCTTATATATATTAAAAATGCGGAGTCAAATGACATGAAGTTTTATGAATCATTTGTTTTCCTCGTTGGTTCCTTCGGTAGAGCCTTCATCCGTTCCTTCGGTAGAGCCTTCACCGGTTTCTTCGCCAGATTCTTCTTCCTCTTTTGCTGGTTGCTTGAATACGATGGTTGAGGTGAACTCTGGGTTGTTCTGGTGGTGTGCAGATATTTGGATTAGCCTCTCCTTGCCGGTATTGTTTGGCTGTACGGAAATTTCATGTTTTGTCAGGACGATTGCTATTCCGTCTTGCTGGTAATCTACGATGCCGTCTCTAAAGAAGGAGACATCTGGAGATTGCGATGTGAACTGGAAAGAATGGGTGGATTCTACGTACACTGTTATGGGTCCTCCGTCCGCCTTTATTATTCCGTTTTCTGGGTTGTCGTAAAGGATTTCTATGGATTGAAAGCTATATGTGTTGTTACAGGAATGTAGCAGCAGTGCCAATATGGGAAATAGAAGAAAGATTTTTTTCATAGTATTTATGTGTTTTTGTTTTCAGAAATATGCCGCATTGTTGTGGCGGGATGTACTTTAGTACCATTCTATGTTGGAACTGTAGGAACTCTGTTTGCGCCAACGCAAAACGTCTCGCAAGGCTGAAGCGTCTGCCTGGAAATTGAAGTTGAAACTTCGATAGGGCATTAGCACTATGGAGCACGACATGGAGAAGCAGTGCAGGTCGCGGGTGAGCGATGCTGTTGTCATGGACAGCTGCTTGTAGTTGAAGTCGTATCCAGAGGATAGTGTTATGTTCCATCCCTCCGATATACGCAGGTTTCCGGAGAAGTTGAGCGTATGTATGAACTCGTAGGGATAGCGCATGTTGCTGCGGTTGATTTCGGCAGACGTGTTCTCACGCATGATTACACCGTAGCTTACGGTAAAGCTCCAGGGCATCTGGAATTTCAGGTATCCGTCGTCGTCCAATTGTGTGCCCTTTTCGTTTCTTTTAGCACCGGTTTGGCCTTTCCTTCGGTCGGGGTCTACGTTCTGCAGTTCGGGGTCGTTTTCTTCGTATTCCTCCTCGTTTTCATCGTCTTTATCCTTGGTTGATGTGTTGAGTCCAAGGAGCTTGTCCCTTAATTTCTTGAAGGTCTGGTTGTTGAAGGTGTAGGACAAGTTTTGGCTCATGCCCTGGAAACGGCCGAATCTGCCGTAACTCCATTCTGTCCTGTCGCCTACGATAACATTGCCGTTTTTATCAAACTCGTAAGCATAGGTCGAGAATACGGCATTCATGCTGAATGTGTAGCTCTTGCTCAGTTTCAGCCTAATTCTGGTGCTCAGGTCGCTCCAGGGGCGTTTCTTTGCGGCCATGTTGTAGCTGAGCGATGCTCCGAGTTCGTCGATAAGGCTGATTTTCTTGAATCCAGTAGTGTCCTTCTTGGAGTGTACTTTCATCTCTACATTGTTGGAGATGTCCAGGTTCACGTTGCCGCGCATGCCTTGTGATGGCGTGCCGTAAAGCGAACCTGCATAGTATGAATAGACAACGGGATCCCCGACAGGAACGCCTTCCGTGTTTGTCCTTTGGTAGCTGCCGTAATATCCATAGCCGGCGCTTCCGAAGTCAGGAGCGTAGGAGAAGCTTACGCTTGGGGTAAAGACATGCCTGATTGCCTGTATCTTCTTGCCGCCTGCCCATTTTGCCGGTTTGTAGAAACCGTACAGCTTGGTGTTCATAGACAGGCTTAGGTTATAGTCAAAGACATTGTAGAATCCATTCGTGGTGTCCCTTACGACGGTTTGTTCCTCCTGGTTCCAGTTCTGCCTTACCTTCTGCATGTACATGCGGTCGGTGAAACTGAACGAGGTTGTCATGTTGATGTGCTTGAACAGCTGGAACGAGGCTGAAATGGGTATCTGGTGCCTCATGCCATTGCGCCAATCCTTTATCAGGTGGCTCTGGAACAGTTTGTAGTCCTTTGTGGTAATGCTGTTCTGCAGTGTACCGGTGTAGGACATTGCTATCTTCTCGTACCAGCGTTCCTTGCCCACGGCATGCTTGCGCTTGAAGGGGTAGAGTCGTGCCAAGGTGATGTTCAGGGTGGGCAGTGTAACGGAAACCAGGCTGTCCCTGACATTTTGCGAGAGGTTTAAGCTGCCGGATAGTGTCAGTCCTATATTCTCAAACGTCTTGCTGTAACTGATAGAACTGGTTCTTGTGCTTTGTGTATAGCTTTCCGGTTCATATCGCGATGTCAGGTTGTTCTTGTCGTAGGAGGTGGACGCAAAGTTCACACTGGCGGAGAAACTCTGCGAGGGGTTTGCCTTTGAGTCTTGCCTGTGTGTCCATGTTACCTTGAAGTCACTGACGCTGGGTTTTGACTTTTCCTCGTATACGGTCTTTTGGTAGCTGAAATAGAAATTGCCCGAGAACTTGTACCTTTTCCTGTAGTTGCTTGCCAACGACACGCCCCACGAACCCTTGGTATAGACGTCGCCCAGGATCTGAAGGTCCATATAGTCGTTTATGGCAAAATAGTATCCGCCCTCTCTGAGATAGAAGCCTCTTTCGCTTTCATCTCCGTAGGAAGGCATGATGAATCCGCTTTGGTAACTGTGTGTGAAGGGGAAGAATCCATATGGGATGGCAAGTGGCAGGGGTACATCTTCCACCACCAGGTATGCAGGGCCGAAGACGATGTCCTTGCCGGGGCGCACCTTCGCTCTGCTCATTTTCAGGTAGAAATGCGGGTGCTGTGCATCGCATGTCGTGTACTTGCCTTTGCTCAGATACATTACGCCAGAACTGTCCCTCTTTCCCTCTTCCGTGGTCATGAAGCCTTCGCCTTGCTTGGTATAGACATTGGTGATAAAGGCCTTGCGTGTCTTGAAATTGTAGGAAATACGGTCGGGCTCGTACTCTTCGCCTCCCTGTTTGAACAGGGGTTTTCCTATCATCTCTCCAATGCTGTCCTGTCGTCCTGATGCATGTACGAGGCTGCTGTCCAGGGAAATGGTTATCTTGTCGGCGGTGAGTTCCAGATTCTGGTAATCCACCCTGCTGTCTCCGTACAGGTTTGCCCTGCTCTCCGTCATGTCAAAGGTTATACTGTCCGAAGCGGTATACATGACCGGTGCATCCAGCGAATTGCTGCTTTTCGGTGTTGTATCTGTCTTGACCGTGTCCCTGACCCATGTGGTTGTGTCGGCATAAATGGTATAGCCCTTCATGCTGTCCAGTGCGGCAGCCCTCTTTAGGGAGTCGCTTGCCAGCAGGGAATCCTTGGCAATGGTGTCGGAGGCGGCGAAAAGCAGGGGGGGATGAATAATATTATACGCAGACATGGCAGGTAGGCATGTACCTGCCAACAGTATGAAAACACTGAAAACGAGGAGTATATGTAGTGTCTTGAGTCTCAATTCTCTACCGTGCTGCTTCTTTAATGCGGGCAAAGATACAACTTTTCTCTTATATAAGCAACGCTAACGTGGGCATTATTTCATCTTTTAACCAAAAAGCAGTGTCCATCTGTCCCATTTTTCAAGATCTGCATCGGGGAAACGGGATAGCATCTCCCTGACCTGTCCGCTGGTCTTGACCCGTTCGGGGTGACTTTTGGAAAAGAATTTGTCGGCATAGCAAACTATCTGCTCTTCAATGGTTTCCGGCGAAAAGTCGTGGAGGGGCAGGGGAAGTCCCTGGCGTTGTATCGTTTCCCTGGTAAGTCCTGTGCCGGTGTGCCTTTCTGCCACTCTGGCATGTTGGGGTAACCCTTCGGCCAGGAGTATTCCGGCTCCCAGCATTCCATGGCAGATGTACGGGTGCTTTCCCTTGCATCCTATGCCGGGTGCATCGGTATGCAGTATCCCTATGTCGTGCAACATGGCGGCCTCGTAGACGAAGTCCCTGTTTGCCTGTATTTCGGGATGCCTGTCCAGCACCTCCATGGCTTTTTGCGCCACTTGCCTTGAGTGTAACAGAAGCAGTTCCTTCAGTTCACTCTGTCCCGCATAGTGCTTCTCTATTATTTCCTCCGGTTTCATGATATATCTTTTTTCCTCCTTTTATATATATGCCCTTGGTCGGGCGATGCATTCTTCTTCCGCTCATGTCGTATGGTATGCCGTCGTTGGCTGACCCCGCATCTCCGTGAGGCCCGGTAATGCCGGTCGGTTCCGCGGGCACTTCGAATGAAAGCGACAATATGGAAGTGCTCCATCCGCCCACACGAAAATCGTATCTCTGCATTGGTTCCAATCTGTGGAAGACAAGGGTGTCCTGAACAGTTGTGCCGGCATGCAGGTTCAGAATCCTGTAATCCATGGAGCAGCTGACGTCGGACCCTTGCGGATAAAGTTTATGGTAGAGCAGGCGGCCGCATACTCCCTCTTTTGCCGTGTTGCTGGTGCGCAGGATTATGCGTGCCGTTCCCTTTTCCGGGAAATCCAGGCTTGCCGTTTCAATGGACAGTTGTTCCGCAATGGGAGCCTCTGCATGCGTTTCCTTGCTGAAGGGCACGCTTATTCCGTCGAAGGTAAGGCTTACGATGTATTTTCCCGGAGGGGCAGGGTAGTGTGCTGCTACGGTTTGTGTTCGTGTCTCTCCCGGCAGAAGCTTTACGGCCGAAAGCGCTATTTCCTTGCATTGCTCCAGCAGAGATGTGTCTGACGGAGAGTTCATTATTATTTCATACGTCTGGAACAGGGTGTCGTTGCCGAGGTTTGTCAGTTTAACGTCTGTCAGTACATATTCGCGGCTTGTTATTGTCCTGCGGAAACTGATGTCGTCCACTCTGACGGCATTGGCAAAGTCGGGCAAAGTGTCGGGTTCCAGCACGTCGTCCACACTGTCCGGGTGCAGTACGAGCATGTATTCGTTTGCATGATAGCCGGCCATGCGCCCCCAATCGGTTTCGTCCCAATGCGGCTGCATCTGGCACAGGTGCTCCAATCTGAAGTACCCGTTGTGATGCTCGCCCTCTCCCCAGTTGCAATGGAACAGGCCGTTTTCGTCCATTCCGTCTATGTTGAAGGCATGTCCGCCCATCATGTTGTTGTATCCCACATAGGCAACGGGGCGTCCGGCCAGGAGTTCGTTCTGCAATATCCTGTGCCAGGAGTCGAAACTGTACAGGCTTCTGTCCAGTATCCGTACCGTCTTGTATCCGAACACGCGCCTCAGGGGTTCCTCTGCCCTCCATAATCCCGCGGCACTTGCGGTGGGGCCGTACTTCATTTTCACTATCATTCCGCACCAGAGGCTCAGGTCGGCTACGTCTTCCCAATCTATTGCCGTCCCGGCCGGTACGGTGGAGATGGAGTAGTTGTCCGTCTCCCAGCCTTCTATGCTGTCCTGCAGGCAGGCTGGATGACGGTAGAAACTGAGCAGTTGCTCCAGTGCCGTGGCAACACATCCTACGAGGCAGGGTTCCGAACTGACGGAATCCCCATAATTGTAGTATGGGCAAGACCTGTTGTACGGATAGGATTGTACGCGTGTGGTACTCAGCAACGGTTCCACGGCACGCTCCGGCATGGGTTGTGCCATGCCGGTCAGCGATAGCAGAAGTGCCGACAATAGTGCCAGGCAGTGTTTCATGACAGGGATGCAGTGAAAGAGAGAAGGGGGGGGATCAGTTTACCGTTATTTCGTCCAGGAACACGAAACCGGGATGCCCCTTGCCTCCATGCCAATCGGGGATGCTGTGCTCGGGTTGGACGTGAACCTTGATGTAGCGTGCCGTAACGGGCATGAAATCCAGGCTGTGCTCGTAGATCTGGTTCGGGTTGTCCAGAGTCATTGCCGGATAGTCTTCGGCCGCTATTTCGGTGAAGTTTTCCCCATCCTCGGATACGGACACGGCCATTTGTCGTGCGTCAAACACCCAGTCGCCCTTTTCCACCAGTGTGGATATGGCCACGTTGCTTATTTCCGTGGACTGTTTCATGTCGATGACGGCTTCCATGTCGTTTCTGAAGAAGGCTATCCAGCGCCCCGTCTTATAGTTGTGGTTTCCCTTCAGGCCATCCAGCAGTGTGCCTGCGCCGTCAAAGGCATACTGTCTGTTGATGGGTTGCAGCATGGTGATGGGCTTGAAACTTGCCTTGTGCACGTTTATCTTTTCCTGGAAAACACGTGTCTTGCCGTTGGGCCGTATGCTGATGGCCTTGATGGTGCAGGACTGGTTGATTTTCAGCGTATCGGTATAGATGTCGGAATCCTCCGTCGGGTCGGTTCCGTCCAGAGTGTAGTATATGGGGCTGTTGTCTATGGTCCCCAGGGCAACCTTCAGCACCTCTTCCTCCGTGTCGGGGGTCATCTTGGCGGTAACGTCAAAGACGTGTGTGGCATAGTTGTATCCCCTCTGGTCGTAGATGCTCACCAGTTGAGGCAGGCGTGCGAGGAAGCCTTCATAGTCCTTCCTCTCGTCCTTGCTCCATTGCACTTCGCAAAGGGCTGCCATACGGGGCAGAAGCATATATTCCACATGGCTCATGGAGGTTACGTACTCTGTCCAAAGGTTTGCCTGCACGCCCTTGATGTACTTCTGCTGTTCGGGAGCAAGCGCTCCCTCGGGGCATGGGTTGAAACTGTACACTCGCTCCACCGGCACATAGCCGCCAATGGCAAGGGGTTCGCCCTCTACGTCCTTTGTCTGGTAGTAGTCAAAGTAGAAATACGAGGTGGGTGCCATAATCACGTCGTGGTTCTGCCTGGCGGCCTCGTAGCCGTAGTTCTCGCCACGCCACGCCATCACGGTGGAGTTGGGGGCAAGTCCGCCTTCCAGTATTTCGTCCCATCCGATTATCTGTCGTCCCTTGCTATTGAGGAATTTTTCGGCATGGCTGATGAAGTAGCTCTGGAGATACTCCTCGGCGGTGTGCTTTGCATCGCCCTTGATGCCGAGCTGCTTGATGCGTGCCTGGCATTTGGGGCAAGCCTTCCATCGTGTCTTGGGGCACTCGTCTCCGCCGATATGTATGTATTCCGACGGGAAGATCTCCACGATCTCCGTCAGTACGTCCTCGATAAAGCGCAGTGTGGCATCGTTGCCGGCACACAGTACCTCGTCGGAAACTCCCCACATGGTCCATACCTCGTAGGGCCCGCCGGTGCAGCCGAGTTCGGGGTAGGCATGCAAAGCGCCCATCATATGGCCGGGCATGTCTATCTCTGGAATTACGGTGATGTGCCGTTCTGCCGCATAGCGTACGATTTCCCTGGCCTCCTCCTGGGTGTAGAATCCGCCATAGGGTATGCCGTCGTATTTGCCCGAGTTGCGCCCGATTACGGTTTCCTTTCTCATGGATCCCTTTTCCGTCAGCAGGGGTCGGCTCTTTATCTCTATCCTCCATCCCTGGTCCTCGGACAGGTGCCAGTGGAAGCGGTTTATGTTGTGCAATGCGAGCATGTCTATGTAGCGCTTCAGGGAGTCCACGCTGAAGATGTGCCGCGATACGTCCAGCATGGTGCCGCGATAGGCAAAGCGTGGTGCGTCGTTAATTTCCACCGTGGGCAATACTATGGCCATGTCCTGGGCTTCGCCTACGGACTTCCTTAATGTCTGTATGCCATAGAACACGCCGGCTTCCGAACCGCCGGTTATGATTATCTGTGCTGGTGTCACCGTCAGGTTGTAACCCTCGGGCTGCTCCTCGTTGGCAACAACACGGAGTACAATTCCGTTGCCCTCCGTGCCGGTCAGGGGCACCAGTGTCTTGTTTGTCTGCTCCTTCACGTATTCGGCCAGCAGCTCGGCATTTTTCTGCATCTTCTCGTTTCCTTCGGGAAAGAAAATCTTTGTTCCGTCGGTCATCACGAATGCACCCTCCTGTCCCATAGCGATTTCTGCGGGCATGGGGATTACATTGTAGTTGGCCTTCTTTATCCTTGTGCTGCACGAGAGGAGCATGCACCCTGCCGCCAGAAGGGCAACCAAACTGATAATGCTTTTCTTCATGGTAATATTTGTGTTTTATGGTTCGTATTTGTTCCTTAGGGGTAGTTTCCCGTGGTAAAGATAGTGATTTAAAATGGTATCGGCAAGGATATGGCAAGATTATTTCCGGCAAAAGCGATTCTTCAGGCACGTCGTCCTGTGCCTGAACTGCGTTCCTGTTAGAGGTGTTGTATAAAAAACATTACACTAATTCTTCCTCTGCCTGTCCTTGTCCGGTATCTTGGAGTGTCTTGGGTTCATTTTGTCTTATACTGATATAGGTAGACACATTTGATAACAATTAATAAAATGTGTAATCAGTATGAGAAAGAAATGCGAACGTTACAGTGAAGAAGAACGCTTATTAATTCTTCGTGACTATTATTCCTCAGGAATGTCCAAA